>NZ_JBXWMC010000002.1:0-609940 GCF_059609665.1 Ruegeria sp. YTSC230 | reverse complement strand
GCGGAAACCGAACATACATCATGACGGCCAGACGGATGATCTCGGGGCTCGTCTTGAAGTAGCGAAAAGGGCTGCGTCTTGTCATCCTGCGACGCTAAGTGCTCGCCCTGCCCGCCTCAATAAGTTTCTTCTGACAGTGCCCGCTTGGGCCTTGGTGGCACCTACGGGGACCCTTCGTTGCCGAGCTCAGGCACTTAGACGTTCCCTTTGATATTGTTTGCAAAGCGCGGACGGGTAAAAATAAAGTTTTCCAGTTCTATGTTGCCCAAGCCTACCCTAAAGAGCGGGACAAACGTGTTGGACGTCTCGACCAGGATGAGCGTGTTCTGATCCGACATCGGAGGCAGGGCATCTTTATATTGGCCAATATTTGCGTCGGTCAGCTTTTCAGTAAATCCACCGCGAATTGCAGACCAATTCACCGAGTGGCTGTCGGCGGCCACATCGTAAAGAACTAACGAAATTCGGATTTTCAGATCAGATTGATTGGCCACCATCAAACTGAACATTTCTTCCATCACGTCAATGTAGGCGCTGTTGATTTCCCGGGTTTCGCGAGAAATCAGGTCACCAATCGTATGCGCCGCTTTGATGTTCGAAGCACTTTGCCTGTAGGCTTCGAAATACGTATATCCCGCCATGATCGCCCAAAAGAGCATAGGGGCAAGGAGGACTGCCTCTACGGCAATCGAGCCATCTTCCCGTGCTCGGAAACTTTTCGGGCAGTTATATAGAAGTCGCTTAATCATGGTACTAACCAGGCTCCTGTACGAAGACAGTTGTAGCGGTCAGGGCGTACTGGCCTTCTTCGTTGACCAATGCCTTGCTCATTGCGGATGTTGGAAAAACGGGGTTGATCTTGGCGCAGGCCCGAAGAACCATCAACTCGTTCTCAAGGCCGTTGTGGAAGGTCCGCACGGGGCGAGCCACTTCGGAGAGGTCAGTGCAGTCAGGGACAGTTGGTACTTTCATAGCCTCAAAAGGATCCTGCCGGATCATTTCCAAGCGCACGCTGGTTTCGCAATTTTTGATAAAACTGGCGCGGCTACAAATGAGCGCCTTGATGTCGTCGTGTTGTGGGTTGATGCCGGTGTTTAGCCGGATGTCGCGCACTGTCAAGTCGACGGCACGCTCTAACTGCGCGTGTTTCAAGGTTACTATGCCAAGCTCCAGCCCCGCAAGAACCAAGAAAAAGATGGCTGGGAAGACGATTGCAAACTCGACGGTCGCATTTCCGTCTTCATGGCGGCGGAGCTTAGCTAGAGCGGAAATCAACCTACGGATCATTGTGTCAACCTCAACATACGGACGGAAGACGCGATCGAGGTAAAGGCATCTGTGAGGTCAGGGGCCGATGCATCATAATAATGACTGGCGGAGCTTGCGCAACCTTGCAGTACCTTTTGGCCGTTCGTCGGGGCGTCGACGCTGACACTGAATACAATCACCCCCTCATCCTTGGCGGCCTTGCATACGTGTTTGGTGCGCTGATCCTTGGCGACCGCGGTTTTCTTGCTGAACGCACTGGCTTCCCATTGACCATAAGCACTTGGCGACTGCGTGAAAATGTTGTTTTCGATGTGTTCCAGAGACACGAGGTTCAGCAGGTCAACGTGGGACAATTGTACCGCGTTGCCGGGTTCCTCCTCATTCACGCATTCGGCTTTACTGCCTTTGGTCGTGCAACGCGAGTTTCCTTGGCCGTAGGCGTGATCCTGCCAACTATTGTCGTGCGGCCACCAGTACATGGGGGAGCCATTGGACTGGTAGACAGAGAAGCGATCAGCGTCCTCGTTGTACCAAATATCCGACATAGTGGTGCGCATCGACGGGTTGAGCATGTGCTGGTCGGTATTGTCCCCGTCAGAAACGAGGATCAGAACCTTCAGGACGTTGCCGTTGTAAGCTAGAGGGCGGTCGTCGAAGGATTCCGGAACGATATCGTCGCCACCATTTGCTACAGTGGTGGCAAGTTTTGCGATGACCGGCTGTGTACCGGGATCCAGCAGTATGAGGCCCCAATTCGCGCCATTATCCAGGCCTGAGTCCTCGTCCGCCACTGGACTGGCGAGCTTGGTGAGGCCGTCGACGTAGTTATGAAGCACGGTTTCATTGTTTTGGAATGGCAGGATCGCCGATCCGTCGCGGATTGGGCAGACAGGATGCTGAATCGGCTCTTTTGTCTCGGTGTAAGGGTCAAAATGAGCCGTTTGTTCCAGCACTCTGGTCAGAGAAAGATCAGGCTTGCTGAATTCGTTGTCGATAAAGTTGACGCAGTGCGAGTAGTCATGAAAACGGTCGAGATTGTAGTACTTCAGCAACTCTTTGCCGGCGTTAACCTGGCTGGAATATGGAATCAGGGAGAATGAAATCTCGTTGCTCCAAGCCCCGTTTTTCGTTCCAATCTGTGTGATGATGCTTTTCGTAGCTTTTTGCAGTGCAGGCAGGTCAATAGAGGTCGAGACGTCCAACACAATTGAGATTTCGGCCAAACCGACGCTTTCCTCGGCAGTGCTTGCGGCAGGGGCGTTCAGTGTTTCGACGCCGGAAAGGTGCATGAATTGGGTCGGAATCTCGGACATGGCTGTCGCCGATACCTCACGATAACCAGTGTCGTTGACTACATTGATATTGGTCAGATTTTCCAGAAGGCCCGCCTTTTCCAGGTACGAACGAACGACAGATTCTGGTTCCGCCTTTTGATCAAGATCCGCCGCAGCCAAAACAGACCGATCCAGCGTGTACTGCAAATTTGCACGTTCGCTCTCGTAGCGCATGAAATCGATACCAATTCCCACAAAGGCGACAATAGCCACAAACATAAAGAGGGCGAATATAGTAAGCGCGCCATCCTCGTCGCTGGCAAGACGTCGAGCACCTTTCCACACACCGAATGCAGGAGAAACGCTAGAGCTTGTTGATTTTACAAAATTCGTAGGCATTTATAACCTCCTTTAGCGGCGGAAAGCTGCCATAAGTTCATTTCTATTAGGGAAAAGCTCGCAATTGCAGGTATTGCAATTACGGAAACATTTACTAGGGCATTGACTCAGAATCCCTCTAAGAATTTGGAATTAGGTTTATTTCTTAACTGAGAGCACCTCTATAAAATCTGTGATTTGAATATGTCAAAAACGTGGCGGCCTACTGGTCATTTGGAGGGATTATCTTTTATGGAAAAGAACGATTCATTCATGTCTGGTTAATATAGAGACTTCAAAAATGGGGCTGCCTTCTTGAAAACGGCCATTCATCCCATCTGGCAGAGCACCCTGCAGCGCTGCGGTCAGCACCAAGGGCAACGCGCAGATGGTAGACTATGCAAACAAACATAGAAACACGCCTGCCTCCAAGCTGGTGATGGCATCCAGCAAGGCGCAAGAACAAGGGCCTCAGGACGCGATGAAGGCCGCGATTCGAGCCGCATTTGTGGCCAACCCATGAAAAAGCCGACCTTCGCTGCGCTATGTCGAATGAGCAGGTCGGGCTCGCAGCGGACGTTCGGTAGTTTCAGCCCGATGTCTGCTTTGCGGACATTTCTGCCGTTTGCTGCGGCGCAGAGCTATGGAACCAATTGAATGATTGCTCAGCAGGCGGAGTGGACGAACAGAACTATCTTTCGCTGTCTCGTCTGATAGCGCGGACCCTCATTGTCTATCTCAGGGCAAAAGCCTTCATCTACCACGGGATCGATATATAGCTTTCGGCAGACGCTCTATTTAGAAAAAAGGCCATTAGAAGAAAATACAACAATATTGGGGCAGCAAATATAGCCCTTCTTATCGTAGGTTTTAGGGAGCTATTCTTGTCCGGGCCAAATGTTTCGGCCTCGGCGTCGTTTAAAGGCGGGAATAGCTCCCTTTTGCTTTGCTTAACCATAGTCAACTCGTAAAAATAAACTATTTGCTATTTTTCAGACCTCACATTAACCGAGTGTTAACACACCTATTATTTCCGATTTAGCGGTTTTTTTTGACCGCTGCTGGAAACAGAAACTTGAAAACTACTGCTTTTGTTAACAGTTTAATTTCCCCAAGTGATTCTTTTGGAAATAAAGGCCAAGTTGTTAATATTCCATTAAAGATAACAACTCCTGAAAGTCGAATAGCTGCCTCATTCTGGCCGTGTTTGAACAACGTTTTTAAGGATGGCATTCGTTCGCCACCGCTAACCAGTATTTCTCTAAACGAAAAGGATTTCTACCGTGTTGAACTTCCTTAAAGTGAGCGTCTCCGCAATCGTACTGTCTACATTTGTAGTCGCGCCAGTCGTGACCGTTCTCGCTACCGATTACGCATACGCAAAAAATGGTAACGGCAAAGGTGGAGGTAACGGCGGCGGAAAAGGGGATAATGGAGGTGGCAACGGTGGCGGAAAGGGCGGCAACAACGGTGAAAAAGGTGCCAAAAGGGGATGGGGTTCCGACAAAACGCTGAACGGGGTAAATACGAAGTCTGCCAGCAAAAGTCGTAAGTCAAAGAGCGGCAGTCGTTTGGGTCGGGCTGTGAAGGAAGACTTTCAGGCCTTGGGCCGTAACCTGAAGCAAAACGGTGTCAAAGGTCTATTCAAAGGGAACAAGGCACGGACCACCACAACACGAACAAGTAAAGCGAGTGTCGCGCAATCCCCGAGACCACCAAGCAGAAAAGCAAAACTCCTTGATGATGGCACGCTTGCCCCGCGTAACCTCGGCAAACTGAATGGTGCCATTAACTCCAGTGTAAATGCAAAACTCGCGCATATCGCGAACGGACAGTATGCGAAAGGTACAGGGCCGGTGAGCCTGGCCGCTGGCCTTGCCGCAGCCGACGCAAATTTCAATCATGTCATGGGTGAAGATTACGACTTGAGCCCTGAAGAAGTGAAGGAAATTGCTGCGGCGTATGATTATTTGGACACGGCTCCAATGACGCTGGAGGAAGCTGAACAGGTTCTTGCCGATGAGGCGTCCACTCCCGGTACGATTGCGCCTGAAGATTTGGAAACCGCACAAGCGGTGAAAGATGCGCACGACGTAACAACAGATGAGGACGGAAATTCGATAGCGCAACCGACGGACGATCAGTTGGCGGCTGCGGAGGCGGTGCATGACGCGGAGGCCAGTTTGTTGGGACATTACAAAGGCGATTTTTCTGAGGACAAAATCGTCGCGGAGGAACAGCAAGACCGCGTCCTCGGCGCGGTCCGTGCCTCCAATCCCGATGAAGAATCGGTAAAATCCACACTTGGCATTTCGGATGACGGAAGCGTTTATGCCGACGGCCAGGAGGACGATGATGTTGATGGAGAACCGGAGGAAGTAGATCAAACCCCGGGTGGAGAGGCGGAAGACGAATTTGCAAGTAACGGCTGAACGTAAAGTTAGAGGCTCGAAGGCAAAGATTTAGGCGCTATTTCGACAGTACCGGTCTCCCGTTGGATTGAAACTGATCCACTAGTTGGATGGCACTATCACCTCTTTGGGGGTCACCAAAACAAACCTTACGCGGGACTAACATGTCTGCTTTGGGCTCGTTGCGGTCATCCGACGGTTTTACTCAGATGACCGGTTGATCACGTAAAGCAGACATTGCGAGGCGTGGTTCAAAAATCCGAACTTGAATGGCTGCTTTTACCGGTACCGGACATTCGCTGCACCTTGCAGGAGTGTCTGAGTTGCAGGACAAAACGGCCCTAGGCTCAATGATTGCTGCCGACCGCTCGTAGCCCAAAGTAGACCTTCAATTCCAAGCATAGTGACTTCCGAGATGCGGACAAGGCTGCCAGCCGAAGTCGACATCCTGTTGGGCTGCTTTCTACGCTCAACAGCCGCTCGTTTTGACTGAGCGTCTCGCATGTACAACATCACCCCTGAACCAGAAGCGGAAGTTGACATTCGACACGGCGAACCGTTTTAGAACCTGAAGCGGGTGAGTATTCCGAAACCGCCTTCTGTACGGGCCCCGGTTTCAAGAAAACCCTTAGTAGGGCCAAAACGAGAGTTGTTGAGCTCGGACTGGTCAACATCCGGGAAACAACCAACGCTCTGCCTCAGAAAGGTCCCCTGGGCAGCCCTTTATATCCTTTGAGTTCCAGAAGTCTCCAACGCTGCCATCTTTGTTAAAATTGCATTGGAATGTTAATTCGCTGCCCATGACTGAACCGTTGACTGGGATCGAGCCGTCGACACGCGCCGTTTGCAGCTCGACTCGAACATCTTCTATTGGCATTCCCAGGCGCCCGGACGCGATCCGCTCGCAGTTGTTCATCAGCTCGACTGGGTCGTTGGCAGCGATTGCTGACGTGGTCAACGTGGTCGCGACCACCGAAATCAAAACAAATCTCATTTAGTTTCTCCCTGACTATGGTTGTGTCAATTTGACAGATCCAAATTGATGAATAATGCACCGATGGTCTCTGGTCCATCAGGTCTAATATTTCTGGTGCTCGTGGGCGATTTCCCAATGCACTTTGTCTGCTGATGTGCCTTTGATCCGGGCCGCCACAAACGTCTGGCCTTGATCGAAATAGGCGGTTGTCGAGCCAGCAAGCAATGGGATTTTGCTTGCGCCGCGAATGACGGCAAGGTCGGCAAAGTAGCCGAACGCATTGGCCTTTGGTAAAGGGTACTTTGGGCTCAGAGCAGACCTTCGCTGCAATTAGCACCAACGTCAGCTTTGCGCTTCATCGCTGACGTATGAGTTCGAAGCCGTGATACCCAATCCCAGGTCGCTGGAAAGCGCTCTCGCGTGGCGTCAGAACCGCATGCGGTCTTCCCTTCTTGGTCGTTCGGGTCGATAGTTGCCTTGGCGGCGACCGGTGTAAGGATCAGTATCGAGGTATGTGCCTTGGCTTCGACGCATGTATTCGGCGAACTGGGTCAGAGCATCCACCTGATCATCTTTGAGAGCATCCGGAAACGCCAGCAGTTCCCTGCGGAACTCATCAAACCAGGGCTTGTCCGTAGGGATGACTAACTTGCCAGATTTAATCCAGTCGGTCTGTGGGATGAAGCGGTCCAGTTTGCCGGTGACAACGTTGACGGGCATGTAAACACCTGCTGCGGTGCGTTTCAACTCATCCAGAAGGTGGATGCCCATCGCCGAGGACTCGATCAGGACTCTGTCAGCGCGCCATTGCTTGCGCAATCGAAGAACAGCGTTCCGCACCTCCGTATAGTTCGTTCGAGCCCGAAAGACGTCGAGTAAGTACCATCTTTCTTCATACGCATGCCAACCAAAGGTCAGCCCCACCGTAAAGTCCGAACGCGGACTATCCTTCGCCGCTGTATCCCAGCTCTGGACCCGCCGGACAAACACGCCTTCGTCCGGCAAGGTTTCCACCAGATGCAAATCTGACATTGAGAGAAATTCGTTTTCACCGTCTGTGGGGTTCTGTTGATACTGTGCCTGGAAAGCAAAATTGCCTATGTCGGCCTTGATCCGATCAAGAACCTCCTGCGGTTCCCGCTCTGGGTTCAACAAGTCCCCTGGCCGACGCTTCAGCACACGATTGTTGTAGAGCGAGATCTCTTCAGGGATCTCCGCGATCGACGGCAAACATAGATGGTCAAACGTGTCCTTTTCCAAAAGGTAGGCGGAGAAGTCATCCGGGTGCAATCGCTGCTGGATCGAGACAATACGGTCCGTGCGCTTGTCGTTCAGCCGTGAGAATAGGGTCTGGTCGAAGAAGTCACGCAACTCCTGCCGGTACGTATCGTGGCGCATTTCGGAGGGTTTACCCAGATCATCGATGATAATGAGGTTTGCACCGAAGCCAGTTATGCCGCCGCCAAGAGAGACAGATTTGCGCCCGCCTCCTTTAGTAGTTTTCATATGTTCGAACCGGTTGTGTTTCGGATCGACCTTCATCTTTGGAAACAGGCGCTGGTAAAATGGGCTAGTCACCAGCCGTCGAAACTGTTCGGCATGTTCGCGCGCCAGATCTTTGCCGTAACTGACAACAACCACTTTCTTTGTCGGATCTCGTCCAAGCTCAAAGGCTGGCAACAAAACAGATCCACAGATCGACTTCAGATGGCGAGGGGCTATCGAGATCATCAACCGTTGGCATTCACCGGAGGCCACGCGCTGAAGGGCGCAACACATAGCCTCCAGATAAGGGGCCCGAGCAAGCGTCTCACCCGGACACAAGATGCCAAAACTGCCCGCAAGGAATGCGTAGAGGTTTTCACGCATCGCAGCCTCTGCCAGTCTTTTGCTATCATCAGAATTCAGGGCATTCATCGTCGATGCCTCCCTGGATGCTTGCAAAAAGCTGATCCGGATCGCTGCCAAACATATCCGCCAGCACTTCCAGGGCGGCCAGATCTGAACCGGGGTCGGCCGCTGATGCACCTTCGCCACCCGCCAACTCTGCAGCACGTGCCTCCTGAACCGCAGGCAACAGTTTGAGAACCCGGTCAATCGAACGCATCTCGCCCTTAACTGCCCCATTCACCAGCTGGCGCAGGATTGCTTCCAGCATAGTGACCTCGCGGCGTGATCCATTCTCGGTGATCGGGATTTTCCGAAAGAAGACTTCCTCAAGCATCGACCCAACATTCTTCGAGGCTTTCGGTCGTCCTTTCGGATTGCCTGATTGGCCTTTCTTGAATTGGGTCGCTTTGGGCGGTTTGCCGTAGCCAACCTCAAACTCTTTCGTATCGTCAGACATGATCCGCCTCCAGCTCTGAGGTGGCATTGGTTGCCGCAGAATGCGCATCGAACGTCTGGCCTGTCACCGAATGCACGGCGCTCTCACCGGTCATCTCCTGCCAACGGCGGATGGCGACATCGACATAGGTCGGGTCGAGTTCAATCAGCCGCGCCCGGCGCCCGGTTTTCTCAGCTGCCAACAAGGTCGCGCCGGACCCGCCAAAGACGTCCAGCACAACATCGCCGCGATGGCTCACATCCATGATGGCATCTGCCACCAAAGCTGTCGGCTTCACCGTGGGATGATCCGCAAGGTCCGCTTCGCGCCCTGCCCCAAAGCTGTTCACACCGGCATAATCCCAGACGTTGGTCCGGTTGCGACCATGCTTTCCCAGCTCGACATTGTTGATATGCGCAGCACCGGGCTTCTTGAAGATGCAAGCCAGCTCATGCTTGGAGCGGTAGAGGCTGCCCATCCCGCCGTTGGTCTTATTCCAGACGCAGAGGTTGATGAGATCGAAGCCGCCGATCTTTCCCGCCGCAATCAGTTCTTCAATGTGACGCCAGTCCATGCAGATCATCGCGATGCTTCCGTCCGGCAAGCAGTGAAACAGCCGGGTGACCACGCCTGAAAGAAAGACGCGGAACTCACTGTTAGACATTTCACCCGACGCCATGGCGAACTCGCGATGTTCGCCACTGATGCCACAGCGGACATGCCCATTGACCGGTACGTTGTATGGAGGATCGGTGAAGACCATCTGCGGGCTCTCGCCATCCAGCAAGGTGTCGTAGCTCTGGGCTTGCAGGGCATCCCCACAGAAGATGCGATGATCTCCGAGAACCCAGAGATCGCCAGGCTCCGTGATTACGGGTGCCGCAGGGTTCGGCGTTTCAACAGATTCCGCTTCAGTCTCCGTGACCTCGCCCGTGCCGTCGATGATAATGTCGATCTCCGGTGTTTCGAACCCGGTGATGTCCAGATCAAAGTCCAGCTCGCCATCAAGGCTGAGATCCATCAGCTCGGCAAATTCAATCTGCAGCGCAGCTTCGTTCCAGTCGGACAATTCCGCCAGCTTTTTATCCGCAATGCGCAGAGCGCGCACTTCCACTTCTGACAAGTGATCCGCGACAACAGTCGGCACGGACATCAACCCCAGGGCCTTTGCGGCTTCATAGCGGCCATGACCCGCGATAATTGTCCCCGAACCATCCAAAAGGATCGGGGTGACAAACCCAAACTGAGCCACCGACGCCTTAAGCTTGTCGATGTTCTTGGCCGCATGCACGCGGTTATTGTTGGCGTAGGGCTTGATCTGGCTGACCTGGGATTGGATAACTTTGTCCGCCATCCAGATCGGCGTGTTGGACGCCTGAACGTCACTTTGTGTTTTCTTGGCAGGCATAACCGCCTCCTTTTGCGTGACGCCGCGAGGACGTCGAGATGGAGGGATCGCGTTGGAAAATCGGAGAGAGCACAAATCGCAACTCCCCGGACCTATCGATCCGAGACGTTGCTCCTTTGAATGCTCTCTGCGGAAACCTGTGTTTCCAATGAGTGCTGCCTGCGGGAGCAGTTTCCCGCCCTGATAGTCCGGGCGATTGGGTTAAATGTAGGTGCCATCACTACGAGACGCAACCCCCAAACAAAAAGTAACCAATTAAGATTGTTGACGAATAATCGGGGGTACGACAGCAACGCCCTGCAAAACACACCCCTCCAGAGCTCGCCCCAGAAAGAGCTGGACTGTTGCTGTGAACCACGCATCACTGAACCCACGCCCGAGCCATTCGGGCGCTCCTCAGTACCAGGGTTCGGCATTCCGCCAGCCCCGGATCAGAGGAGACAATACATGTCCAAATCCAAACAAACCAAAATCGACAAGGTGCAAGCCTTGTTGCGTCGCCCGAGCGGCGCCAGCCTTGAGGCGCTCTGCAAAGCAACGGGGCGGCAGCCTCATTCGGTCCGAGCAGCTATAAGCGGTCTGCGGAAAAAAGGCGTCACAATCGAACGGCGCGAATCCGACAAGTCACATGGTTTTTCCTCATATCACCTCACAGCAAACAAAGGCGGCGAGCCATGACCAAGACGAGCGATGTCGCCGATCTTGCCGCCATGGGTCGATCGGATCTGGTCACGCTTTGGCAGCAACTGTTTGATCAACCGGCGCCCGCCATGCTCAGCCAACCCTTCCTGCGCCGTTTTATCGCTTTTGAGATGCAGTCCCGCTGTCATGGCGGGCTACCCCGGCAGGTCAAAGCTACGCTGGAAAAGGGCTCTGAGAAGAAGCTCCGGCCCACATGCCCTGCCCTAAAGCCCGGCGGACGCCTGTTGCGCGAGTGGAATCGCGTGACCCATGTTGTCGATGTGACAGAAGACGGCTTCAGTTGGAACAGTCGGTCCTATCGCTCGCTCTCGGCCATCGCCCGAGAGATTACCGGCGCGCATTGGTCGGGGCCGCGTTTCTTCGGACTCACCGGCAAGGGGGCCAAATGAGCCCGCGCCGCAAAATCAGATGCGCGATCTACACGCGCAAGTCCTCAGAAGATGGGCTGGACCAGGGTTTCAATTCGCTGGATGCGCAGTATGAGGCCTGCGCAGCCTATGTCGCCAGCCAGCGACATGAAGGCTGGACCCTGTTGGCCGAGCGCTACGATGACGGTGGCCTGTCGGGCGGCACCCTAGAGCGCCCTGCACTTCAGCGCCTTCTTGAAGAGATCGATGCAGGGCGCATCGACATGGTTGTGGTCTACAAGATCGACCGGCTGACCCGATCGCTCGCCGACTTCTCCAAGCTAGTCGAACGGCTGGAACAGGCGAACTGTTCTTTTGTGTCCGTCACACAAGCATTCAACACCTCTTCCTCCATGGGTCGGTTGACCCTGAATGTACTGCTGTCCTTTGCTCAGTTTGAACGGGAAGTCACCGCCGAACGTATTCGTGACAAGATTGCAGCGTCTAAGAAAAAGGGGCTTTGGATGGGTGGCAACCTGCCTCTCGGCTATGACCGCCACCCCGATCCAAAAGCAAGAACGCTGGTGGTGAATGAGGAGGAGGCCAGAACGGTCCGGCATCTCTTTGGGCTTTATGGCGGGCTGGGATGCCTGCGCAAAGTAGAAGAACGGGCAACGGCAGACAACCTGCGGTCGAAGCGGGTTGTTCGGGCGGATGGAAGCATAAAAGGGGATTGTCCACTGTCACGGGGTCAAATCTATTACCTGCTGCGCAACCCGGTTTATCTCGGAAAAATTCGCCACAAGGATAAGATCTGGGACGGGCAACACCCGGCGATCATCGACCAAGGCGATTGGGACCGGGTGCAAGAGAAGATGCGGCAGGCCTCCAATCGTTCTCGGGCACGCGGCGGCTCCGATACGCGCCAACATTCCAATGACCCCGGCGCCTGGCTCACCGGTCTGCTGCAGGACGAAACTGGTGATCGGTTGACGCCAACCCACACCACGCGCACAGGCCGACGGTTACGCTACTATATCTCCAACAGACTGATCTCGGGCGGCAAGGATACTTCCGGCTGGCGACTGCCCGGCCCTGCGCTGGAAAACGCGGTCATTGATGTCATCGTCAGACATCTGCAAGACGCCGCCGCCGCGCATCAGGTACTGGCGCAGCCGGAGGCCGGGTCAGCCGAGGCAGTCCAGACCTCAGTTGCAGATTTAGTAACCCGGCTTCAACGCCAAGGCGGTCAGGTCGGCGCTGCTCTTCTGGCCAAAGGTAAATTTGCACCAGGTCAGATCGACCTCGAATTGAACCCCAAAACTCTGGCAAGCGCAGTTGGCATTGCTGCGGACCATCTGCGCCCGGATCTCACCCACGTCACCGCATCTTTCGGTCTGCGCCGCCGCGGCGTCGAGGCCAAGGTCATCGCCGGAGATATGGCACCCCAACCTGATCCCCACCTCCGGTCCATGCTGATCCGCGCCCATTGCTGGGCGCGCGATCTAAAAGCCGGAGTTCAACTGATGGAGATCGCACGCCGCGAAAGCGTCCCCGGCGCCTTCATCCGCACCCGCGCCCAGCTCGCCTTTCTTTCCCCGAAGATTCAGGCTGCGATTCTCGACGGCACACAGCCGCCCGAACTCACACTCAAGCGTCTGGTCAGCATGACCCACCCACTTGATTGGGCCGAACAGGAACGCCTGTTCGGCTTCTGACATCTCCAGATTCCGCCTTTCTGATACAGGATTCTCCTTCCCTGATCCGTAGACACAATTCCCTGTTCCCACGAGAAAATCCCCGTTCCACCTCTTAGGGAATTTGCAGCATAAACCTCTGAAAAACATACGGTTCTGATAGGAGAAATGACGGAAATCAGTCCCGGTTTGCGAATATTCCCTGTAAATTGCAGGTTATCAGGTAAATCCAGCCCAAAGCGACCCCGCCAAAATGCTGCACTGAGACTGGGGCCTGAATTGTCCTCTGAATGTACGAACCGCTCTGTCTCTGATTGAAAGCGCATGCGCCAACTCGCGGGAATTGCGGCACAATTCCGGGTCAGAAAACACAACTGAAGTGAGACAGGTATGAGTGGCGGGGAGACAGGGATTCGAACCCTGGGAACGCTCTCACGTTCAACGGTTTTCAAGACCGCCGCATTCGACCACTCTGCCACCTCCCCGCGTGGGGCCGGGTCTAAGGCCATCGCGAACCGGTGGCAAGACCAAATAGGGAATTCTTGCCGAAGCGCCCGCTGCGGTCTTTCCATGACACTTTGGCCGCGTTATGATCTGCAGGAAAGACCGAAGCAGGCTGGCAATACAGAACCAGCAATCGGCGGCGGGTCTCGGGAAACGAGGCCCAATCAGGCAAGGGATGACAAGATGAAGCGAGCGACAGAGACACGCGCACATCCGCGAGCGTTAGCGGCTTTGGCCGTTGTGTCCGTGGTTTTGGTTGGTTGCGATGAGGTGCTTTCCCCCGAAAATGTCTCGGCAGATACCCAGAGCGCCGAATCCGCACCAGACGGTCGGACCGACCTTTTCCCCACTCCAAGCGGAAGCCCGAAAGATGATGTCGAAGCGCCCGAGGTGTTTCAGCTGTCTGAGCCCGGACTATGGGATGGCCGCCCGTCATTGGGCGGAATATGGGTTGCCCACCCGGATGTGACACAGCCCGAACGTGTGCGCGTCAAAAACCCCAAGAACAATAAAACGATCACAGCCGCGTTGTTCCGTCGCGAAAGAAACCTGCCGGGTCCTGAACTGCAGCTTTCCTCTGCTGCAGCCGAAAAACTGGGCATTCTGGCTGGTGCACCTACACAGGTTGATGTCGTCGCCCTGCGTCGCAAAGCGCCCGAACCGAAACCTGAGCCGGTTGAAGAAAAGCCCGCAGCCGAAGAGATCCCTGTCGAAGAAACGCAAACCGCAGCAGCGGATGAGCCCAAGACCGACATCGCCGAAAGTGAGGCCGCAGAAGCTGAACAGCCAGCCAAGCTCAAGTGGTGGCAACGCAAAAAACCTGCAGCGGCGGCCGGCGCCGCGACTGCGGCTGCTGTAGCCGCAGATGCCGCGACCGACACGGCAACCGACACAGCGGCGGAAACAGCCGCCGAGGCGGTCGAAACCGTCACAGAGACTGAAGTACCGGCCAAGCCCAAATGGTGGCAGCGCAAGAAACCAGCCACGGCGGCCGTGGCCGCTGATGCCGCGACCGATACGGCGACCGACACAGCGACTGAGGTGGTCGAAACGACGGCAGAAGCAACATCATCGGCTTCACTGGTGGATCCAGAGGTTACCCCCCCGACTGAACAACCGGCCAAACGTAAATGGTGGCAAAAGAAAAAGCCCGATGAAATCACCGAAACGCCGCTGGACCCGATAGCGGGCGCGGCTGCGGCGATTGACGCGGCAGAACCCACACCGGCCAGCCCCCCCTCTGCCGCAACAGCGGACGCATCGGCAGCTACGGCGGCTTCGGTATCGTCCTTGTCAAAACCGTTCGTCCAGGTCGGCACTTTCGGGGTTGAAACCAACGCCAATAGCGCTGCCAACAAGATCCGCCGCAACGGAATGCCTGCCGAGGTGCGAGAACTAACCTCGGACGGCAAAACGGTCTGGAGGGTCCTAGTCGGCCCAGCCACATCGCGCTCGGAACGCAATGCCATGCAGCGCGATGTCAAAGACCTGGGCTTTAACGACGCGTTCACCGTCAAAAATTGAAACCTAGGAGGCCCCCATGCTGTCCTCACTGCGATCATCTGTTTTGACCCTCGGGCTGGCGCTGTTTGCCCTGCCCGCCCACGCTTTCGACACAACCGCCCGCGCGGCCTATGTGATCGATCAGACGACCGGAACGGTTCTGCTGTCGAAAGAAGCAGACCAGCCCCTGCCGCCTGCGTCGATGTCCAAACTGATGACGCTCTACGTCGCGTTTGAGGCGCTGCGCGATGGCCGCCTGACCCTGGGGGAAACCTTGCCCGTGTCGGAACACGCCATGAGCTATGGTGGGTCGACCATGTTCCTGAACACGCAGGATCGTGTCAGCGTCGAAGATCTGCTGCGTGGCATCATCGTTTTGTCTGGTAACGACGCATGTGTGGTGATTGCCGAGGCGCTAAGCCCCGATGGGACCGAGGCCGGGTTTGCCCGCTACATGACACAGCGCGCTAAGCAGATGGGCATGGACAACTCGAACTTCGCCAACTCGAACGGATGGCCGGCGGCGGGCCACATGATGTCGGTCCATGACCTTGCCGTATTAGCCAACCGGCTGATCAGCGACTTCCCCGAATACTACCCTCTGTTCGCAGAAGAAGAGTTTGAGTTTGATGGCCGTGCGCCTTCTAACAAACGTAACCGCAATCCGCTGCTGAAACTGGGGATCGGGGCCGACGGCCTGAAAACCGGGCATACGCAAGAGGCGGGTTATGGCCTGGTCGGCTCGGCCAAGCAAGGCGACCGTCGGGTTGTCTTTGTCCTGACTGGCCTCGATAGCACCGCCCGTCGCGCAGAGGAGGCTGAGGCCGTGGTTAACTGGTCGTTTCGCAATTTTGTCGAGAGGACAATTGCCGACGCCGAAACGCCGATAGCCGAAGCCCAGATTTGGATGGGCGCAGAAAAGACTGTTGGGCTGGTGCCCGAAGGGGATCTGACCTTGTTGTTCCCAGTTCTCAATGACAAGGATGTCAAAGCTGAGGTCGTCTATGAAGGTCCGATCAACGCGCCTGTGGAAAAGGGGCAGAAACTGGCTGAGCTGGTGATCACACCCGAAGGATTGCCCGAAATCCGTCGCCCACTTTTCGCGGCCAAAGACGTGCCTGTAGGCGGCTTTGTCGTGCGCATGAAAACCGTTGGCGGTATTGTTCTGGAAGACGTGATCGGCAATCCGCTGGAGGCGATGTGACGAAGGCAGGGTTGTTTCTGACCTTCGAAGGTATTGACGGGTCTGGAAAGTCATCACAAGCACGAATGCTTGCCGAACATTTGCGTGGCCTCGGTTACGATGTCGTTCTGACCCGCGAGCCCGGAGGATCTGCAGGCGCTGAAGAGATCCGAAGCCTTGTTCTGGAAGGTGACACGGATCGCTGGTCCGCAGAGACGGAAATCCTACTGTTTACGGCCGCCCGCCGGGATCATTTAGAACGCACGATCAGGCCAGCGCTGGCCGAGGGCAAAGTCGTGATCTGCGACCGCTTCGCCGACAGCACCCGCATGTATCAGGGCCTGTCGCGCGGCGATCTGCGGGGATTGGTCGATCAATTGCACGACCTGATGATCGGGCGCGAACCCGACATGACCGTTTTGATCGACATGGACCCCGAAACCGGGCTGTCCCGCGCCAAAGGGCGTCAGGGAACAGAAGAACGGTTCGAAGATTTCGGGCTGGATCTGCAACAACAGATGCGTGCAGGGTTTCTGGCCCTTGCGGATGAGTATTCCGACCGTTTCCGCGTGGTTGATGGTAACCGGGACATGGACAGTGTTGCACAGGATGTGACAGATATCGTTCTGCAAGCTTTGCGATAGACGATATATGAGCGACGACACCCCAACCCCGGATCAGGCACCCGGTGCCCCACACCCGCGCGAGACACTGCGCCTGTTTGGTCAGGACGCGGCGGAACAGGCTTTTCTGACTGCCTATACCTCTGAGCGTCTGCACCACGGCTGGTTGATTACTGGTCCACGTGGGGTCGGCAAGGCGACGCTGGCCTGGCGGATCGCGCGATTTCTACTGGCAACACCTTCGACTGAGGATGACGGGCTATTTGGTGCACCGCCACCGCCCGATAGCCTTGAGATCGATCCTGAACACCCCGTCGCGCACCGTATTCAGGCTGGGGCCGAGCCCGGCTTGGCCGCAATTACCCGATCTCTGAACGATCAGGGGCGGTTGCGTAATGAGATTGTGGTTGATGATATCCGCAAGCTTGGCAAGTTCTTCGGCCTTTCCTCGACTGACGGTGGTCGCCGCGTTGTGATTGTGGATGCCGCGGATGAGATGAATGTCAGCGCCGCCAACGCGCTGTTGAAAATGCTCGAGGAGCCCCCGGCCCGCACCACCCTGCTGCTGATCTCGCACCAGCCGTCGCGTCTGTTGCCGACAATCCGGTCGCGGTGCCGGACACTGCGCCTGTCTCCGCTGGGATCTGAGAATATGGAAGCCGCGCTGATGCAGACCGGCACAGAAATGCCGGGACAGGCGGATCATTTGGCTGCACTGGCTGCCGGGTCCGTGGGTGATGCGGTGCGCCTGATAAACCTGGGCGGGCTTGAGATTTACGCCGAGCTGATCGCCATTCTGGGCACCCTGCCCCGAATGGACCGTCAGCGCGCGCTGGCCTTGGCCGAGGCTGCTGCCCAACGTGGCGCGGCCGAGCGGTTTGAACTGTTACTGACGTTGATCGACGTCGCCCTGTCCCGGCTTGCGCTGACCGGTGCAACCGGCGCGGCCCCGATGCCCGAGGCCGCTCCGAACGAGGCAGAAACCCTTGCCCGCCTGTCTGCCTCACCGCAGCAGGCCCGCAAATGGGCAGAGGTCGCTGCAGTGATCACCGCACGTGCGCGTCATGGGCAGGCGGTGAACCTTGACCCTGCCGCTCTGGTCCTAGATACGGTGTTCAAGATACAGGAAACCGCCGGTCAGAGCAGATGAGCAATACGCCCGAAATCACCGACAGCCATTGCCATCTGGACTTCCCCGATTTCGAAGGTCAGCTGGATCAGATCGTGGCCAATGCTGCCGAGGCTGGCGTGACCCGCATGGTAACAATTTGCACCCGCTTGCGGAACGAACCAACCGTCCGCGCCATCGCCGAAACCCACGCGCCGGTCTTCTACGCGGCTGGAACGCACCCGATGAGTGCCGCTGATGAGCCGATGGCATCGGTCGATGAACTCGTCGCCTTGTCCCGGCACCCCAAATTTGTAGGTATCGGCGAAACCGGGCTGGATTATCACTATACCGCCGGCAGCGCAGCGGTGCAGAAGCAATCCTTGCGGGTACATATTGAGGCCGCCCAACGCACTGGCCTGCCTTTGATCATTCACGCCCGTGCCGCCGATGACGACATGGCCCGCATTCTGGCCGAGGAACACCGCAACGCGCCCTATTCCTGCGTGATGCACTGCTTTTCATCTTCTGCCGAACTGGCCAAAGCCGCCCTTGAGCTGGGGTTTTATTTGTCGATGTCCGGCATCGTGGCCTTCCCCAAAAGCCAGGAGCTGCGCGATATCTTTGCCAGGGCCCCGGTTGACCGCATCCTTGTTGAAACCGACGCGCCATACCTGGCCCCACCCCCGTATCGCGGCAAGCGGAACGAGCCCGCCTATACCGCCCACACAGCGCGCAAAGGGGCCGAGGTGTTTGGGATGGACTACGTCGATTTTGCTGCCCATACGCAGGCAAATTTTGACCGGTTGTTCACCAAAGCAGCGACCTACAAGGCGGCTGCATGACCGAATTGCGATGCACCATCCTTGGCTGCGGATCATCCGGCGGCGTCCCCCGGCTGGGCGGGCATTGGGGCGATTGCGACCCCAAGAACCCCAAAAACATCCGTCGCCGCTGTTCAATGCTGGTGGAACGGGACGGCCCGGACGGTACAACCTCGGTACTGATCGACACCTCCCCCGACATGCGCAGCCAATTGCTCGATAGCGGAACCGGACGTCTGGATGGAGTTATCTACACCCATTCGCACGCCGATCACGTCCACGGCATCGATGACCTGCGTATGATTGTGTTCAATATGCGCGAGCGCGTGCCCGTGTGGGCCGATGGCGACACGCAGAACGCCTTGCTGGGACGGTTCGGCTACGCCTTTGTCCAGCCCGAAGGTTCACCCTACCCGCCGATCCTTGACCTGAAGTCCATCGACGGCCCTTTCGAGGTGGACGGCCCCGGCGGCCCGATCCCGTTCCAGCCATTCAAGGTCAACCACGGCTCGATCGACTCGCTTGGTTTCCGGATGGGCAACCTGGCGTACCTGCCGGATGTGGCGGAAATCTACGACGACGCTTGGTCGATGATGGAAGGGTTGGATTGCCTGGTCATCGACGCGCTACGTCGGAAACCTCACCCGACCCATGCGCATCTGGAAAGGACCCTGGGCTGGATCGAACAACTGAACCCCAAGCGCGCGGTTCTGACCAACATGCATATCGATCTGGACTATGCCACGGTTGATGCAGAAACTGCCGACAACATCACCCCAGCCTATGACGGAATGGTGATCCATCAGGCGCTATAAGACCCCACGCAATCGACCTGGGACGCAGCAATTTTGCGTCGGCCCAGCCTGCAAAGCGGTGCCATGCTTCAAAATCTGATCGACGTCATTCTACCGGTTTTCCTTGTGATCGGAGCAGGTTATGCCTCGACACGGCTGGGGTATTTCAAGGAAATTCACATCGATGGATTGATGAAGTTCACCCAGGGCTTTGCAATCCCATGCCTTCTGTTCCTTGCAATCTCGCATCTGGATCTAAGCGCTAGTTTTGATCCCCGGCTTCTGGTCAGCTTCTACTCAGCAGCTGGCCTGTGTTTCACTGCTGGTCTGTTCGGTGCACGGTTGATATTTGGCCGGGATTGGGAAGATTGCGTTGCCATCGGGTTTTGCTGTCTGTTCTCGAACTCTGTCCTTTTGGGACTGCCTATTACCGAACGCGCCTATGGCCCCGAAAACCTGACCGGCAACTATGCGATCATCGCCTTCCATTCACCCTTTTGCTACGGCGTTGGCATCACGGTGATGGAGGTTATTCGAAATCGCGGTCAAGGTGGCCCCCGCATGGTCAAATCCATCTTGTCGGCCATGTTCCGCAACGCACTGATCCTTGGCATCGCGCTGGGTTTTGCCGTGAACCTGTCAGGTATCGGCATACCTGCGGTCGTGGACGAAGCGCTGGGCCTTGTGACCCGCGCCGCCCTGCCCGGGGCGCTGTTCGCGCTTGGCGGAGTGCTTGTGAAGTACAAGCCCGAAGGTGACCTGCGCGCCATCGCCTTTGTCTGCGCGATTTCACTAATGCTGCATCCCAGTCTTGTCTGGTTATTCGGTTCAACAGTTGGCCTGCCGCAAGACCTGTTCCGCTCGGGCGTGCTGACGGCAGCGATGGCTCCCGGTTTTAATGCTTACATCTTTGCCAATATGTACGGACGGGCAAAACGGGTCGCGGCCTCGTCCGTTCTGGTCGGAACCGGCGTCTCGATCCTGACAGTCTGGCTTTGGCTGACATTATTGGGATAGCGTGACGTCCCACGGATTGACTTTGCACCAGCCGGACACACCTAACTGAAAAGCCACAGGATACTCCTAAATGCCGCACGCCCTGATCGTCGCCCACGGCCAACCCTCGGACCCGGCCCCTGCCGAAGCGGCGCTAGCTTCCTATGCGGCAGAGATCGATGCGTATTGCGATGGCGTCAGCGTTCATTCAGCTACGCTTGCTGCGCCTGGAATGCTGGAGGCTCGTTTGGATGAACTGCCCGACGACACTGTCATCTATCCCCTTTTTATGGCCAAGGGGTGGTTCGTGACACGTGCGCTGCCCAAGCGTCTGGGTGATAGAAACATCCAAATTCTGGACCCGTTGGGCGTTGACCCAGAACTCCCCGCTTTGGCTGCGGGCGCATTGCTGGATGCGCTATCGGGCAAGGGGTGGGACGCGGACAAAACGGATCTGGTTCTGGCGGCACATGGATCGGGCCGTAGCCGCAATCCATCAGCTGTCGCCATTGAGTTTTCCAGGGAACTGGCCCGGTGCATGACCTTCCAATCCATCCGCGTCGGGTTTGTGGAAGAGGCCCCGTCCATTGCCGAAGCCGCGACCGGGGCTGGCGATCACTCTCTGTGCCTACCCTTCTTTGCCTGCACCGGCGGGCATGTTTTGGATGACGTGCCACAGGAGCTAGAGCGAGCGCGGTTCAAAGGCCACGTGATGCCGGTTGTCGGAGAGCTTCCCCCGATCAAGCGCCATATTGCGGAAATTCTGACACGGGCTATTGCGCTGGATTAGCTTAAATACCCGCCCCGCGCGGATTCATAAGTCATTGAGAACTGGCCGGCTTCAGCCCAGTGGTCGCAAGTGCCGAGTACAGACAATGCCGCGAACGCCCCTGCCGCTTTGCCTCGTACAGCGCCTGATCCGCTGCATTCAGCAGCTCTGCCGCATCCGGCGTGCCAAATTGCGTGGACAAGGCCGTTCCGATGCTAGCTGAAATCTTACACTGGGCACCCTGAAACATCATGGGTTGGCATAGCCTGCTGATCAGGCGCCCCGCTATGTCAGACAGGACACTTTCGTCGACCAGACCTTTAAAAATGATAACAAACTCATCACCACCGATCCGGGCGACCGTGTCCTCAGTTCGTGTTTCTTCCTCCATAATGCATGCGGCCTGTTGCAACACAAAGTCCCCCGCCGCATGGCCAAGGCGGTCGTTGACACTTTTGAAGAAATCCAAGTCCAGATGCATAAGCGCAAAAGCGCAATTGGCCGTGATCAGGTGGCCGAGAACCACATCCATCGCACGGCGGTTTTTCAACCCCGTCAACATGTCTGTCACCGCCTGTTCTTCAGCGGCCAGCATAGCTCTCTGCAGTCGCAAGTTCAGTGAGCGCGATGCCTCCATCGCGGCTGTTTTCGCCTCAACCAAGTACAGCAGTTCGATCGCCAGATCCGTGCCAGAGAAATCCGCGCTAGTCAGGGCATAGTCACGAACTGCATCCAGTATCGAAATCCCGAAGGACAGGTTGATGATGGCCCCGTTCCCCTTTGGCAAGGGCGCGATTAGCCCGGTCAGCGCGGTCCGAGGCTCGTCGTGAAATTTCAGATGTACTTTGCCACCGGTCAGAGATAACAGCGTGGAAATCGTTGTTATTGTTCGCGGTCGCACAAGTTCAAAAACGTCCAGAAAATCGCGCCCCTGCATCGGATGGTCCGGACGGAGTTTTTGCAGCGTTGGTCCTGCGTTTACGATCATGCCCTTGTCATCCACCATCACGAACATGGGGCACAACGTGTCCAAAAGAGCTGAGAGTTCAGAGGCTTGCATCATGACTTCCGCGCCCCAAGATCGAAATGACGCCCTTCGGCAAAGGCGCTTTCGATCAGAACGATCGTGATGACCTCGGCGTCGGCCTGCTGCCCTTCATGCGACAACATGGCCAATGCTCCATAATCGTCTGCAATTGCCCGTAATACGCCGACCATCACGCTGAAATAGCCTGGCAGGCCGGGGTAGCAGTACAAGTGATATTCTGCCGGTGACACCTCACACAACTCCAGCATTGGCAGACGCAGATCGGATACTGCAAGGCGGGCACGATCCGATAAGTCATCCAGCGAGTGCAGGAATTCGACATATGTCACACCGCCGAACCGAAGCAGTCGGCGCAAATCTTCCATATTGGGGTGCGACACCAGATAGGTCCCAAGATCCTCCAGTATCTCGGCCCGTGGACGATTCAGGTCAGCACATAACACGTCCAAAACCTGCGCGGTCATGGCGTCGTCATAAAGCAGCATTGCCTCAAACTCGGCAAAACCCAGGCCCGCAGCCTCGGTCACCCGCAGCCAGCAGGGTTGTCCATAAGTCGCGCAAACAAATGATTGTATTGCCCGATTGATCAGACCATGCATGAGATGCCCCAAATTGGTTACGCCCCAATCTGGACAGATAATCCTTAACAAATAGCCAAAAAACACGTTGCGGTGATGGCAATCCGACAGAGTCTCAATCTGGAAGTCACTGTTGTTACATTAGAAATCCGTCGGCGCGCCACCCTCGGCCTTTCGGCGGGCAACAAAGTCCTCCAACTCCTCGCGAATCCCGTCATCTATCGGCGGGGGCTCAAAGCTGGTTACGATTTCCTTGAACATGTGGTGGGCGCGCTCAGCGGTCCAGATGCCGCCAGCCACGTCCCAACCTTCATAGTTTTTCCAATCGCTCAGGAACGGCTGATAGAACGCGGTCGTGTAGCGGTCCTGGGTGTGCTGAATACCAAAGAAATGGCCATCGTTCCCAACAGACTTGATAGCATCCAGCGCGATTTCATCTGGGCCTGTTGCTGTGATCTCGGGCTGCATGTATCGCTGGATTTGCTGCAGAATTTCACAATCCATAATGAATTTTTCGGGGCTCGCAATCAGCCCGCCCTCAAGCCATCCAGCCGCATGATACACCATGTTGGTGCCCGACTGCACAGCAGCCCAGAGCGAGTTCGACGTCTCCCACACAGCTTGCCCATCGGGTACGTTCGCCGCACACACGCCCGAAGACCGCATCGGCAAACCATAATATCTTGCCATTTGGCCGGTCATCTGGGTTGAGCGCATATATTCGGGCGTTCCAAACGCAGGCGCGCCGGATTTCATGTCAACGTTGGACGTGAACGTCCCGATAACACAGGGAATTCCCGGCCGGACATATTGGAACAGCGCAATTGCGCACAACGCCTCGGCCAAGGATTGCGCAACCGCACCGGCCATCGTAACGGGCGCCATCGCACCGGCCAATGTGAACGGTGTCACGACAATTGCTTGCCCGCGCCGCGCAAGACGCAGGCAGCCGTCAATCATCGGATGGTCGTGTTTCAACGGTGAGGTCGAGTTGATGTTGGTATACATCCGCGGGGTCGCTTCGAACTCTTCATGGCTGTGACCTCCAGCGATCCGCACCATCTCCATCACGTCCTCAACGCGTTCCTTACCCAGCGAATAGGCATGCATCGCCTTGTCGGTCAGCGTCAGCTTGTCATAGAGCACGTCCAGATGTCGGACGCTGGCGTGGATATCGACCGGCTCGACCGGATAGCCCCCCGCAAAGTGAATGCAGTTGAAGTACTGCGTCAGCTTCAGCAAATTCCGGCACATCTCGCGATTTCCGGCCACCTTGGTACCAATCTCAAGATCCCAGTAGTTCGGAGGAGAAGACACGTTCCCGAACAACAGGGTTTTGCCACCAACTTCAATCGTCTTGTCAGGGTTTCGCGGCGTGATCGTGAACTTTGATGGCGCTTTGGCCACCATCTCCATCACAAAGTCACGACCCATGCGAACGTTGTCGCCATTGATCGTACAGCCCGCCTCTTTCAGGATGCCGAGGGCTTCTTCGTTGTAGAACTCGATCCCGATCTCTTCGAGGATGCGCATGGCCCCCTCGTGGATCGCTTCGATTCCAGCCTGGTCCAGCGGTTCGGTGGGTTTGTCGGTATTGATCGGCGGGTTCCACGGCATTTGGTCGATCACCGCGCTGCCCCTGCGTGCCGCCGCACCTGCCCGTCCCCCTCCGCGCCGTTTGCGAGTCTGTGTGTCAGCCATTGGATCCCTCCGGAACTTGCTTTCTTCAAGCAAGCCCTGAAGTCGGCCCAGTGGCCGCTCTGTCTGCGACAAGGTTTGTCGGTTTTATTACTTGGACAGTCGAATTCAGCCGAAGCTGGATCAGTTTTCTGCCAGCCAGGCGGGAATGTGACCGATGTCCGGCAGCACGACATCCGCCATCGGCGCGAGCGCTTCGGCCGGCGCCAACCCCGTCAGCACACCGATTGTGGTCATTCCGGCAGCTCGCCCGGCCTGCAGGTCATGCAGGCTGTCCCCCACCATCGCCACGCGCGACGGGTCGACGCCAACATGGGTCGCAAAGGCAATCAATTGCCCGGGTCCGGGTTTGAACCCATGGCCGCTGTCGTAGCCAGCAACAAAATCGAAGTGGTCGCGAATCCCGACTGAGGCGAGATGTTGCAACGCAGGCATTTCCCCGTCATTCGTGGCTACACCCAGTTTTAGGCCCGCCTGCCGCAAAGCATCGAGGAAGGGAACCAGTGGAACAGCCGGAGCCTGTGTCGCCGTAGCCGATTCCGTGTTCAGAATGTCGATCAGCTCATCGCTGGGCATATCCGGGAAATAGGGTGCAAGGGCTTCGGCGATCTCTTCGACGGTCCCCGCAATCACGATGCTGTCGTCAGCATATTCTTCCGAAACCGGATCAAACCCTATGGCCTGGCCCAGTTCGGCAGCCCGCTTTTGGTCGCCATCTGACAGCTTTTCCAACACGCTGCGCCCGAAACCACCCCATGTGTCCGCAAAGTCAAACAGTGTGCCGTCCTTGTCGAACAAGATCGCATCGATGGGCATTACATGCTCCTGTCAGAGAATTAAATCAGGTCCAGTGAACGTCGCCACCGGACAAAACAGCCCGCGCCTGACCCGGCAGGTCATAGGGCACGGAATTGGCGTCACAAAAGGCGATCACCCACGAATCGTCAAGCATCAAGAATTCAAGAACCGAATTCAGGAACTCCGGCTCTGATGCGCGAACCCGCAGATCCTCGGTGGATGCACCCGTCGAGCCCAAAAAGATCGGCAGCAATTCGTCATTCCCGACCAGCCAGCCGAGGACGTTCAGGGCAAGCGTTTCGGCGGATTGGGCGGTGATCGGCATAAAGAGGCCTCGGGTATGCACTTGGAAAGGGTTTGTTAACCAGACTCATAAACACTTTGGCAACGCATGCAATCAACGGTGATAGATATGTCCGTGCAGGGAACCATTCTTGTCCTCGACGGGACTTCGACCAATCGCATTATGCTAAAAGTTCAGCTGACGGCGGCGTGGTATCACGTGGTTCAGGCTGAAAAGCTGCAGGGGCTGGCCGGGTTGCTAAGTCGTACGCGCCCCGATCTGGTGCTGGTGGCACAAACGCTGCCCGATGGCTCAGCTGCGGACGTCAAAAGACTGGTGATGGCGAATCCGGAACTGGCCGATGTACCGGTCGTTGCAATCGCGCCGCAGAACGACAAGGCGGCAAGGTTACAGGCATTGTCAGATGGGTTGGACGACGTGTTGGCAGCCCCGTTCAAGGACACCCTGCTTCTGGCGCGAATTCGCAGTCTGCTGCGCGCGCGCGCAGATACGCAAGAGCTTCAGCTGGGCGGCGGATCACATCCAGTCGGATTTGCAGAACCCGCGACCGTGCTGATTACGCCGTCGAAATCGGCCCATGTGGCCATACTGACCCAAAGCGCCCGGATCGGGACATTGTGGAAATCCGCGTTGTCCGAGAAATCGCATCACAGCCTAAGCACACATGCAGCTTCGAACATGCGTGCTTTGCTGTCAGGGCCAGTGCCAGACGCGATCCTAATCGAAATAGATACGACGGCCGCGGGCCTGAATACGTTGGCGGACCTGAAGTCACGCGGGGCAACTCGGCATACCGTATTGATCGCCGTCTTGGCCGATGAAAATGCGACAATGGCGAGCGAGGCGCTGGATCGTGGCGCTGACGCCGTGTGTATGGGGGGGTTCTACGTCGAAGAGGTGCAACTACATCTGGATAACCAGATCACGCGAAAGGCCCGAATGGACCAAATGCGCGCCTCATTAAAGCGCGGGCTGGCCGAGTCGTGGGTCGACCCCCTGACTGGGTTGCACAACCGTCGCTATGCTATGCAAGCTATGGATAAGTTGGCACGACAACCATCGCAAACCGGTCACGGTTTCGTTGTCATGTTGGCAGACCTGGATCATTTCAAAACCATCAACGACCGTTTTGGGCATGTCAGCGGCGACCAGGTTTTGACCGAGGCCGCAAAGCGCATGAAGCGCACGGTTGGCGCGACGGGTTTTGTCGCGCGCATCGGGGGAGAGGAGTTTATGATAGGTCTGCCTGACAGCTCTCAGGCTGGGGCGATGGATCTGGCTAAAACCTTGCGCGACTGTATCAGCAAGACACCATTTTCTCTGCCCGATACCACAGCCCCCGTGCCAGTCACCATCAGCATCGGCCTGACGGCACCGATCCCGCCCCTGCCCCCTGGTGACCCGGTGGAGCGGTTGCTGAAATCCGCCGATACTGCGCTTTATGCAGCCAAGAAGGCTGGTCGCAATCAAGTAAGGATCAGACAGAGCGCTGCCTGAAACCCTCAGTCCTTTTTCTTGTGGCCACGCGGGCCGCGTTTAACGACCTCTTCCAGCCGGTCGGCATAGACCAGACGCTCTTCATCGCTCATGGCTTCTACCCGAGCCAACCACTCTTGCTGCAGGGCATTCTGCAGGTCCGCCATAGACTGCGCTTGCTGGTCTAGCAGGGCTTGAACCGCCGCAGCGTCAAAGGGGCTTGCCCGCAAAGCAGTGCTGAGTTGGGCAAAATCCTGGGATCGGTTGTGTGTCCCCTTTTTGTGTCGGTCGAACAGCTCGCCCCGCATGGCTTTACGCTCTTCCTTTGGCAGCGCACGATACAGCGCCGAACCAAAGCCTGGCGGAGATTTTGCATGATCCCCACCTTTGACTCGCAGTGCGGTCCCCAGGGCAACGCCGACGATCAGCAGGTTCAGGGCCAGCGAGATGACCAGTAGAACCGACATCCAGCGGTTTTTGGGTTTGGGGCTATCGCTCATTCGGCGTCCTCCAGAAAACTCGTATCCAGACTTAGGTCAGCGACCACGAAACTAACATCCTGCGCGTAAATGTAATTGGCGGGATCAGGCAAAAACGCCGGTGCTGAAAAGCCGATCCAGACGCCCGCCATACTGGCGGCAACCAAACCGCCCATTCCCTGCCAGCCGCCAAACCCGGCCAGCAGGCGCGCCCACAGAGAGTTTGTCTTTGGCTCATCTGGCTTCAGGCGACCCAGCCGAACAGATTCCGCGTCGGTGAGAATGCGCACAGCCAGATCATCCGGCAAGTCTTGCCGATCCTGCCGGGCTTGGGCGAACAACAGATCCAGATTGTCTTTGTCGTCAGTCATCGTCGTACCCCAGTTCATCACGTCGCCCGGCCAGAATCGCCGCTAACGACCGTTTTCCTCGTGCCGTAAGGCTTTCCACCGCTTCCACCGAAATACCCATGATCCCAGCGATTTCAGGGTTGGGCAATTCCTCAATATGCCGCAAAACAACAGCTTGTCGTTGACGCTCCGGCAGTTGTGATAGTGCCATTTGCAGGGCATCCTTTCGGGCTGCGTCCTGCAGACGATCGGCCGCACTGGCCTTTTCATCTGCTGGCTCTGGCACATCCGCCAGTAGGTCCGGCGTCTTTTTGCGGCGCAGATCAACACACAGATTTAGCGTCACGCGATAGAGCCATGTCGATACTTTGGCCTGACCGGGCACCCAATCGGGTGCCATCTGCCACAGGCGCATCATCGCATCTTGTGTCACATCTTCAGCCTCGGCGCGATTGCCCAGAAACCGAAGGGCCACTGATAAGCTGCGCGGCGCAAGCCGATCGGTGAGAACGCGCGCCGCCGCAGCATCGCCATCGGCAAACTGCCTGAGCAACACATCGTCGCCCAATTCGTCCGCGGCGTAATCCACGCCGCGAACGTATTGTGGAGCAGAGGTCAGGTCCTCCATCCCGCATCAGCTGTCGTCAGAGTCCGCTTTCCCATGTTTCTTGTGGCGCTTTCCCATTCTGTCTTTTGCATCGGCAAATTCTTCTTCCGTGATAGCGCCGTCCTCGTTCGCGTCGATCCGGTCAAACATCTTGTCAGCACGGCGCGGCTTGGGCAACTCGTCCTCGCTCAGAAAACCGTCCTTGTTGGCATCGTTGCGTTCAAACATCTTCGTAACACGGTCGTTGGCCTTCTTTTGACCTGCTGCCTGCATCTCTTCGACGCTCAGCTGGCCGTCGCCATCGGTGTCGGCATTGGTGAAACGCTGATTCCGATGAGCCTGCATTTCTTCCTTGGTCACCTGCCCGTCACCGTTCGCATCGAGCTGTTGAAAGGTCACAGGTTCGCGATCTTTACCCCCTGCGGCGAAAACGGATGTGCCAGTGATTGCCAGTGCTGACACAATGATTGCCGGAATGAATTTGGCGCTTTTCATAACGTTTTTCCCTTGTTTTCGCGGCGCCATTGCCGCTGCTTACATAGGTTCAAACGGGGCAGGCATCCCATTCCGTCGCAGGAAGTGAAACTTTTTTAGAAACGTCTTAGCGATGCAAAGCGACGCACCCCCTTTCCCGAAGCTGCAAACAAGCGTTATATCCTCATCATTGGAACGCGCGAGTATCAACATGACAGATCAGACGATCGAAACCCACGATGTAGAAGACCGCCCGACAAAGCCAGCACTGGTCAAAGGGTTCCGTTGCCGTTGCCCAAATTGCGGCGAGGGCAAACTGCTGCACAGCTACCTCAAGGTTAACAACGAATGTTCGAATTGCGGGCAAGAGCTGTTTCACCATCGCGCCGATGATGGGCCGGCCTATCTGACTATTCTTCTGGTGGGTCACCTGCTGGCACCGGCGCTGCACTTATCTTATGTCCATTGGCGCCCTGAGCCCCTGACGATGTTCCTGGTTTTGGCAATTGGCTGTACTGCCCTGTCACTATTCCTGCTGCCACGATTGAAAGGGGCAGTTGTCGCCTATCAATGGGCTCGTCGCATGCACGGCTTTGGCCAGTCCGCGTGATCTTGGACCGCAAGTTGAGCAACGGATGACGGTGGACAAAACAGCCATACGCGACGCGGCGACAGTCATCGTTTTGCGGGATCGTCTGACCAATCCATCCATCCTGATGGGGCAACGCGGTGCAAAAGCCGCGTTCATGCCGAACAAATTTGTCTTTCCAGGCGGCGCTGTCGATGCGTCTGATGCAGATGTTGCACTGTCAACAGATCTGCCCGCTGTGTGCTGTGATCGCCTTGCGGAGCGGTCACAAGCCGGGCTGCAAAATGCCTTGGCGGCGGCGGCGATCCGAGAGCTTTGGGAAGAAACCGGACTGATTTTGGGCCAACCAGGTGATTGGGCGGGCCCGCGGACCGAAGATTGGGCGACATTTGCGCAGATAGGATACCGCCCATCGGCACAAGCACTTCAGTTCGTTTTTCGTGCCGTCACCCCGCCTGGGCGACCCCGCCGGTTCGATGCACGCTTTTTCCTGGTAGACGCCGCCGCAATACAGGGCGATCTGGATGATTTCAGCCACGCCTCGGACGAGCTGTCACATCTGCAATGGGTGCCGCTGGACCGGGCGCGCGAATTCGACCTGCCGTTCATTACAGAAGTCGTGCTGGCCGAAATCGCCGCTCGGGTGACAGACCCAACGCCACCTGAAACTGTTCCGTTCTTTCTGAACAGTGAGGAGGAAAGCCTTTTCCTCAAACTTCGCGGTTATCCCATGCCAGAAGCAGACTGAGGGCCGGTGGCCCTCAGACACGTTATTTCATGCGGCTGATTACCGTGGTGACTTCGGGCTTTTTCCCAATCTCGGTCTTTGCTGTTTGGCGAACGATCCGGCGTATTGCCTCTTCCAGTTTGTCATCATCGCGCAGGGTCTTGGCATCGGCCCGCATCAGGAACTGATTCAGGTCTTCTTCTAGAACTTCAACCAATGCAGCCCGGGACGATCCAATCTCGGACAGACCCATCGTATCGCACCACGGCTCGCCCAGTGGTTCGTCCTCTTCGTCCAGAATGACCGTGACAGTGACGTGCCCGTTCAGCGCCATACGAATCCGGTCACGCACCACCCCATCCAGGGCGCCAACTTTGACCGTGCCGTCCAGGTAGGTCCGACCGGTTTCGACATAGTCGACAACTCGCGGCGCATTCCCTGTCAAATCCAGCATGGTTCCGTTTACGGCCAGAATACCGGTACGCCCACCAGCTTCGGCCAGTTTGGCATGCTCGCGCAGGTGACGATGTTCACCGTGCATCGGAATGATCATCTGCGGATCGACCAGCCCGTGTACTTTCTCAAGATCCGGACGGTTGGCGTGACCAGACACATGGTACAGGCCCGCACTGTCATCGACCACATCCACGCCCTTTTCACTGAGCTGGTTCATGATGAAAATCACGCCACGCTCGTTGCCTGGGATGGTTTTGGACGAGAAGAGAAACAGATCGCCTTCTTTCAGTTCCAACCCGCGGTATTTGCCCCGCGCAAGTTGTGCGCTGGCCGCGCGGCGTTCTCCCTGGCTGCCGGTGACGATCAGCATCAGGTTCTGGCGCGGCATGTCCACAGCCTCTTCGGCGCTGACGACGCGTGGAAAGCTGGTCAGAATGCCCGTTTCGGTCGCGGCTTCGATCATCCGGCGCATCGCGCGACCCAGCAGAACGACCGAGCGCCCCGCCCGTTCACCCGCCTCGGCCAGTGTTTTCACACGTGCGACATTCGACGCAAATGTGGTGGCAACAACCATGCCGCTGGCTTCCTCAACCAGCCTGGTGATCTCGGGGCCGACCTCGGATTCCGAACGACCTGCATGGGGGGAAAACACGTTCGTACTGTCACACACCAGCGCTTTGACGCCAGACTTGGCAACCTCAGCCCAGAGATTGGGGTCAAAAGGTTCACCCACGATCGGATTTTCATCCAGCTTGAAGTCGCCGGTATGTACGATCCGCCCCTCTGGCGTGTCGATCACCAGGGCAGCGCTTTCGGGGATCGAATGCGAGACCGGCAGGAAACCCACCTTAAACGGACCAACTGAAATCTGTTCGGGCCAGGCCGATGCAGTATGTACGGCATCCTCGGGGTGTCCGTGCTCTTCCATCTTGCGGCGCGCGATGTTGGCGGTGAAGGCCCGTGCGTAGACAGGCGCACCCAGCGCCTCATAGCAATGCGCCACAGCGCCCACGTGGTCCTCGTGTGCGTGGGTAACGAACACGGCTTCCAGCCGGTCGGCACGTTCGCGCAGCCAAGAAATGTCGGCATGGATCAGGTCAACGCCCGGGGTGGTGTCCATGTCCGGAAATGTCACGCCCAGATCCACAAGGATCAGCCGTTCCTGACCGGGTTTGCCATAGCCGTAGACATAGGCGTTCATGCCAATTTCGCCGGCACCGCCCAGCGGTAGGTAGATCAATCTTTCGCTGCTCATGTCGAGCCATTGTCCTTGTTATAGCGATGTATCACGGTAAGCCCGTGCATCGTCAGATCATCTTCGATTGCGTCAAACCCCACGTCCGCCTGATCGAACAGCGGCGCGAGCCCACCGGTTCCAACGACTTTCATCGGCATTCCATATTCCGCCTTGATCCGGGAAATCAGCCCCTCGATCAATCCGGAATAGCCCCAATACACGCCGGATTGGATACAGCCAACCGTATTCGTGCCAATCACATTTTCAGGGCGGGTGATATCGATATGCGGCAGGGCAGCCGCGCCCTGGTGCAACGCCTCGAGGCTGAGATTTACGCCCGGCGCAATGATCCCGCCGACATAGGCCCCATCCGCCGCAACCACATCAAAGTTCGTCGCCGTGCCAAAATCCACAACAACCACGTTGCCGCCATGCCGGTCAAACGCAGCCACCGCGTTGGCCAGACGATCCGGGCCGGGCACTGTACCCTCGTCAACACGCGGATTCATCGGCAACAGGCAATCGGGTTTGCCCACGACAAGCGGCCGACACCCAAAGAACCGATCCGCAAAGACCCGCAGGTTGAACACAACGCGCGGCACGGTCGAGGCGATGATCACATCAGTGATTTCAGCCTCGATCCCATAATGTTTCACCAGCGTCGAATACCACGTGAAATAGGCATCCGCCGTGCGCGCATGGTGGGTCGATGTGCGCAGGGTGCACAGAAACCTTTCACCGTCCCAGATCGAGAACACAGTGTTCGTGTTGCCGCAATCAATAGCCAGAAGCATCTGGGCCTCCTTCAGAAAAACACATCCGCCGCCGGAATGCTGACGCGGCCTTTGGCGGTGTTTAGGACAAGATTGCCCGCTGCGTCCACCGTTTCAAAGGTTCCAACCGTTTCCGACGCTGCGGTACGGGCGGTGATGACCTCACCCAACTTGGCAGCCCGGGCCAACCACGCGGTCCGGATCGGTTCGAACCCGTAAGTCACGAATTGGTTCTCGTATCTGGCATAGGCGACAGCCAGTTCGGTCAGAAAATCCTCGGGCGTTACGTTGGCTCCGGCTTCCGATAATAGGGAAACCGGTCGGACGGCGCCGGGTTCTACCTGATCTGCTCCGGGTGCCTCTGACAGGTTCACGCCGATGCCGATGGACAGGTGCGAAACGCCGCGCCCCTGCCCTGTGCTTTCCAACAGGATACCCGCCAGTTTGCCGCCATTAAGCAGTACGTCGTTGGGCCATTTGAGGGACAAGCCTGTCGCCCGACCGGTCACCGCAACGCAGGCGTCAAACAGCGCCAGCGCAGCCACAAAGCTGCGTAGTGCGGCCTGTTCCGGATTTCCCTGTGGCCGCATCAAAAGGGTCGCGGCAAGATTTCCCTTGGGATTTGCCCATGCCCGACCCCGTCGCCCACGCGCCGCCGTTTGGTGATGCGCCATGATCCACACCGGACCGGTCGTGGTCGGGGCCATGCGGGTGGCCTCGTTCAATGTGCTGTCGACCTCTTGCAGCACGTGCAGGCCGTATCCCTGTGGCCAGTCTGTCATGTCAAAAAGGCCCGGTCTGCTGACCGAGCCCCCAAGTTTGCTGTGTTACGCTGATCAATTGACAAGAGTGGCCGCCGCAGCTGCCGCCGCGCCTTCAATACCGAACTGATAGAACACACCCACCAGCATCAACGCAGCCGAGCCCATTAGAGCAACCCACAGAACCGGCGAAGAATGCGTTTCGATCGGGTCGTCGTTTTCAGCTCCGAAATACATGTAGAACACGATCCGCAGATAATAAAACGCGCCGATGACCGAGGCGATGGCTGAGGCGATCACCAGCCCGGTCAGGCCCGCGCTTACGCCAGCCTGCCAGACACCGAATTTGGCGAAAAAGCCCAGCATTGGTGGGACACCCGCCAGGCTGAACATCAGGATCAGCACCGCCAGCGCCTTGCCCGGTTCGCGTTTGGAATATTGGCGTAGGGCGTCGATGTCCGTGACCGGTTTGCCGTCTCTCTCCATCATCAGGATGAAAGCGAAAGTGCCGATATTCATCGTCACATAGATGGCCAGATACATCAGCATAGCCTTGATGCCCAACTCGGTTCCCGCAGCCAGTCCGATCAGCGCATAGCCCATATGGGCAATCGACGAAAACGCCATCAGCCGCTTGATGTCACGCTGGCCAATCGCCGCGACCGCACCCAACAGCATCGACAGGACCGAGAGCAAGACGATCACCTGCTGCCAATCCTTGATCACACCACCAAAAGCGTCGTGCATTACGCGTGCGAACAGGGCCATGGCCGCCACTTTCGGCGCTGTGGCAAAGAAAGCGGTGATTGGCGTGGGCGAGCCTTCATACACGTCCGGTGTCCACATGTGGAACGGCACAGCGGACACTTTGAACGCTAGACCTGAGATCAGGAACACCAGACCAAACAGCAGGCCAACCGAAATCTCACCATCCTGAACCGTCTGGATGATACCCGAGAACAGTGTGGTGCCTGTGAACCCATAAACCAGCGAGGCACCGTACAGCAGCAGGCCCGAGCTGAGCGCACCAAGCACGAAGTACTTCAAACCGGCCTCGGTCGATTTGGCACTATCCCGGCGCAGCGCGGCCACGACGTACAGCGACAGTGACTGCAGCTCCAGCCCCATGTACAGCGACATCAGATCGCCAGCACTGACCATCATCATCATGCCGACAGCGGCCAGCGCAACCAATAGAGGGAATTCGAATCGCAGCAGATCCCGACGCACCATATATTCCTGGCTCATCACCAGAATGGCAGCCGCTGATAGCAGGATCGCCACCTTCGAGAACCTTGCGAACCCGTCATCGACAAACATGCCATTGAACGCGACATTGGTACCATCGCCGTTGGTCGCGATCCAAATCGCCAGCAGCGCCATCAACCCAGCGGTTGTCCAGACCAGCAAAGGTGCCAGCCCGTCTTTCGTCGTGTAGACAGCCGCCAACAGCGCCGCCATCGCATATACGGCCAGAACAATCTCTGGCAGGATTATCGTCAGATCAGCCTGGATCATGTCTCCAAAGCCCCCTTAATGCGATGCGGCTGACTGGGTCGCGGCCTCAGCCGCGGCCAGAGCCATGTCATAGTTCGAAATCAGCGCGGCGGTCGAGTTGCCGATTACATCGGTCACAAGCGACGGGTAGACGCCCAGCAAGAGGGTCATCACGATCAGCGGCGCAAAGATCAGCCGCTCGCGCGAGCTCATATCCGTCATCGCCTTGAGGCTTTCCTTGATCAAATCGCCAAAGACCACTCGGCGATACAGCCATAGCGCATATGCTGCCGAGAAGATCACACCAGAAGCCGCAACAGCTGTCACCCATGTGTTGACCTGGAAGGTTCCCATCAGTGTCAGGAATTCTCCGATGAATCCACTGGTGCCCGGCAGACCTACATTGGCCATGGTGAACAACATGAAGACCAGCGCATAGGCTGGCATGCGAATGACCAGACCACCGTAAGCCTCGATGTCGCGAGTATGCATCCGGTCATAGATCACGCCAACACACAGGAAGAGCGCAGCCGAGATGAACCCGTGGCTAAGCATCTGGAAGATCGCGCCGTCAATGCCCTGCTGGTTCGCAGCAAAGATGCCCATAGTCACAAAGCCCATATGCGCGACCGAAGAATACGCGATCAGCTTTTTCATGTCTTCCTGCACCAGCGCCACAAGCGAGGTGTAGACGACAGCAATCGCCGACATCCACAACACTACATCGGTCATTACTGCCGAGCCCACGGGGAACATCGGCAGGCTGAACCGCAAGAAGCCATAGCCGCCCATCTTCAACAGGATCGCCGCAAGAACGACCGACCCGGCGGTCGGCGCCTGAACGTGCGCATCCGGCAGCCAGGTGTGTACTGGCCACATCGGCATCTTCACGGCAAAAGAGGCGAAGAATGCCAAGAACATCAGTGTCTGCATGCCGCCGACAATATAGATACCAAGCACGCTGAACCCTTCGGACGAGAAGTGGTGGCTCATCAGTGCTTCGATATCCGTAGCGCCCGCGTCCGCATACATCGCGACCATCGCCACCAGCATCAGCACTGATCCAAGGAAGGTATAGAGGAAGAACTTGAAGCTGGCATAAACCCGGTTCGCGCCGCCCCAGATGCCGATGATCAGGAACATCGGGATCAGCCCTGCCTCGAAGAACAGGTAAAACAGCACCAGATCCAGCGCCATGAACACGCCCAGCATAAGCGTTTCCAGCAGTAGGAAGGCGATCATGTATTCTTTGACGCGGTCCGTGATGTGCCAGCTGGCCAGAATGGTCAGGGGCATGATGAAGGTGGTCAACAAGACAAACAGAACGCTGATACCGTCCACGCCCATCTTGTATTTCAGACCCAGCAGCCATTCGCCTTCTTCCACCATCTGGAAGCCGGTGTTGGACGGATCAAAACCAGTGTAAATGCCGATCGAGACCAGGAACGTCACCGTGGTTGCCACCAGTGCGACCCATTTGGCATTGCGCTGAGCCGCCACGTCCTCGCCATGCAGGAACAGGGCCAGAATGCCTGCTGCCACAGCGGGGATGAAGGTGACGATGGAGAGGATATTATCCATTAGTGTGCGCCTCCGCCGATCGATATCCAGGTGACAAGGGCAGCGATACCCAGAACCATCCAGAAGGCGTAAGTAAAGATGTAGCCCGTCTGCGCCTTGCCAGCGAGGCGGGTAAAGAAGGGTACAACACCCATGGCCACCCCGTTGAGGAAACCGTCAATGGTGTTGCCGTCACCCCGTTTCCACAGGAACCGGCCAAGGGCGATGGTGGGCTTGACGAAGACCGCGTCATAGATTTCGTCAAAGTACCACTTGTTCAGCAGGAACAGGTACAGAGGACGCTGGTTCTGCGCCAAACGCGCCGGCAGCGACGTGTTCACGATGTAGAACCAGAAGGCCACGATAAAGCCCAAAGCCATGGCGACAAAAGGCGAAACCTTGACCCACTTGGGGGCAGCATGCGCATCGTCCAGAACATGGTTGTCCGGCGCGATGTAAATCGCGCCCTCGCCCGGCTCACCCGCGAAGACGTAATGGTGGTCGTCGCCGTGCGCCGCTTTTTCTTCGTGTCCGGCGTCATCACCATGGCTTTCATCCGCGTGCGCCTCATCCGAATGCGTATCGTCACCATGGGTCGCATCAGCAGTACCGTGATCACCGGTCTCAGCATGCTCGGACGCCTCAGCCACCGGTATTCCGTAGAACTTGCCGACCTTGTCTGTGTGACCAAAGAAGTTGCCATACCAGATCATCCCGGCAAACACCGCACCCAAGGACAGAACACCCAACGGCACCAGCATGGTCATCGGGCTTTCATGCGCGTGCTCATGCGTATGCTTGTCGCCACGCTCTTCGCCATAAAAGGTCAGGAAAATCAGACGCCAGCTGTAGAATGACGTGAACGCCGCCGCGATCACCAGCATCCAGAAGGCATATCCGGTGCCGCCGGCAAAAGCGCTTTCGATGATGGCATCTTTGGACAGGAACCCGGCGAACCCAATTTGGGTCAGCGGGATGCCGACGCCTGTAATCGCCAGGGTGCCGATCATCATCGCCCAGAATGTATAGGGGATTTTCTTCCGCAGGCCACCGTATTCGGTCATCTCCTGCTCGTGATGCATCGCGTGGATCACCGAACCTGCGCCAAGGAACAACAGCGCCTTGAAGAAGGCGTGCGTCAGCAAGTGGAACATCGCTGCCGAATACATGCCAACACCCGCGGCCACGAACATGTAGCCCAACTGAGAACAGGTTGAATAGGCAATGACGCGCTTGATGTCGGTCTGAACCAGACCAACGGTTGCAGCAAAAAACGCGGTCGAGGCCCCAAGGAAGGTGATGAACCCGGTGGCACCAGGCGCAAATTCCATCAATGGCGACATCCGGCAGATCAGGAACACACCCGCGGTCACCATGGTTGCGGCGTGGATCAACGCCGACACAGGCGTCGGGCCTTCCATCGCGTCCGGCAACCAGGTGTGCAGGATCAGCTGTGCCGATTTCCCCATCGCGCCGATGAACAGCAGAACGCAAATCACTTCGATGGCGGTCCACTCGCCCCACAGGAAGTGTAGCTTTTCTTCGGCCAGCGCAGGGGCCGAGGCAAAAATGTCCAAGAAATTGATGCTGTCCGTCAGGAAGAACAACGCGAAAATGCCCAGAGCAAAGCCAAAGTCGCCAACCCGGTTCACGATGAACGCTTTCATCGCTGCCGCATTGGCCGTGGGCTTGCGATAATAGAACCCAATCAGCAGGTACGAGGCTACACCCACACCTTCCCAGCCAAAGAACATCTGAACCAGATTGTCCGCTGTCACCAGCATCAGCATGGCGAAGGTGAAGAACGACAGATAGGCAAAGAAACGCGGCTTATAGCTCTCGCCCTCGCGCCACTGTGGATCGTGATCCATGTAGCCGAAGGAATAGAGGTGCACGAGCGCCGAAACCGTCGTCACCACGATCAGCATGATCGCGGTCAGACGATCCAGTCGAACGGCCCAGCTTGTCGACAGCGAACCGCTTTCGATCCAGCGCATGATCTCGATCTGCTGGGTCACACCGTCGAACGAGAAGAACACGATCCAGGACAGCAGACAAGCCAGGAACAGCAGGCCAGTGGCGGTCCACATGGCGGCTTTCTCGCCAATGAACTTCCAGCCGAACCCGCAGATCAGCGCGCCCACCAACGGGGCAAAGAGGATGGTGGTTTCCATGTTCTCTTACCCCTTCATCATATTGACGTCTTCAACCGCGATGGTGCCACGGTTGCGGAAGAAGCAGACCAGAATGGCCAGCCCGATCGCCGCCTCGGCCGCCGCCACGGTCAGCACGAACAGCGTAAACACCTGCCCGACCAGATCGCCGAGGAAGCTTGAGAACGCCACAAGGTTGATATTCACCGCCAGCAGCATCAGTTCGATGCTCATCAGCAGGATGATGACGTTCTTGCGGTTCAGGAAGAGACCGAAGATGCCGATGACGAACAGCGTCGCCGCGACTGTAAGATAGTGTTCAAGTCCGATCATCGTCTTAAAGCCCCTGCCCCGGTTTTACGTCCTTCAACTCCATCGCCTTGGCCGGGTCGCGCATCATCTGGCCGACGATGTCCTGACGCTTGATGTCCTTGCGGTGGCGCAGCGTCAGAACGATGGCGCCGATCATGGCCACCAGCAGGATCAGGCCCGCCAGTTGGAACAGAAGGAAGTATTGATCATAAAGGATAACACCTAGGGCCTCGGTGTTGTGACGGTCCGCCGGGACCGGTTGCGCTAAGTTGGCCGCTGCACCCTGCGCGCTGTCCCAAGCCCCGAAGGCCATGACGAACTGCATCAGGATGATCAGACCAATCAGCAGGGCCAGCGGCATATAGCGCGCCATCTCGGCCTTGAGCTCGGCAAAGTCAACATCCAGCATCATCACCACAAACAGGAACAGCACCGCGACCGCGCCGACATAGACGATGATCAGCAGCATCGCCACGAACTCGGCCCCCAGCAGCACGAACAGCCCCGCCGCTGACAGGAACGACAGGATCAGCCATAGCACCGAGTGCACCGGCTGACGGCTGATCACCGTGAACAGCCCGCCGGTGATGGCGCTGATTGCAAACAGGTAGAAGGCAAAGACGGTCATTGATCCTCATCCTCGTTGTCGCCCATGACCTCTTGCGCCAGTTCCAACGCGCGGGTCATAGCCGGGATGCCGGCAAAGACCGACATCTGACCGATCGTTTCCACGATCTCTTGTTTCTTTGCGCCCGCCTCCAGTGCATGGCGCACGGTCTGCCTTACGGCCGCATCCGCCTGCGCGCCCTGACAGGTCAGCCCGGCCAGCGTCAGAAGCAGGCGCGTCTTGGCATCCAACCCGTCCTTGTTGACGGTGTTGCCGAACATCATCTCCATGACCTCTTTGGGCATGGTCGGCCACAGCGCTTCGAACCCTTTGGGCGAGAAATTCTCCATCGCCGGGTTCATCGCCTTGGCCATGTCCTGAGCCTGCTTCATCATTAGGTCGAACGGATTTGTAGGATTATCAGTCATTGGGGGCGCAACCAGTATGCTGTCCACGTCGCAAAGACGAGAATATATAAAAGGACGTCCAATCCCGGCTTTTTGAATTTCGAAAGCACTAGATCAGCGGCAAAGTACAAAGTGCAAAGGAGAATCCCACCAACGAACGCATCGAAGGGCCTATCGAAACCCATGTACCAATTAAGACCAGAGAACAGCGAAAATCCCGCAATTATTGCAAGATAGAATTTTCGCCTGGACAAGAGCACATTCATCATCGGTACGGCGCGTCCATTTCCAGATTGCGGGCGATCTCGGCTTCCCAGCGTTCGCCGTTATCCAGCAGTTTTTCCTTGTCGTAAAACAGCTCTTCGCGGGTTTCGGTGGCGAATTCGAAATTCGGACCTTCGACAATGGCATCGACCGGGCAGGCCTCCTGACAGAAGCCGCAATAGATACACTTGGTCATGTCGATGTCATATCGCGTGGTGCGGCGGCTGCCGTCTTCGCGTGGTTCGGCGTCGATGGTGATCGCCTGCGCCGGGCAGATCGCCTCGCACAGCTTGCAGGCAATGCAGCGTTCTTCGCCGTTGGGATAACGGCGCAAGGCGTGCTCACCGCGGAAACGCGGGGACAGAGGGCCCTTTTCGTGCGGGTAGTTGATGGTGGCTTTCGGGCCGAAGAAATACTTCAGCCCCAGCTTCATGCCGACCCAGAAGTCCTGAAGCAGAAAGTATTTGGCAGCGCGGGTGTAGTCTATGTTTGCCATATCAGCCTCCTACGCTCCAACGCGCAAACGCGCCCCAGAACCAATCGAATTTTGCCGCGAAGGCCACGAAGACCACCCAGGCCAGCGAGAACGGCAGAAATACTTTCCAGCCCAGACGCATCAGCTGGTCATAGCGGTAGCGAGGGGTGATCGCCTTGACCATCGCAAAGAGGAAGAAGAAGAACGCCATCTTGGCGACCATCCACAGCACGCCATCCGGCAGGCCCGGGATCGGTGACAGCCAGCCGCCGAAGAACAGCAGCGTGGTCAGCGCGCACATCAGGAAGATCGCGATATACTCGCCGGCCATGAACAGCAGGAAGGGCGTGGCCGAGTATTCGACCTGATAACCGGCGACCAATTCCGACTCCGCCTCGGGCAGGTCAAACGGAGGCCGGTTGGTTTCCGCCAGCGCCGAGATGAAGAACAGGAAAACCATCGGGAAATGCGGCAGCCAGTACCAGCTGAAGAACCCGAACCGACCGTCCTGCGCCTCGACAATGTGGCCGAAATTCATCGAACCGGTTGAGATGATTACGCCGATAATGATCAGACCGATGGAAACTTCATAAGAAATCATCTGAGCCGCAGAGCGCAATGATCCAAGGAAAGGGTACTTTGAGTTCGAGGCCCAACCGCCCATAATCACGCCATAAACTTCCAGTGAGGATACGGCAAAGACATACAGGATTGCGACATTGATATCCGACAACACCCAGCCATCATTGAACGGGATCACGGCCCAGGCGATCATCGCCAATACGAATGAGGTCAGCGGAGCGAGGATGAACACAGTGCGGTCGGCCCCGGCGGGTATGACCACCTCTTTTACCACGTATTTCAGGGCGTCAGCCACCGATTGCAGCAGTCCATAGACGCCGACCACGTTGGGGCCACGGCGCATTTGGACGGCGGCCCAGATCTTGCGGTCGCCGTAAACAAGGAACAACAGCGAAATCATCACGAAGGCAACAACTGCAAGCACTTGCGCCAGAATGATGATGGCTATTCCGCCTGGGGTGTTAAAGAAATCAGCCATTGGTCCTCACACCGTGGGTATTCAATTTTTCGCGGGTGATGGTCAGGCCAAGTGCCTGCGCATCTTGCGGTTGGGTCGGCGCATAGGTGTAAACAGCATCCACAGCCATCGCGCTACCTTTTTCATTGCGTTTCATGCGCAGTTCCCTGGTGCCCGCACCGCAAGCGATGTTGGCTTCTGAAAGCGATATGAAACGGGTCTGGTTCATTCTGCCGCAATCTTCCCGGTATTCCGAGACTGCGCCTGAGCAGAAAGCTCGGCCATCAACTGCGACGCCCGTGCAATCGGGTTGGTCAGATAGAAATCCTTGATCACATTGCGGAACGTTGCCTGACCCAAAGGACCGGCATCCAACGGCTGGACCTCATTCTCGATCACGTGGTCGATCTGGGCCAGATGCGGGACAGCTTCGATCAACGCTGTGCGCAGTTGCGCCAGCGAGTCGAAAGGCAACGTAGCGCCCAGCTGTGCCGACAAAGCCCGCAAGATGGCCCAATTCTCTTTCGCCTCACCCGGGGCGAACCCGGCACGCATCGCCATTTGCGGGCGGCCTTCTGTGTTCACGAACAACCCGTTTTCCTCGGTATACGCGGCACCAGGAAGGATCACATCGGCACGGTGCGCGCCACGATCACCATGGCTGCCCTGATAGATCACAAAGGCCCCTTCGCCGATTTCAACCTCATCTGCGCCGAGGTTGTAGATCACGTCAGCCGCACTAACCGCATCCATTCCGCCTTCGTTGGTGGCATCCACATCCATCGCCCCCACGCGAGACGCAGCGCTGTGCAGGATCAGCAATCCACTTTCGGTATTGGCTGCAATCGTTTGCGCGGCGGCCAGCACAGCTGCGCCGTCAGCTTCAAGCAGCGCACCCTGCCCGACGATGACCAGCGAGGCTTTGCCCTTGATCTCAACATCGCCGCCCATATCGACAACCTTTTGCAACGCCGCGCGGTCGTCGCCCATATGGTGATACGCGTAGGTCAGATCGGCCGCTGGCCCAACCAAGGCCACCTCGGTCCCATGTGCCCAGGCCTTGCGGATACGCGCGTTCAAAACCGGAGCTTCGTCGCGCGGGTTCGTTCCGATCAGCAGAATGCGCTCGGCTGTGTCGATATCCTCAATCGCGGCCGTCCCGGCATAGGCACCGCGATTTCCCGCAGGCAGCTTGGCCCCATCGGTTCGGCATTCAACAACACCGCCCTGCCCTTCGATCAATTGCTTCAGCGCGAACGCGGCCTCGACCGGAGCGAGATCACCAACGATACCCGCCGGCTTTTCCGCCCCTTTCAGCGCCTCGGCAACTTTGGTCAGCGCCTCGGGCCACGAGGCCGGGCGTAGCTTGCCGTTTTCGCGCACGTAAGGTTTGTCCAGACGCTGACGACGCAGGCCATCCCAGATGAACCGGGTCTTATCGCTGATCCATTCTTCGTTCACACCGTCATGGTTGCGCGGCAGAAAGCGCATAACCTCACGCCCCTTGGTGTCCACACGGATATTGGACCCCAGCGCATCCATGACGTCTATGGATTCAGTCTTGGTCAACTCCCACGGGCGGGCGGTAAAGGCGTAAGGCTTGGAAGTCAGCGCCCCAACCGGGCAAAGGTCGATGATATTGCCCTGCAAGTTCGAATTCAGCGTCTCGTTCAGATAGGACGTGATCTCGGCATCTTCGCCACGCCCGGTCTGGCCCATCTGCGTGATCCCGGCGACCTCGGTCGTGAACCGCACGCAGCGGGTGCAGCTGATGCAGCGGGTCATCGCGGTACCGACCAGCGGCCCCAGATCCAGATCGTCCACGGCGCGCTTGGCTTCCTTAAAGCGCGAGCCCGACACACCATACGCCATCGCCTGATCCTGCAGGTCACACTCCCCACCCTGATCGCAGATCGGGCAGTCCAGCGGGTGGTTGATAAGCAGGAACTCCATCACCCCTTCGCGCGCTTTCTTGACCATGGGCGAGTTCGTCTTGACCTCTGGCGGCTGACCTTCCGGTCCCGGGCGCAGATCGCGCACCTGCATTGCACACGACGCCGCAGGTTTCGGCGGGCCGCCAACAACTTCGACCAGACACATCCGGCAATTCCCGGCAATCGACAGACGCTCGTGATAGCAAAAGCGCGGCACCTCGACTCCGGCCTGCTCACAGGCCTGGATTAGGGTCATCGCACCATCGACTTCGATTTCCTGCCCGTCGATATTGACTTTGCGGAGGTCAGACATGGTCTAGTTCGCCCTCAAATAAACGCCGATGGCGCTGTTTCTTTCGATCTCTGCCTGCCCCAACGTGCAGAAAGATTTGGGATTGTCATAAGACACACCGTTCGCGGCCAGGTACGCCTCGCCATTGGCACGCATCCGGTCCTTTTCGGCATCCGATTCCACGTAGGCGCGGATTTCGCCGTCCGAATACCCCAGACTGTTCGCTTTGGACTTGAGCCCCCACATCACGCCAATCGCCTTCAGCCTGCGCCCGCTGATCGACGGGCAGTAATCCGAAATCTCGTTTGCGATAGCGATGTAATAGAGTTCGTCGTCAATCTCTTTGACTTCGCGCAAGGGCGGTTTGGCGTCGGCCGTGGCCGGGATAGCCAGAACAGACAGCACAGTAAGCAGTTTCACACCAGACATGACAAATCCTTTCGTCTTGGACAGGCCAAAACGATCCAGGACTGGCGCGCTATTCAATAACACACCCTGCGTCACGCTCTGATATGCGAAAAACCGGTTCATGGTCGCTGGCAGGTTCCTGCAAAGGTCAATTTATTGTCGGTGATGCGCAAATTCTGCGGTTCGGTGTCGGGTCCGACTATCCAGTTGATTTTGGAAGTTCCAAAGGCGTCGATACAGAATTTGGTTCCTTCGTGCCGTCCCGCTTCGCGCGCGCCATCCAAAGACGCGGACACGCCGTTCACCACAACCGTAAAATCCGTCGGAGCGTTCCTTTTGTCGACGGCCTTCGCTTTGGCCCGGAAGGCTTTGCCATCAAAGAGGATTCGGTCACTGGACGACGTGCCGCAGGCCGAGACAAAAACTGCAGCACCCAAGGCGGCGGTCAGTACCACACGTCCCATCCTGAATTTTGATCCAGTCAACGGATAAGTACCTTTCTTTTCCATTAGAACGCCGCCACCAATGCCATGAAGCCCATCACAACCATGCAGGCCCATCCGATAACGTAGGATACCGATCGAACGCCGCTGTGCGGTTGTCCAATACCACGCATGTGAATAACCAACATGACGATGCGCGCAATCAGAGCGACCGATGCCAATAGGTTCACCCAGAACGGGCTGACCCCAAGCAACATGGCCGCGACCGTGACAGCGATATAGGCCGGCAGCGTCTCGGTCCCGTTCAGATAAGCCCGGTTCAGGCGATACGCCTTGTCGGAATAGTCCTGTTCCGGCGTTGCCCCGGGGGCCAAGCCCTTGCCCTGTTTGGCCAGCGCGGAAAACGGCGCAAGCGCCAGAATGATCAACGTAAAGACCACGAGGGATGCGATTGCATGTGAATACTCAGCAAAAGATTCCATTAGTTCCACTCCCTGATCTCAACTTGGTTTGGGTTTGATCGGATATCCCGCAACTTGATCACTCCGCCGCCATCGCGCCCATACGGCCCGATTTCTGGGCCTTGATACGGTCTTCAATCTCTTCGCGGAAGTTGCGGATCAGGCCCTGGATCGGCCAGGCGGCAGCATCGCCCAAAGCACAGATCGTGTGGCCTTCGACCTGCTTGGTCACGTCAAACAACATGTCGATCTCTTCCAGTTCGGCCTCACCCCGCACCAGACGGTCCATCACGCGCATCATCCAGCCGGTGCCTTCGCGGCAAGGAGTACACTGACCACAGCTTTCATGTTTGTAGAACTTCGACAAACGCCAGATCGCTTTGATGATGTCCGTAGACTTGTCCATCACGATTACAGCCGCCGTCCCCAGACCGGACCCCAGATCATTGCGCAAATGATCGAAATCCATGATGGCGTCGCGCATGTCTTCACCGCGGACACAAGGAACTGATGAACCGCCGGGGATCACGGCCAGCAGGTTGTCCCAACCGCCACGAATGCCGCCGCAATGGGTTTCGATCAGTTGCTCAAACGGGATCGACATCGCCTCTTCAACCACGCAGGGGTTATTTACGTGGCCCGAGATCGCAAACAGCTTGGTGCCCGCATTGTTCTGGCGGCCAAATCCAGCAAACCAATCCGCACCACGGCGCAGAATGGTCGGCACAACGGCGATGGATTCCACGTTGTTCACCGTGGTCGGGCAGCCGTAAAGCCCCGCCCCCGCCGGGAACGGAGGTTTCATGCGCGGCATGCCCTTCTTGCCCTCAAGGCTTTCGATCAGGGCTGTTTCCTCACCGCAGATATACGCCCCGGCCCCGTGATGCAGAAACAGGTCGAAATCCCAACCCGAACCGGCGGCGTTTTTGCCCAGCAATCCGGCATCATAGGCCTCATCAATCGCGGCTTGCAGCGCCTCGCGCTCGCGGATGTACTCACCACGCAGGTAGATATAGCAGGTATGCGCATTCATCGCGAAAGACGCGATCAGGCAGCCTTCGATCAGCGTATGTGGATCGTGGCGCATAATCTCACGGTCTTTGCAGGTGCCGGGCTCGGATTCGTCCGCGTTCACCACCAGATAGGCCGGACGACCGTCGCTTTCTTTGGGCATGAACGACCATTTCAACCCGGTGGGAAAACCAGCACCGCCGCGACCGCGCAGGCCCGAGTCCTTCATCGTCTGGATGATCCAGTCACGCCCGTTCCCAATCAGGCCAGCTGTGCCGTCCCAATGCCCGCGGGTCTGCGCGCCTTTCAGCGTACGCTCATGCATCCCGTAGATATTGGTAAAGATCCTGTCCTGATCCTTCAGCATCATGTCTTACCTTCAGCTGTCCTGACGCATGCGCCAGAGTTGAAAAATGTTCACGCCCGCATAGATGAAACCCGCCAAAGCGGCGAAATCAAACAGCAGCGCATAGCGCCCGGGCAATCCCAGTGCCGGGCCGATGAACAACGAAATGGCAAGCCACAACAGCATGGTCACCGCGATGACCACCCCGATATGTCGGCCCTTGCGGGCCACGGCCTGTTCTTTTTCTTTGTCCATCTCACCTTGATGCCCCGAACGGGCACCGTCCTATTCAGTCTTTGTAGGTGCCGTCTTCTTTGGCACGTTTTGCAAATTCGGTTTCTTCGCCTGTCGCCAGTTGGGCTGCTTGTTCGATCCAACCGTCCCGCTCGATCCGACCCTTGAACTTCAGCCGCGCATCTACCCAGGCCACCTGTTCCGGCGTCCATGCTGCGATCTGGTCAAAGTGGAAAAAGCCAAGTTCGTTCAGCGTCTGTTCAAGCTTGGGCCCGACCCCTTTTAGCATCTTGAGGTCGTCCGCTTTGCCATCCCGCGCGGCGGTCAGAGTTTCGGGCTGATCCTCTTTGATCTGGGCCTTCTTTGCCTCTTCCGCCTGCTTCACGGCGGGTTTGGCGGGTGCCGGCGCCTTTGGTGGCTTTGGCGCGGCCTTGGTCGCCGCAGCCTTGCCGTCTTTGCCCAGCCATGGCGTCAGGATCGGAACCTCGGTCCCGTCGATGCGTTTGACCGTATCACCAAGTACTTCGGCCAGTTCGACACTGGCATTGTACTGCGGTTTTCCGGCATCGTAGTCCGTGAGGCTGGTCAGACCGCTCAGCGGTTCTGCCGCGTATCTGCCATTCTGCGGACCCGGTGTCGGCACCTTGCCTGCGGCCAGATCGTCAATGATCTTGCCAAAACTGTCAGCGGTCAGATCTTCGTAATAGTCCTTGCCGATCTGCGCCATCGGCGCATTGGTGCAGGACCCAAGGCATTCCACCTCTTCCCAACTCAATTTACCATCAACTGAAAGCTCATGCGGTTTGGCAGCGATCTTCTCCTTGCAAACCGCGATCAGGTCTTCGGCCCCGCAGATCATGCAGGAGGTCGTTCCGCAGACCTGAATATGCGCGACAGATCCAACCGGTTGCAGTTGGAACATGAAGTAGAACGACGCAACCTCGAGCACCCGGATATAGGCCATGCCCAGCATGTCGGCGACAGATTCAATCGCGGGACGGCTCAGCCAGCCTTCTTGTTCCTGCGCGCGCCAAAGCAGCGGGATAACCGCGCTGGCCTGACGGCCGTCAGGATATTTGGTGATCTGTGCTGTGGCCCACTGCTGGTTGGCAGCAGTGAAGGCAAAGCTTTCAGGTTGTTCGGGGTGCAGACGGCGCAGCATTAGCAGGCATCTCCGATCACGATAATATAGGGGTCTTCCTGATGCGCGCGGCCTTGATTGACAAGGCGGGCAATCAGATCAGGCGTTTCGGCCTGAGTAAAACCGGCGGGGCGCAATTTGATCTGAGCTTCTTCGTCGACCATGCGGCACCCGTTCAGACGCACAAAATCATAAAGTGCATCGGCACGGCCCGCCGTGTCCTCTGGCGCAAGCCCATGCGCACCGCAGATCGCCGGAGCAATTTCGAATGTCGCACCGTCCAGCCCGGCCACCCCCTGTTCAGCCCAGGAATTAATCACAGCGCTGACATCTTCGGGTCGCAGGTCATGGGCAGAAAAGGCTTCCTCGGCGCGCGATACATCCAGCCGGCAGCCGTTTTCGCGCATCACCTCAAGCACTTTTGCCGTCGGATGGGTCGAGGCGGCCTGCAACGGTGTGGCGGCTGCTAGCGCCAGGATCAAAACAAGGCGTCTCACCGGTCAATCTCTCCGAACACAACATCCATCGTCCCGATGATCGCGGCCACGTCAGCCAGTTGGTGGCCCCCGGCGATATGGTCCATGGCTTGTAGGTGCAGGAAACCCGGCGCGCGTAGCTTGGCGCGGTAAGGTTTGTTGGTGCCATCAGCGACGAGGTAGACGCCGAACTCACCCTTGGGGGCCTCGACGGCGGCATAGACCTCGCCTGCGGGCACATGGAAGCCTTCGGTGTACAGCTTGAAGTGATGGATCAGGCTTTCCATCGAGGTTTTCATGTCCGAACGTTTCGGCGGAGTGATCTTGCCGCGTGCCAGGACGTCACCGGGGCAGTCACGGATTTTGACAATGGCCTGCTGGATGATCGACAGCGATTGACGCATCTCTTCCATTCGGACCAGGTAACGGTCATAGCAGTCACCGTTTTTGCCGACGGGGATCTGAAACTCGAACTCGTCATAGCATTCATAGGGCTGCGCGCGTCGCAGGTCCCATGCCAGACCCGATCCACGCACCATCACGCCCGAGAAGCCGTATTTCTGGATATCTTCCTCGGTCACGACACCGATATCGGCATTGCGCTGCTTGAAGATGCGGTTTTCGGTCAATAGGCCATCTATGTCGTCCAAAACGGAGGGAAATTCGTGGCTCCACGCCTCGATATCGTCCAGCAGTTCGGGCGGCAGGTCCTGATGCACACCACCGGGCCGGAAATAAGCCGCGTGCAGGCGGGCACCGCAGGCACGCTCATAGAACACCATCAGCTTTTCGCGTTCTTCAAAGCCCCACAGAGGCGGGGTCAACGCGCCCACATCCATCGCTTGCGTGGTCACGTTCAGAAGGTGGTTCAGAATACGCCCGATCTCGGAATACAAAACCCGGATCAGTGAGCCACGGCGCGGAACCTCGACGCCGGTCAGCTTTTCGATGGCCAGACACCAGGCGTGCTCCTGGTTCATTGGCGCCACATAATCCAGACGGTCGAAATACGGCAGGTTCTGCAGATACGTTCGGCTTTCCATCAGCTTTTCGGTGCCACGGTGCAGCAGGCCGATATGCGGGTCACAGCGTTCAACGATCTCGCCGTCCAGCTCAAGCACAAGACGCAAAACCCCGTGCGCCGCTGGGTGTTGCGGGCCGAAGTTGATGTTGAAATTGCGGATCTTCTGTTCTCCGCTCAGCGCGTCAGTGCTGCCGTCATCGTATCTTGAGCCGTCCATCAACGCCCCCGTTTCTTTTTCACATCAGCCCGAACCCGGACCTTTTCCGCCTCGGCAGCCTTGGCCGCAGCCCCTGCCAGCAAGACCCCCAGCGCACCCAAAGCGATCAGTTCCCCCAGCAGCATCAGCATCTTATCGGCGCTCCAACTCTTGCAGTTTCAGCCCGACCCACCAAAGCAACGCGATCGTGCCGAAGGGAACCAGACAAAGAAGGCACCAGAATTTATTGATCCCGAAAAACGGCAATATCTTCACCATCGGGATGATGGTCAGCGCAGACAGGATCAGCCACCAAATGCCACCCATTATTCGGCCTCCTGCTTTTCATCACCCGGCAGTATGTAATTCGCGCCTTCCCACGGGGACATGAAATCGAACTGACGGTATTCCTGGACTAGCGACACCGGCTCATACACAACGCGCTTTTGGGCCTCGTCATATCGAACTTCGGTGTATCCTGTGGTTGGGAAATCCTTGCGCAGCGGATAACCACGGAATCCATAGTCGGTCAGGATGCGCCGCAGATCCGGGTGGCCCGAGAACAGGATGCCAAACATGTCGAACACTTCGCGCTCAAACCAATTGGCCGAGGGATGCACATCCACGATCGAAGGCACCATGTCCTCTTCGCGGATCGAGACCCGCAGGCGAATGCGCTGGTTCTGATACATCGACAGGAAGTGATAAACCACGTCAAAACGCTTGGCCCGTTCCGGGTAGTCGACGCCGGTGATATCGACGAGCGTGGAGAACTGGCAGCCGCGGTCGGACTTCAGGAATTCAATGAATTCCACAACGTTCGACAGCGCCACATCTACGTTCAACTCACCATGGGTTACGTCCCAGGACAGAACACAATCAGTTCGCTTCAACTCCAGCTGGGTGCCGAGTTCTTTGAGTGCTTCGCTCATCAACTCTCTCCTCAGCGCACGATGGTGCCGGTACGGCGGATTTTGCGTTGCAACTGCATCAGACCGTACAGCAGCGCCTCAGCGGTCGGGGGGCAGCCGGGGACGTAGATGTCCACTGGAACAATACGGTCGCAGCCACGCACAACGGAATATGAGTAGTGGTAGTAGCCGCCACCATTGGCGCAGGAGCCCATTGAGATCACATAGCGCGGCTCGGGCATCTGGTCATAAACCTTGCGCAGAGCGGGGGCCATCTTGTTGGTCAGGGTGCCAGCCACGATCATCACGTCCGACTGACGGGGGGAAGCACGGGGTGCGATGCCAAACCGTTCCGCATCGTAACGCGGCATCGAGGTGTGCATCATCTCAACCGCGCAGCAGGCCAGACCGAAAGTCATCCAGTGCAGCGAGCCGGTGCGAGCCCAGTTGATGATGTCTTCGGTCGAGGTCAGCAGAAACCCTTTGTCCTGCAGCTCGGCATTCAGGGCCTGGGTGGCGACTTCTTTGTCGACGCCGGCGGTGTTTGCACCCGTCATCACTCCCATTCCAGGGCCCCCTTCTTCCATTCATAGGCAAAGCCGATGGTCAGAACGCCCAGGAACACGATCATGGACCAGAAGCCAACATCGCTGATGTCCTTGAAGCCGACAGCCCAGGGGAACAGAAACGCGATTTCCAGGTCGAATATGATGAAGAGAATCGCGACCAGATAGAACCGGACATCAAACTTCATCCGCGCATCATCGAACGCGTTGAAACCACATTCATATGCGCTGACTTTCTCGGGGTCGGGATTGCGGACCGCCAGAATGACTGCCGCCAGAATCAAAACGATTCCAAGGCCCACAGCTACGGCCAGAAACACCAGAATCGGGAGATACTCCCGCAATAGGTCTTCCACGTACAGCTCCTTTCCTGCGCATACCCTGAAAGGGAGCGCCGTCAATTGGCGTGTTGACTGGACATTCTCTATCCCTGCGGGGTCAGAGGGTCAACCGAACACAAACGCACAGGGGGTTAATATTCGACTTATCGAAGCTCTGTCACAGAAGGTCACCCATACAATCGCGGCCACATCACAAGTGGCGCCTAAACCTTACTAATCCATGCAGGTTTTCTTTTTTCAAAGAATGCGCCGATTCCCTCCTTGGCCTCTTCGGTTTCCCACCTGTCAACCAGCTCGCGGATCGTGTGGTCGATCACGGCATCGTCAATACGCGGCCCCAGCTGGCGAACCAATTGCTTGGCCGATGCCACCGCGCCGGGTGCACAGGCAAGATAGGGCAGGACTTCGGACTCAACCGCATCATTCAGGTCGGCAGCGGGCACAATTCTGGCCAGCAGGCCCAGCTCTACCGCTTCTGCGGCTTCGAAGACCCGGGCCGACATGAACACGCGCCGCGCGCGGGCTTCGCCCATGCGGGCGATGACATAGGGGCCAATCGTGGCCGGGATCAGCCCCAGCTTGGTCTCTGTCAGCCCCATTTTGACCGTTTCCACTCCGATCGCTACGTCACAAACCGACGCCAATCCCACACCGCCGCCAAAGGCATTGCCGTGGATCGTGCCGATTAGCGGTTTGGGCAACGTGTTCAGCGCCTGCAACATTTCGGCCAGCTTACGCGCCTCGACAAACCGGGTCTCGGATTCTGCCGCCATCTGAGATTGCATCCACCCAAGATCACCGCCAGCACAAAAGCTTTTGCCCGCTCCGGTCAGTACAACAACACGCACGGCGTCGTCGGTTCCAAGCTGGTGCGCGGCTTGCGTAAGATCGGTGATCATCTGCGCCGACATGGCGTTGTGCTTGTCGGCACGGTTCAGAGTCAGAGTGGCCACACCACGCGCGTCCGTGGTCACCGCAATCGTTTCAAACATGTCCGCTCCTTACTCGGATCGCATGGCGCGTGCCATCTGCGCGGCCTCTTCAATGACCGCAAGGTCGAGGCCGGTCTGATATCCAAGCCGCTCCAAATGAGCCACAACAGCTTCGGTGGCGACGTTTCCGGCAGCGCCCGGCGCGTAAGGACACCCGCCCAAACCGCCAACGGCGCTGTCGAAAACCCGAACGCCCAGCGCCAGCGCAGCGTCGATATTGTCGATGGCCCGCTCGTTGGTGTCGTGGAAATGCCCCGCCAGCCGCGTCATCGGAACGCGTTCGCGCACGGCCAGCAACATATGTGCGATAGTGTCGGGCGTGCCCTGCCCGATCGTATCCCCCAGCGATACTTCGTAACATCCCAACGAGAACAGCCGGTCCGCAACTTCAGCCACTTTCTCGGGCGGTGTTGGTCCGTCATAGGGGCAATCAGTCACGCAGGACACATACCCACGTACTGGCAGGTCGATGTGGCGCGCAGCTTCAAGAATCGGGGCAAAGCGGTCGATGGATTCTTCAATAGTCGCGTTGATATTGGCTTTTGAAAACCCTTCCGAAGCCGAAGCGAATACCGCGATCTCATCCGCCTTTGCGGCCAAAGCGTCTTCGTATCCCTTGATGTTCGGTGTCAGCGCTCCGTACCGGATGCCGTCGGCCCGTTTGATCCCGGCCAACACGTCCGCGCTGCCCGCCATTTGCGGCACCCATTTGGGCGAGACAAAACTGGCCACTTCGATGCGGTTAAAACCGGCCTTGCTCAGGCAATCGACCAGCGCCACTTTTTCCGCCACGGCAATTTCACGCTTTTCGTTTTGCAGACCGTCGCGCGGACCTACTTCGAAGATTTCGACCCGTTCACCCATTGCAGTGTCCTTCTCTGATTGCCGCATTCGATCCGACTGTGCCACGTTGTTCGAGAAGGGGACAGTTCATTCCTCCTCCAGCCGGACCAACGCGGCCCCAGCCTCGACCTGCGCCCCGGCATCAGCCAGCACTTCGGCAACGATGCCGTCACGGGCAGCCTGCAGGGAATGTTCCATTTTCATGGCTTCAAGGATTGCCAGCCGGTCGCCTTCTTGCACGGCTTGACCCACCTGCGCAAAGACAGCTTTGACCAGACCCGGCATCGGGGCCTCAATCACATTGGTGTCGCCAGCGGCACCGGCATCGCGGTCCAATGGATCAACAATTTCCAGGACTTGACCATAGTTTTCAAAGACTGTGATCTGCGAACCCGAGACAGACACGCGCGGCATAGGGGCTCCGTCGATCATCCAACCGCCCGGACCGCGCTGGGCAAGGATCGTGTGTTCTCCGACCTGCCAGACCTGACGGTTCTGATCTTCTACCTGAACGTCCAGATCAATATCATCACCTGCCCGCAACTGGACCGCGCGATGCAGCGGGGCCCATAGCGAAAACCCTGTTTCCTCATCTGTATCCACCAGATCCAAAGCCGTCATCGCGGCCGCGACGATCGAAGACGCCGGGATCGGCTCTGCACGGGCCAGCACATCCAGATCGCGACCAATCAGGCCAGTATCAACATCACCGACGGCAAAGCCCGGATGCCGCGTCAGTGCGCCCAGAAAGCCAAGGTTCGTGACTGTCCCCGCAACCTCAGTGCCTTTCAGGGCGCGATGCAATTGTTCCAATGCGACAGCGCGTGTGGGGCCGTGCACGATCACCTTCGCGATCATCGGATCATACCAGGGGCTGATCGTATCACCCGCACGCACGCCGCTATCTGCGCGGCATGCCGCCGGAAAGCGCAGATGGGTCAGTGTACCGGTCGCCGGCAGAAAGCCCTTTGGCACGTCCTCGGCATAAAGCCGCGCTTCGAAGGAATGGCCTGAGATCGACAGGTCACTCTGCTGCTTCGGCAGGCTCTCGCCCGCCGCGACACGCAACTGCCATTCGACAAGGTCCACGCCGGTGATCGCCTCGGTCACCGGGTGTTCGACCTGCAAACGTGTGTTCATCTCCATGAACCAGAACCGGTCCGGACGCAGCCCGTCCGAGGTATCCACGATAAATTCAACCGTCCCCGCGCCTTTGTAACCAATGGCCTCGGCGGCACGCACGCCCGCCTGCCCCATCGCCTCGCGCATCTCAACGGTCATGCCCGGAGCCGGAGCTTCTTCGATTACCTTCTGATGTCGCCGTTGCAGGGAACAGTCGCGTTCAAACAGATGCACGGCATGAGTGCCATCACCGAATACCTGAACCTCGATATGGCGGGGCTTGGAGACAAATTTTTCGACCAGAACAGCATCATTGCCAAAGGCGGTGCGGGCCTCACCCCGGGCGCTGTCCAATGCCTCGGTAAAATCTGCGGGCCGCTCGACCAGCCGCATGCCTTTGCCACCGCCACCCGCGACGGCCTTGATCAGGACCGGATAGCCAATCGTGTCGGCCGCACCCGCCAGATGCTCGGGATCCTGATTGTCGCCGTGATATCCCGGAACAACCGGCACGCCCGCCTGCTCCATCAATACCTTGGCCGCGTCTTTGAGACCCATCTTGCGGATCGCATCCGCTGAAGGGCCAATGAAGGTCAGGCCAGCCGCCGCGACCGCATCCACGAAATCAGGGTTTTCCGAGAGAAATCCATAACCCGGATGGATCGCCTGCGCCCCAGTATCGAGCGCGGCTTGAATGATCACGTCGCCCTTGAGATAGCTCTCAGCCGGCGCCGCACCACCAATATGAACAGCTTCGTCCGCCATCTGCACATGCCTGGCCGACGCATCAGCATCAGAAAACACAGCCACGCAAGTTACGCCCATTTTCTGAGCGGTTTCCATCACCCGGCAAGCAATCTCGCCCCGGTTGGCAATCAGGATTTTATTGAACATAGTTTAGCCCTTATCCACCAGGTCTTCGATCAGGCGGAACCGTTCGCAAAGCAATTCCATCTCGGGATCAAACCCGCCGTTACGCTCAAAGTAACGCCGGTGATCCTCACGCCACCCGTCTAACGTTTCGTTTTCACCTTCGGCCAAGGCGAAGTCTTCGGTCATGTCACAATAGCGGCAGATCGAAACTTCGACCGTCTCAATCACCAATGCGGGACGATCATCCCATTCAAGGGCAATATCGCGCCGCCCAACAACCGGGGTATCAAGGCTGCCTTCGGGATAATCGCGCAGAGCGCCGCAGGTTGCCGTTTTTTGCCCTGCCCGAACCAGCGCTAAAAGCTCGGCACTCATGATTGCACTGTCGCCGAATTTGAAAGTCTGTGCATCGGGATAACGCGCTTTTATTTTTTCCAGGTCGGTGCTCATCTTACATCCTGAACACGCCAAAGCGTGTCTCCTCAATCGGCGCATTCAGTGCCGCGTTTAACGACAAGGACAGCACGTCCCGGCTTTTGCGCGGGTCGATAATTCCGTCGTCCCACAGTCGAGCCGAGGCATAGAGCGGATGGGATTGTTCTTCGAACATCTCCAGCGTGGGGCGCTTGAAGTCGGCCTCTTCTTCCGCCGACCAAGTTCCGCCTTGTCGTTCAATCCCGTCCCGCTTGACGGTAGCCAGAACACCCGCCGCCTGCTCTCCACCCATCACGGAAATGCGCGAGTTCGGCCATGTCCATAGGAACCGCGGTTGGTAAGCCCGGCCCGACATGCCGTAATTACCCGCTCCGAACGAGCCACCCACCAGCATGGTGATTTTGGGCACATTGGTGGTGGCCACCGCCGTCACCATCTTGGCCCCATGCCGCGCGATGCCTTCGTTTTCGTATTTGCGACCAACCATGAAGCCAGTGATGTTCTGTAGGAATACCAAGGGGATTTTGCGCTGCGAACACAGCTCGACGAAATGCGCGCCCTTCTGTGCCGCCTCGGAAAACAGCACGCCGTTATTGGCGATGATCCCAACCGGGCAGCCTTTGACATGAGCGAACCCTGTCACCAGCGTCTCACCAAAGCGCGGCTTGAATTCGTCAAAGCGCGAGCCATCGACCAACCGCGCAATCACCTCGCGAATGTCATAGGGCGTGCGCAGATCGGCTGGGACGACGCCCAGAATCTCTTCGGGGTCATAGGCCGGATCCTCGGGGTTGGCCCAATCCACCGTCTGTGGCTTGCGCCGGTTCAGCGATCCGACGGCCCGCCGCGCCAAAGCTAGCGCGTGGGCGTCATCCTCGGCCAAATAATCCGCCACCCCGGACAGGCGCGTATGGACATCTCCGCCACCCAAGTCTTCGGCGCTGACCACCTCACCCGTCGCGGCCTTGACCAAAGGTGGTCCGGCGAGAAAGATGGTGCCCTGTTCCCTGACGATAATCGTTACATCCGACATCGCAGGCACGTAGGCCCCGCCAGCCGTACACGACCCCATCACCACAGCGATTTGCGGGATGCCCTTCGCGCTCATCCGCGCCTGATTATAGAAGATGCGGCCAAAGTGATCGCGATCGGGAAACACCTCATCCTGATTGGGCAGGTTTGCGCCCCCGCTGTCGACCAGATAGATGCAGGGCAGTTGGTTTTCCTCGGCAATCTCTTGCGCGCGCAGGTGCTTTTTGACTGACATCGGATAATAGGTGCCACCCTTCACGGTGGCATCGTTGCACACCACCATGACCTCTTGCCCCTGCACCCGGCCAATCCCTGCAATTACCCCGGCACAGGGAGCGGCGTCGCCATACATCGCATGCGCCGCCGTCGCGCCGATCTCAAGGAACGGCGACCCCGGGTCCAACAGGTTCGCCACCCTACGACGCGGCAGCATCTTGCCCCGCGATTCATGCCGTGCGCGGGATTTTTCGCCGCCGCCCATGCGGGCGGCCTCGGCGGCGTCGGCAATTTGCTCCAACGCGTCCAGATGAGCCGCGCGGTTTTCCCGGAAGCCTTTGGACGAGGGCAAAGCAGAGGATCGAAGCTTCATCTTGTGTACTCTCTTAGAAAATCTCGAACGGGGTTTTCGCTGACTGCAAAGCTCTGCATCAGACGCGCGTAACCTTGCGCCACGTTGCTGGAACAAACTGCGTCAAGTTTTTTGATCTCTGGCTCTTCCAGAAAATCTTCCAGATCCGACATCGGGACCATAAAATAGTAGTCAAATGGCAGCATCTCGGCCGCCATCTCCATCGCCTCGATGGCCTCTTCGTTATCCCCGCGGCACAAATAGGCCAGGGATAGGTTGTGATAGGCGCCTCCCATTGCGTCATAGTCGCCGTCCGCCTCGTACTGGCTCACGGTAAGTTTGAAACGCCCGACGACTTCGCGATTGTAAAAATTCTCATCCGCTTGCGCTTCCGGCAGGAACATCGAGACATAGGCCAGATTTTCATCATGCCATCCGTCGGTTTGCATCTCGGTGCTGAAGACACTTCTCAGCATGCGAATTTCGGGTTCATATTTCAAGGTGCTGTAAGAGGCAGAGATCGCATCTAAATAGTTGTCGTAAAATGCAATTTTTCGTTTGTCTTCGTCATCAAGGCTCGCCACTCGACCGGCTACTTTGCGCAATTCAGAGATAGCCTCGTCGGGATAATCATAATAAACTAGAAGGTCTGCCAGTTGCAGTTGCTCTATGACTGCAATTTTGTCTTCGACGGCTTTATCGATTGTGTCCCGCATCCACGTCTCGAAGTAAGCCTTACCGGCCCAAGCAGCGCCAATGACCGCAATTGCCGTCGCGCTGAATTCAATCCCCGTTCTGATACTGGACTTATCCGCCATGATTTCCCTCCTCAGACGCGCGACGCTTCAATTCCTTTCGGATTACTTTTCCGGTCACGGTCAAAGGCAACTCTTGCACAAAAGCTACTTCACGGGGGTAAGAATAATGCGCAAGGCGAGTTTTAACCCACTCCTGCAACTCGGATTCCGAGGCGTCGGCCGCCGGTTTCAAAACCACATATGCCTTGACGATTTCTGTCCGCAGCTTGTCAGGCTTGCCGACCACGCCCACCGTTGCCACCGCCGGGTGGGTCAGCAGGCAATCCTCGATCTCTGCCGGGCCGATACGATAACCGGACGAGGTGATGACATCATCGTCGCGCCCTACGAAACGTAGGTACTCACCCTCCCACACACCGCGGTCGCCGGTAATCAGCCAATCGCCGCGAAATTTCTCAGCCGTTGCCTCGGGGCGGTTCCAATATTCCAACAGCATTGAGGCCGAGCCTCGCCGGATGGCCACGTCACCCTCATCAGCCGTCGGGTTGCCGTCCTCGTCGATCACCGCAATTTCGTGCCCCGGGACCGGTTTGCCTATGCAGCCGGGCCGCACCGGGAAGTCATCTGAGCAGGAAGAGACAACCATGTTGCATTCGGTCTGGCCGTAGAATTCGTTGATCGTTAGACCGAAGGCCTTCTGCCCCCATGCTAACATCTCGGCCCCCAGCGGCTCACCCCCAGACGCGACTGAGCGTAGCCCGGAAATCGCCTGATGAGAGGCCTTGAGCATCCGCAGGGCCGTTGGGGGAAAGAACACGTTCCGCACACCAACGCGCGCGATTACATCCGCGCAGGCTTCGGGGGTGAACTTGTCCAGCCGGGCCGCCACAACCGGAACGCCCAGCGCAAGACCGGGCATTAACACATCGAACAACCCGCCGATCCAGGCCCAGTCGGCCGGTGTCCACAGGCAGTCGCCCTTTCGCAGGTTGTTATGGCTGATCGAAACCCCCGGCAGGTGGCCAGTCAGTACCCGGTGGCCATGCAACGCGCCTTTCGGGCTGCCCGTGGTGCCAGAGGTATAGATCAACACCGCCGGATCCTCTGGCCCGGTGTCGGCAAAAGGAACTACGCCCCCGTCTTCACCAATTTGGTCCGCCATGAGCGGTTCTGCCAAGTCGCCTAACAGCGTCGCGCCGTCCGGGTCGGTCAGCACAACCTGCGCCCCGGCATCACCCACTCGGGATCGCAAAGCATCCTGCTTGAACAGTTTGAACAACGGCACCGAGATGGCACCGATCTTCCAGATCGCCAGATGCACCGCCGCACACCACGGTGACTGGCTGAGCAGCACGCCCACGCGATCCCCCGGCTGCACTTTCTTCGACAGCGCGCGCGCGATTCCGTCTGTCATTTCAGCAAGCTGCCCGTAGGTGACGCGCCGCTCGTCGCTTCCGGTCAAGTCGATCACGGCGACCTGATCCGGTGCGTGATCAAGACACTGGCGCGCCATATTCAGACGAGATGGCACGTCCCAGCCCCCCGCTGAACGCAAACCCGGTATGCGATTAGCTTCTGGCACGCTGCAATTCCCTTATTTTCAAGGGCCTTACCGGAGAAGCCTCCGATGACCCTCTCACACAAATTTGATGCAGATCAGAGTGCGCGGACCACGCGGCTGTCAATTCAATCTCATCAACTGAACCAAAGGCAAGACCATGACCAACAAACTCGCCGCTTTGACACTTTCCACCGCGCTGGTGGCGCTTGCTGCCCCCGCCTTTGCCCAATCGCAGGGTGATTGGACCGTCGGTGTCGGTGTCGGTTACCTCAACCCCAAGTCCGACAATGGCACGCTGGCCGGACAAAAGGCCGAGATCGACTCGGACACCCGCCCGATCTTCACTGCCGAGTATTTCATCCGTGACAATCTTGGCATCGAACTGCTGGCCGCGACACCGTTCAAGCACACCGTAACCCTGGGCGGAAGCACCGAGGCTGGCACCGTCAAGCACCTGCCGCCCACCCTGTCGCTGAACTATCACTTCCCGACCAACAGCGCATGGAAGCCCTATGTCGGTGCCGGTCTGAACTACACCATCTTCTTCGACGAGCAGTCCGCACTGGGTGATCTGAAGGTCGATGACTCTTTCGGTGTCTCGCTGCAGGCCGGTCTGGACTACATGGTCTCGGACAATGGCGCTGTCCGTCTGAACGTACGCTGGTTCGACATTGACACGGACGTCAAGCTGAACGGAACCAAGATCGGCAAAGCCGATATCGATCCCTTCCTTGTCGGCGTATCCTACGTTCATAAGTTCTGATCCTTACAAGGAAAGCGCTTCGCAGTTCCCTCATCTGCGAAGCGTTTTCTTCTCTCAGCGCATCTCGTTCATCAGTTCCCGCCCGATCAGCATCCGGCGGATTTCGCTGGTGCCCGCGCCAATCTCCATCAGCTTGGCATCGCGGAAAATCCGGCTGACCGCCGAGTCAGACAGGAACCCTGCCCCACCCATCGCCTGAACAGCCTGATGCGCCTGCGACATGCCCTGCTCTGAAGCATAAAGACAGCACGCAGCCGCATCCTGACGGGTCACGTCGCCCCGGTCACAAGCCTTGGCGACCTCATAGACATAGGCCCGTGCGGAATTCATCGCGGTGTACATATCGGCGATCTTGCCCTGCATCAGTTGAAAGCTGCCGATCGGTTTGCCGAACTGCTTACGCTCAGCCAGATAGGGCATGATCTCATCCAGACAGGCCGCCATGATGCCGGTTCCAATTCCGGCCAGAACCACACGTTCGTAGTCCAGCCCGGACATCAAAACAGCGACGCCCTTGCCCTCTTCGCCCAAAACGTTTTCGAACGGCACCTCGACATCTTCAAAGATCAGCTCGGCCGTGTTCGAACCGCGCATCCCCAACTTGTCGAAATGGGGCGAGGTCGAGAAGCCCTTCATCTCCTTCTCAATCAGAAACGCGGTGATGCCCTTCGATCCGGCCTCCGGGTTGGTCTTGGCATATACGACCAGCGTATCCGCGTCCGGCCCGTTGGTGATCCAGTATTTGTTGCCGTTCAGCCGGTAGTGATCATTGCGTTTTTCCGCACGCAACTTCATCGACACAACGTCGGATCCGGCGGAAGCCTCGGACATGGCCAACGCACCAACATGTTCGCCCGAGATCAGGCGCGGCAGGTATTTCGCCTTTTGCTCGTCATTACCGTTCAGCTTGATCTGATTGACGCACAGGTTCGAATGCGCCCCATAAGACAGAGAGACCGAGGCCGATGCACGCGCAACCTCTTCCACCGCAACGGTGTGGGCCAGATAGGACATCCCTGCCCCACCGTATTCCTCGGACACAGTGATGCCGAGCAAACCCAGATCGCCCATCTCTTTCCAAAGCTCGTTTGGAAATGCGTTCGAGGCATCGATGTCACCCGCCATCGGCTTGACCCGCTCCTGCGCCCACCGGTGTACCATTTCACGCAGGGCATTCACGTCCTCGCCCAGATCAAATTGCATGGCCGCCGTGAACATAAGCGATCTCCTCTTTCGCATTAATGAACAGTTGTTCAATAAATAGCAGCGAATCTGAATTGGGTCAACGACGGCATCCCAAAAACAAACCGCCGCCCTGATCGGGGCGGCGGTTTCATACAAATAAAGCGTGCGCGTCACGCGCACTCGATTGGATTACGACTGATACACTGCGCTCACCTCTGCCCGAATGATCCGTGCGATCAGCGCGCAATCATCAAGCGAAAAGGTTAAGGGAACGCGCATGTCGACGATCCCGGCGAGGATTCGATCACTTTTTGGCATCGGCGCGCTGTCGGCATATCGCCAGCTGTCATAGCGCGATGTAAAGCCGTTCGGCTCGGCCCCGCCGAACCACTTAAGCTCGACCCCCCGGGCCGCGCAGCGCTGGATAACCTCGTTTACCCGCTCCGCCGACCAATCGAGCAACAGGAACTGGATCGAGGAACCGACAAATGTCTCGGCCTCTGGCCGGTCGACAACGCTCAGACCTGGCGTCTCGCGCAGGCCTTTTTCGATTTCGAAATAGCGTTCGTTCCAGCGTTCGATCTGCCGATCCAGATCGCGCAATTGCGGGCGCAGGATTGCGGCCCGCAGATTATCCATTCGCCCCGAGACATTGGGGGTATGATACTTGATCCGCTCAAACACCTCTGGCCCCGGTGCCGCAAGGTGGCGTTCGTACAGCATGTAGGACCCCGACAGCATCGTTGCCTTTGCCGCCAGTTCCTCATCATCGGTGATAAGCAAGCCGCCCTCGCCCGAATTGACGTGTTTGTAGGTCTGGCAGGAATAGCAGCCAATCGCGCCTTGTCGGCCCGAAACCTGCCCATGCCACGCAGCGCCCATTGTGTGGGCGCAATCCTCGATCACCGTGACACCTGCGGCATCGCACATCTGCATCAGCCGATCCATGTCACACAGATGACCACGCATATGGCTCAGCATCAAAACGCGGGCCTGATCCAGCTTGGTTTCGAGATCGTCCAGATCAATCGTAAGGTCTTCGGTCACACCCACAAAAACGGGGCGCGCACTGACCGAAGCAATAGATCCGGGCACAGGTGCCAGAGTGAACGTGTTCGTCAGCACCGGGTCCCCCGGGTTGACCCCCACGGCCCTCAGTGCCGTTGCCATCGCATAGCCGCCCGAGGACACGGCCAGACAGTATTTGGCACCTGTCTGGGCGGCAAATTCCTGTTCCAGCAGGGCGGTTTCGCCCAATTCGCCAGGTACGACGTTATAACGATGCAGACGCCCGTGGCGCAGTACCGCCAGCGCGGCCTCAACCGCCTCTTCTGGAATGGGTTCCTGCTGTGTGAAGCTGCCAGTGAATATCTCGGTCATAAGAGTGTTCTGGTCCTGCAAAACGTTCGGGTCAAGGGATTACGCGGCCGCGCCAATCAACTCTGCAACCAATTCTGGTAAATCATGGAAATGGTGCAGCAGAGCTTCGGGTTCCAGCGCGGCCATATCATCGCCGGACGGGCCGAAGGTAACCAATACCGACGGCACACCCGCGGCGCGGGCCGTGTTTCGGTCAGTGTCGGAATCGCCAATCAGAACACATAAATCAGGATGACCACCCGCCCGGCGTGCAGCTTCACGCAGCGGTTCCGGATCAGGCTTGCGCACCGACAGCGTGTCTGCACCAACTAAAGAGGCAAACAGGTCACGCACTCCCATCTGCGTGAGCAACTGATGGGCCAAGGCTTCAGGCTTATTGGTACAGATGCCAACCCCGTAACCTGCGGACTTCAACATTTCCACTGCGTCCAGCGCGCCAGGGTAGAAATGGGTATGCGTGTCGATATCGTCGGAATACGCTTCAAGCAGCATCGGGTAGTAGTCTTGAACCGTTGCATCGTCATAAGCGCCCACCCGTTTCAACCCATGGGTCAGCATCATTCGGCCACCGCGCAGCGCAACGCCCGCATCTTCGCCGTGAACCAACACATCCCCATGCCCCATATGCCGAAAACAGTGGTTGGCGGCGGCCAGCAAATCGCCCGATGTATCGGCCAAGGTCCCGTCCAGATCGAAGATAACCGTACGCATTTTGCCCCCTAATTCGGCGAGACTTCGCCATAAGTGTTGCAAACGGCAATCTTGTTTGATGCCCGAACCGCTTGCGACTTTGAACTCAGCGGATAAAACGGGCCGCAACAAAACACAAAGAGAAATCGTTTTTATGACCATCGCCCTTGTTATCCTTGCCGCCGGAAAAGGCACCAGGATGAATTCGGATACCCCGAAAGTTTTGCACCCGATTGCCCAAACGCCGATGTTGGTGCACGCGATGCGCGCCGGTGCGGTGCTGTCACCCGAACGAACCGTTATTGTCACTGGTCACGGCTCTGAGGAGGTTGCTAGGACCGCCACTTCCGAGGATGAAGCCGCGCAGATTGTCGTTCAGGAAGAACAGCTTGGAACAGCGCATGCAGTTGCGCAGGCGCGGGATGCACTGGCCGATTTCGATGGCGATGTGATCATCCTTTACGGCGACACGCCCTTTATCGACCCCAGAACACTGGAGCGTATGATTGAGGCGCGCGCATCCTTTGATCTGGTCATGCTGGGCTTTGATATTGCCGAAGTTCAACCCCGCTATGGCCGATTGATCATGGATGGCGAAAAACTGGTCGAAATCGTTGAATACAAAGACGCAACCGAAGAACAGCGCGCCATTCGCTTTACCAACAGTGGATTACTGGCCTGCAACGCAAAAGTACTGTTCGAATTGATTGACGCGGTCGGCAACGATAACGCCTCGGGTGAATACTACCTGACCGAAATCGTGGCACTGGCAAATGCGCGCGGTCTGTCGGCAACTGCCATCAAATGCGATGAGGCTGAAACGCTGGGCGTGGACTCTCGTGCTGATCTGGCTGCGGCCGATGCCGAGTTTCAGACCCGTGCGCGCAATGAGTTGTTGGCTTTGGGCGTGACGCTGATGGCCCCCGAAACGGTTTATCTGTCCGCTGACACGATCGTAGGCCGAGACACGGTGATCGAACCCAACGTCGTCTTCGGCCCCGGCGTTACCGTCGAAAGCGGCGCGACGATCCGTGCGTTTTCGCATCTGGAAGGGTGTCATGTCAGCCGCGGTGCCATCGTCGGCCCCTACGCGCGCCTGCGCCCAGGTACAGAACTGGCCGAAAACACCCGTATCGGCAATTTCGTTGAGACAAAGAATGCCCAGATCGCTGAAGGCGCTAAGGTCAACCATCTCAGCTATATCGGCGACGCCTCGGTTGGAGCGTCGACCAATATCGGCGCGGGTACGATCACTTGTAACTATGACGGCGTGATGAAGCACCAGACGACCATCGGAGAGAACGTCTTTATCGGCTCCAACACTATGCTAGTTGCCCCGGTTTCTGTCGGTGACGGCGCGATGACCGCAACAGGTACAGTCGTCACGCGGGATGTAGAACCCGACGCGCTGGCCGTGGCACGTGCCAAGCAGGACAACAAGCCCGGCTATGCGCGCAAATTGTTTGAGATGTTGAAGGCGAAGAAGGCTCGCCGCAACAAGGGAGCCTGAGTTATGTGTGGAATTGTAGGTGTACTGGGTGAGCATGAGGCCGCGCCAACTTTGGTCGAGGCGCTAAAACGTCTTGAATATCGTGGCTATGACAGCGCCGGGATTGCCACGGTCAATGGTGGCACGCTTGGACGTCGTCGGGCGGTCGGCAAGTTGGTCAACCTGAGCGATCTGCTGGTGCACGACCCGCTGCCCGGCAAATCCGGTATTGGTCATACCCGTTGGGCTACCCATGGCGTACCGTCGGTGACCAACGCGCACCCGCATCAGGCCGGCCCTGTGGCGGTTGTTCATAATGGTATCGTCGAAAACTATCGTGAGTTGCGGGCAGAACTGGCCGAACATGGCATCGGTTTCGCGACCGAGACGGACACCGAAACCGTCGCCCTGATGACGGAGTATTACCTTAAGACAGGCCTGTCGCCGGTTGAGGCCGCCTTCAAGACCATCGATCAGCTTGTTGGTGCGTTTGCGCTGGCCTTTCTGTTCGACGGTCAGGACGATCTGATCGTCGCCGCGCGCAAGGGATCACCTTTGGCGATCGGTCACGGAGATGGTGAGATGTACGTGGGCTCAGACGCCATTGCGCTGGCCCCGCTTACGGATCGCATCACCTATCTTGAGGAAGGCGACCGGGCTGTTCTGACCCGAACCTCTCTGGAAATCCGCAACGAAGCCGGTGAATTGGCTAATCGCGAGACTCGCCAGATCAAACTGGACCACACACAGACCGAAAAGAACGGCCATAAACACTTCATGGCCAAGGAAATTGCCGAACAACCCATCGTGATTGCCGACGCGATCCGGTCATACCTGCCAAGTGGTGGTGATCAGGTGGTTCTGCCTGGCGCCGATCTGGATTTCACCAAACTGGATCGTTTGACCATGGTGGCTTGTGGCACCGCATTTTACGCCTGCCTGACGGCGAAATACTGGTTCGAGCAATTGGCCCAAATGCCCGTCGAGGTCGATATCGCCAGCGAGTTCCGCTATCGCGAACCTCCGATCACGGAGCGCACGATGGCGCTGTTCGTCAGTCAGTCGGGTGAAACTGCCGACACTCTGGCGGCACTGCGCTATTGCGAAGGCAAGGCGGACAAGATCGTCTCGGTCGTCAACGTCCCCGAAAGTTCGATCGCCCGCGAAAGCGATATCGCCCTGCCCATCCATGCGGGCGTTGAGATCGGCGTGGCTTCGACCAAGGCGTTCACGTGTCAACTGAGCGTTCTGCTGATGATGGCGCTCAAGGCGGCTGCGGATCGTGGTACGCTGACCGACAACGAGCTGGCCGACCACTATGCCGCGCTACGCGGCCTGCCAACGGTGATGAATGCAGCGCTGGATCAGAATCCGGCCATCAAGACGTCCGCACAGCGCCTGTCCGAAGCCCGCGACGTTCTGTTCCTGGGTCGCGGCCTGATGTATCCGCTGGCGATGGAGGGGGCGCTGAAGCTCAAGGAAATCAGTTATATCCACGCCGAAGGTTATGCTTCGGGTGAGCTGAAGCACGGACCAATCGCCCTGATCGACAAGAACATGCCTGTGGTGGTCATGGCCCCGCGCGACGCCGTGTTCGACAAAACGGTGTCGAACATGCAAGAGGTGATGGCGCGCAAGGGTAAGGTCATTCTGGTCTCGGACGATGACGGGATTGCCGAGGCTGAAGATGGCGTGTGGAGCATCATCCGGATGCCGCATGTCCACCCCAGCCTGGCGCCGATCCTCTACTCGGTGCCGGCGCAACTGCTGGCGTATCACACGGCGGTGGCCAAAGGCACAGATGTGGACCAGCCGCGCAACCTGGCAAAATCGGTTACAGTGGAGTGAGACATGGCCAAGCAATTTCCGGAACTGGACGACGGGCAGCGTAAATTCATCGAAGAACAGCACATGTTCTTCGTCGGCACTGCGGCACCCGACGGACGGGTCAACATCTCGCCCAAGGGCATGGATTCGCTACGCGTTCTTGGCCCGAACCGGATTGCCTGGATGAACCTGACCGGCAGCGGCAACGAAACCGCCGGTCATCTGCTTGAAGCGAACCGCATGACGCTGATGTGGTGTTCGTTCACGACCCGCCCCATGATCCTGAGAACCTATGGCACCGCGCGCACGCTGCATGTGGGGGACGATGGCTGGGATGAATTGGCTGGCCTTTTCCCTGATCACCGCAGCGCGCGTCAGATCTATGATCTGGATATCGATGTGGTCCAGACTTCGTGCGGCTATGCCGTGCCGTTCATGGGATATCAGTCCGAACGCGACACGATGCAGAAATGGGTCGATGGCAAGTCCGACGAGCAGATCCAATCCTACTGGGTTGAAAAGAACCATCAGACCATTGATGGCAAACCAACGCGCACCCGACCCTGAGTTTATTGATGCTTGAAGCCTATCTGGACCAGATCAAAGCCCATTCCGATCCCGAGCGCGCCGAACAAATGGCGGCCTACCACAAGGCCGACCGCCCCCATCTGGGCGTGGCAAACCCGATCCTGAATGATCTGACCAAAACCTGGCGACAGGAGATGGATGTAGCAGCGCGCGTCGAACTGGCAGATGCGCTGTGGCAAACCAATATTCACGAAGGACGTATTGCCGCCGCAAAACTGCTGACACAGGCGCGCATCCGACCGGATGATGCCGTTTGGGACCTGCTGCAAAGCTGGTTGCCGGATTTTGATGCCTGGGCTGTGGCGGATCACGCCTGCATGGCGATGCAAAAGCGCCTGTCAGCCGACCCTTCGCGGCTGGATCAGGTGGAAAGCTGGACAGAATCGGACCACATGTGGACCAGGCGCGCGGCGCTGGTGGCGACCCTGCCCTGGACCAAGCAGAACCACCCCAAACCGGTAGACCTGCAACGCCGAGACCGCATTCTGGGTTGGGCTGCAGGCTATGTGCCCGATCGCGACTGGTTCATTCAAAAGTCTGTTGCGTGGTGGCTGCGGGAGCTGTCCAAGCACGACGCGGACCGCGTCATTGCCTTTCTGAAGGCACATGGAGATGCGATGAAACCGTTCGCACGAAAAGAGGCTGGCAAATATCTGAAAGGTCAGTTGGAATAAACTTCCAATTCAACCAATTCATCGAATGGCAACAGCAGTGCCCGCATCGCATCCAGCGAAAGGCGGCTGCCGCCCCCGGCTGGCCCGGATGCCGGAATCAGCGTGATATAGGCCTGCGCGCCTGTCCGCGGCACAACCACGCGCCCGGTGAATTCAGTCTCCACCAAAGACGTTTCCAGCCATCGACCAGGTGTTGTGGGATCTCCCAGACCGGCAATCGTGGTTTTTGGACCGAGCCAACCAGTGGCGGCAACGGCAACGGGTTGCGGCTCGACCACCTCTTCTACAACGGCTGGTTCTGCTTCTTCGGGGGGCTTGTCACCACCAAAGACACGATCGGTGGTCGACCGCACGGTGTCACATCCCGCCACCAGAACACAAAAAGCCAAAAGCGCATATCTCATGACGCAAACCTATCGCCCTGCGCGCATCTGTTCCAGCGCAAAGCGCAGTTCGCCCTTGTCGCAGGGCGGTTGCAGCTTTACCTATGTCGCATGACAGCTCCGCTTATCGACCCGTTCGCACGTGCCATCACCTATCTCCGCGTATCCGTTACGGATCGCTGCGATTTCCGCTGTGTCTATTGCATGTCCGAGGACATGACCTTTCTGCCCAAGAAAGACCTGCTGACGCTGGAAGAGCTTGACCGCATGTGCTCGACCTTTGTGAACATGGGTGTTGAAAAGTTGCGCATCACCGGCGGTGAGCCTCTGGTGCGCCGCAATATCATGACATTTTTCAATTCGATGACCCGACATCTGGACAGCGGCGCACTGAAAGAGCTGACGCTAACCACCAATGGTTCGCAACTGCACCGATTTGCCGATGATCTGTACGCCGCAGGTGTGCGTCGCGTGAACGTATCGCTGGATACGCTGGACGAGGATAAATTTGCCAAGGTCACCCGCTGGGGACGGCTCAAACAGGTTCTGAACGGGATCGACGCCGCGCAGAAAGCCGGTCTCCGGGTCAAGATCAATGCGGTCGCCTTGAAAGGGTTCAATGAACCCGAGTTGCCAAAGATCACTGAATGGTGTGCCGAGCGTGACATGGATCTGACCTGGATTGAGGTCATGCCCATGGGCGATATCGGAAACGAAGACCGCCTGGACCAGTACTGGTCTCTTGAAGATGTGCGCAAGGAATATGAAAAACACTATTCCGTCACGGATCTGGCCGAACGGACTGGTGGCCCTGCGCGTTATGTACGGCTTGAGGATACGGGCCAGAAAATCGGCTTTATCACTCCGCTGTCGCATAACTTCTGCGAAAGTTGCAACCGCGTGCGCCTGACCTGCACCGGTGAGCTGTACATGTGCCTTGGGCAAGAGGATATGGCCGACCTGCGCGCCCCGCTGCGCGATCATCCCGACAGTGATAAATCATTGGAAGAGGCAATCAGGTCCGCGATCACCCTCAAGCCCAAAGGGCATGATTTCGACTATTCCCGTCAGGCCGTCGACGGCCAGATGAGCCGCCACATGAGCCACACGGGCGGCTAAAGTGCCAAACAACCCCGACCAGCCAACGCTGCTGTACAAGCTGTATTGCGGCCTGACTTCCGTTGCGGCCCCGCTGGCATGGCGCACGGTTCGCAAAAAGCTGCAGACGGCGGGCGTTCCCGAAACGCGCCAGCAGGAACGCCTTGGCCACGCCACGCAAACCCGCCCGGATGGGCAGCTGATCTGGTTCCACGCCGCCAGCGTTGGCGAAACTCTGTCCGTCATCAGCCTCATCAAACGTCTGGGCGAAGGCCTGCCCCAGGCTGAGTTTCTGATTACCTCCGGAACCCCAACTTCGGCCGCGCTGATCGAAAAACGAATGCCACCGCGCGCACGCCATCAATTCCCACCACTAGACACAGCCGGACCGGTGAAGCGTTTTTTGGATCACTGGCGCCCTGACGCCGGCGTCTTCGTCGAAAGTGAAATCTGGCCACGCCTGATTGTCGAAGCATCTCGGCGCGAGGTTCCGCTGGCGCTGCTCAACGCGCGTCTATCGGATCGCTCGGTCGAGGGATGGAAGAAGCGACCCAAAACCGCGCGATTTATTCTGGACCATTTCACACTGTTCCTAACCCAGAATGACAAGACGGCGGGAAATCTTATCGACATGGGTGCACTCCCCGATCGGGTACAGCCCGGCACCAACCTCAAAGCCATGTCGGACCCCCTGCCGGTCGATCGGACCACGCTGAGCGATATCCGCGCTCAAATCGCCGACCGCCCGATCTGGATCGCCAGTTCGACCCATGCAGGTGAGGAAGAAACGGTTCTGGCCGCGCATGCCAAGCTGTTGCAACGCTGGCCCGATCTGCTGCTTCTGCTGATCCCCCGGCACCCCGAACGACGGTCAGAGGTTGCAGATCTGCTCGAGTCCGCCGGGCAGTCCGCCGCCTTCCGCACCAAGGGCGACAAGATCGCGCCGCAGACTCAAGTTTACGTCGCTGACACACTGGGCGAAACTGGCACATGGTACGCATTGTGCCCAATCGTGTTCCTGGGCGGCTCGCTCAAGGAAATCGGCGGTCACAACCCGTTTGAGCCCGCACAGGTCGGTGCCGCTGTGATCACTGGTCCTGGGTACTTCAATTTTGCGGAAACCTTCGCGCCACTGATCGAAAGCGGCGGCGCGACCGAGGTCAATTCCGCCCCGCAACTCGCGGATGCAGTTGCGAATTGGGTGTCAGACGACACTGCGCTGGACAAAGCGCGGGCTGGCGCGAAATCCTGCGTAAACAACCAGAAATCCGCGTTGGACGATGTGATCAACACCCTGAGCGATACGCTCAACCTCACCTGACGCAGCAAGGGTCCACCTTCATCTGGCCATAAATATCCCGTGGAGCGCGAGGGGCTACCCCCTCGCTTCCCTACGCCGTCATCAGGCCGCGGGCATCCGTTGTTCCACGATCCCGGCCCACCAGCTGCATCCAGCCGGAATCGCCTCGTCGTTAAAATTATATTCGGGATGATGCACAGCCGCTGTGTCGCCATTGCCAACCAGGATGTACGCTCCGGGCCGTTCTTCCAACATAAAGGCAAAGTCTTCACCGCCCATGATCAAGGGCGCTTCGTCACAGTTTCCAGACACCGAGCGCGCGACATCCGCTGCAAAATCGGTCTGCTCGTCGCTGTTTACCATCACCGGATAACCCCGGTAATAGGTCACATCGGCCTGACCACCAAAAGTGGTGGCGATACCTGCGCAGATTTCCTGAACGCGCTTTTCAGCCAAGTCGCGCATTTCCTTGCTCATCGTGCGCACGGTCCCTTTGATCTTCACCGATTGGGGGATCACATTGAACGCGTTTGACGACGTCTCAAACGACGTGACCGAAACCACAAGACGATCAATCGGGTCAGCATTGCGCGATGCAATGGTCTGCAGCGCCAAGACAGCCTGAGCCGCCATCACGGTGGTGTCGACCGTTTCATGCGGCTTGGCGGCGTGCCCGCCTTTCCCTTCGAAAGTGATATCGAACTGATCTGTTGCCGCAAAAAAGGCCCCGGGCCGAATGGCGAAGCTGCCCACCGGACGACCTGGCCAATTGTGCATGCCGTAAACCTCTTGAATGCCCCAGCGGTCCATCATGCCGTCTTCGCACATCTCACGCCCTCCGCCGCCGCCTTCTTCGGCTGGCTGGAAGATCACGACCACAGTGCCGTCAAAATTGCGCGTCTCGGACAGGTATTTCGCGGCCCCCAACAACATCGCCGTATGCCCGTCATGGCCGCAGGCGTGCATCGCGCCATCGGTTTTTGAGGCATAGTCCACCCCCGTCGCCTCGTGGATCGGCAGCGCATCCATATCCGCCCGCAGCCCGATCACCTTGCCGCTTGTGTCCGTCTTGCCCTTGATCACGCCGACAACTCCGGTACGGCCGATACCTGTCACCACTTCATCACAGCCAAAGTCCCGCAACCTGTCGGCGACCAAAGCACTGGTGCGGTGGGTTTCGAACAGGATTTCCGGGTTTTCATGAATATCGCGTCGCCACTCGGTGATTTCACCCTGCAACTCGGCGAACCGGTTTTTGATCGGCATGTTGGTCTCCTAACTGTTGGTTTTCCGGCCTGCTGCTCCGCCATGACTTCAATCTGTTTCGGCAGGTCGCAACGAACCCGCCAACAGGACAATGAATACGGCCAGCGGCAACAGCGCCGTGAATGCTATGCGCAATGTAAGCATCTCTGCGAGAAACCCAATAAGCGGCGGGCCAATCAACAGGCCTCCGTACCCCAGCGTGGCGACGCTGGCGATCGCCTGCCCCGGCGGCACGTTGGGATCACTTGCCGCCCGGCTGAACGCCAACGGCATGATCACCGCGTACCCGATCCCCATCATCGCAAAACCTGCCAATGCCAGTCCTGCCTCGGCAGCGGACACAACACAGAAAACACCCAAAGCGGCGCAAGCCCCGCCAAATCGCGCTGTTGCCACCGGTCCAAACCGCGCAATGACAAACCCGCCTGCCAAGCGGAAAGCAACCATGGCAACCGAGAATACCGCATAGCCCAATGCCGCAATGCTTTCGGCGGCGTCGGTCACATCCCGTAGAAAAATCGCACTCCAATCCGCCACTGCACCTTCCCCCAAAGCTCCGCACAGAGCGGTGAAACCCACAAGGATCAAAGCGCCTGAAGGCAAAGCAAAAACCTTGCCTCCGGACACGGCCGCGCGGCGCGATGTCCAGCGTACCCATGACAATGCCAATGCCAGCCCAACGACGATCCCGCCCGCCAGCAAAAAGTGTTGGATCACTGTCAGCCCTATCTGCACTGCTGCAAATCCGCTGAGGGCGCCCAACCCTGCCCCAAGGCTCCACATCGCGTGGAATGATGACATCACGGGTTTCTTGTACGCCTGCTCAACCTCCGCCGCCCAGGCGTTCATCGCCACATCCATCGAGCCGTGGAAAGCCCCGAATACAAACAAAAAAGCCGCAAGCGACCAGAAGCTACCCGCGAGGGCCAGAAGGATCAACGAAACCGTATAGAGAACGGCAATGTACCGCGTCAGAACCACCGCGCCGAACCTGTCGGTCAGCCGGCCCGTGATCGGAAAGGAACACACCGCGCCCGCCGCCATGAACAACAGGCCATATCCCAGTGTCTCATGTGTCAGGTCCAGTTTGTCCCGAACCGCTGGAATTCGCGATGCCCAGATGCCGAACAATGCGCCATTCAATATGAACATGGCGGCCACTGCCCGCCACGCCGACACGATTCCAATCACAGAGAATTCCCCGACCCAGGTGTCAAACGCGTTTGTTGTACAGCGCGCGGGTCCAAAGGCAAATACGGATCTACTCCAACCGCTTTCGAATCCTGCGGACGGCAAACCATACCGCCAGGACAACCGGAATCGTCACCGCTGCGCTTAACATCCCTTTACTGATCCCGGCACCCGTCAGGGGGTAGAGCAAATAGCTCACCAGCGATACGGCGTAATAGCTGATCGCGACCACGGAAAGCCCCTCGACCGTGTGCTGCAGACGAAGCGCCAGATCGGCGCGGCGATCCATGCTTTCCAACAGGGCCTGGTTCTGCGCGCTGCGCTCAACATCGACGCGGGTTCGCAGCAATTCCCCTGCACGGATGGCCCGATCAGACAGGGCTTGCAGGCGACGTTCCGTGGATTTCACCGTGCGGATCGCCGGGTCGTATCGGCGCATCATAAAGTCCGCAAAGTTCTGACCGCCTTCAAAACGCTCTTCGCGCAGGACCTCAATCCGCTGATTTACGATGGCCTCATAGGCACCCGTGGCTCCGAACCGGAACGAACACTGCGCCGCCAAAGTTTCCAGTTCAATCGAGGTCGACAGCAAGTCCTGAAGCAACTCGTCGGGCTGGGCAGAATTGTCGGTCATTTGCCCCATCAGGCGCGTCAGCTTTTCATCCAGCTTTCCGATACGAGGCATCAGTTGTTTGACCCGCGCAAAACCCAGCATAGACATTGCCTTGTAGGTCTCGATCTCACACAAACGCTGGACGATCCGTCCCGTCCTGCGCCGACCGGTTCCATTCGCGACAAACAGCGCAAACCGCATGTGCCCTGCCGGATCGATACGAAAATCACTTGCACAAACAGCTGCGTCATCCAGCACCCGAGCAACAGCCAGGCTTTCTGGTTCGAACCATTCCAGCAGCTTGGATTTGATCACCTCGTCGCCTTCGCGTTCGACAACACGCACCATGGCCGACGTGACCCTCTGACCGGGGCTGGCCATCAACCAGTCGGGGGGAAAAACCTCAAAATCAGCCGGGTTGAACGCACGCTCGCTGACGTTCTGGGCGATGGCCGTATAGGTCACGAACTCGGTATGTTGTTCCCACTTCAACCAATGGCGGCCGATTTGTCCGGCATAGTGCGTCGCGTCAGGCTGCGGGTGCTGAGCACCGTGGCGGTCGAGAAGATCGATCAGGTGATCCAGATCTTCGCGGCGATCACGTGCGACGGCGGCAACAGATTTCTTGATCGCAAGAAAGACCACTGTACAGGGCATTGCCGCCACCGGAAACGGACGGGCGTGCAATTCATTAGCCAGCGCATAGCGCAGCGGATGGTCATCTATCGGCGTCATCTTGGGCTCCGTTTCGTCCGAGGCACTATACGACACCTTTAAAATTCATCAATTCTCTTTTTATTTCATATACTTACAGGGATACTACGGTATACAAACCCGCTATCTCATTGATTTGGCTGCCACAGCTCGATCGGGTTGCCCTCTGGGTCATGGATGCGCGCGAACTTGCCAACCTCACTGTCCCACTCTGCGTTAGTTTCAACCTTGATCCCTGCGGCTTCAAGCTGTGCAATCATGGTGGCCAGATCATCGACACGAAAATTGATCATCCACTGCTGCTCGGATCTTCCGAAGTACGCGGTGTCCTGCGCAAAGGGGGCGAAGACTGTGTAACCCTCGCGCTGTTTCCATGGCTCCGGGATATAGTGATTTACGCCCAGATGCTTTTCATACCACGCGCTCAAGGCCTCGGGATCACGAGCGCGAAAGAACACGCCGCCTATGCCGTTCACTTTTTCCATCGGGCACCTCCTTTTCAATTCAGGGTACACCAAAAATAGAAAAGGCGCCCACTGGGGCGCCTTTCCGATAGTTATCCTGACCCGGTTTATTCGATCATAGGCAGTAGTTTGTCGAGGCTTGCCTTTGCATCGCCATAGAACATGCGGGTGTTTTCTTTGAAGAACAGCGGGTTTTCGATGCCCGAGTACCCGGTGCCTTGGCCGCGTTTGGACACGAAGACCTGCTTGGCCTTCCAGCATTCCAGAACCGGCATGCCGGCGATGGGGCTGTTGGGGTCTTCCTGCGCCGCAGGGTTCACAATGTCGTTCGAGCCGATGACGATGGCAACATCCGTTTCGGGGAAGTCGTCGTTGATCTCGTCCATTTCCAGCACGATGTCGTATGGCACCTTCGCCTCGGCCAGCAGCACGTTCATGTGGCCCGGCAAACGACCCGCAACAGGGTGGATCGCAAAGCGCACATTCTTGCCCTGCGCCCGCAGCTTGCGGACCAGTTCGGACACCGACTGCTGTGCCTGCGCCACTGCCATGCCGTAGCCGGGGATGATGACAACGCTGTCAGCGTCGTTCAGCGCTGCGGCCACACCGTCGGCTTCGATGGCGATCTGCTCGCCCTCAACCGCCATCTGTTCACCCTGTGGGCCACCAAAGCCGCCCAGGATCACGCTGACAAAATGACGGTTCATCGCCTTACACATGATGTAGGACAGGATTGCACCCGACGAGCCCACCAGCGCACCAACCACGATCAGCAGGTCGTTGCCCAGCGAGAAGCCGATCGCCGCAGCCGCCCAACCCGAGTAGCTGTTCAGCATCGACACAACCACCGGCATGTCGGCACCGCCGATGCCCATGATCAGGTGGTAGCCGATGAACAGCGCCGCCAGAGTCATCAGGAACAGCGGGAAGAAGCCGCCGGTCGAGGTGTACCAGATCAGACAGATCAACGAGAGACCTGCCGCAGCCGCGTTCAGCGCATGACCGCCCGGCAGCTTGGTTGCCGCAGACGTCACCTTGCCCGCCAGCTTGCCATAAGCCACGACCGACCCGGTAAAGGTGATCGCACCGATGAAGACGCCCAGGAACAGTTCGACATGCAGGATCGACAATTCCGCCGGGGTTTTCTTGGCGATCAGTTTGGCAAACCCTCCGAGGCCCGTGTACAGAACTTCTTTCGAGGCATCCGAGACCGCCATCACCTCGGCGACATTCAGAACTTCAAAATGCGCGTTGTATCCGACGAACACAGCTGCCAGACCGACCAGCGAGTGCATCGCAGCCACCAGCTGCGGCATCTCGGTCATCTGCACGCGCTGTGCGACGTACTGACCGATCAGACCACCGCCCGCGATCAGCAGCAGCGACAGCAGCCACAGACCCGAACCGGGGCCAACCAGCGTGGCGAAGACCGCCAGCGCCATACCGACGATGCCATACCAGACCGCGCGCTTGGCGCTTTCCTGGTTCGACAGGCCGCCGAGCGAAAGGATGAACAGAACAGCCGCAACAACGTAGGCGGCAGTAGTGAAGCCAAATTCCATGTGCCCGGCCTCCTTAAGATTTCTGGAACATGGCGAGCATGCGCCGGGTTACGAGGAAGCCGCCGAAGATGTTGATCCCGGCCATGAAGATGGACAGCGCCGCCAGCAGAATGACCAGGATCGACCCCGATCCGATCTGCATCACAGCCCCGACGATAATGATCGACGAGATCGCGTTGGTGATCGCCATCAGCGGTGTGTGCAGGCTGTGCGCGACGCCCCAGATCACCTGGAAGCCCACAAAAATGGCCAGCACAAAGACGATGAAGTGCTGCATGAAGCTGGCCGGAGCGATCAGCCCCACCAACAGCATCAGCGCGCCACCAACCCCCAGCAGGGTGAACTGCTGTTTGGTCTGCGCCTTGAAGGCCGCAACCTCCTGCGCCTTTTTCTCTTCCGGGGTCAGTTCCTTGACTTCCGGTTTCTTCTGCGCCGCGATCGCCTGCACCTTGGGTGGCGGCGGCGGGAAGGTGATGTCGCCTTCAAATGTCACAGTCGCACCCCGGATCACGTCATCTTCCATGTCGTGATTGATCTGACCGTCCTTTTCAGGCGTCAGGTCGGTCATCATGTGACGGATATTGGTCGCGTACAAAGACGAGGACTGCGCCGCCATCCGGCTGGGGAAGTCGGTATAGCCGATGATGGTCACGCCATTGTCGGTCACGATCTTCTCATCCGCCACGGTCAGCTTGCAGTTGCCGCCCTTTTCCGCCGCAAGGTCAACAATGACCGAGCCCGGCTTCATCGCCTCGACCATATCCTTGGTCCAAAGCTCGGGCGCTTCGCGGTTCGGGATCAGCGCGGTGGTGATCACGATGTCTATCTCGGGTGCCAGCTCGCGGAACTTGGCCAGCTGCGCCTCGCGGAATTCCTCGGATTGAACGCTGGCATAACCGCCGGTGGCGGCACCGTCCTGCTGATCCTCACTGAAATCCAGATAGACGAACTCGGCCCCCATCGATTCGACCTGTTCGGCCACTTCGGGGCGCACGTCGAAGGCGTAAGTGATCGCGCCCAACGAGGTCGAGGTGCCGATGGCCGCCAGACCAGCCACACCGGCCCCAACGATCAGCACCTTCGCAGGCGGAACCTTACCGGCAGCCGTCACCTGACCGGTGAAAAAACGGCCAAAGTTGTTGCCCGCCTCGATCACCGCACGGTAACCGGCGATATTTGCCATCGACGACAGCGCGTCCATCTTCTGCGCGCGGCTGATCCGCGGCACCATTTCCATGGCGATGACATTGGCACCCTTGGCCTTGGCCGCTTCCATCCCCTCTTCGTTGCCCGCAGGGTTGAAGAAGGAAATCAACGTCTTACCCTTGGTCAGACGCTTCAGCTCAGCCTCGTTCGGTTGACGCACCTTGGCAACAATGTCGGCCTGCTTCCACAGCGACGCAGCCGTCTTGACGACCTCAACCCCAGCTGCCTCATACGACGCATCCGAAAATCCAGCCGCAGCACCAGCACCCTTCTCAATCAGACATTCATAGCCCAACTTCTGAAGCTGCAACGCTGACTCTGGCGTCATCGCAACACGGTTTTCACCGTCATAAGTCTCTCTCGGTGTGCCTATCTTCACTGGCAGTCCCCCTAATTTTCACTCTGACCGAGCGGGTGGTCGGTATTGTTTGTTAAGCAAAGGTGTATCCTGCGCAACATTATTTCGCAAGCGCAGCATTATTACGTTGTGTCATTACCACATCACCTCATATCCATCGGCGGGTTTGGCGTTCATATCGGGCAAAGTCGGCGCGAAAAGTTCTGCGCATTCTGTCCTCTTCTGGCACGATGAAACGACGTTCCAGAAGCCATACAAATATTGGAATCAGAACCAATGACGCTATGGCATCAAACCGCAGGATCAGGCCAGCTAAGATCAGCACATCGCCAACGTATATGGGGTTTCGGCTACGCTTGAAGATCCCCGATTGCACCAGCGATGTAGGCGTTTCATGCGGGATAATCGTGGTGCGATGACGGCGAAACTCGGCCGCAGCCAGGACGATCAGGATAACTCCGCCCCCGATCAGAACACCGCTGAGCAAATCAACAAACCCATTGTCGAGCGACAAACCCATTGGGAAATGCCGCGCCTGCAGCCATGCCAGCACCGCAAAGCCCAGCAACCACACCGGAGGGACGTCGATTTTTCGCATGTCTGGCAGTCTTTCTTATCCGGGCGGAACAAAGTGTCGCTTTTGCCCGATGACCTACCGCTTTTTGCCGGAAATAGCAAAATCACAGTTGGTCGCAGCCGTGCGATCGGCGCGCGTCCGGACATGGTTGCAGAGAGGGTCTTCGATGATGGACAGCCGCTTTTGGATCAGATAGCCATTTTGCATCAACAATTGCCCACACAATGATGAGAAAACGATGACCGACTTTGCCGCGACAAAAGCCCTGTTCAACCTTCCCCAAGGCGTCGTTTATCTGGACGGAAACTCGCTTGGACCGCTGCCCCGCGCCGCCGGAGATCGGGTCAGTGACATGATGGTTCAGGAATGGGGGCAAATGCTGATCACCGGCTGGAACAAGGCAGGCTGGATGGCGTTGCCGACCGGTTTGGGTGATCGCATCGGACGGCTGATTGGCGCAGAACCCGGTAGTATCGTCACCGGTGACACCCTGTCGATCAAGGTTTACCAGGCCGTTGCTTCAGCGCTGGAATTGTGCCCGGACCGCAAGGTCGTGCTTTCGGACAACGGTAACTTTCCTTCCGACCTCTACATGGTGGATGGCCTGCTTCGCTCACTCGGGCCGGAATATGAACTGCGCGTCGTCGCACCGGAAGACGTAGCTGACAATGTAACCGAGGATGTAGCCGTTTTGATGCTGACCGAGGTGGATTACCGCTCGGGCCGTATCCACGACATGAAAGCTTTGACAGAACTTGCCCATGCAAACGGTACAGTGACAGTCTGGGACCTAGCCCATTCAGCTGGCGCGATTCCCGTCAATTTGGCGGCATGCAATGCAGATTTCGCGGTTGGTTGCACCTACAAATACCTGAACGGCGGGCCGGGTGCGCCCGCATTCATCTATGTCGCCCCGCGCCTGACGGAACAGGTGCGCCCCGCATTGTCCGGGTGGTTGGGCCACGAGTCGCCTTTTGCCTTTGATCTGGACTATCGCGCCGGCAACGGGATCGAAAGAATGCGTGTCGGTACGCCTCCGATCCTTCAGATGGTCGCCCTATCCGCGGCGATGGACATATGGGATATGGCTGACATGCAGGACGTACGGACCAAATCCATTGAATTGACCGAGTTGTTCATCAAACGTGTCGAATCCGCCTGCCCCGATTTGCAACTGGCAAGCCCGCGTGATCCTGCCCAGCGCGGTAGTCAGGTGTCTTTCCGATTTGCCGACGGCTATGCCGCCATGCAGGCCCTGATTGCCCACGGTGTGATCGGAGACTTCCGCGCGCCTGACATCATGCGGTTTGGCTTCACGCCGCTGTACATTGATGAGCAGGATGTTGAAAATGCAGTCGAAATCTTGGCGGACATCATGCAGAACCGCCTGTGGGACGCACCAGAATTCAAGGTGCGTCAGCGCGTTACCTGACTTCTAGCCCAGCTCCTATCAGAGCGGCAAACTGGGCAACACGGGTTTCATATTCTTCCGCGCCAATAGCGCTTGCCTTCAGCCCCTTCAGAGTGGCCGTTATCGTTTTGGCCGCCTCGTCTGCCTCCATCTGCAACCTGACTCGCCCGGCCTGATTTTCGCGCTTCAGCCACTCGGCATATAGGCGCGCAAGCTTAGCCTCGCCTTGCGATATGATTTCTGACGACATGGATTTGGTCGTATCTAACATTTCAAGCCCATGTGGGGACGCTAGGATGGTGGCCATCCCTTCGGTTTGAGCGTGAACCGCGCCCTTGAAAATGTCCGAAACTGAGCCCGGTTTGGTCAGCGCCGCAGCCACTGCAACGCTTTTCGCTGCATAGTAGAGTTCGGTCAGCTTCGTGACGATCGCCTCTTTATTTTTGAAATGCAGATACACTGCCGGACGGGACATCCCTGCGCCCTGCGCTATGTCATCCATCGAGGTCTTGCGGAATCCATAAGTCGCAAAGGCCCGAAACGCCGAGTCCAGGATCGCCTGTTGCCGTGAACCTTCAGTTACATCTGCCATCCCCGAACTCGTGACACTTTTTGTTCATTTTGTCAATTGACATACTGACACTTTTCAACAATTATGTCAGAAACCAGCCACAGCTACGAGAGGTGCGCCATGGCGACCGCCCTTAAGATCAACGGAACGCAACATCAGGTTGACTTGCCCGATGACGTCCCCCTGCTTTGGGTTCTACGGGATGAGGTCGGTTTGACTGGCACCAAATTCGGCTGCGGCGTGGCCGCTTGCGGGGCCTGCACCGTGCACATTGACGGCGAGGCTGTGCGTTCGTGCCAAGTGGCCCTGTCCGATGTCTGGGGCGATGTGACCACGATTGAAGGCATTGGCACCCCGGACGCGATGGCCGCGATTCAGCAGGCCTGGGTCGATCATCAGGTGGCGCAATGCGGCTACTGTCAGTCGGGCCAGATCATGCAGGCCGCAGCGCTGCTGGCCGAAAACCCTGCGCCTTCGGATACCGATATCGACGATGCCATGCAGGGCAATTTGTGCCGCTGTGGCACCTACCCCCGCATCCGCGCTGCAATCCACGACGCGGCATCCAAGCTGAAAGAGGCATAAACGATGGCATCCGTTGGAAAAATCCTCCGTCGTACTTTCTTGATTGGCTCAGCAGCGATTGTCGGGGGCGTGGCCTTTGGCGCCTATTACGTCAGCCGTCCGGCCGCCAATCCGCTCAAACCTGCTAGGGGCGAAACCGCGCTCAGCCCCTTTGTTCTGATTGATCAGCAAGGCGTCACCCTGTTCGCCCCGCGTGCTGAGATGGGACAAGGTGTAATGACCACGTGGGCGGCGCTGATCGCAGAAGAACTGGATGTGGAACTGGACCAGATCCGCGTTCTGCACGGCCCCGCAGCAGCGGCCTATTACAACTCGGCCCTGGTTGGTGAGGGATTGCCGAACAAGGGTTATGACATCTCGGACTTCCAGCACAATTTGGGGGAGGCTCTGGGCGTTCTTGGCAGGACGCTGAGCTTGCAGGTGACCGGTGGTTCGACCTCGATGAAAGATGGCTTCGAGCGTATGCGCGAAGCGGGTGCGACCGCGCGCGAAACGCTGAAACAGGCCGCCGCTGACCGTCTGGGCGTGGATCGTGCGCAACTGAAGACCGAGAACGGTGCTGTAATCGCGCCGAACGGGACGCGCATTCCGTATACTGAGCTTGCCGAGGCCGCCGGTCAGATTGAACCGCCGGAAGTCGAATTGCGCGATCCGTCCAACTGGCGCTTGCTGGGGCGGAACTTGCCGCGTGTGGATGTGGTCGGCAAATCCACCGGAACGGCTGAGTTCGGGATCGATGTGCGCCCCGAGGGTCTGAAATTCGCCTCGGTCCGGATCAATCCCAAGCTGGGCGGCGAGATGAAGGGTTTTGATGCCAGCGCAGCCGAGCAGATGCCGGGCGTGGAAAAGGTGGTTGATCTGGGCAATGGCGTGGCTGTGATTGCCAGCAACACGTGGCTGGCCATTCAGGCCGTCGAGGCAATTGACGTGGATTGGGGCGACGCCCCCTACCCACCTGAAACTGACGCCATTTTCACCGAAATTGCCAGTGCATTCGACGCGTCCCCCAATTCGACCATGCGCGATGACGGCGACGTTGACACTCTGCCCGACGGCGCCACCGAAATCACGGCCGAATATACGGTGCCCTATCTGGCCCATTCCACGATGGAGCCGATGAACGCCACAGCGCTGTTCACAGGCTCGGCGCTGGAACTGTGGTGCGGCAATCAGGCCCCGACGCTTGTCCAAATACGCGCGGCCAACACGGCCAACCTGGACAAAGAGGCCGTTCAGATCCACACCACCTATCTGGGCGGAGGGTTTGGCCGCCGGGGCGAGCTGGACTTCGGCGAGATCGCGACAAAGGTCGCAATGGCCATGCCCGGCGTCCCTGTCCAGACCACCTGGAGCCGTGAAGAGGACATGCGCCATGACTACTATCGCCCCGGCGCGATGGCTCGGATGCGGGGGGCAGTCAAAGACGGCCAAGCCGTTCTGATTGACGGCAAGGTCGCGGCGCAATCCTGCACGCAACAAGCGGTTCAGCGCTATACCGGCTTGCCGGCTGGCGGACCTGACAAAGTGCTGGTCGAAGGGTTTTTTAACCAACCCTACGCGGTGCCAAACTATCGCATGAGCGGGCACATCGCAGATCTGGATATTCCGGTCGGCTTCTGGCGCTCGGTCGGGAACAGCCACAATGGCTTCTTCCACGATACATTCATGGACGAGATGGCCAATGCCGCAGGACGAGATCCGCTGGAGTTCCGCTTGGAACTGGCCAAAGCCGAGCACGCGCCATCGGCAGGCTGCCTACAGGCCGTGAAAGAGATGTCCGGCTGGACCGGAGAAACCCCGGACGGTGTCGGGCGCGGTGTGGCGATGGCCTATAGTTTTGGCACGCCGGTCGCACAGGTGATCGAGGTCGTCGATGAGGACGGCACTATCCGTATCGCCAAGGTATGGATCGCCTGTGACGTCGGTCTGGCCTTGGACCCCGGCACAGTCGAGGCACAGATGTTCGGCGGCATGATTTATGGCCTGTCGGCGGCCGTGATGGGTGAGATCACATTCTCGGACGGTGAGGTCGAACAGTACAACTTCCCCGACTACGACGCTCTGCGGATGCACAATGCTCCGGTGACACAGGTGAAAATTCTGGAAACGAACCACCACATGGGTGGCGTTGGCGAACCGGGGACACCCCCGTCCATGCCCGCGCTCGGCAATGCCCTGTTCGACCTGACGGGTGAGCGCGCCCGCACTCTGCCTTTGATCAATCAGTTCAATCTGCTGGTTTGATCGCGCTGCGCCGGTCCGAACCCTCTCTCTCGGATCGGCGCAGGAATTACGCGGATTGTTGGACCAGCGCCCTATCCGAACCGGTTGCCCATGCATGTACAGCAGCACCGAACGCCTTGAATAAAGGGCGGGACACGGGATCATTTTCGGCGTCCCATTCCGGGTGCCATTGCACTGACAATGTAAACCCGGGTGCGTCCTGAATATAAATCGCCTCGGGCGTTCCATCGGGTGCTTGACCATCAATCACAACCCGACGCCCAACCGATTTGATCCCTTGCCCGTGCAAGGTGTTCGTCATCACTTCGGTCGCACCCATCAGGCGGTGGAATACACCACCCTCGTTCAGCGCAACGACATGACGCAGGGCAAATTTCTCTTCCAGGGTCCCATCGGGCGGCATGCGGTGGTTCATCCGACCCGGCAGATCGCGTATTTCCGGGTACAGTGTCCCGCCCATCGCCACGTTGACCTCTTGGAACCCTCGACAGATGCCAAAGAAGGGCTGCCCACGCTCTACACAGGATCGCACCAGCGGCAGGGTAATAGCATCGCGCGCCCGGTCGAACTCGCCATGGGCCTCGGTCGCGGACTCGCCGTATTCCTCGGGGTGGACATTCGGGCGCCCGCCGGTCAGCAGAAATCCGTCGCAGACCTCAAGCAGCTCATCGACCGAGACATAGCGCGGATCGGCTGGGATCAGCAGCGGCAGACAGTCCGAAACATTGGCAACCGCGTCCGAGTTCATCGTGCCACCGGCATGGGTCGGATATTGATCATTCATCAAGTACGAGTTGCCGATGATACCGACGACGGGTCGAGACATGCTGCGTTCCTGCGTTTTCTGTTTGCTTTCCAAAAACTATCGACCGCAAGAACAGCGCGCAATAGCACAGGCCCTGCGTGTCAGCGCAAGCTCTTGTTCAACTGTGCACATGTTGGAAAATGATCGCGCTTTGTCTGGTACTTTAGCCATTGCCCGTTTTTGTGGCTTTGCACGAACATCGCATTGGGGCGGAGAGCCCAAAAGGCTCTCCGCCAGTCATCAGGTTCAGATCTCGCCAATCAGGCCGGCAGTTTCGATCCCGGCCAATGCCGCTGCGGCATCATTGTCAGACGTATCGCCGGTCACGCCGACCGCACCGATCACTGCGCCCTTTTTGTCGCGCAGCAACACACCACCCGGAACCGGCACAACCTGCCCACCATAGACGCCATTCACAGCTGCCATGAAATAGGCCTGCGCCTCGGCCCGCTGCATCTGCGCTGTGCCGGCCAGACCAAGCATCACCGAGCCATAAGCCTTGCCATGCGCAATCGCGAACCGACCAGGGGCCGCGCCGTCTTCGCGTTCGAACGCGATAACATGACCGCCTGCATCAAGAACGACGACGGAAAGGGGTTTCAGCTCCCTTTCGTGCCCCTTCTCAAGGGTCTTTCGGATGATGGTGCGGGCTTTGCGGAGGGAAACTCCCATGTCGTGTCCTATCGTTCCTGATGGTTTAAAGGCTGGCTTTTAGTTCCAGACGGCGGGCATGCAGGACCGGCTCGGTATAGCCCGAGGGTTGCACACGCCCCTTGAAGACCAGATCACAGGCCGCTTGGAAAGCAATTCCGTCGAAACCGGGTGCCAACGGGCGATAGTCTGCGTCATTTTCGTTCTGGCGATCCACCACAGCGGCCATTTTTTGCATCGCAGCCATGACCTGCCCTTCCGAGACAATATCATGGTGCAACCAGTTGGCCAGCGCCTGAGATGAAATCCGGCAGGTCGCGCGATCCTCCATCAGACCGACATCGTTGATATCCGGCACCTTCGAACAGCCAACACCCTGATCAACCCAACGCACCACGTATCCAAGAATGCCCTGCGCGTTGTTCTCGATCTCGCGGGCGATCTCGTCTTCGCTGAGGTTTCGACCGCCCAGCAGCGGAATGGTCAGCAAATCCCCCAGCGTCCCCCGTGCGCCACCGGCAGCCAGTTCATCTTGGCGGGCCAGTACGTCGATCTTGTGATAGTGCGTCGCGTGCAGTGTCGCGGCCGTCGGCGACGGCACCCAGGCACAGGTCGCGCCGGATTTCGGGTGGCCGATCTTCTGCTCCAGCATGTCGCCCATCCGGTCGGGCATAGCCCACATGCCTTTACCAATCTGCGCCTTGCCCTTCAGGCCGCAGGCCAACCCAATATCTACGTTGCGATCTTCATAAGACGCAATCCAGGGCGTGTTCTTGATGTCGCCCTTGGGCAGCATTGGCCCGGCTTCGATCGAGGTGTGAATCTCATCCCCGGTCCGGTCAAGAAAACCGGTGTTGATGAAAGCCACCCGCGATTTCGCAGCACGGATGCATTCCTTGAGGTTGACCGACGTGCGGCGTTCTTCATCCATGATGCCCAGCTTCACGGTATTGCGCGGCAGGCCAAGGATGTCTTCGACCATGTCAAAAATCTCGACCGAGAACGCGACTTCTTTCGGGCCGTGCATTTTGGGTTTCACCACATAGACCGAGCCTTGGACAGAATTTCCGCCGTCTCGCTTAAGATCATGCATGGCAATCAGCGTCGTGCAGAGTGCATCCATCAACCCTTCGCCGATCTCATTGCCCTGTTCATCCAACACAGCAGGGTTTGTCATCAAATGCCCGACGTTGCGGATCAGCATCAGCGAACGACCCTTCAAGCTGCCTGTCTCACCGGATGCCGTTGTAAAGCTTAGGTCCTTGGCAAGTTTGCGGGTGAAAGTCGTGTTGCCCTTGTTCACCTCTTCGGTCAGGTCACCCTTCATCAACCCAAGCCAGTTGCCATATGCCACCACCTTGTCAGCGGCATCGACGCAAGCGACCGAATCCTCGCAATCCATGATGGTCGACAAGGCCGATTCCAGACGCATATCGGCAATACGCGCCGGATCAGTGGCCCCGATAGCGCTGTGTCCGTCGATCCTGATCTGAATGTGCAGCCCGTTGTTGCAGAGCAGTACCGCATCCGGTTTGCCCGGATCTCCGTCGTAACCTACAAATTGTTTAGGATTGGCCAGAGTTGGCATCAGCGCGCCGTCCTGTACGCTCAGATCTGAGACATCAGCCCATGACCCGAAAGCCAGCGGCACTGCGTCATCCAAGAACCCTTTGGCCCATGCAATCACCCGCGCGCCCCGCGCTGCGTCGTAGCCGCCAGCCGCGGGCAGATCACCCATCGCATCCGTTCCGTAAAGCGCATCGTAAAGGCTGCCCCAACGTGCATTGGCTGCGTTCAGTGCAAATCGCGCATTGGTAATCGGAACAACAAGCTGCGGTCCGGGGATCGAGGCGATCTCGGGGTCGACATTGGCGGTTTCAATCTGGAAATCCGCACCTTCCTCAACCAGATAGCCGATCTCGTGCAGGAAAGCCTGATAGGCTTCGGCGTCGTGGTCCTGCCCTTGGCGCTCAAGATGCCATGCATCGACCTTGCCCTGAATGTCCTGCCGCTTGGCCAGAAAGGCGCGGTTCTTGGGGCCAAGCTCGGCGACCATGCGCGCCAGACCATCCCAGAAGGCATCTGCTGTGACACCGGTTCCCGGCAGGGCTTGGCCTTCGATGAACTCGGCCAGAACCGTATCCACCTGCAATCCGCTGCGCGCCTGTCTGCTGCTCATTTTGTTTCTCCCGGGAATGTGCACGACTGTATGCCGTCAGCATTTAGGACGAAAGTTTCCGATAGGCAACGTGCGCCGCAGCGTCGCGGTCAAAAAGACTTACCAAAATCAATTTTCGGGACATTCCGACGCGCGGATCGCACCGCTTGCAGCCAACCGCCACAGCCCATACGTTCGCGCAAACACAAAATCACGCGAGGCCCCTGATGCGCGACGCTGCCCCAACGACGATCTATCTGAAAGACTACACACCCTTTGGTTATCTGGTGGACAGCGTGCACCTGACGTTCGACCTCGCCGCCCACGCAACCCGCGTCACCTCTCGCATTGCATTTCGCCCGAACCCGGAGGCCAGCGACAAGACGTTCTTTCTGCACGGCGAAGACCTCAAGCTGATCCGCGCATCCATCGACGGCGCGGATATCACCCCCGAGATTACCGACAAGGGCATGACCGTTGTTACCCCCGACGCGCCGTTTATCTGGGAGGCCGAGGTTGAGATCGATCCCGGCAATAACACGGCGCTCGAAGGCCTATATATGTCGAACGGCATGTACTGCACTCAGTGCGAGGCCGAAGGTTTCCGCAAGATCACCTTCTACCCTGACCGCCCTGATGTGATGTCCACCTTCACTGTGCGCATCAATGGTGATCTGCCTGTTTTGCTGTCCAACGGCAACCCTTCGGGCAAAGGCGAAGGTTGGGCAGAATGGACCGACCCGTGGCCCAAACCCGCTTACCTGTTCGCGCTGGTCGCGGGCGAGTTGATCGCCCATCCCGGCCAGTTCACCACCATGTCGGGTCGCGATGTGGAGCTGAACCTCTGGGTCCGTCCCGGCGATGAAGGTAAATGCGATTTCGGTATGGAAGCCCTGAGGAAGTCCATGAAATGGGACGAAGACGTCTATGGTCGGGAATACGATCTGGACGTTTTCAACATCGTTGCCGTGGACGATTTCAACATGGGCGCGATGGAGAACAAGGGGTTGAATATCTTCAACTCATCCGCTGTTCTGGCCAGCCCCGAAACCTCGACCGATGCCAATTTTGAACGGATCGAAGCGATCATCGCGCATGAGTATTTCCACAATTGGACCGGCAACCGGATCACCTGCCGCGACTGGTTCCAACTGTGCCTGAAAGAAGGGCTGACCGTTTTCCGGGATGCGCAGTTTACCTCGGACATTCGCTCGGCCCCGGTAAAGCGGATTGAAGACGCCATCGACCTGCGCGCGCGGCAATTCCCCGAAGATAACGGGCCCTTGTCGCATCCAGTCCGGCCTGAGAGTTTTCAGGAAATCAACAACTTCTACACCGCGACCGTCTACGAAAAAGGTGCCGAGATCATCGGTATGCTGAAACGTCTGGTTGGTGATGAGGCCTACTCAAAGGCCTTGGATCTGTATTTCCTCCGCCATGACGGACAGGCCTGCACCATTGAAGACTGGATCAAGGTGTTTGAGGACACCACCGACCGCGATCTGAGCCAGTTCAAGCGCTGGTACAGCCAATCTGGCACGCCGCGCGTGACAGTGAGCGAAGATTGGAATGACGGCACATATACGCTGACATTGGCGCAGCACACCGAAGAAACACCTGGGCAGTCCGAAAAGCTGCCGCAAGTGATCCCTGTCGCGGTGGGTTTGCTTGGACAAAATGGTGACGAAGTACGCGCGACCGAAGTTCTGGAACTGACTGAGGCGGAACAAAGCTTCCAATTCACTGGGCTGGCGGCAAAACCTGTGGCCTCGATCCTGCGAGATTTCTCGGCCCCTGTGATCCTTGAGCACGATCACACCGATGCCGATCGCGCCTTCCTTCTGGCCCACGACACTGATCCTTTCAATCGGTGGCAGGCGGGACGGTCATTGGCGCAGGACACGCTGTTGCGCATGATCCTCGAAGACGCAACGCCGGGTGCGGATTACTTGGACGGGGTGCTGGCCGTTCTGCGCGACGGCGAATTGGACCCGGCGTATCGCGCCCTGATGCTGGGTCTGCCTTCGCAATCCGAACTGGCGGCCGCGTTGTCCGACCGGGGTGAAACACCTGACCCTATGGCGATCTGGACAGCGGTCGAGACGCTGCGGCAGGCAACCGCGCAGCACGTTCAGGACTTGCTACCGCGCTTGCACAGCGAAACCGTGATCGAGGCACCATACAGTCCCGATGCAGACCAAGCCGGCAAACGTTCGCTTGGCAATGCCGCACTGGCCCTGACGTCACGGCTTGATGGTGCGGCAATGGCAGCCGAGCAATACGCGGCGGCTGGCAACATGACACAGCAACTGAGCGCCCTGTCCTGCCTGCTGCGCGCAAGCAAGGGTGAGGCCGAGCTTTCTGCGTTCTACGAACAATGGCAGCACGACCGTCTAGTTATGGACAAATGGTTTGCCCTTCAGGTCGGGATGGCCTCTCCAGCGACCACGGCAGACGTCGCCCGCACCCTGACCGAGCATTCGGAATTCAACTGGAAGAATCCCAACCGGTTCCGGGCGGTGATGGGTGCGCTGGCGATGAACCACGCCGGTTTCCACCGCGCAGATGGTGATGGTTATGCATTGCTGGCCGACTGGCTGATCAAACTGGACCCGGTCAACCCGCAGACCACGGCGCGGATGTGTTCGGCCTTCCAGACCTGGAAACGCTATGACGCGGACCGTCAGGACCTGATCCGCGCACAGCTGACCCGCATCGCAGAAACGCCCGACCTGTCGCGCGACACGACCGAAATGGTTTCGCGCATTCTCAACGCATGACGGAATTCAAGTTTACACGTCAGAACCGGGCACCGCGCACTGTCGGTGTCCTGATCTGCGTTTATGCGGCCTTGCTGGCACTTGTGATCCTGTTCGACGCGGCATGGTGGCTGATGGCGCTGTTGGCGTTGCCTACGTTACCGGCCATTTGGGATATTGCTCAGAACACCAGCGCAGGGCTGGTTCTTGATCAAAACAAACTGCGCTGGTTTACCGGCACCCGTGAGGCCGAAATTGATCGTTCGGACATTGATTATGTTCGCTTTGACACGCGTTGGGATTTCTCGGTGCGCGTTTCTCTGATTTTGAGATCCGGCAAGCGGATTCGGCTGCCTGATGAGTCGTCTCCGCACCACAGGGACTTCGAACAGGTCCTGCAACAGGCTGGTTTTCGAATTGAACGTCATCACTTCGTCACATTTTGAAACAATAGGTTCATTTTTCAAGGATTAGAGGCAAATGCTAACCAGTCCCCTTCAAAGACCTTGAATTTGACACCGATTACGGCAAAGCTCTTACCCTCAAGTTTCTGGTTTGTTTGTTTCGAGTGCCGCCATGTTCTGGTTTTTTAGGGACCGTTCGTCCCGTTCCCGATCTTCTATTTCTCATCCCGCTGCATCCGGCGCGTATTTCGCTGACCCGGCTGTTTCGCCTGTATTGCCGGACCAAGGGCAATTGAACATCCCATTGGCTGATGTTCAGGCCCAGGATGAGATTGGGCGCAGCTCGATAGAAAAAGGCCGTTTCCTCGCCAGGCAGGATCGCTGGGCGGAATTATCCGACCTGATGAACAAAGCAGACGACGCACGGGAAACTGCACCCGACGGCATGCCCGTCGCCGAATTGCTGGCGTTTGGGGCGCGAGCCGATGTGGTTCTGGCCGCAGAGCACGCGCTGTCTGACGCCAAAGCGCTATCAGAATTTGATGTCATGAACGGCATTTCCGAATTGGAAGACGAGATGCGCGCGCATTCGGGTGACCCGATGATCGCCTTGGTTGTCGCTTTGGCCCACATTGATATGGCATGGGCATGGCGCGGTACGACGAACGAAGCAACCCTGCCCTCGCTGCACCAATCCCGCTGCGCCGCCCATTTCGATCGGGCAGCTGCAATCCTTCCCAAGTGTCGCGAGGCCGCAGCGGACAGCCCCATTGTCGCCTCGGCTGGCTGCGCAATTTTGGCAGGTCAGCGTAGAGCCAACACACGGGTGGCGGATGAATACGAGCGGTTGATTAAGCTCGACCCGTTGAATCATCGGCACATGCGCGCGATGGGGACCCACCTGCTGCCGCGCTGGTTCGGAAGCTATGGCGAGCTCGAGGTCCAGGCGCTGCGTATGGCGGCTCAGACCCGGGACATCTGGGGGGCCGGAGGCTATACTTGGGTTCAGTTCGACGCCATTGCCCTGGACGAAGAGGCCTGCGCGCGTCTAGATGTCGATTTCTTCCTGGAAGGCATGCACGATATTCTCCGTCGGCGCCCTGACCAGCAAACCGTCAACATGTTGTCTGCCTACTGCGCCATCACGATCCAGAACGGTGCTGGCCAGTGCGACAAGGCTGATCTGGTGCGCAGCCAGATACACCAGGCTGCAAACTGGCTGATCCGCGACCACCTGACAGAACTGCACCCGTTGATTTGGGCCCATGCAGCAAATGGGTTCAACAACAGTGTTCGGATCAATTCACCCGAACGGTTCGCGGCCCGCGGGCAGCGCGATGCCCTGCGTGCAATTGGCGATCTGTTCCGCGATGAGCTGCGCAGCGGATTGGATGTGACGTTTACTCCGACGGGTTTGCGCCTGTCCGGGCACTGATTCCCCCTTGCCCCTAGGCCGTGCCGGGCCTAATACGCAGGCTTAGACTTCTGCGGAAATGAGGCGCGCCATGCTCGACCTGACATACGAAATGCCCAAACCCAAAACCATTGCCGGGGCCAAGCACGATTGGGAACTGGTCATCGGGATGGAGGTGCATGCGCAGGTCTCGTCCAATGCCAAGCTGTTCTCGGGAGCATCGACTCAATTCGGGGCCGAGCCAAATTCGAACGTGGCATTCGTGGACGCGGCGATGCCGGGAATGCTGCCGGTGATCAACGAATACTGCGTTGAACAGGCGGTACGAACCGGTCTGGGCCTGAAGGCGGATATCAACCTGGTATCGGCCTTTGACCGCAAGAATTATTTTTATCCGGACCTGCCGCAGGGTTACCAGATTTCTCAGCTGTACCAGCCAATCGTGGGCGAAGGTGAAGTGCTGGTGGAAATGGGCGACGGCACCGCGCGCATGGTGCGAATTGAACGCATCCACATGGAACAGGACGCAGGCAAATCGATCCATGACATGGACCCGCATATGTCCTTTGTCGACCTGAACCGGACCGGTGTTTGCCTGATGGAGATCGTCAGCCGCCCCGATATTCGCGGCCCCGAAGAAGCAGCAGCCTACATCGCCAAGATGCGCCAGATTCTTCGTTATCTGGGTACCTGCGATGGCAACATGCAAAACGGCAACTTGCGGGCGGACGTCAATGTTTCGATCTGCTTGCCCGGTGCCTATGAAAAGTATCAGGAAACGCAGGACTTCTCGCATCTGGGTACGCGTTGCGAGATCAAGAACATGAACTCGATGCGCTTTATCCAGCAAGCGATCGAGGTCGAGGCCCGGCGTCAGATTGCCATCGTCGAAGGTGGCGGTACTGTCGATCAGGAAACCCGCCTGTATGATCCGGACAAGGGTGAGACACGCTCGATGCGGTCAAAGGAAGAAGCGCATGATTACCGCTATTTCCCCGACCCTGACCTGCTGCCCCTGGAAATTGAACAGGCGTGGGTTGATGACATCGCAGCCAGGCTTCCGGAACTACCGGATGCCAAAAAGGCGCGTTTTATTGGCACCTTCGGTCTGACGGATTACGATGCGTCGGTTCTGACGGCCGAAGTAGAGTCGGCTGCCTATTTCGAAGAGGTCGCCAAAGGCCGCAACGGCAAACTGGCCGCAAACTGGGTCATCAACGAGCTTTTCGGTCGCCTGAAGAAAGAAGACCACGACATCACCGCCTCGCCGGTTTCGCCTGCGCAGCTGGGTGGGATCATCGACCTGATCGCCTCAGACGCCATTTCTGGCAAGATCGCCAAGGATCTGTTCGAGATTGTCTACACCGAAGGCGGCGACCCGGCGCAGATCGTTGAAGAACGCGGCATGAAACAAGTTACCGACACCGGTGCCATCGAAACTGCGCTGGACGAAATCATCGCGGCCAACCCATCGCAGGTCGAAAAAGCCAAGGGGAACCCGAAACTGGCAGGCTGGTTTGTTGGTCAGGTCATGAAAGCAACCGGCGGCAAGGCGAACCCCAAGGCCGTCAATGAGTTGGTCAGCAAAAAGCTGAGCTCGTAAGCCTTTCGGTTCAAGAAACTGCAACGGCAAGGTCCGTGCGTCTGGCGCGGACCTTGCCGGTCCCGCGCGCGGGGCGCAACAGACAAAACAGAATTTGCCCAACGGGCGATGATGACTGTTCGAAACCCGACAACATGTTAGATTGCTGGGGATCGGCAACCAGGAAAATCTGATGCAGCGCTACGAATACAAAGTTGTCCCCGCCCCACAAAAAGGCACCAAGGCCAAGGGCGTCAAAACTGCCGAAGGGCGGTTTGCAGTGTCGATCGAACAGATACTGAATCAGATGGGGCAGGATGGCTGGGATTACCAACGTGCGGAACTTTTGCCCAGCGAGGAACGCGCGGGCCTGACCAGTTCCACCGTGAACTGGCGCAATGTTCTGGTGTTTCGGCGAGAGGTTGCAGCTGAGTTTTCTTCAGCGCGTGAGCCGGTTGAGGGCAGCGATGATGCACCCGTGGCTCAGCCGGTACCCGGACCAGAAGAAGTGCAGGCCCCTGCACCGATTTCAGAAGAGGTCAAAGACCCGCCATTGACCCTGAAGCCCACGGATCTGTCCGAAAAGGACAAAGAGCAGACCTAAGCGGTCTGCTCCGCGTTTTCACAGCATGCAGCTGAATTACTCGGCAGCGCTTGCCGCTTGGCTAAGATCCTGCGCCAGCATCAGCGCATTGCCGTCCGGGTCGTAGAACGTTGCGGTGCTGACCATGCCCTCGATCGTTTCAGTCGCCCCATCAAACCTGACGCCCGAGGATTCGAGCGCCTGACGCGCCGTCGCAATATCGGACACCCCGAACACCGGCACTGTATTGCCTGGCGCAGGCTCGGCCTGCTCACCCAGGCCCAAGGTCACACCGTCGGTTTTGGTCTTCATCTCGCTCCAACCGGCTTCGTCAATATGGTGGATCAGCTCGAACCCCAGCTTGGCCTGATACCATTCGGCACTGACATGCCTGTCTTGCACGGACATGGCGAGCGTGATCGTGTTTTCCAGTGAAACGAGTGGCATTGAACTATCCTTTTGGCGAAAATTAAAGTAACTATACTTTATGGACATAACGATTCTTGTCAAGCTTACGTCCCGCGCCTGGTCCCTGAACATTCTGGCGTTAATGCATAAAGGCATGCCGGGACGACAGGCACCGCTACTGGCTGCGACAAGCGCCGGCAGAACGGCATTTGCCCAGAGCCTTGACCACCTGATTCAATTGGGTTTTCTGGAACGAAATCCCGGCCACGGTCATCCACTGCGCCCCGAATTTCGATTGACCCAAGCGGGTGTATCTGCGGCCGAAATCGCCAGCAGGATCGTGAATGCCGTGCCGGATGACGCTGATTTCGCGTTACTCAGACGCAGTTGGACAGCGCCTATTCTGGCGTTAACCGACAGGCCCCAACGGTTCTCGGCTCTCAAATCTGGGCTGATCACCATTTCCGACCGCGCACTTTCGACGTCGCTTCATCGCCTGGAAGAGCAAGCGTGGATACGGCGAGACATTGATGCAACGCACCGGCTGCCTTTTCCCACCTATCGCGCGGTGAATCAGGGAATCGCGGTTAACAGGGCCATTTCTCTGGTCGCCTAGGCACCGACCAAAGGGCCTGTTCAGGTATCAATATCCAGCGCCAGCGCATGAATGCGGGGCACGATGTCACCCAGCGCCTTATGTACGGCCCGGTGGCGGGCGACGCGGGATTGACCCTGAAAAGCGCTGGCACGAATACGGACGTTGAAATGGCTTTCGCCGCCCTCTTGAAACCCGGCGTGTCCTCGGTGGCTTTCGCTGTCATCCACGACTTCCAGCTCACGCGGTTCAAAGGCTGCCATCAGGCAGGTTCGGATCTCGTCGGTAACAGTCATTTTTTTGCTCACGGGCGAAAATTTTACCGCCCCCCCTCTTCTACTTTCGGCTGCTTAGACTAAACTGCTGCCTCCGAGTCGAAAAGATGCGTTCTTAAGGATGAGCACATGGTGAAGTCAGACCCCTTCGGATTTGATATGTCCGTATCCACTTCCAAGAAAAAGAACCCGCGGGGGCGTCGCGGAATGTCGGGCGCGTCTGAAACCTCGACGCGTATCTGCGATCACGAAGGTTGCGAAGAACCGGGCAAGTTCCGTGCGCCCAAGGCCCCTGACGTGCTGGACGACTTTTTCTGGTTCTGCCAGCAGCACGTTCGCGAATACAACAACAAGTGGAACTTCTTTGACGGCACCACCGAGGCCGAGCTAAACGCACAGCGGTCCAAGGACAAAGTGTGGGAGCGCGAGACCAAGCCAATGGGCGATCCCGAAGCGCGCGCATGGGCGCGTCTGGGCATCGAAGACCCGCATCAGGTACTTGGCGCAAACAGCACCCAAAACAAAGGACGCACGTCGGGTGGTGGCGGTCGTCGCCTGCCCCCCACGGAACGCCGCGCGATCGAAATTCTGGAAGCCAATGACAGCTGGACCAAGGCCGAGGTGCGCAAAGCGTACAAAAAGCTGATCAAGGTTCTGCACCCCGACATGAACGGCGGCGACCGTTCCCAGGAAGAACAGCTGCAAGAGGTTGTCTGGGCGTGGGATCAGATCAAGGACAGCCGGAATTTCAGATAGTCGATCTATTGTTTGATCATTTCCCGTAAAAGCTCGGCTTCGGGGCGCTTCAAGCAACGCACACGCGTTTGTTTCCAGGCGGATCCACGGCTGAACCGTTCTGGAAAGAGCACACGAAGTTCTTCTACATCTCCGCGACCGAAAGACAACAGCGCCATATCACCCAGAAACAAGCTTTCCGTCGGCAAACCGTGCGACATCAAAACTGCGTGGCGGTTGCAGGCAATATGGAAGTATGTCACCGCCTCATTGGACCACACCTGTCGAATAGTGTTGTCGTTCACAAGATGTATTGCTGCTGCAAAAACCCTCGGCTCACCGAACAACAATTCGGCGCGCCACCCTTCTAAAACAATTCTGTGTTGCGGTGACAAGTACAAATCGCGGTCAGGCAAAGCATCTCCGATCGCTCCTTTTTTGATACAAACGGGACGCAATCGCGGGTTTTGCTGCAACGCTTCCGCGCTAAGGGTCTTCTTGCCAATCCACAGAATGGATAGCAATTCACCGCTGGAAACACGAACTTTGTCCCCAACCGACAGTTCTTCGACAGGGCGAGGGCCTTTTTCGGTTTCTATCAAGGTGCCCTTTACAAAACACGGCACTGTTCCCGCAGGAAGGTCGACTGTCACATTCAGGATGGCATTGTTACCGGCCCCTGGCTGCCCGTTCGTCGCCCCGATTCGAACCGTGAGTTGCGTATTCGGAGGGATGTCCGCCCCCTCAGTAAGCTCAACGGTCAAAACTCCACTAGGTGAAATCGAAACAGTGTAGTCTGATGGATCCAATCCACCATCGCCAGTTACGGTCACGCTCCAAGTCACAGCTTTGGTCGTGGTATACTGCTCCATAACCGAGGTCGACCCACTGGGGATCGAGATAGAAGTCGGACCTGAGATTACTAACGACATTTGTACCTACACTCATAAAAAAACAAAATCGGGAACCGCTTTTGCATAATCATATATGCATATTTAACTCATCACATCTTACTATTGCAATATTAATGCTTCACGGGACTGCGTGGCGGCGTTCTGGACCCAAAATTCGAGCTGTCCAAGATTTGAAAGATTAGCTCGAGACATTGGACGCAACGTCGATAAGGCCAGTTTCAAAGAAACATCCGCCTAAGTACCTACCAGCACGGCTTTCCCTTGCCCTTGCCCGCAATATGTTGCACCACACACGAGTTCAAACCCGGCAACGCGGGGCAAAGGATAAGGACAAGGCGAATGGCTGACGGATCGATCGACGTAAACGCAAAACCCACCGAAGAAATTTCGGTCCGTGACGTGTTCGGTATTGAAACCGACATGGCGATCAAGGGCTTTGCTGACCGCAGTGACCGCGTACCCGCGATCGACCCTACCTACAAGTTTGACCCGGAAACCACGCTGGCCATTTTGGCAGGCTTCTCGCACAATCGTCGTGTGATGATCCAAGGCTATCACGGTACGGGCAAATCGACCCATATCGAACAGGTCGCGGCCCGCCTGAACTGGCCCGCCGTCCGTGTGAACCTCGACAGCCACATCAGCCGGATCGACTTGATCGGTAAGGACGCGATCAAACTGCGTGATGGCAAACAGGTGACCGAGTTCCACGAAGGCATCCTGCCCTGGGCTCTCCGTAACCCCGTTGCCATCGTTTTCGACGAATACGACGCGGGCCGTGCCGACGTGATGTTCGTGATCCAGCGTGTTCTCGAACATGACGGTAAGCTGACCTTGCTGGACCAGAACGAGATTATCACGCCGAACCCGAACTTCCGCCTGTTTGCCACCGCGAACACCGTCGGTTTGGGCGACACAACTGGCCTGTATCACGGAACGCAGCAGATCAACCAGGCGCAGATGGACCGCTGGTCGTTGGTCTCGACGCTGAACTACCTCAGCCACGATGCCGAAACGATGATCGTTCTGTCCAAGGCGCCGCATTACAACACCGAAAAGGGCCGCAAGACCGTCAGCCAGATGGTCACCGTCGCCGACCTGACCCGGACCGCCTTCATGAACGGTGACCTGTCGACTGTCATGTCGCCCCGGACTGTAATCAACTGGGCGCAAAATGCCGAGATCTTCCGCGACGTCGGCTACGCCTTCCGCCTGTCCTTCTTGAACAAGTGTGATGAGCTGGAACGCCAGACCGTGGCCGAGTTCTATCAGCGTTGCTTCGACGAGGAACTGCCGGAAAGCGCGGCGAGTGTGAGCTTGGGGTGATAATCTTCTTTGTCATAGCATCTATCTGGGTTGTTCTTGATTCAGCTTGGCTTTTTGACAAAGTAGATTGGAAAAAGACGGCGCCTTCAGAAATGACGGCGCCGCAGCATGTCCACCTGACACGGCTGCGCTGGGAATGCTTAGTGCTTTTCTCGGCAGCAATGATCTGGAGTAAGTTCATTGTCTAAACCAAACGACAACCCCGCCGATCCGTTCAAGAAGGCCTTGGCCGAAGCCACCAAGGTGATGGCCGATGATCCCGAATTATCGGTGAGCTATACTGTCGACCCCTCGGGTCTGTCGGGCGAGTCGATGCGTTTGCCGCAGGTTTCTCGGCGCATGACTCGCGAAGAGGTTTTGCTGGCGCGCGGTACGGCGGATGCTTTGGCGTTGCAGCGCCGATATCATGACGATGCGACCCATAATCGCTATGCCCCCCCGGGTGATATGGCGCGGGATCTTTATGAGGCCATGGAAGTTGCCCGGTGTGAGGCGATGGGCGCGCGGGATATGCCCGGCACCGCATCAAACATCGATGTCAAGATCGGGCACGAAGCACTGCGCCGTGGGTACGACCAGTGCAAGCAGCCTGCTGATGCACCGCTATCGGTTGCTGCAGGATATCTGATCCGCCATCTGGCGACCGGGCGGGACCTGCCGCCTGCGGCTGAGAACATCATGAACCTGTGGCGCGGCTTCATCGAAGAGCAGGCTGGCGGCACGCTGGAAAACCTGCAGGACATTCTTTCGGATCAGGCCGAGTTTGCCAAATTTGCCCGTCAGATGATCAAGGATCTGGGTTACGGCGACCAGTTGGGCGAAGACCCGGACGAACTGGACGAAGATCAGGAAGATCAGGCCGAGGACGACGCCGAAGAACAGCCCGATCCCGACAGCACCGGTCAGGATGATCAGGACGAGCAGGACGCCGACGCGACACCCGAGCAATCGCAGGAAGAGCAGCAGGACCAATCTCAGGCCCAGGTCTCGATGGACGAGATGGCCGAGGATGAGATGGGCGACGAGGCCGAGATGCCCGAGGGCGAGGCCCCGATGGAGCCGCCTACCCTGCCGCCTGCATCCGAGGCCGATCCGGATTACAAGGTCTACCTTGGCACATATGACGAAGAGATCGCAGCCGAGGATTTGGCCGAGCCTGCTGAATTAGAACGGCTGCGCGCCTATCTGGATCAGCAGCTTGAGCCGCTTAAGGGTGCCGTCAGCCGTCTGGCGAACAAACTGCAGCGCCGATTGCAGGCGCAACAGAACCGTTCTTGGGAGTTTGACCGCGAGGAAGGCATCCTGGATGCCGGTCGTCTGGCGCGTGTTGTGGCCAACCCGACCACGCCGCTGAGCTTCAAGGTCGAGAAAGACACCGAGTTCCGCGATACAGTGGTGACGCTGCTGCTGGATAACTCGGGCTCGATGCGCGGTCGCCCGATCTCGATCGCGGCGATCTGTGCCGATGTTCTGGCCCGTACGCTGGAACGTTGCAACGTAAAGGTCGAAATCCTTGGCTTTACTACGCGCGCTTGGAAAGGCGGCCAGGCACGTGAGGCATGGCTGAATGACGGTCGCCCGCAACAGCCGGGGCGTCTGAACGATCTGCGCCACATCATCTATAAAGGTGCGGATGCCCCGTGGCGTCGAGCGCGACCCAACCTGGGTTTGATGATGAAAGAAGGCCTGCTGAAAGAGAACATCGATGGCGAAGCACTGGAATGGGCGCACCGCCGGATGCTTGCGCGACGTGAGCAGCGCAAGATCCTGATGGTGATCTCGGACGGTGCGCCGGTTGATGATTCAACACTCAGCGTTAACCCCGCGAATTATCTGGAAAAACACCTGCGCGACGTGATCGGGATGGTCGAAAAACGCAAGATGGTCGAGCTTTTGGCCATTGGTATCGGCCACGATGTAACCCGATACTACGACCGCGCGGTAACTATCACGGATGTCGAACAGCTGGCAGGTGCGATGACTGAACAGCTGGCGGCATTGTTCGACAGCGATCCTCGGGCACGTGCACGCGTGATGGGGATGAAAAGGGCCAGCTGACGCTGGCCCTGCCTCCGGCAGGAGTATTTTCAAAAGATGAAGGGGCAGCCCCCCGTTTGCGAGAGGTGTCACATGTTTCAGTCCTTTGCAGTCACTGCACGTCCGGAACAGGGACCGCCCAGACTGGCCGCTTTGCGATCCCAGATGGCGCAGGATGGGTTGGACGGTTTTCTGATCCCACGCGCAGATGCGCATCAGGGCGAGTATGTGGCCCCACGCGATGAACGGCTGGCATGGCTGACGGGCTTTACCGGTTCGGCCGGCTTCTGCGCGGCATTGTCCGATATTGCGGGTGTATTCATCGACGGCCGATACCGCACCCAGGTCAAGGCGCAAGTGGCGGAAGAATTCACGCCCGTACCCTGGCCCGAAACCAGCCTTAGCGCCTGGCTCAAGGAACAACTGCCGAGCGGCGGAAAGGTTGGTTTTGATCCCTGGCTGCATGCAGCTGGGCAGATTTCCAGCCTGAAGAAAGAGTTGAACGCGAGCGGCATCGAGCTGGTTCGGTGTGACAATCTGGTGGATCGGGTGTGGCCGGATCAGCCTGAGGCCCCGTCGAATCCGGTCAAGGCACACCCGATTGAGTTTGCCGGGGAAACCGCTACAAGCAAAATCGCGCGGCTGGCGGATGATTTAAAGCAGAACGGGTGTGAGGCGGCGATCATTTCCTTGCCGGATTCGATCATGTGGCTGCTTAACATTCGCGGATCAGATATCGGGTACAACCCGGTGGCACATGGGTTTGCCATTCTGAAAACCGATGGTCGGGTTGATCTGTTCATGGCGGCACAAAAACTGGCGGGGTTGGACGATCATCTTGGCGACCATGTTCAGGTTCACGACCCACAGGTGTTTCTGGAAGCCGTTGCGGGTTTGGTCGGCAAGGTTCAAGTCGACTTGGGGACTTTGCCGCAAGCAGTTGCTGACGTTCTCAGCGACAAGATGATGGATGCAGGGGATCCCTGTGCCTTGCCCAAAGCTCGCAAGAATCCGGCGGAAATCGCTGGAAGTGCCGAAGCGCATCTTCGCGACGCGGTGGCCGTTATTGAGACGTTATGCTGGCTGGACGCAAAGACCCCGGGCACAATGACGGAAACTCAGGTAGTCACGCAGCTTGAGCAAAACCGCCGCCGGGATAACGCGCTACAGGATATCTCGTTCGACACGATTGCGGGCACCGGGCCCAATGGCGCGATCATGCATTACCGGGTGACCGAAGAAACCGACAGCCGACTGGAAAATGGGCAACTGTTGGTTTTGGATAGCGGTGGGCAGTATCTGGATGGCACAACCGACATCACCCGCACCATTGCGATAGGGGAAGTAGGCAATCAGGAAAAAGCCTGCTTTACCCGCGTGCTGAAAGGGATGATCGATATGTCCATGCTGCGCTGGCCCGCCGGGCTGGCCGGACGAGATATCGAATGCATCGCACGCGCCCCCTTGTGGGCAGCGGGCCAGGATTTCAATCATGGGGTCGGCCATGGCGTCGGTGCGTATCTGAGCGTCCATGAAGGGCCGCAGCGCTTGTCAAAGGTCAGCCACGTACCGCTCGAGCCAGGTATGATCCTGTCCAACGAGCCCGGATATTATCGCGAAGGCGCGTTCGGCATTCGGATCGAGAACCTTGTTGTGGTTCAGGATGCCCCGACGCTGCCCACCGCTGACACCGAGCGTGCGATGCTGAACTGGCGGACACTTACATACGTACCGATTGACCGGCGGCTGATAGTAGTTGATATGCTAACGGTAGATGAGCGCGCGTGGCTGAATTCATATCACCGCGACGTTGCGGAAAAAGTCCGCCCAAGGCTGGGCGACGACGCTCAACTGTGGTTGGATGCCGCAACTGCGCCGATCTGACACCGGACTGTCACATAAACCGGGCAGAGGAGTGATCCGTACTGAAGACGAGGGAAGAAGCAGAGATGACAGACATAACGATCCGCAAAGCAGCTGGTAAATGGAGCGTTCGTTCCGGGGGCGCCGTTCTCGGAGAGAGCATGAATGCGCTGGAGCTGCTGGAAGGTGATCTGGATCCGGTAATCTATTTCCCTCGCGCCGATATCGGAATGGCATTTCTGGACCGTACAGAAAAGGTTACGCATTGCCCGCACAAAGGCGATGCGACGCATTTCTCAATCGTCAATAAATCATCCGTGACCGAAAACGCAGCGTGGAGCTATGAGGACCCGGTCGCCGCAATGGCCGAGATCAAGGGTTATGTCGCGTTTTACCGCGTCGATTCCGTTAAGATCGAACAGATTTAAATCCCTCAGATGGCCTCTCTGACCCGCTCGGTCGCGGCCATGTCGTGACGCACACGCCCATAGGCCTGTGCCATGGATGTCAGAGTATGCGGCGGGCAGCCAATTTCTGCGAGGCAAGAGGCATCGATCACACGCACGCGCCGCTGAAAGGCCTGTTCAACTACCTGATCTACAGGTTCATCGCCCGGTCCAAAGGTCAGGTTGTGATAGTGGAACCCCTGCCCTGGCGCAGTAACGCCCAGATTGTGTCGCACGCGATGCGAGCCCAGCCAGTGCAATAGAAACTGTAGCCCCTCGTCCTGCCCCGGGTCCGGTACATGCGTCGCCTTGATCTGACCAAGCTCAGGTTGCAGACGAAACTGTACATATGTCTTGGGCGTCCAGATCCGAACGGGTTGCACGAAATCAATGAAACGTCCCATGCGCCAGCCGCGCAGACGCGGACCCAGGCCCAGGGTTGTCGTAACAAGGCTTACCGGGGCTTGCGACACGGCATAGACAGACGCAAAAAGGCTGCATCGACCATCCTGTTTCCGCTTGAGTGTCAGCGCATTGAAATTTCCACGATTCGTGTAGTTCCTCGGGGATCCCAACGCGCGCGCCAGCCTCAGACAGTTGATCGTATAAGGCGCGTGGTCCAAAAAGCCGATCTGAGTGATTTGCGGCAGGCTTCGCGCAAGCAATGTGGCCGTGCCTAGGACGCCTGCAGCCAGGAACACCTGGCGGGCCTGAATGCGTGTCCCATCCGCCAGTTCCAAGCTTACACAATTCTGGTCATTTTCGATCCGTTGCACACGGCCCGCACGGACTTCGACATTTGGCATTTCGCTTAGACGGTTTCCTACGGCCCGCGCCATTGCACCCAAGCCGATATCCGGGGCGTCTTTTGTTCCTGTCAAAAGGCGTGGCACACTTTTTTCCAACCCATCGCCCAGTTGCTCGCGCCGGATGCCGCCTATGACCTGCAGGTCACTTTGCACGGTCTCGCAGGCGGCGGTGTAATCTGCCCAGCTTTCAAGATATCGCCCCTGACCCCAGGGATCATCGTTATCGTAGACCTGCAATTGTTTGCCCCAAAAATTGGCAAGCCCACCCACTTCGGCGGCGACGAACAGCGGCGGGGCATCCCCGGATACATCGGTCCGTTCGGTCATAAAGGCCGGCTGCTGACGTTCGTACGCGACAGACACAATCTTGGCCGGGCCGTCCTCACATGGTTCAGATCCCGCGCCTGTAATCACCACCACCGAACCTGAAACCGCTCGCATTGCAGTCAAAGCGGCGTAGCCAGCGGGGCCCGCGCCTATCAACGCAACATCAAATACTCGCATAGTGTGGACCTTTGCCCGGCGCCCACCGTTGTATTGACCTGATGGTCGCCAAACCGTGGCTGAAACAGCCTCGTGGGGGCATTGCAGAAAAACTGGTAAAAAATTGGACGTCCTGAGATACTTGTTTGCCTGACCCGTCCCGATCAGCAAACCACCTGCCTCCCAATTTGGCGAGGTAAGAACCTCCTTGTTCGGACAACAACCCGCCCATCCGGTTATTTCCGTGCGAGACCCTCACACCAGGTCTCCGAGCCGGATACCTGAAGGAGGGGTTTTGAAACATAGCCGTTGAGACACGTGATGCGTGTAGGCTGCATAAATCCGGGAGTGCAAATCAAGATGCAGAAATAGCATTTTCAAAGTACTCCCGTTCGCGCGAGTTTCAGTTCAAAAATAAGTCAATGCAGTTATGTCGTTCAAGATCTTGAAATTTCTTGGCTCCCGACACTCGCTTTGGGAGTAAATTTCCTTTGGTCGCGTAGGGATATCGCTGCAATCGTCACAAATATTAACGATTTTTTGGCCTTTTGATCAAGAAATTCGGAAAAAAAGTGAAAATTTTAGATGTATTTGGGATGCAGCTTACCAGCAAAAACCCGCCAAGACATGCAGCCAGAAGGGTTTCGCCAGCAGTTCAACCCGGGCCACACCCCCAAAAACATCGGGTTCACGATCTAATCACGGGGCTGTTGCATGCATGTGAGGCATCAAGAGTGCACAATGCCACCAAACACCGCCCAGAGGATGCCATGTCACTTACTCGTCGCAGTTTCGCAGGATCATTGGGGACCGTGCTCTTGTTGCCTGGCGCATTGTCCGCGCAACAAGACCCCGTGCTGGATGCCGTGCGTTCCACCTTGTTCGGAAGCAACGCGGAGTTTGAGCAAGGCATGGCCTTTCTCGTGCAACGCGGCAACCCGGATGTGGTGCCTGCTTTGCTGACCGGTATGCGATACGCCAGACGTCGCAGCAGCGACATCGTGAAGGTCATGCAGACCCTGACTGGTGAGAGTATTGGTCAAGACTGGTTTGACTGGATGTTGTGGCAGGAAAAGAATCCGCAAATCGTGCCGCACCCCTCGCTCATCCCGTTCAAACGCGAGGTTCTCCTGGGGGTAGATACGAATTTTGATGTCTTCCTGAAGCCAAAGTACTTGCAGCGCGACAAGATGAAGATCCGGCTTGAAGAGATCGCTTGGGGTGGTGTGAACAAGGACGGTATCCCATCGCTGGACAATCCGGCGCTGATCCCTGCCGCGCGCGCAGATTACCTTAAGGACGATGACCTGGTCTTTGGCGTTTCGATCAACGGGGACGAACGAGCCTACCCGCTGCGGATCATGGGCTGGCATGAAATGTTCAATGAGGTGATTGGCGGGGTTCCGGTTGCCTTGGCCTACTGCACACTGTGTGGTTCAGGCATTCTGTTTGAAACGCAAGTGCCGGATCGCAGCAAACCGCTTATCTTCGGCTCATCCGGGTTTCTGTACAGATCCAATAAACTGATGTTCGATCGTCAAACGCATTCCCTGTGGAACCAATACACCGGCAAGCCTGTTGTTGGCGCGCTTGTTGGCAACGGTATCGAATTGAAACAACGCCCGGTGGTCATCACCACTTGGCAAAGCTGGAAAACATCTCACCCCAAGACGAAGGTCCTTTCAATGAACACCGGTCACCGGCGGAATTATGGGTCGGGTGTCGTGTATCGGGAGTATTTCGCTTCATCCGAATTGATGTTCCCGGCGCTGGTCGATCAGTCCAGCCACAGGCAGAAAGACTATGTTTTCGCCATCCGTCAATTTGGTGCGGCGCGAGCATGGCCCCTGGATGCGTTCGGCAGAAGCCGGGTAATCAATGACGCCATCGCCAACCGGCCGCTGGTGCTTATCGGAAACGACGAAAAGCGCGCAGTGCGGGCTTATGAACGCGCATCCCACAAGTTCGCTGCGTCTGGCAGCGATTTGGTGGATGAAACGGGTCAGAAGTGGACCATGACCGAAGAGGCGCTGGTTGGAGCAGGAGGCGCGGAATTGCCCCGGGTCGCAGGCCATATTTCGTACTGGTTTGCTTGGGACAACTACCTTGGCGATACCGCTACAGTGTATAAACGCTAAGAGTGCTCTTCAGCCGCAGTGGCAGCCAAGGCGCGATTATACGCTTTCAGTGCATCGACGTGGTAAAGCGCTCCGACCGGGTTTTCACTGCCGTCCTCTTCGACAATCACCACCGGAATACAGGGGATGTCATCCCTGTCGAAATAAGGCATCGCGGCCTCTAGCGTGGCGCTAGCTTGAACACATAGCCCTTGTTCGATCAATTCGACCGCCTGTTCTTTCGTGATCGAGCGCGAATCGCCCAAGGGGCGCATGACCGCCCCGGTTCGCAGCATCGCCAGCAGATAGGCTTGCGGCCCTGCGGCCAGATGCACGTTACGACGTTCCAGCTGGGTCAAGAAGAAGGACCGATCCACAAGACGCGAGGCCAGCGCTGTCGACATCGACACCGAAACCATCACAGCCAGGCCGATCTGCCAGTCTCCGGTCAGTTCAAAGACAATCATCGTGGTCGAAATCGGTGCGCCCAGAACCGCGGCAGCAACGGCCCCCATTCCGGCAAAGGCATAGAGCGTATGGGTGCCAGAAACATCAGGCAGCAGCCCGGTTGCGATCAGGCCGAAGGCCAGTCCGGTCAACGCCCCAATCATCAGCGATGGGGAAAACACCCCGCCGCCCATACGTCCGCCCATGGTGATCGCTACGGCAACCGTCTTGATTACCGCAAACAGGATGGCAAAACTCAGGGTCAGGTCACCTGCCAAAGCGCGGATCGTGGTTTCATACCCGACGCCGATGATGTGCGGGAACCAGATCGCCAGCAGCCCCAACATCGCGCCTGAAACAGCTGGGCGCAGCCAGCCAGGCAAGGCAAGCCGGTTCTGGATATGGTTGCCGATATCTTCGGCAAAAAAGATCGACCGCATGAGCAGAAGCGAAACCAGCCCGCAGATTAGGCCAAGTAGCAGGAAGGCGGGCAATTCCACGTAGAATTGCAGGGAACCGGGTGTATCCAGAACAAACTCGGTCACGTCGCCATATTCCAGCCGGTTGATTACTGTCCCAGCAACCGAAGCGATCACGATGGGCGCAAACGCATGCACTGCAAAGTGGCGCAGTACGACCTCAAGCGCGAAAAGTGCACCTGCGATCGGTGAGTTAAAGCTGGCCGAAACGGCTGCGGCAACGGCGCACCCCAACAGATCGCGCCCGGTGATGCCATCGGCATGGATGCGGTTGCTGACCCAGGTTGAGATCACGCCAGCCATGTGCACGACCGGCCCCTCTCGGCCCGTGGACCCGCCTGTACTGAGCGTGACGAGCGAGGCAAAGAACGACGCGATACCCGCCTTGCTTTCCACGCGACCATCGGTCACCGCAGCCCCTTCGATGACGTCAGCGACGGATCGCACGCGTCCGTCGTCGGTGAACTTGTTCAGGATCACGCCCACGATTAGCCCGCCGATGATGGGAATGATCAGGATCAGAAACCAAGGCAGCTTTTCCGCATGGCTGTGCAGCAGCAAAATGTCATCCGTATCATAGACATAAGCCTGCAGCGACCGGATGGCCTTGCGGAACCCCAATGCCATGAAACCTGCCGCAATCCCGATCGCCAGCGCAATGAACCAGAACTGAATTTGGCTGGGCCCACGCCGCCGCATCACCCGCCAAGCGTCCTTGATCGCGGCCAAAGCCTGATTGAGCTGGTTGCGCAGAACAGTGCGGGTTGATTGGGTCATTGGCCCTCGGGGATCACGTCTTTCCCCTTAGTAAGCCACGGAGCGCCCTTATAAAAGTGGGATCGCGACGGATTGAACACGCGAAAGCGGCAGAATTGCCTCAGGCCTGCAAAAGGGCTCGGGCGGCAGCGCGCGCCTCGTCCGTGATCGTGTCGCCTGCGACCATACGGGCAATTTCATCCACGCGGTCGGGTTCGGCCAGCGGAACAACGGTAGAAAGGGTCTGCCCGTCGGTGACGTGTTTTTGCACCCGCCAGTGATGCGCCGCGCGGGCCGCCACCTGCGGTGAGTGCGTCACAACCAGCACCTGCCCGCCCTGCGCCAGCGCCGCCAGACGCCGCCCGACCGCATCGGCAGTTGCACCACCAACGCCCCGGTCTATCTCATCAAAAATCATCGTGCGCGCGCTGTCATTCCCGGTCAGGCAGACCTTGAGCGCCAGAAGAAACCGACTGAGTTCGCCGCCCGAGGCGATTTTGTTCAGCGGACCAGAAGGTGCGCCGGGGTTAGTGGCAACTGTGAAAGCTACTGCGTCAATTCCATCGGGACCGGGATCCGCGGCTGTAATTTCGGTTTGGAACACAGCGCGCTCCATCTTCAACGGGGCGAGTTCGGTCATCACGGCGGCATCCAGCTGACCGGCTGCCTTCTGTCGCACAGCACTTAGCTTGGCCGCTGCGCCGTTATATGCGGTCTGAGCGGCGTCCACCGCTGCCCGCTGATCGGCCAGATCCGCGTCGCCAGCGTCAAGCCGGTTCAAACGGTCACGCAAAATTTCGGCAAAGGTACCCAGTTCATCAGGTACAACATCATGTTTACGAGCCAGTGCGCGGATGGCGAACAGGCGTTCTTCGGCCTGTTCCAATTCCGCCGGATTGAAATCCAATTTCTGCAGACAAGCCTCGACACCGTCCTGCGCCTCACCCAATTCGATCAGGGCGCGCCCCAGGGCCGCGATTGGTGCCTCCAATTGGCCGCCGGCATTGTTCGAGACGCCTTCGAGCCAACGCACAGCGTCCGCCATTGCGCTTTCAGCCCCGTCCCCGCCTAGCAGAGAGAAAGCCCGAGCGACATCATCCCGGATACGCTCAGCTCCTTGCATCATGCGACGGCGGGCATCGAGCTCGGCGTCCTCGCCGGGTTGCGGGTCCAGCTGATCAAGCTCGGATACCGAATGCCTAAGAAATTCCTCTTCCGCGCGCATCGCCGCAAGGGTGGATTCCGTTTGAGCAAGAGCTTTGCGCGCACGTGACATCTCGGACCAAGAGGACCGCACCGTTGCAAGGTGGCCATCGACTCCGGCGTAATCATCCAGCATTGCCCGGTGACCGCGCGGGTTCAACAGGCCGCGATCATCGTGTTGACCATGCAGTTCGATCAGGGTCTCGGACAATGCGCGCAGCACCTCGCCCGAACAACGGCGATCATTGACCCACGCGGTCTTGCGCCCCTCGGCAGTATTCACCCGCCGCAGGATCAGTTCCTCTCCGCCCGGCAGGCCCGCCTCGGCCAGAATTGTATGTGCAGGATGGTCTTCGTTTAATTCGAACTCGGCCACGACTTCACCCTGGGCGGCACCCTGACGGACCAGTTCAGCCCGGCCACGCCAGCCCAGAACAAACCCCAGCGAATCCAGAAGAATCGACTTGCCCGCACCGGTTTCACCAGTCAACGCATTCAGGCCCGGCTGAAACGTCAGTTCCAGCCGGTCGATGATCAGCATGTCACGGATATCGAGGGCGCGCAGCATCGGGTCTTAGCGTCCCACCCCATTGGCCATGGCGATTACAACCACTCACCTTTGACGGTCTGACGGTAGATCGTGCTGAGCCAGTTGTTGCCACGGCTCTTGAGATCCAACCCGCGTGACGTCAGCAACGAATAGCCCGCATCGTACCATTCGGACGATTGATAGTTGTACCCAAGAATGGCCCCTGCCGACTGTGCCTCATCCGCAAGACCCAGTGCCAGATAGGCTTCAATCAAGCGGTACAGAGCTTCGGCGGTATGAGATGTGGTCTGGAAATCTTCAACCACCACACGGAACCGGTTGATGGCTGCGGTATAATGGTCCTGGCGCAGATAATAGCGTCCAATTTCCATCTCTTTGCCAGCCAGATGGTCAAATGCCAGATCGAATTTCAACACCGCAGAGGTCGCGTATTCGCTATCCGGATAGACCTCGATCACTGTGCGCAGCGATTGCAACGCCTGAAAAGTCAGGCCCTGATCGCGCCCGACCTCGTCAATCTGGTCATAATAGCTGAGCGCCAGAAGATATTGGGCATAAGCCGCATCTTCGTCCGTCGGGTAAAAGTCGATGTACCGTTGTGCGGCGCCTCGGCTCTCTTCGTAGTTTTTGTCCGAGTGGTATGAGAACGCCTGCATGATCAGCGCGCGCTTGGCCCAATCGGAATACGGATACAGACGTTCAACTTCTGAAAAATACCACGCCGCATCGTCCGAACGATTCTGCGACAGCTCATATTCGCCGCGCGTGAAAATCTGTTCAGGAGTGAACCCTTCCAGGTTCTGATTGCGGTCTGCGCCTTTTCCAGCGCACGCCGTCAAAACTGCTGTCAGAAGAATCGCGCCTGCGAACCTGACTGCCGCTTTGCTGCCAACCATTCCGCCTATCCTTGTCGTATTACTTGACGGGGTTAAGCCCCGATTTAGGCCAAGGTCTAGCACATAAAATTCCGGTGCAAAACGTCTTATGCGCCCCTTCGCGGAATTGTCGACAGAGTTGATCCAATCAGGCGACTTCGGGGATTTCGTCCCGGACCAGGCCCTGCCCCGGAAGGCGGGCTGCCTGTTCGGGCGTACACAGGATCGGACGGACGGCACCCGGTGTTTCGAACAGCTTGCGCAGCAGAGTATTGGTCATTGCATGGCCGGATTTGTCACCGGTAAAGTGACCAAAGATCGGACCGCCTGCCAAATACAGGTCACCAAGGGCGTCCAGCATCTTGTGACGCACTGCCTCATCCGCGTGGCGGAAACCACCCGGGGTAAGGACTTCATCACCCTGGACAACGACGGCATTTTCCAGCGTACCGCCCAAAGCCAGCCCGTTTTCGCGCATCGCCTCAACATCAGTACGGCGACAGAACGTCCGGCAGTCACACAGCTCACGTGCGAACGAGCCGTTGCGCATATCCAGTGTCTTGGTCTGGCTGCCGATGGCACCGTCTTCGAAGTCGATATGGAAATCGATGATCAGACCATTTGCAGGCGCAATCGATGCGCTGGCACCTTCGCGCACAGCGGTCACCGGCTTAAGAACCTCATAGGCCAGAACCGGGCTGGCTTGGCGACGCACGCCCTTCGCCATGATACCGCGAACGAAATCAATCGAAGACCCATCCATGATCGGAACTTCGGGACCATCAATCTCGATCAGTGCGTTATGTATTCCGCAACCGGCCAGCGCGGCCATGATGTGCTCAACCGTAGACACAGACACACCTGCGTCGTTGATCAGGCGGGTGCACAGCGGGGTGCGCTCGACCACGTCATAGATCGCAGGGACAAGGGCATTGCCCAGCTCAATATCCGTCCGTTTGAACCAGATGCCGTGACCGGCGGCCGCCGGTTTCAGGACCATCGTCGCAGGCTTACCGCTATGTAGTCCGACGCCTGTAAACGTGACCGGAGATTTGAGCGTATGTTGCAAGGTGAACCTCGAAGAGTGGTGTCCGGCCTCGGTTGGCCGTGTTGGACACTCAGTTAAGGAAGGCGGCGTCAAGGCTCAACTCACTCTTTGCAACCGAATGAAACATGTATGTGACAGATCGGCAAATCCCTGCTTACACCCCATTAAGCATCTGTAAAACAAAAGAAAAGGGCCGCCATTTGGCGACCCTCTGCATTCATTTTGTTACCGCGATCAGTTGGCCTGGCGCCGCAAAAAGGCGGGAATTTCGATCCGGTCCTGTTCGGGATCGATCTCATCCCTTGCAGGTGCCGTAGCGTCAGATTGGCGCATAACGGGCTGCTGGCGCGGTGGTTGCGCCGGAGTATCTGCCGCGTGACCGGTCATCCGATCGATCAATCGGTTAAAGCCAAACCGGGGACGATCATGCGCTTCTTCCTGCGGCGCAGGGGTCGGCTGTGGGGTCGCAGGGCGAGCCATCGAAGGGCTCCGCTCGGACGGCGGAACGTTCTGGACTGCGGCCTGCAAGCGCTGCAGCGCCTCGGGCGACGGTGTTCCCGCTGCCGGTTGAGGCTGCGGCGCGACATAGTTTTCGGACGCAGGCTCAACCGGTTCGGGGGTCGGCTCGAATTCGGCAACGCGCGGCTGATAGGCCGGCGGAGGCAAACCATCATCATCCTGCCGGGCACGCGACTGGAACTGCGGCTGGGCAGGCTCTTCCGGCGCTTCAAACAGCGAGGGTTCGCGGATCATATCTTGCTGCGGCGCTTTCTCAGCGACTTCCGCAGCAACCGGGACCTCTTCCTGCACCGACTCTTCTGCCGAAACGGTGCGGGTCAGCGGTGCCGACATAGAGCGGCGCGCGACAGGGACATCTTCCTGCTTTTCACTGGCATCGATACCGGTCGCGACAACCGATACGCGCATGCCGCCTTCCATCACGGTATCCAGTGTCGAACCAACGATGATGTTCGCCTCGGGATCCACTTCTTCGCGGATGCGGTTGGCGGCTTCGTCCAGTTCGAACAGGGTCAGGTCGTGCGAGCCGGTGATGTTGATCAGAACGCCCTTGGCACCCTTGAGGCTGATTTCGTCCAGCAGCGGGTTGGCGATCGCCTTCTCGGCGGCCTGAACCGCGCGATCTTCGCCGGTGGCCTCGCCGGTTCCCATCATCGCTTTGCCCATCTCATCCATCACGGCGCGAACATCTGCAAAGTCGAGGTTGATCAGGCCCGGACGGACCATCAGATCGGTCACGCCTTTGACGCCCTGATAGAGAACATCGTCCGCCATCGAGAACGCCTCGGTAAAGGTGGTCTTTTCGTTGGCCAGACGGAACAGGTTCTGGTTCGGGATGATGATCAGAGTGTCGACGACCTTTTGCAGCATCTCAACGCCGTCTTCGGCCTGACGCATCCGCTTGGCACCCTCAAACTGGAAGGGCTTGGTCACAACACCAACAGTCAGAACACCCAATTCCCGTGCAGCTTGCGCGATGATCGGGGCCGCGCCTGTACCGGTGCCACCGCCCATTCCGGCGGTGATAAAGCACATATGCGCCCCAGCCAGATGATCAACAATCTGTTCAATGCTTTCTTCGGCTGCTGCCGCACCCACAGTCGGACGGGCCCCTGCCCCCAGACCTTCGGTGACTTTCACGCCCAGTTGAACCCGTGCCGAGGACTGGCTTTGTTGCAGTGCCTGTGCATCGGTGTTGGCGACCACAAAATCGACGCCGTCCAGCTGTTTCTCAATCATATTGTTGACAGCGTTGCCGCCTGCACCACCAACGCCAAATACTGTGATCCGAGGCTTCAGTTCGTCGTGCCCGGGCATCGAAAGATTCAATGTCATGCTCTGTCCGCCTGTTTTTTTGTTCCCGCCAAAGCGGTGTTTTTCTTACCTATCCACTAACAATCCTACCGTTTGAAACGGCAAACGTCACGCCAAAAATCGCGCAATTCCACAAAATATGGAGGAAATAAGGCGCTAACCGGCAGTATTTCGCAAATACCGCCAGATGTTGCGCAAAGAACTCAATGTAGCACAAAACAGGCGATTTGCGCGCGGCACTCAACCGACGCATCACCAAAGGGACTCATAAACTGTCAAACTGCGGAAAACTGCTCAGGTCCTGCCGCGGGCCTCTGTCGGGCCTTGTGGATATCTTGCGGGATAAACGAGTCAGCTGCAACCCATTTCTTTAGCTGATCGGGGCACTTGGACAATTCAAACCGTCCTCGGTGATGCTGCGCACCTCCTGGATTTCGCTGTCCGCAAAAGTGGCCAGTCGCACCATCAACTTGCCCTTATATTCGAAAGGCCACCAACACACCGCTGGCCCTTCGACTGCATCATCATAGAGAAAACAGATTTGCCCGTTCGGCGTGGTGATTTGTCCGTATACGCACCCTCTTCCCTCACGGCGCCAAACCGAAACGGTGGAGCTGAGAAATTCTTCGGTGCCAACAAGGTCGCCGCTGCGAAAGTCATGAAAGTCGACGGTTTTGCCAAGAACCGCATCCAGAAATGCCTCAGGGGTGATCCGGGTTTGCGCCTGAGCGGTCAGCGGTGTCAGGGCCAGCAGCGCTGCGACCCCTAGCTTACCAATTGTCACGGAACCAACGCACGGCCCGCTTGAACGGGCGCGCGGCATAGGTGTCGACAGGGATTTCAAAGTCCCACCATTCGTCCTGTGGGTGCGCTGCAAACAGGCTAAGCCCCACTGCGGAGGAGAACCCCGGCCCGGTCGCCGATTGCGGTAGACCATGCACACGCAGCGGCCGGCCAAGGCGAACGCGCTGCCCAAGGATGCGGGTGGCCAGTCCGTCCAGTCCCATGATCTGGCTGCCGCCGCCGGTCAGGACGATCTGCTGGCTCGGCATGTGCTCGAACCCGGCGGCATCCAGACGAACACGCACCTCTTCAAGGATCTCTTCCACACGGGGACGCATAATCCCGATCAGTTCAGCACGGCTGACGGTGCGGCGATCATGTTCCCAGTCGCCAGTATCCCCACCGATGTCGATCAGGTCCCGATCATCCGCGCCAGTTGCGTGAACCCCGCCGTTAAAGGTTTTAATCCGCTCAGCCACCGAGGCCGGGATACCCAACCCCATCGAAATGTCCGAAGTTACGTGATCGCCACCCATGCGCACGCAATCGGCATAGATCATGTGCTTTTTCATAAAGATCGACACGCTGGTCGTGCCGCCACCCATGTCGATACAGGCCGCGCCGAGTTCCTGCTCATCCTCGACCAAGGCGGAAACACCAGACACATAGGCCGAGTTTGCAATTCCGGCCAATTCCAGATCGCAGCGTTTGATGCAGCGCACGATGTTTTGGATCGCAGTTGCGTCGACCGTCAGCATGTGCATGTCGACGGCAAGGCTCTGCCCCATTTGGCCGCGCGGGTCGATCAGACCTGAGCGGTTGTCCAAAGCGAAGTTTACCGGTTGGGCATGCAAAACCTCGCGCCCCGCCCCGTAATCCGGCACGTCACAGGCGTTCAGTACTCGGCCAACCTCGGCCTCTGTCACGACCTGACCCTCAAGATCGACCTGCGCGTCCAACCCGTAAGAGCGCGGGTTCGCACCCGAGAAGCTGGCAATCACATGATCGACCCGGATATCGGCCATCTTTTGCGCCGCCTGCAGGGCGGTTCGGATCGCCCGTTCGGTTTCTTGCATGGCGGTGACTTCGCCAAATTGAACGCCCCGCGACCGTGTGGTCGCAGCACCAATCACCCGGAACCCGGTCTGCCCGGCCATCGACCCGATGGTGTTGTCCTCGGTCAGGCGGCCGGTCCCGTCAAAGCGCAATACAAGACAGGCAATCTTGGAACTGCCAACATCTAGAATGGCGACAACACCGCGTTGCATGGCTTGTCTGCGCATCTGCCGCATGGCGCGCTGGGACTGATAAAGATCGGTCATCATGGTCGTTACTGCTCGCTACCCACTGTCACTTTTGTATTCCACCAGTCTTCGCTGGCAGCTTTGGTCATTCTTATTGTCGGACGTTGCCCAAGGCGCATGTCGACCACCGCGACGTCGCGTTCCAAAAGGTCCTGCACCTCATTCACGGCCAGAACGCGTTCCAACGCGCGTACGGGGCGTTCGGTTGGCAACATGATGCGCTGGCCGCGGTCCATAACCAGGTCCCAGCGACGTTCACCAATCCGGACCAATCCGCGCACACGACCGCCGAGGCTGCGGGCGGTTGTCAGCAATTCAAGCGCCTCACCTAAGTGACCGTCTGCACCTTTGCCCGCGATCAGAGGTAAATTAGAGTGATCCTTGCGCGACGCGATGCGTTCCACATGCGCGCCGGTCTCATCCAGCAATTCGATCCCACGGCGCGTACGCCAGACGATGACGGGCTGACGCTCGACAACATCCACCTGCAGAATGCCGCCCGGGCGCACCCGTACCGTGGCGGATTTGACCGGATTCAGCCCGGTAATCGTGTCGCGGATTTGCTCAACATCCAGATCCCATGAGCTGACAGGGAAATCCAGCGGTACGACCTCACGAATATCCTCGGACAGGTTGGTCCCTGCCCCGTCAATTGCCATCAGATTGACCATGAACTCTGGCCGTTGCTGGATCGAAGTCTTGATGTCGATGACATAGGCCATTACCGCATCGCGACGCTCTTGCGAGCCGAAATAGATGCCAACTGCGGCGCAAACGGCAAACACCGGCAGGCCAATCTTTAGGCTGCGCCGAACGCCCCGCGTCAGCATCCAGCGCTGCAGGCGGTAGCTGAGACGAGACGGGGCCGGGTCGAGGCGATCGCCCTTGCCACCAAACATACCACGCAGCCGCAATTTGGGTTCGGCTCCGGTATGTGCGCCGGATTCGAAATCAGCATCGGGACCGGTCAGTTGTTTGGGCCGGTGAACCACAGGCGCTCGGGTGGCTCTTAACGGTCGCATGATGCGTCCTCCACCATCCAGGCGCAAAGCTGCCCGAAACTCATCCCCAGATGTGCGGCCTGTTCAGGCACCAGGGACGTCGGCGTCATGCCGGGCTGAGTGTTGGTCTCGAGAAGGAAAAGCCCATCGGCACCCATACTGTCATCCCAGCGGAAATCCGTACGGCTTACGCCCTTGCATCCCAGCGCAGAATGAGCGCGCAATGCGTAGTCCATGCACAGGGCAAAAATCTCGGTCGGTACGTCAGCGGGCAAAACATGCCACGATCCGCCGGGCTTGTACTTGGCGTCATAATCGTACCAACCGCCATCGGTCATGATCTCGGTAACCGTTACGGCCTTGTCGTTCATCACCGTTACAGTCAACTCGCGTCCGGCAATGTATTTCTCGACCATAACCTGATCGGGCATTTCATGCGACAGCTGCGGAGGGCCATTAGACCCTTCATGCACGATGTAGATCCCAACGCTGGAGCCTTCGTTGTTGGGCTTGGCCACGTAAGGAGGCTCCATCACATGAACCTTAACTACCTCAACCTTTGGTACGATCACGCTGGCAACAACGGGTAGGCCTTCGGCCTCAAACACTTCTTTGCTGCGCTGCTTGTCCATCGCCAGCGCCGAGGCCAGAACACCAGAGTGCGTGTACGGAATGCGCATCCATTCCAGCAGACCCTGAACGCAGCCATCCTCACCCCAGCGGCCATGCAGGGCGTTGAACACAACGTCTGGTTTGATTTCCAAAAGGCGCGCATAGAGGTCAGGACCTGCGTCCAGCTCAACTACTTCAAAGCCTTCTCCCACAAGGGCGGCCGCGCATTCGCGCCCAGAGCTGAGAGACACCTCGCGTTCCTTCGAGGGTCCACCCATCAATACCGCCACTTTGGGGTTTGTCCTGCTCGACATACCCAACGTGCGCCTCAATGTCCCCGGACCTTATGTGGTGGTCCGTACTGCGTTTATCTCCTTGATCCGTCGCCTTAATTTGCCTGTTATGGTCTGACGGTCAGGGCTTTATTTTGTCAACGGATCACCGACCCGCATGATTTCCCACTCTAGCGTGATGCCGCTTGTTTCGTAAACCTTTTTTCGCACCTCTTCGCCCAGACCTTCGAGGTCCGCGGCAGAGGCATCACCGGTATTGATCAGGAAATTCGAGTGCTTTTCGCTCATCTGTGCGCCGCCGCGCGTCGCGCCGCGCATGCCCGCATCGTCAATGACCTTCCATGCCTTGAGGTCGTGCACATCATCCGCCCGCCCGGTCGAAGAAAACCCTGCCGGGTTGCGGAAGGTTGACCCGGCGCTGCGGTCTTTGGTCGGCTGTGTTTCGTCGCGTTTTTGCAACTGCGCGGACATCCGGGCGTGCAGCTCTTCCGGATCGCCGGATGGACCTTCGAAAGTGCTCGAGATCAGCACCGCGCCTTCGGGCAGATCGGACTGGCGATAACGAAAATTCAGGTCTTCCGGAGTCAGTTCCACAAGCTCTCCCTGCCGGGTAACAATGGTCGCCTTGCGCAGCACGTCCGCCGTGTAGCTGCCATAACACCCTGCGTTCATCCGCACCGCACCGCCAATTGAGCCCGGGATGGTACGCAAAAAGGTCAAGTCCACGCCCTCATCCGCCGCCTTGCGCGCCACATGCGCATCCAACGCAGCTGCTCCGGCGGTAACGATGTTTCCCTTTACTGAGATAGCATTGAACCCGCGCCCCAATCGGATCACAACCGCGCGCAGACCGCCATCACGCACAATCAGGTTTGACCCGACCCCCATCGGGAAAACCGAAATATCTGCGGGTAACCCACTCAGGAAACTCTGTAAGTCTTCTATGTCAGCTGGCTGGAACAGATAATCCGCCGGACCGCCAACGCGCAGCCATGTCAGATCATTGAGGGATCTCTGCTCGGTAAGTCTACCGCGAACCGGGAATGAAGTAAGTGTCATCGGCCTCTTCTATAACTGGCTTTCGTGGATGTCATCCTTCGAACAAACAATGATCAATGATTATCCCGCATCTTCTTAAGGGCACCAATCAACCCGCCTAAGATGGCTCCCGCCAGAGCGGGAAGTACCAATGACCACGTCAAAATGACCGCCAAAAAATCAGCGTCTTCTGGCGGGCCGTCGTTACCAGAGGGGAAGAGATATGCGATGCTCATAGCTGTTACCACGATTGCCACAATCACGATCCACGCAAATCCGCCCCTAAACAACAAATGGGCGACGGTTGTAGTGGCAAGAAAAGAAACAACACCCTGGAAACATAAGGCGATTAATGCAGCTGTCATTCAAAACTGCGCCCCATCCGCCGTACCCACCGCCCCAAATAGATCACCGGCCAACGCAGCACCGACATTCCTGCGGCCAAAACGATCAGTCCAATCCATGGGCCGTTTTGCAAGGTGACGTAACCCAATATCGGAATCCCCACAGCTATCAAAACATAGGCGCGCGTCCAGTGGTTGTCCTTGCTGGGGATCATCGCCAGCACATTCGCCGAAATTCCCCAAAGCGCAGCGAGGGCGATCGACAAATTCATTCCTCGACCTCCTGCCCGGTCCAGCGGCGCCAGTAATAGCGAATGGGATTGCGGAACATGGATGCAAAGGCGGCAAAGGCCAGCACCGAAAAAAACCAGCCAAAGTCATGGCCTAACCAGACGATCAGCGCAGGTGCAGAAATGAACAGCACAACGCCCGGCGGAAATTGAAGGCGCATCGGCAGCATGGCCACGACCGTTGAGGCCAAAACCCACAAGCTAGCAAAAAGCACTGAATATACCAACTGCCCCTCCGAGGACGATCATTGCTGCAACTGCAACATCACACTTTAAAGTTGCAATACTAGAGAGTCCATTCCATCAAACGGCTTGCTTTTGTCGCAGCCTTTCTGGCAGCCCGTTGGCCCAAGTGCTGATCGTACCAGCGCCGAGACAGACGACCATGTCGCCGGGGCGGGCCTGTTCGCGCACAAGGCGCTCCAGATCGTTTTCGTTCAGCAATGCACGCGCGTGGCGGTGGCCGTGACGGATCAGGCCCTGCACCAGATCATCTCTACTGGCTCCTTCGATCGGGTCCTCTCCGGCAGAGAAAACATCGGCGATGGCGACAACGTCCGCGTCATTGAAGCAGGTGCAGAAATCGTCAAACAGATTGGACAGGCGCGAGTACCGGTGCGGTTGGTGCACGGCGATAACGCGCCCGTCGGTTGCCTGACGCGCGGCTTTTAGAACGGCTGCGATTTCTACCGGGTGGTGGCCGTAATCGTCGATGATGGTAACTCCATCGACCTCTCCGACTTTGGTGAAGCGGCGGTTGACGCCACCGAAATTGGCCAGCGCATCGCGGATTTCAGTGGCCTTCATGCCCAGATGGCGGGCAACGGCCACTGCAGACAGCGCGTTCGAGACATTGTGGTCGCCGGGCATCGGCAATGTGCAACCTTCGATCACCTTGTCTTCGTACTGAAGGTGGATGTCGAAATGCGCAATGCCGCCCTTGTAGGTCAGGTTCAAGGCGCGCACATCGGCCTGCGCGTTGAACCCATAGGTCCGGACACGGCGGTCGGTGATACGTCCAACCAACGTCTGCACTTCGGCGTGGTCCGTGCAGCACACAGCCAGACCGTAGAATGGCAGGTTTGATACGAACTCGTAGAACCCGTCGCGCAGTTGGTCGAAGTCACCCCAATGCTCCATATGCTCGGGGTCGATATTCGTAACAATGGCAATGGTCGCGGGCAGTCGGTTAAACGAACCGTCGGATTCGTCGGCCTCGACCACCATCCATTCTCCCTGCCCCATCCGTGCGTTCGAACCGTAGGCGTGGATGATGCCGCCATTGATGACGGTCGGATCGAAATCGCCGGCCACCATTAGCTCGGCCATCATGGTGGTCGTGGTGGTCTTGCCGTGGGTTCCGGCAATGGCGATGTTGGATTTCAGGCGCATCAGCTCGGCCAGCATGTCGGCGCGACGAACAACCGGCAGGCCTTGCGCTCGGGCGCCGTCCAGCTCGGGGTTGCCAGGCTTGATCGCGGTCGACACCACGACAACGGCCGCGTTTTCAAGGTTTTCGGTACGCTGGCCGACAAATATCTCAGCCCCAAGGCTCGCAAGACGATCGGTGATCTTGGACGCCTTCAGGTCGGACCCCTGCACGCGGTAGCCCAGATTCAGCAGAACCTCGGCAATGCCCGACATCCCGATCCCGCCGATCCCCACAAAGTGTATCGACCCTACGTCTTGCGGCAGTTTGGTTGCAGGATTCATGTGGTCTCCTTCTGCGCCAGTTGTTCGACAAGGGCCGTCAGACGCTCAGTCGCGTCGGGGGCACCGGTCGAGAGGGCGGCATGGGCCATCTTTTGCGCGGCTTCGGGGTTGGTCAGAACGGCGGTGACTTGCTCTGTCAGCGCGGGAACGTCAAGTGCGTTTTCGGGGATCATGATCGCGCCGCCTGCCTGAACCAACCCTCGCGCATTGGCGGTCTGATGGTCGCCGGCGGCTGCGGCAAACGGGATCAGGATCGATGGACGTCCGATGACCGAGATATCCGCCACACTGGATGCGCCGGACCGGCTGATGACAAGTTGTGCATCCGACATGCGACGCGGAACGTCGTCAAAGAAAGGTTTGACCTCCGCCCGAATGCCATGCTCGGCATAGAATGCCGTAACACGTTCCCCATCTTCGTCGCGGGCCTGATGTGCAACGCGTATATGGCTGCGCAAATCGTCAGGCAAGGCCGCGATTGCTCCGGGGACAACATCGCTGAGGATGCGAGCGCCTTGAGAGCCACCCATTACAAGGATCGACATCGGATAGTCGCCAGGCGGAATGTATCCTGCTGCCGCACGTTCCAGAACTGCCGCGCGAACCGGGTTGCCGGTGTGGATTCCGTGCGCGCCTTCGGGCAGATCTGTCGGCCAAGCACCGCAGGCCACATTGGCAACGCGTGTGGCAAAAACTTGATTAACGCGACCCAGGACCCCGTTCTGTTCGTGGATCATGCGGGGAAGTTTCAGCATAGTGGCCGCCCCCAGCGCCGGGATTGACGGATATCCGCCAAAGCCGACCACCACATCCGGTTTGTCCCGTGTCATCTGAAAGGCCATACTGGCAACGCCGCCCACGATTTTGGGCCCAGCCATTGCCTTGGCCGCAAAACCGCCGCGCGCAAAAGTAGCCGAGGCAACTTCCACAATCTCGACCGTTTGCGGAAAGCCACCAGTGTAACGCGCGCCACGCTCATCCGTAGACAGGCGCACACGCCAGCCTTTCTTCAGCATCGCTTCAGCCAGCGCTTGCGCCGGGAACATGTGGCCCCCGGTGCCGCCCGCCGCTATCAACAGGTAAGGTGTCCCCATTATCCTCTTCCGCGCAGAATATCGCCAAGTTCGCCCTGTGGGCGGCTTCGGGTGAACGCCAGCAACATGCCGACCGCGATACCACCCGCAATCAGCGACGAACCACCATAGCTGACAAAGGGCAGCGTCATACCTTTGGCTGGCAGCAGGCGCACAGCCACACCCATGTTAATCATGGCCTGAACGCCGAACATGCAGGCCAGACCAGTCCCGGCCAATCGGATGAACATGTCACGTTCCCGCATCAGCCGCAGAAGTGACCGCACCACGATCAGTGAATACAGCGCGATGATGATCAGTACCAGGATCAGACCGTATTCCTCGGCCGCGACAGCGATGATGAAATCCGTGTGGGCATCGGGCAAAGACCACTTCACCTGTCCCTCACCCACGCCGACACCGAAAAGACCGCCTTCACGGATGGCGTTCGTGGCATAGCCAAGCTGGGTGGTAGGGTCGACCTCCTGGTTCAGGAAGCCATCAATACGGCGGGCAAAGTGTTCCGAATTCGAATAGGCGAACATACCCCCCAGGACTACGACGCCCGCCATGCCAACCAGCAGCAGCATCGGCGCACCGGCCACAAAGTACATCACACCCCATCCAAACAGGATCAGGCAGGCCTGACCGAAGTCAGGTTGCAAAACCAGCATCGCCACAATTGCAATGCACAACGCAAATGACCACAACCGACCCGGAGGGCCGTTGATCTGTTGCGACGCAGCCAGCAGCCACGCGGCCACGACGACAAATCCGGGTTTCAGAAATTCCGACGGCTGCAAAGATGCAAAGCCCAGCGAGTACCAGCGCACCGCCCCTTTTCCGAAATCCGTTCCGAAGACGGGCAGAAAGGCCAGCGCCACAAACGAGGCAAGGAACCCAAGTACTGCCAAACGGCGCACCAAAGTCGGCGACATCATCGACGTCAGCAGCATCGCAATCAGCGCCAGCCCACCGAACAGCGCCTGCCGTTCAACATAGTGGAACGGATCAAACCCGTTGCGCCCTGCCAGCGGTGGTGATGAGGCCAGCCCCAGCAACAATCCGATGACAAACAGGATCAGAACGCAGGACATCGTCCAGCGATCAATCGTCCGCCACCATTTCGGAAGAATCGGTTCTCCGCGCTGGTCCTGGACCGCGCCATACACCATCTCAGTCATGAGATACCGCCACTATCTGCCTCGTTAACGTCCCGTTTTTCAGGATCTGATTGAGAGTCTACAGGGATTTTTGCGTTTGGGCTAGCGGAATGAATAAGGATGGAGAAATCTGCTCATCGTTGCGGCTGAGCGGCGGAACACCTACCGGACTTTATCATGAAAGAGCTCGTCATGACGTTTCTTGATCTTGGGCCAGACTTCAGCAACCGCCGGGACATTCAGGCCAAAGTCATACTTCAGGCAGTCAACCAACTCCTTTGGTGTCGAAACGGTTTCCTCACGTATTCCCATAGTATCAATCGTCCTCATCACCAGACCGCGTAGTATAATATGCCTGTTGGTATAACGCCTTTGCGCGGTCAGGGTGCGTAGAAATGGCGAGTTGGGATCGGTCTGCAAATGTCGACTGGCAGACTGAAACACGCTTGGTTCGACACTTTCCTGAGTAAACCAATAGCCTGTTTCCCCTCCGCCTGCGCTTTCTGAATATTGAACAAAGCCATCACGCTGGGCGGCTAGCGAAATATTGTAAGGCTGCTGCAATCCCGTGAATGGTTCCAGCGGGATTGGAGTAGACATCGCGCCACCAAATCCAACATCAACAAGCAAATGCTCATCGCACTTGACCTTCAAAAGCATATGATCTGGTGCCTGATCTGAAGAAGGTTTGTCCGGGCCGACGTATCCAGCCAGATATGACACCTCAAACCCGATTTCCTGCATTACCCAACTGAAAAGAGAGTTTAGCTCAAAACACCATCCGCCGCGTTTCCGCGTAACGACTTTTTCAAACACGTCGTTCTCATCAAACGAAACCGGAACCCCCAATTGTTGATCGATATTTTCGAAAGCAACCATCCTTAGTTGGGCCGCGAAGAGATTGTCGAGCGTCGCCCGATCTGGCTTTAGGTCGCCCGAATACGCTATTCGGTCCAAGTAGTTTTCCAAATCCATTTAAGCACCCTCAAAAGCATTGCACTGTTTGGCGTCATAAACTTGCTTGTAATTCCTCAAGCTAGGTTGAGCTCAAGACAAAATTCTGGATCGTTCACCTGAGGCTTTGACCCCTTGCCTTCCTTTGCGATCCAAGCCATGCGCAGCACATGACCTATGACACAATCATCCTTGGTGCCGGTGCAGCCGGTATGATGTGCGCCGCCCATTGCGGCGGGCGCGTTTTGGTGATCGACCACGCCAAGGCTGCCGGAGAGAAAATTCGTATCTCGGGCGGTGGGCGCTGCAACTTTACCAATACGTACGCAGGACCCGGAAATTTCCTGTCGCAGAACCCACATTTCTGCAAATCCGCGCTGGCGCGGTACACGCAATGGGACTTCATTGATCTTGTCGGCCGGCATGGCATCGCGTGGCATGAAAAAACACTCGGGCAATTGTTCTGCGATGGATCATCAAAACAGATCATCCAAATGTTGCTGGATGAGATCGAGCGTGCCGGGGCGGAATTGTGGGTTCGGACTGAACTGAAGAACCTGCGTAAGACCGATGGCGGATTTTCTGTTGACCTCGAATGTGAAGGGCAGCGGCATAGCCTTAATTGCACCAACCTCGTGCTGGCTACTGGCGGCAAGTCGATCCCAAAGATGGGGGCGACCGGGCTGGCCTATGACATTGCGCGCCAGTTCGGACTGACGTTAACCGAAACCCGGGCCGCGCTCGTGCCGTTTACGTTTTCGGATGGCAAATTCAAGGACCTGTCTGGCGTATCCCTACCCGCGCGGCTGTCGAATGACCGGACCAGCTTTGACGAGGCTCTGCTGTTCACCCATCGCGGGCTTAGTGGACCATCGGTTCTGCAGTTGTCTTCCTATTGGCGCGAAGGCGAGGCGATCCGCGTAAACCTGATCCCGGATCTGCCGCTGTTTGATTTGCTACGGGATCAGCGGCAAAGCGGAGGGCGCAAGGCGCTGACCACGGAACTGGCGCGCCACCTGCCCGGGCGTCTGGTCGAGTACCTGAGCCATCATATCCCCATGCCAGGCAATCTGGCCGATCAGTCGGACGCCGCGCTGTCCGAACTGATCGCAGCACTGTCCGACTGGCAGCTTACCCCCTCGGGCACCGAAGGGTATCGTACAGCCGAGGTGACGCTGGGCGGGATCGACACTGATAGCCTGTCGTCAAAAACGATGGAGGCCAGGGATGTCCCCGGCCTCTATGCGATTGGCGAAGCGGTGGATGTCACCGGTTGGCTGGGCGGCTACAACTTCCAATGGGCGTGGTCCTCGGGCCACGCCGCAGGAATTGCAATCGCCGGGCAGAGTTAGCCGACGACGTTGTAGCCACGTCCGCGCATGCAGTTGCGCACGATAACTTCTTTGTTCTGGTTTTTGTTAATCACGTCTGCGCCGGCGCCAACAAGCGCACCGGCAACTGCCGCACGGCCCAGATTGTCGCTGCTGTCCTGAACAATCCCGGTTACAGCCGCCGCACCTGCCGCGCCTATCGCTGCGTTTCCTGCGGTGGAGCCATCAACGCTGGCTTGTGATGCCGCCAGTTGTTGGCACTGCTGAAGGTCTACGTTGTAGTTCGGGCCGATCGGACCGTCGACGATTGGTTGATAATTGGCACCTGTGTTGGTGCAGGCACCGGCAACGAGAATGGCAGGCAGGATCAGAGAAAACTTACGAAATGGCATAGTCATAACCTCGTGTTGAATTTGCAGGCAAGCAAAACCAATAATGATGGCGCGTCAAGCTGATAGCATCGCAGCTTGGCCCAACCGGCGGTCTATTGCAAATGGCTATTCCGGAAGCCGTTGCCTGACTTCCGCTACAAAGTCCTCTCCGCGCTGCTCGAAATTGTCGTATTGGTCGAAACTGGCCGCGGCTGGCGCAAGCAGGACTGTCTCGCCGGGTTGGGCATCCTTCATGGCTTGCTCAACAGCCTCGGACATGGTGGTGCAAACCAGCGCATCAGCCTTAAGTTGCATGGCGAAACTCGCGGCCTCGCGACCAATGACATAAGCTTTGACCACCTGGTCTGCGGCTGCGTTCAGAGCGGCGACACCGCCTTCCTTCTCAAGCCCCCCACAGACCCAGCGGACCTTCCTGAATGCGCTCAACGCCTTGAGAGCGCTGTCCACATTGGTGGCTTTTGAGTCATTCACATAAGTAATACCGCCTACCTCGGCGATGATCTGACTGCGATGCGGCAGGCCCGGATAGCTGTGCAGCGCGTCTTCGATTACGCGCGGTGCCAGCCCAAGCGCGCGACAGGCGGCATAAGCTGAACAGGCGTTTTGGTGGTTATGCGCGCCGGGAAGGCCCGTGATTCCGCGCAGGTCAATCGAACCTGCTTGCCGTCCCTTACGGTATTCCGACAAGAACCCTTTACGCGCAAACACCTGCCATCCGGGTCCCGTCAGTTTGCGCGCAACCGACACCCGGATAACCCGATCGTCTGCGCGGCCCTCTGCCAGTTGACCGGCCAAAAACGCGCCCTCTTTCTCGTCAATGCCAATCACGGCGCGGTCCGGGCCTCCTTCGGCGAACAACCGACGCTTGGCGGCAAAATAGCCCCCCATCCCGCCGTGGCGGTCAAGATGGTCGGGCGACAGGTTGGTGAAAACGGCCACGTCCGGGGTCAGGGCCCGGGCCAGTTCTGTTTGATAGCTGGACAGCTCCAGCACAACGACCGAACCGTCACCACCCGGATCAATATCCAGCACGCCACGACCGATATTACCCGCCAGCTGTGCCTCGCGCCCGGCTTCGGTCAGGATATGGTGGATCAAAGCCGCGGTGGTCGATTTCCCGTTCGACCCGGTCACCGCGATCACACGCGGCGGAGAGTCATAATTGTTCCACTCAGGCCCTGCAAAGGATCGGAAAAACAGCCCGATGTCGTTATCGACCGGGACACCGGCCTCAAGCGCCGCAGCCACAATTGGATTGGGGTCAGGATAGAGATGAGGAATACCGGGCGAAACGATCAGCGTGGCGATATCGTCAAACGCTCCATGACGGCGCAGATCGGCACAGACGAACCCTTCAGCCTCAGCCACTTCCCGGGCGGCAGGGTTGTCATCCCAACACACAGGCTCAGCTTTACCTGCCTGCAGGGCACGCGCCGTGGCCAGCCCCGACCGGCCAAGCCCCAGAACCGCAACCTTCTGCCCTGAAAACCCTTTGACCGGGATCATACTGCCTACCTTTTATTGACTTAAATTTGGCCGCCACACTGCACCGAAGAAATCACCGATGGCAAGGGTGGCAAAAGGCTCGCGCTTCAGCGCGAGCCGGGCCCAACAGGTGACAGGTGGACCGCAGGTCCGCCGAACCTGACGGGAGCGTTACCGGACTTTCAGCGTTGCCAGACCGATCATTGCCAGGATTAGCGAGATGATCCAGAACCGGATCACGATCGTCGGCTCTGCCCAGCCCTTTTTCTCGTAATGGTGATGGATCGGCGCCATCAGGAACACCCGACGTCCAGTACGTTTGAAATACAGCACTTGGATGATCACGCTCAGCGCTTCGACCACGAACAAACCACCTACAATCGCCAAAACCAGTTCGTGCTTGGTGGCTACCGCGATGGCACCCAATGCACCGCCCAGAGCCAGCGATCCGGTGTCGCCCATGAACACCGCAGCTGGTGGCGCGTTGTACCAAAGGAAGCCAAGACCGGCACCGAACAGGGCCGAGGTAAAGACGAAAATCTCACCTGTTCCGGGCACGTAATGGACATCCAGGTATTCGGTAAAGTCGACCCGTCCAACGGCATAGGCAATCACTCCCAGCGTCGAAGCCGCAATCATCGCCGGCATGATGGCCAGACCATCCAGACCATCGGTCAGGTTCACAGCGTTGGCTGCACCTACGATCACTACGATCGAGAAGGGTATGTAGAACATGCCCAGATTGATCAGTGTATCCTTGAAAATGGGCAGCGCCAGCTGGTTCTGAAGGGCCTCGGGATGGTGCAGCGTAGCCCAGGCCGAGGCCAGAACTGCGATGATAACCCCCAGTGCCATACGCATTTTACCCGAAACGCCCTTGGTGTTCTGTTTCGACACCTTCGCATAGTCATCAGCAAACCCGATCGCCGCATAGGCCAGCGTTACAAACAGAACCATCCAGACATAGGGATTGTCCCACCGTGCCCAGATCAATGTCGATGTCATCAGCGCGCCCACGATCAGCAGCCCGCCCATCGTCGGTGTGCCCGCCTTCGAAAAATGCCCTTCGGGCCCATCATCCCGGATCGGCTGGCCCTTGCCCTGCTTTTTGCGCAGCACGTTGATCAGCGGTTTGCCGAAGAGAAAACCGAAAATCAGCGCGGTCAAAAAGGCGCCGCCTGCGCGGAACGTGATATAGCGGAAGAGGTTGAAAAAATCCCCTCCGTCCGACAGGGCGGTCAACCAATAGAGCATTTCAAAACCTTTCTCACACTGAGGTGGCGGGCGCGATCATCAATCAAGCGCGCCCCCTTGCCCCATTTTACGCAAACCGTCAACAATCTGCGCCAATGCCATGCTCAGCGATCCCTTGGCCAACACAGTATCACCGGCCTGAACAAGCTCGGGCAGTTGAACCGCCATCTCGGAGCTGGTCTCGAACCAAAGCCCGCGTTTATCCGCCGGAAGTGCATCGTACAGCGCCTTCATCAGCGGGCCGACGCAATGTACTTTGTCCACGCGCTGCATAGCCGAAACATCCGCCATCGCCGCATGCATAGCAGTTTCTTCCGGCCCCAACTCCTTCATATCCCCAAGAAAAGCGATACGACGATGCCCTTGCGCCGCGGCCAAAACATCCAGTGCGGCCTCCATCGACGTCGGGTTAGCGTTATAGCTGTCATCCAGCAGTTCGATCCGGCCACCGTCGGTCAACGCGATCTGTTCGCGCACCCCGCGACCCTTGACCGGCGACCATCCGCCGAGACCTGCAATCGCCTGATCCAGATCGACGCCCAATTCGACACAGGCAGCCAATGCCCCCAGCGCGTTCATGGCGAAATGCGTGCCCGCTGACTGCACGTCAAACGCAATCGGGCGCCCTGCGACTGTTGCCTTTGCATGAACCGAGTCAGTCTCTTGGGTTACATCGGTCAATGTGTAGTCGGTGCCATTGCGGCCGAAATCCACCGTTTTCGCGCCCAAGTCCCGCGCACAGTCGCGCAGGATGTCCGCGTGCTCGATATCCGCGTTCAGGATGGCCGCGCCGCCCTCGATCAGGCCGTCAAAAATTGCCGCCTTTTCATGCGCAATACCGGCCACCGACTCAAAAGCTTCTAGGTGCACTGCCGCCACGGTCGTGACCAGCGCCACATGCGGGCGGGCTTGCTGCGCCAGCGGAGAAATCTCTCCGGGGTGGTTCATACCGATTTCGATCACCGCGAATTCTGTGTCACGCGGCATCCGCGCCAAGGTAAGCGGCACGCCCCAATGATTGTTGTAGCTGGCAACGCTGGCATGAGTTTTTCCCTGCGTTTCCATAATCGTGGCCAGCATTTCCTTGGTCGATGTCTTGCCGACACTCCCGGTCACCCCGAGCACCCGCGCATTGCAGCGGTTACGACCCGTGCACCCCAGCGCCTCAAGCCCCAACTGCACGTCTTCGACGATCAGCAAGGGCGCATCTTCGGTTACGCCCTCAGGAATACGCGACACCAAGGCCGCCCCAGCGCCTTTTTCCAAAGCCTGCGCTACGAATTCATGCCCATCCCGCGCAGCTGTGAGTGCGACGAAAAGATCGCCGGGCTGGATGGTGCGCGTGTCGATCGACACACCATTGACCGCCCAATCCGAAGTGACGCGTCCACCGGTTGCCTCGGCGGCCTCGGCTGCAGCCCACAATGTCATGCCACCCTCCCGTCCAGTGCGGCCACACTGATGCTGGCCTGTTCGACATCATCAAATGGCAGAACCTGATCGCCAACGATCTGGCCGGTTTCATGCCCCTTGCCCGCAATCAAAAGCGCATCGCCGGGTTGCAGCGCGTCTATCCCGCGCAAGATGGCCTCGGCCCGATCGCCGACCTCGGTGGCCTCTGGAGCCCCGTCCATCACGGCGGCGCGTATGGTGGCCGGATCTTCGCTGCGCGGGTTGTCGTCGGTGACGAAAACAACATCTGCGTGGTTGGCGGCGGCTTGCCCCATCAGCGGGCGCTTGGTCGCGTCGCGATCACCGCCCGCGCCGACAATAGCGATCAGGCGGCCCATCACATGCGGGCGCAATGCCTTGAGTGCGGTCGCCACTGCGTCAGGTGTATGAGCGTAATCCACAAACACCGCTGCCCCATTCTCGCGCGTCGCGGCCAGCTGCATTCGTCCACGAACCGTCGTGAGATGCGGCAGGGTTTCGAACACGTGTTCAGGCTCTTCCCCTGCAGCAATAACCAGACCGCAGGCCAACAAGATATTTTCGGCCTGAAAACCGCCGATAAGATTCAAACGGGTTTGGAAAATCTTGCCCTGCCAAGAAAACCGCAGGTCCTGACCTGTTGCGTCAAACCGCTGATTCATCAGGCACAGGTCTGCTTCCCCAAGCCCAACGGTCAGAATCTTCTGCCCCCGGTCTTTGGCAATTCGGAGGATCTGAGCCCCCTTGGGATCGCTCATGTTGACGACAACAGTGCCGTCTTGCGGCAGAACCCGATCAAACAGACCTGCTTTGGCTTGGAAATACGCCTCGAACGTTTCGTGGTAGTCCAGATGGTCCTGAGTAAAGTTCGAAAACCCCGCCGCAGCCAGCTGTACCCCGTCCAAGCGGCGCTGTTCCAACCCGTGCGAGGATGCCTCCATCGCAGCATGAGTCACTCCGTTCTCTGCAGCCTGATACAGGCAACGATGCAAAGTGATTGGTTCGGGCGTTGTATGGGCTAGTGGTGCGGTCCACGCCCCCTCGACCCCTGTGGTCCCGAGGTTGACCGCGGCGTGACCAAGTTCGGTCCATATCTGGCGAACAAATGTCGCGACCGAGGTTTTGCCATTGGTGCCAGTAACCGCAACGATGGTCTTAGGCTGCGCTCCGAACCACAGTGCAGCGCACCCGGCCAGCGCCTGACGCGGGTCCTCGAGCACGATCAGCGCCGCATCTGATGCCGCCAGTTCCTCGGCTGCGATCTCTGCCCCTTCAGCATCCGTCAGGATGGCTGCGGCCCCCATACGCAAAGCGTATTGAATGAACTCACCGCCATGAACACGTGTACCGGGAAGTGCCGCAAAGAGGAAACCGTCTTTGACTTCGCGGCTGTCGACCGCCAGCCCTGTGATATCAGGATTGATGCCACCTCGGGCGGTCAGGGCCAGTTGGCTGAGTTTCTTTGTCCTTGCGCCCATGACCCACCTCGTTTGGACAGCCTAATTTGAGGTCAGCGTTATAGCAGCGCCGGCCTCAGGCTCAACCCGAGGACGCAGGCCCAGCAACGGTGCGATGCGCCCGATCAATTCTGCGGCCACAGGAACCGCTGTCCAGCCTGCCGTACGGCGCTTTTCGCCATAAGCAAGGATGGATGGTTCGTCCAACGTTACGATCAGGACGTATTTTGGGTCGTAGGCGGGAAAGAACGTCGCAAAGGTCGCAATCACCTTGTCGTCGTAATAACCACCACGCGGCTTGGGCTTATCCGCGGTGCCGGTCTTACCGGCCACATCATAGCCTGCCACATCGCCAAAACTGGCGGTGCCATCTGTTACCACCCGGCGCAACATGTTCTGCGCCTGGTTTGCCGCGTTATCAGACATCACCCGAGGACCGTATTGTGGCCCATTTTTGCGCAGGATCGTCGGGCTTACATAGTGCCCGCCATTGGCAATCGCCGCGTAACCCGCCGCCAGGTGCATGGGGCTGGTCGACAGACCATGACCATATGAGATGGTCACTGTACTCAGTTCACCCCACTTTTTGGGCTTCAGCGGCTCACCGCCCTTAGCCTCGACGATTTCGAACGGGGTGGGATCGAACATACCAAGCGATTCCAGAAAATTCTGCTGGCGCTGCGCGCCGATCTGTAGCGCCAGTCGCCCGGTGCCCCGGTTTGAACTGTGGACGATCACATCGGCTACGCTGATCTTGCCATAGTTCTTGCCGTTGAATTCACCAATCGGGAAACGGCCGATCTTCATTGGCCCTGAGGTATCGATGATCGTATTTGAATTCACCAAACCCAGCTGAACCGCTTGCGCAGCGGTGAATATCTTAAACACGGACCCCAGTTCGTAAACGCCCTGAACATAGCGATTGAACAGCGGGCTATCTGATGGATCGAACCCCGAGGTCGGCGGGCGCGGACGGTCATTGGGGTCAAATGACGGCAACGAGGCCGCCGAGATCACCTCGCCCGTATGCGCGTTCATCAGAACCGCCGACGCACCCTTGGCGTTCATGATCTTCATGCCGCCATATAGCACCTGCTCAACGGCGGCTTGAACCGTCAGGTCCAATGAAAGTTGCAGCGGCTTAGTCCCATTCGCGGGGTCACGCAGGTAGTCGTCGAATTGCTTTTCAACACCGGCCACACCGATCACTTCAGCAGCGCTGACGCCTTCGCGCCCAAAGCTTGACCCGCCAAGGATATGCGCCGCCAGACGGCCATTCGGGTACAACCGCATCTCACGCGGGCCGAACAGGATGCCAGGATCACCGATATCGTGCACGGCTTGTTTCTGCTCGGGCGAGATACGCTTTTTGATCCACAGGAATTTGCGATTGCCGGTGAAGTCCTTGACCAGGCGTTCTTTTTCCAGATCTGGGAAAATCGCCACAAGCTGATCAGCTGCGGCAATCGGGTCGATCATCAGCGGCGGCTGCGCATATACCGAATAAGTGTCCAGATTGGTCGCAAGAATGCGCCCTTCCCGGTCTACGATGTTGGCCCGCTGCATCGCAATGGCTGCACCAGGGGCCGAAGCCACAGGCTCCTGCGCTTCGGATGTGGCCAACATGCCCATCCGGACGCCCACGACTGAAAAGGCACAGAAAAAGAACAGACCCAGCACCAGCAAGCGGCCCTCAGCACGGGTGCGGCTGCGGTCTTTCATGTCTTCGTGACGCTTGCGGATGTTTTCGCGCTCAATGGCTTTGGGATTCTCGCCCCGCGAGCGCGCGTCAAGGATTCGGGCGAGAGGGCGCAGCGGCGTGCGGGTCATGGAATCTGCACCTCACCCAGCGCCTGAATATTCGTGATGGCCTGCAGCTCGATCGGGTCGACGATCGGCAGGTCAGGATCTTCCGCATAGGCAATCTGATCGGCGCGACCGAATTGCTCAGCCCGCAGGGGCAAAAGGCCCAGCCGTTCAAAGTTTAGATCTGCAAGCTCACGCAACCTATCGGGGCGGTTCAGATAAGCCCATTCGGCGTTTAAAACCGCCAGCTTCACCTGCGCCATACCAATTTCGCGCTGCAGCTTCTGCGTTTCCTTCACCACCTGCTGCGTGCGATAGTTTTCCTGATACGCCCACAGCGCCAGTCCAAACACGGACAGAGCAGTCAACACATACAAAACACTCTTCATTTTGCTCTTCCCCCTAGTTGCGGCATGCCAACGGCGCGGGCATCAATTTCCCCGGACGGCGCATCCGTTCGAATTGCAACACGCAGCTTTGCCGAGCGTGAACGCGGATTTTCCTGCAGCTCCTGATCATCCGGCCCCACGGCCTTACGAGTCTTAACCGTGAACTGCGGCAGCTCCTGCTCAATCTCGGGCGCATAGCGATTGGCCCGGCCCGTTTTGCCCGCACGGGACTGAAAGAACCGTTTGACCATCCGGTCTTCGATGGAATGGAACGTCACGACTGCCAGTTGCCCGCCCGGCTTCAAAGCGCGCTCAGCAGCCATAAGGCCCTGATACAGCTCTTCATATTCAGCATTCACTGCGATCCGCAGGCCCTGAAAACTGCGCGTTGCAGGGTGGGACTGCCCCGGCTTGGGACGCGGCAAACAGGATTCGATGATCTGAACCAGGCGCAGAGTTGTTGTTATCGGCTCTTCCGCACGCGCTTTGGCGATGGCTTTGGCAATGCGGCGGCTGGCACGCTCTTCGCCATAATGATACAGGATATCAGCCAGTTGTTCCTCGGTCGCAGTATTGACCAAATCTGCCGCGCTTTCGCCCTCCTGACTCATACGCATGTCGAGCGGGCCGTCCTTCATGAAAGAAAATCCGCGTTCCGCCAGGTCGAGCTGCATCGACGACACACCCAGATCCAGAACGACACCATCCAGATCCTGTGCGTATTCGTCCATGCGCGAGAATACACCCGGCTGCATCACAAGCCGGTCGCCATAATCTCCGACCCAATCCGCCGCCATTTCAAAGGCCAATGGATCACGGTCCACGCCGATGACCTTATCTGCGCCAGCGTCCAGCAGGCCCCTTGTATATCCGCCTGCGCCAAACGTTCCATCCAGCCAGACGCCCGACACGGGCGCAACAGCAGCCAGCAATGGACGCAGCAGAACGGGAATATGAGGTTTATCAGAAGGGGTGTTAGCGCCGGCCATGCCGTTACGCATCCCCGGTGCCGTCAAGGAACTCCAAAGGATCAAAGTCCTCGGGCTGTTCGTCCAACCACTCTTCGGCCGCAGCCAATTCTTCGGAATCGTAAGTTTCAGGCTTCCAAATCTGGAACGTGTCACCCGCGGCGATAAAGAATGCCTCACCTTCAAGATTGATCTTGTTGCGCAGCTTGGCCGGCAGCACCAGACGGCCGGTTTCATCCACTGTGGTCGGGAAAGATTGACCGTGGAACATGCGCTGCAACATCTTCCGCTGCATCGACCCGCGCGGCAGCGCATCGATCTTGGCATCGACCTCTTCGATCGCCTGCATAGTATAGCATTCCAAGAATTTGCGTCGGTGGTCGCCGTAGACAATTACAAGCTCAGGAGTGTCGCCGGGCTGCCAGTTCGGGTCAGAGGATTCAAGCACACGGCGAAACGAGGCCGGGATCGACACCCTGCCCTTCGTATCCACCTTGTGGTGGCTTTCACCTCTAAACCTGCGCGCCAAGACGACTGTCCCTTCCGCTTGCGCCCCACTTAAAATTCACTCCCCCAGATGAAAAACGGCGGGTTGATCTGCTGCCACTGATCAACCCGCCGCATTGACCCGCTGTGCGGGATGTCCAGCTGCGCGCGCCACCTGGGGGGATGTCTGCTCGCCCGCGCGCCGGATCTCTTGATTGATGAAAGCGAGATGCCTGTATGAAACCTGTTTTTATTGGTTCGGGGTCGTTTGGCGCCCCATGTGCCTCGTCCTCATCGGATGAACTAGGGATGACATGGGAATTCATGGAAATCAACAGAAAATTTGCCGACCCTATGTTCAGAATCACAGTTTAGCCAACGCAACCGGGAAAGAAAATCACCCTGCAGACACCAATTGTAGGTAATTTATGTTATCAGTATACTAAATAGGCCAATTTCGGAGCCACCCCAAATATTCCCATAATTTCCCAGAAAATCCTCCCAGAGGTGATATTTTATGATGAGCATAGCGAAAATGGGCCACTGGGTTAACGAATCATCCCAATTTTTAACCTCAGCCACATGTGGATTCTGCGCCGCCCCAGCTGACGCCCATGAATTCCCACGATCAGAAATCATCATGTCAGCCGCCGCGCGCCTGGCCCGTCCAATACACAAAGCGCACAAGAATTGACAAACTACGCTCAAAAGACGCGCAGACACGAAAATTCAGAAAACCTTGTTGAGACCTTCCCTAGGGGAAACACTCACTGAAGGCCTTATTTTATTGGCTCGGCCAAACCCACACTGGCAACCGGTTGATATCTATGCATTTGCTGCATAGCAGCATTGACGTTGTCGGGTATTGTGCAATCGCAGCATTTGATTATTTTCAATCTCAAGCAAGCGCCGGACAACACCGGCAACAACGAATACATCGAGTAAAGCAAATGGCTGTAGCAACACAGAACACCGCGCTCAAAGGCGCACCGGCAGTTAGCCTGGCTTCGCTGTTCGAGGCGGCAAAGACCCGGTTCACCCGATATCGCGTCTATCGCCAGACAGTTCACGAACTGTCTGATCTGTCGAACCGCGAACTGGCTGATCTGGGGCTTCACCGCTCAATGATCCGCCGCCTGGCTCAGCAAGCGGCCGAAGAGCACGTCGCGCGTTAAGCGACACAGAAACATCGAGATCAGGTCCTTCCTCCTCCCTTTTGGACCTGTATTTCAGCGGCGACATCTCTCCTCCTCCCTGATGTCGCCGCCCTTAATACCGGCCTTGAACGCCGGAACGTGACACACCGGGTACTCCTCCTCCCTTTCCCGGTGTTGAAAGCGCGCGGCGACGTCTCTCCTCCTCCCTGACGTCGCCGCGTCTTCCTCATACCGGGATCAAACCCGGGTTCGGATACATCGGGGCTCTCCTCCTCCCTGCCCTGATGTTGAAAAGAACGGCGGTTCCCTCTCCTCCTCCCTGGGAACCGCCGTTTTTGTTTCTGCAGACAAGAAAAAAGCGCCGCGGTCGAAACCGGGCGCTTTTCAAAAAGATCGAGCATGTGCCGTCAGGCAAATTCCGTTTGCTTAAAACGGCACATCATCCTTGGCGGACAGAAAGCGGGAAACCACTTTTTTCAATCCAGCTTTTTCGAAATCGACCTCGACCTTGTCGCCTTCGATGCCGATCACCGCGCCATAACCGAATTTCTGATGAAACACGCGCTCGCCAAGGGTGAAACTGGCGACCGCAGTCGCGTCAATCACCGTATTGCGGCTTTCGCGGGGTTGGGACATTCCATACTGCCCCTGCCGGGCCTGCAATCGCCGCCAACCGGGGGAGTTATAGACATTGGCCTCGGCCGCACGGGTTTCGATACCGGCAGTCGGCTGACCACCCCCATACAGCCCCGGCGGCGTCAGAACTTCGACATGATCTTCAGGCAACTCGTCAATGAACCGCGACGGCATCGCGTTTTGCCATTGACCAAACACCCGACGATTGGCCGCAAAAGAAATCGTACAGATCTCTTCCGCGCGTGTGATGCCGACATAGGCCAATCGCCGTTCTTCCTCGAGTCCCTTGATCCCGGATTCGTCCATCGACCTTTGCGACGGGAACAACCCGTCCTCCCACCCCGGCAGGAACACGGCCGGGAACTCCAGCCCCTTTGCCGCGTGCAGGGTCATGATCGAGACTTTTGCCCCGTCCGATTCCTTCTCGTTGTCCATCACCAGGCTGACATGTTCCAAAAACCCTTGCAGATTCTCGAAATTATCCAGTTGGTTGACCAATTCCTTGAGGTTTTCCAACCGCCCCGGAGCCTCAGGCGTTTTCTCGTTCTGCCAGTGGGCCGTATAGCCGGATTCGTCCAGGATGATCTGCGCCAACTCAATATGTGACACCTCTGGCTCACCAAACCGCATCGGAGCTGTGCCGTCATCAATCACAGAATCATCGTCGACTTCGATCTTGGGCCCGCGCGTCATCGCGTTCCAACGCGCCAACCCGTCGATAAGCTCGCGCAGTGCTTTGCCGCCTTTGCCTTTGATCAGCCCATTGTCGACAGCAATCCGCGCCCCATCGACCAGCGACACGCCATTTTCCCGCGCCGTCATCTGAATCGTCTGCTGCGCCTTGTCACCAAGCCCGCGTTTCGGGGTATTCACGATCCGCTCGAAGGCCAGATCGTCGCCGGGGCTGACCACCAGCCGGAAATAGGCCATCGCGTCACGGATCTCCATCCGCTCATAGAATCGCGGGCCGCCTATGACCTTGTAGGGCAGACCGATGGTCAGAAAACGGTCCTCAAACGCGCGCATCTGATGGCTGGCCCGCACGAGGATCGCAATTTCGTCCAGATTGAAGGGCCGCGCACCACGCGTTCCCCCCTGCATCGCGTCGATCTCTTCACCGATCCAGCGCGCCTCTTCCTCGCCATCCCAATGACCGATCAGGCGAACCTTTTCGCCGTCCTGCGCATCGGTCCACAATTCCTTGCCCAGCCGACTTTCATTGCCACGGATGACATTGGACGCTGCTGCCAAGATATGGGGGGTCGAGCGATAGTTTTGCTCTAACCGCACGACATAAGCGCCAGGGAAGTCCTTTTCAAACCGCAGGATGTTGCCCACTTCGGCCCCGCGCCAGCCATAAATTGACTGATCGTCGTCCCCTACGCAACAAATGTTCTTGTGCGCCCCAGCCAGCAGCCGCAACCACAGATATTGGGCGACGTTGGTATCCTGGTATTCGTCCACGAGAATGTAGCGGAACCAGCGTTGGTATTGCTCCAATACATCCTGATGAGTCTGGAAGATCGTGACCATGTGCAACAGTAGGTCGCCAAAATCCACCGCGTTCAGCTCTCGCAGACGAGTTTGGTACTGCGCGTAGATCTCGAGACCTTTGTGGTTATAAGCCCCCGCATCGGCTGCCGGCACTTTGTCGGGCGTCAGGGCGCGGTTCTTCCAGTCATCAATGATGCCGGCCAACATGCGCGCAGGCCAGCGTTTGTCATCAATATTAGCCGCTTGAATCAGCTGTTTGAGCAGCCGCAACTGATCATCCGTATCCAGAATGGTGAAATTTGATTTCAGATCGACCAGTTCCGCGTGCCGCCGCAGCAGCTTGACGCAGATCGAGTGGAACGTGCCCAGCCAAGGCATCCCCTCGGCTGGTTGCCCCAACAAACGGCCCACGCGGTTCTTCATCTCGCGCGCGGCCTTGTTGGTGAATGTCACCGACAAGATCTCGTTCGGGCGCGCACGCCCAATACTAAGCAGATGCGCGATACGCGCGGTCAGTGCCTTGGTTTTGCCCGTACCTGCGCCTGCCAGCATCAGGACAGGCCCATCCAGTCGCTCGACCGCGTCACGTTGCGCCGGGTTCAGCTCGTCCAGATAAGGCATAGGGCGCGCGGCCATGGCGCGCGCGGACAGGGATGCGCCCTCAAAGGCGTCCATTTCGTCGAAACTGCTCATCTTGCCAAACTACGCTGGATGTTGGCCGAGGGAAAGGGTTTGTTCACGCCTTGTTCGCACAGTTTTTGATGCTCTGTTACGATCAATTCTAATCAAGCGACTTGGACTGAGAACGGTTTCATTAACCATCTGTAAAACACCCGCCGCGATGATCAGTAAATTGCTGTGGGAGCGCGAAGGTATGACTCAGGACAATCGGGGGGGCGTAAATCACCGGCTGAAATGGATCGGTATCAGCATGTTGCTGATTTCTCTGACAATTGGATGCGGCTGGGGAATTTACAAATTGTCTGCGCCGCTGGTCGACAGGATGCTAAAGGTCGACATTCTCAAGCAAGCCGAACTGTGGAAGCGCCGCGTCGTCTTGCATCTGGAGGACCCCGAGAGCGCGCTTAAGACCGGCGTGATTGATGCGCATGACGCCGAATTTCTGGCCGCGATGCCCGAAGCTTCTGATGTTTACCGCTTCAAATTGCTTGACTCGAATGGGCGTGTCACCTGGTCGACTCGTCCGACAGAGGTAGGCAGTGTTGAAAACCGTGATTTCTTTCGCAGCGACGTTGCCAGAGGAATGATTCACTACATTCAGGAAGTAGTTCCACTGTCCGAGATCGACGGGCTTGATCTGCATACGGACAATATCCTGAACACAACGCAGCACCATGTTGCCGAAGTTTTTATGCCCGTGACCAAGAATGGGCGTTTTATAGGCGCCATTGAATTCTTTACTGATATCTCCGACTTGCGCACCACGTTCATCACGCGGCTTAGGATTTCTTTGACCGTTCTAAGTGGCATCGCCCTGCTTGCGCTTGTTGCCGTGTCCTTTGCCAGCTACCGGGCGAACCGCTTGCAATTGCGGGCCCTGCAAAAACAATCCGCCAAAGAGCGTGATCTGATGGAAGATCAGCTGCGCCTGGCCCGCGAAGTACGATTGTTAGGCGAATTGAACGAGTGGTTGCAATCCAGCCGGTCCTTGGACGAGCTGTTCGATATGGTCTCGCGCTTCATGACCCATATCCTACCCGGGGCTGAGGGCAGCGTTTACGTGTATTCCAACTCGCGCGACGTCCTGGATGGCTGTGCCAGTTGGAATGGCGGGACCCATAAGGCGCACATCCATCCCGAAGGGTGTTGGGGGCTTCGGCGTGGCCGAACCTATGAATACGGCGCGTCCGAGATCGACTTTGTCTGTGAACACGCCGAACCACATGACGGGCGACCTTATTTCTGCTTTCCGATACTGGCGCATGGGGAAACGGTCGGCCTTCTGCACCTCCGCGCCCTTGAGGGTACAGATGAGGCGTTTCACACGAGTAAAAAGCTGGCACAGCTCAGCGCCGAACAGATCAGCATGGCGATTGCCAATGTACGGATGCGCGATCAGTTGCATGACCAGTCCGTCCGGGACCCGTTGACCGGGCTGTTCAACCGGCGGCATATGCTTGAAACCCTGCGCAAATCCATCAATCGCAGTCAGCAAACCGGAGCGCCGCTCAGCCTGATTGCCGTGGATGTCGATCATTTCAAGAAATTCAACGACACCCATGGGCATGATGCCGGTGACATGGTGTTGCGTGCAGTTGGTGCCGCTTTGGAACAGGGCTGCGACCGGGATGAAGTTGCCTGCCGCATTGGTGGTGAAGAATTTATGCTGATCCTGCCCGACAATACATCAGACGACGCAGTCACCCGCGCCGAACAATTGCGGCAAGCGGTCGAGGCCGTCTCGGTGCGCTACGGTGAGAAATCCCTGCCCCGTATCACGATCTCGGTTGGGGTTTCGCATTATCCGGCACATGGCACCATGCCGCAGGATCTGATGCGCGCTGCCGATGATGCGTTGTATGCGGCAAAGGACAAAGGTCGCAATCAAGTGCAGGTCGCCGGCAGCGGAAGTGACTCACAGCAGATTTCCCAGCTCAAAAAGCCGGTAAAAGCCATTGGTGGGAAATCAACGGCTTAAAATCCTTGCCGAATCGCGCCTTTGGTCCGATCAATCCCCATGGACCTTCATAGTCGCTTTCCCGGCATCGCCGATCTGAAACACCGCGCCCAGCGCAGGATTCCTCACTTTGTCTGGGAGTATCTGGACAGCGGAACCGGGGTTGAAGCCACGCTGCGCCGCAATCGCGAGGGATTGGACCGCGTCGGTTTCCTGCCGTCTATCCTGCACGGACCATTGGAATTTGACACTTCGACCGAGTTCCTGGGTCAGACCTACCCATTACCGTTCGGCGTTGCCCCGATCGGTATGGCCGGCCTGATTTGGCCTGATGCCGAAGCTCATCTTGCCCGCGCTGCCGCAAGCGCCGGTCTGCCTTTTACCCTATCCAACGTTGCCTGCCAAAGCCCCGAGGACGTCGCGCCGCATCTGGGTGACAACGCGTGGTTTCAGCTTTATCCGCCAAAGGACCCGGACATTCGTAAGGATCTTCTGAATCGGGTCCGGGATGCTGGCTTTACGACGCTTGTGATGACCGCAGACGTTCCGGTTGCATCCCGACGCGAACGGCAGACACGCTCGGGCCTGACCAATCCACCAAGATTGACGCCGCGCCTGCTAGCCCAAATCGCGATGCGGCCGGAATGGGCGCTTGGAATAGCGCGCAGCGGGCCGCCGCGGATGCGGACACTGGACAAGTATACGGACAACTCCAGCAACTTGCCCCCGACGGCCCATGTTGGGTATCTGCTCCGCACGTCTCCGGACATGGACTATGTTCACTGGCTGCGCGATGCCTGGGATGGCCCGCTGATCGTGAAAGGCGTGCAGCGCCCTGAAGATGCCGAGCCATTGCAGCGGGCTGGCGTCGACGCCATCTGGATATCGAATCACGGCGGACGACAATTCGATGGTGCCCCCGCAGGAATCGACGCCTTGCCTGCAATCCGCGCGGCCACAGACCTGCCCCTGATCTTCGACAGTGGTATCGAAGGTGGTCTGGACATCTTGCGTGCCAAGGCCCTTGGGGCCGATTTTGTGATGCTGGGCCGTGGCTTCATGTATGGGCTGGCCGCCCTCGGCGCCAAAGGCCCTGCCCATGTCATCGACATTTTGCGGCAGGATATGCACGCGAATATGGGTCAAATGGGGGCTGTGTCGCTGAATCACCTGCCCCCAGTCGTGCCGCTTGCCGATGCTGCGGTGCAGCGTTATTAGATAAATAGCGCTAATAGGGGGCGTTTGCGAGCGTTAACATGCCGGTTCTACCCAGAACGACTGATATACGTGCGCGTATTGTCCGCCTATCAACACGGCCAAACAAGTAGGACCGGGACTCGACATGACTGAATTCACCAAGATCCTGATCGCCAACCGAGGCGAGATTGCTATTCGCGTTATGCGCGCCGCCAATGAGATGGGCAAACGCACCGTTGCCGTCTTTGCCGAAGAGGACAAGCTGGGCTTGCATCGGTTCAAAGCGGACGAAGCCTATCGCATTGGCGAAGGGATGGGGCCTGTTGCGGCCTACCTGAGCATCGATGAGATCATCCGCGTCGCTAAAGAATGTGGGGCAGATGCGATCCATCCCGGCTATGGCCTGCTGTCTGAGAACCCGGACTTTGTCGATGCCTGCGTGCAGAACGGCATCACCTTTATTGGCCCGAAGGCGGAAACCATGCGCGCCTTGGGTGACAAGGCCAGTGCGCGCCGCGTGGCCGTCGCGGCGGGTGTGCCTGTGATTCCGGCGACTGAGGTTCTGGGCGATGACATGGATGCGATCCGGGCCGAGGCAAAAGAAATCGGTTATCCCCTGATGCTCAAGGCGTCGTGGGGCGGTGGCGGGCGCGGTATGCGCCCGATCCTATCCGAGGATGAACTGGAAGAGATGGTTCTGGAAGGCCGTCGCGAGGCCGAGGCCGCGTTCGGCAATGGCGAGGGTTATCTGGAAAAGATGATCATCCGCGCCCGCCATGTCGAGGTGCAGATTCTGGGCGACAAGCATGGTGAGATCTATCACCTGTATGAACGCGACTGCTCGGTCCAGAGACGGAACCAGAAGGTGGTCGAGCGCGCCCCTGCCCCGTATCTGTCCGAAGAGCAGCGTGCCGAGATCTGCGAACTGGGCCGCAAAATCTGCGCCCATGTGAATTATGAATGCGCCGGCACTGTTGAATTCCTTATGGATATGGAAACCGGCAAGTTCTACTTCATCGAAGTGAACCCACGTGTTCAGGTGGAACACACCGTCACCGAAGAAGTCACCGGTATCGACATCGTTCAGGCGCAAATCCTGATCGCCGAAGGCAAAACTCTGGCCGAGGCCACCGGCGCAAACAGCCAGTCGGATGTGCACCTGACCGGCCACGCGCTGCAAACCCGGATCACCACCGAGGACCCGCAAAACAACTTCATTCCCGACTACGGTCGTATCACTGCCTATCGCTCGGCCACTGGCATGGGCATTCGTCTGGATGGCGGCACCGCTTATGCGGGGGGTGTGATCACGCGCTATTACGACTCGCTGTTGACCAAAGTGACTGCCAAGGCGCCGACACCCGAGGCTGCGATTGCCCGGATGGACCGCGCTTTGCGTGAATTCCGAATTCGCGGCGTCAGCACCAATATCGACTTTGTCATCAACCTGCTCAAACACCCGACTTTCTTGTCGAATGAATATACGACCAAATTCATCGACACGACGCCGGATCTGTTCTCCTTTAAACGCCGCCGCGACCGGGGCACCAAGGTTCTGACCTACATCGCCGACATCACGGTGAACGGGCATCCCGAGACCAAGGACCGCCCCGAACCTCGCGCTGATCTGAAAGACGCAAAGCCCCCGGCACCGAACTCCGAGCCGCAGATGGGCGCCCGCAACCTGCTGGAACAAAAAGGCCCGCAAGCCGTTGCTGATTGGATGAAGGCGCAGCGCCAGCTTCTGATCACCGATACAACCATGCGTGACGGGCATCAGTCTCTGCTGGCGACCCGGATGCGTTCGATCGACATGATCAAAGTGGCACCAACCTATGCAGCCAACTTGCCCCAGCTATTCTCGATCGAGTGCTGGGGGGGCGCGACCTTTGACGTGGCCTATCGTTTCTTGCAGGAATGCCCGTGGCAGCGCCTGCGCGACCTGCGCGAGGCGATGCCGAACTTGATGACCCAGATGCTGCTGCGCGGCGCGAACGGGGTCGGCTACACCAATTACCCTGACAACGTTGTGCAGGAGTTCGTGCGTCAAGCATCGCAGAACATCGACGTGTTCCGTGTGTTCGACTCGTTAAACTGGGTCGAGAATATGCGCGTGGCCATGGACGCCGTGGTTGAGAACGGCAAAATCTGTGAGGGCACCGTCTGTTACACCGGTGATATTCTGGACCCGGACCGCGCCAAGTATGACCTGAAATACTATGTCGGCATGGCGAAAGAACTGCGCGATGCAGGTGCACACGTTCTGGGTCTGAAGGATATGGCGGGTCTTTTGAAACCGGCCTCGGCCAAAATCCTGATCCGTGCGCTGAAGGAAGAGGTCGGCCTGCCAATCCACTTCCACACACACGATACTGCCGGTATCGCCAGCGCCACCATTCTCGCTGCATCCGAGGCGGGCGTGGACGCGGTGGATTGCGCGATGGACAGCTTCTCGGGCAACACTTCGCAGGCGACGCTGGGCACCGTGGTCGAAGCACTGCGCCATACCGAGCGCGACACCGGGTTGGACATCAAGGCCATCCGTGAGATCAGCGATTATTTCGAGGCGGTTCGGGAGCAATATGCGGCCTTTGAATCCAGCCTGCAGGCCCCGGCTTCTGAAGTTTACTTACACGAGATGCCCGGCGGTCAGTTCACCAACCTCAAGGCGCAGGCGCGGTCTCTGGGACTTGAGGAGCGTTGGCACGAAGTGGCTCAGATGTACGCGGACGTAAACCAAATGTTCGGCGACATCGTGAAAGTTACACCTTCGTCGAAAGTGGTCGGTGACATGGCGCTGATGATGGTCAGCCAGAACATGACCCGTGAACAGGTCGAAGACCCGAATACCGATGTGGCCTTCCCCGACTCGGTGGTCGACATGATGCGCGGCAATTTGGGTCAACCTCCGGGCGGGTTCCCCGACACTATCGTAACGAAGGTCCTCAAGGATGAAACACCCAACACAGATCGCCCGGGCAAGGATGTCCCACCGGTTGACCTTGAAGGCACACGCGCCGAGCTGTCCCAACTTTTGGAAGGCAAAGAGGTCGATGACGAGGATCTGAACGGCTATCTGATGTATCCAAAGGTGTTCCTGGACTACATGGGGCGTCACCGGGCTTACGGACCTGTACGCACACTTCCCACGCGTACTTTCTTCTATGGCATGGAACCCGGCGAAGAGATCACGGCCGAGATCGATCCCGGCAAAACGCTGGAAATCCGCTGTCAGGCCATCGGTGAGACCGATGAAAAGGGCGAGGTCAAAGTGTTCTTTGAACTCAACGGCCAACCGCGCGTGATCCGGGTTCCAAACCGACTGGTGACCTCAACCACGCAGTCCCGTCCTAAAGCCGAGGCAGGCAACCCCAACCACATCGGCGCGCCGATGCCAGGTGTGGTGGCCACCGTCGCCGTGACTGCGGGTCAGGAGGTCAAGGAAGGCGACATGCTGCTGACCATCGAAGCGATGAAGATGGAAACCGGCATCCACGCCGAGCGTGATGCGACGGTCAAGGCCGTGCACGTTCAGCCGGGCAGCCAGATTGACGCAAAGGACCTACTGGTCGAACTGGAATAAACGACCTAACCTTTTCGGGAACAAGGGCCGTTCGGGGAACCGGGCGGCCCTTTTTTGATCCTGAAAGGAGCAGACCATGCTGTCCATCACCCCAGTCTATGCCGCATTGCTGGCACTTCTCTATGTCGCGCTCAGTGTGCGGGTCATCATGCAGCGCCGCGGCGACAAGATTTCTTACGGCGATGGTGGCAACACCGACATGCTCAAAGTGATGCGCACGCATTCCAACTTTGCCGAATATGCACCGTTTGCCCTGTTGCTGATCGCCATGGTCGAGTTGCAGGGCGCCGGTGGCTGGCTGGTCAATCTGTTGGGCCTTGGCATTCTGGCCGGGCGCGTGCTGCATGCCTATGGGTTCGGCCGCAAACCGCAGATCGTGATTCTGCGCCAGATCGGCATGTTGCTGACCTTCGCCGTGATTGTGGTAGCAGCCATAGCCAGCCTTTTGATGGCGCTGTGAACCGGATGGCGGGGATTACCCCGCCAAAATCTGCGTTTCGATTCGAGGGGATTCCGTAAAAATTGATACGACATCGCCCATTCGATTCTCGCCTTTGCCAGACACCGCCGTAGCCAGCAAAATCATCGCCGCCAGGGCCGCCATCTTCAGATCCTTAGTATACGTCATTTTCGTCACCTCCACCGTTCTTATTCTTGGATGCTCTGGTTCTTGAACGGTTAAGAGGCGCGTTTCCGTCGCAAAGAATTTTCCTCTTTTTTGTTTTTTCCGCTTGAAGCCCTGCTTGGGAATTAATACACCCCTCCTCACTCAACGGCGCGGGCGTAGCTCAGGGGTAGAGCATAACCTTGCCAAGGTTAGGGTCGGGCGTTCGAATCGCCTCGCCCGCTCCATTGAGAGACCGAATGGTCGAAAATATGTATCTGATGCGGGCGTAGCTCAGGGGTAGAGCATAACCTTGCCAAGGTTAGGGTCGGGCGTTCGAATCGCCTCGCCCGCTCCAGATACAAACCTCTCTGAACATGCTGGTTCTTTGTCTGGTGTTGCGGCATTCTCGAATGGCACGCAATCACAACAGAGGTGCGCTGATGCCAGAATACGTTATTCGCGCTTTGACTGAAGACGAAGTACAAACGGCCGTCGATTGGGCTGGCCGGGAAGGCTGGAACCCGGGGTTACACGACGCGGTCTGCTTTCGCGGTTCCGACCCCGAAGGGTTTAAGGGCGGTTTCCTGGATGGGCAGATGATCGCATCGGCCTCTGCTGTGAATTATGACAATAACTACTCGTTTTTAGGGTTTTATATCGTGCAACCCGAGTATCGCGGATCGGGATATGGGCTGCAGGTTGCCGAGGCGGTCAAGGTGCATTGCCAGCACCGGAACATGGGCATGGACGGTGTCGTCGAACAGCAGGACAATTATCGAAAATTCGGGTTCGAGCTGGCCTATGACAATTACCGCTTCTCGGGCACGGTGGGTAAAATCCTAGATCAACTGGGCCGGTCCCTTCACGATCAGATCACACCCCTCAGCGCCCTGTCAGATGATCTGAGGTCGTATGATCGGGGCCTGTTCCCTGCCCCGCGCGACACATTCCTTCACGCCTGGCTCGGTGCGCCCAGCCACGTCTCTCGCGTGTTCGAAGAAGATGGTCAGATCAAGGGCTATGCAACCCTGCGGCGATGTTTGAGCGGGTACAAGGTCGGCCCCCTATTTGCGAACAATCCCGAGATCGCACAAGCCCTTTTAATGTCACTGCTGGCTACACTTCCCGCCGATCAGATGGATGCGGAGGTCTTCATCGACATGCCCAACCCCAACGCGCATGCTATGGCAATGGCGCAACAGTTGGGTTTGACCAAAGTCTTCGAAACAGGTCGCATGTATTCCAGCCACGCACCAAATATTGATCTGGACCGGATTTACGGCATCACAACATTCGAACTGGGGTAAATTTACCCCACACTCGACATTCCAAAAGCGCATTTACAAAAAGGAAATCTATAGAATGCCCAGCGATACCCAAAAGCGATTGCTGCTTGAGATGTTTGAGAATCTGCCGGGCGTGGTTTTCATGCTTTTGTTTCGGGCCACGGATGATATGCGATTGGCCGGGTGGATCGGCACGGTTCTGGCCGCCTCGGTTTGCGTTACCTATGTCAGGAAAACGCTGCGTCCACAGCCCATTTTACTTGGTATCAATCTCTTCATGGTGGCGATCACGCCACTGATCGAATGCCTGATCTTGCTTGGCTATCGCGACACGGCGACGATTTTGACCCGGAACATCGCGACCCTCGTTATTATGAGCGTTTTCTTGACGGGTGTCGTTTTGACCTTGTTCAGAACGAACGGATTCCTGAACTATCAGACCAATGGGACAAAACAGAGAAACACGCACTCTGCCGTTTTGCTGATTGTCTGCGCTTTCGGTGTGGTTTGGTCGCAATTGGCCGGAGAAAACTATCTGGTCTCGCTTGGCATTCCGCTGATGGTATTGTTCGGTGTGCATCAGTTGCTCCGGGCAGGAACAACTGATCAGCAGGCGCGCAATGGCGCGATTTTGGCATGTGCCGCGCCACAAGGTTCCGTGTCCGACGCTTCGGCCTGACTCAGAACGCCTTGAAGGTCATAGTGGTCAGCGAACGCTCGATATTCGGGATCACAAGCAGGTTTTCATTGATGAAATGACCGACATCGTCGGTTTCAGGGATGTAGAGCTTGAGTAGCAGGTCATATTCGCCGCTGGTCGAGTAAAGCTCGGAGTGAATCTCGCGCAGCGCGATCTCTTCGGCGACCTTATAGGTGGTGCCGGGTGTGCAGCGGATCTGAATGAAAACGCAGGTGGACATGTTTTGGACCTGTTGATTGAGTTTCCGGCAGGCTGGCATGGCACGTCACCAGGCGCAATCCCCTGCAACAGATTGTAGTGAAAGCAACGCTTGGTCTGGATAAGCCGACCAATCCCCGTCTATAAGCGCGCCTGTAGCAAAAGGAATTCGCCCATGCGCAGCGCAAAGATCAGCCGTCAAACCGCCGAGACCGAGATTTCGGTCGAGGTCAATCTTGACGGAACCGGCACCTATGACAACCAAACCGGTGTTGGGTTCTTCGATCACATGCTGGACCAACTTGCGCGCCATTCGCTGATCGACATGACGATCCGCGCCAAGGGTGATTACCACATCGACGACCACCACACTGTCGAAGATACCGGTATTGCACTGGGTCAGGCGCTGACACAGGCCTTGGGCGACAAGAAGGGTATCCGACGCTATGGCGAGTGCCACCTGCCCATGGATGACGCGCAAGTACGCTGCGCTCTGGACTTGTCCGCGCGTCCATTTCTGATCTGGAACGTGGACCTGCCGACACCCAAGATCGGCAACTTTGACACCGAATTGGTGCGCGAGTTCTTTCAGGCGCTCAGCACCCATGGCGGCATCACGTTGCATATTGACCAATTGCACGGCTTCAACAGCCACCACATCGCCGAGGCCGCGTTTAAGTCCGTCGCGCGTGCGTTGCGTTTGGCGGTCGAAACCGATCCGCGCAAGGCGGACGCAATTCCGTCCACGAAGGGCGCGTTGTAGATGCTGACGGCCATTATCGACTACGAAAGTGGCAATCTGCACTCAGCCGAAAAGGCGTTTCAGCGCATGGCGTGCGAGATGGACGCGGGTGAAGTTGTCGTAACCTCGGACGCGGAGGTGGTTGCCCGCGCGGACCGGCTGGTTCTACCCGGTGACGGAGCTTTTCCCGCCTGCGCGAATGAGCTGCGCGGGCACAAAGGCATCTACGACGCGATGGTCGAGGCCGTCGAACAGAAAGGCCGCCCCTTTCTGGGCATCTGCGTCGGCATGCAATTGATGGCCTCCAAGGGTCACGAATATCGCGAGACCGACGGTCTTGGCTGGATTGCAGGTGATGTGGTGAGGATCGAGCCGTCAGATAGTGCGCTGAAAGTACCGCATATGGGCTGGAACGATCTGGTTCTGGAAAGCGAGCACCCGGTCTTTGCCGGGGTGCAATCAGGCGATCACGCCTATTTCGTGCACTCCTACCATTTCCGTGTCACCGATCCGGCGCAGCGTCTGGCCTTTGTGGATTATGGGCAGGAGGTCACGGCCGTGATCGGCCGCGACACAATGGTTGGGATGCAGTTTCACCCTGAGAAAAGTCAGGATGTGGGCCTGCGGATGATCGGGAACTTCCTGACCTGGACGCCCTGAGCGTTTACTGAACCCGCGTCCAGTCCTGCCCGCGACACACGAGACCGCCCACAGCACAGCCTTTGACGGTCAGCTTGTTCTGGCTGTCCAGCGTCATTTTCGAGCTGTAGGTCTTGTCCCGGTCCGGGGCCCAGATCTTGCCGCCGCTATAGCTGCCGCCGCCATCGGGCACCATATCCCAGATGATCTGCTTGCCGAGGTTTTCATACGCCAGCTGCTCATTACCGTCTTTGTCAAAGGCGGTGTCGATGGTGCCACAAATCGCGCTGCCGCATTCCGAAATCGAAACGTGTAGATACCCACCGGTATCCCCGGGCTGAGTCTTCCAAAGACCGTCAACCGGATCGGCCGCAAAAGCAGCGCTGGCCAATACCGCAAACCCGGCTGCAAGTGTGAATGTTTTCATGATTTCCTCCCTTATTTCTGCTCAGTCTGGCCCGGCTGGGCAATTCCGGCAAGATTGACTTGGCGTCGCGTTGCATCCCCTGCCCCGCATGTGCGATATCCCGCGCGAACAAATCAGATATAGGGCCGCCTGACATGATCCTCTACCCCGCCATCGACCTCAAAGACGGACAGGCCGTACGCCTGCTGCGTGGTGAAATGGATAAGGCAACGGTGTTCAACGAAAACCCGGCGGCACAGGCCCGTGCTTTTGTCGAGGCAGGCTGTGAATGGCTTCACCTCGTCGATCTGAACGGCGCTTTCGCGGGTGAGCCGGTCAACGCCGCCCCGGTTGAAGCGATCCTGAGAGAATGCAACGTGCCCGCGCAGTTGGGCGGTGGCATTCGCGACATGTCCACGATTGAGACATGGATCGACAAAGGTCTGGCGCGCGTGATTCTGGGCACCGTGGCGGTCGAAAACCCCGATCTGGTGCGTGAAGCTGCCAAGGAGTTTCCGGGCAAAGTTGCTGTCGGCATCGATGCGCGCGACGGCATGGTGGCCACCAAGGGCTGGGCCGAAGAGACCAACGTGAAGGTCACCGATCTGGCCCGCAGTTTCGAGGACGCAGGCGTTGCGGCCATCATCTATACCGACATTAATCGCGACGGGGCGATGCAGGGGCCGAACATCCAGGCAACGGCAGATTTGGCCCGTGCGGTGTCAATCCCGGTCATCGCCTCGGGTGGGGTCAGTTCGCTGGATGATCTGATCGCCCTGCGTGATTGTGGCGTGGCATTGGACGGCGCGATCTCGGGCCGGGCGCTTTATGATGGCGCGATTGACCTTTCCGAGGCCATTCGCGCCTTAAGCTGATCACTCGGCCGCAACCGAAGTCAGTTTTGCAAGCGCACCGCGCATCTTTTCGATGACAGGTGATTTCTCGACTTCGTCGAGCTCATCCATCGTCTCTTTCGGGTCCTCATAGGCCAGCCAGACCTGCCCGGTCTCGTCTTCGTATGCCTGCACTTTGAGCGGCAGGAAAAGCCCGGCACGTGGATCAATCTGCATCGCGGGCGTACCCAGTGCCGGGTTGCCAAAGATCAGAACCTGATTGGCGGGGATGGTCAGACCGACCTTTTCCGCACCAGCTGCATGATCGACGCGTGCAAAGACGGTCGCGCCCGCATTGCCAACGGCAGCTTCTAGCGCGTCCAACGCCTCTTGCACCGATTTGTTCGTGTTTACTTTGATGATGTCGTCAGCCATGGCAGACATCGCCCCTCCAAAAGTCAAAATTGTTGCCAATATCAGATTTCGCATATCGGGTTTCCTTCTGTAAATTTCATCCAAATTGTCTCAGCTTTTCGCGAACTTGCAATCACATCTCCGGCATCGGCGAAGCCTTGCCACGCACCCGACCCCTCGCAACTTTGAAACCCGCGCAGACCGTCCCGTATTCGAGAACAATAACCCATTCTGACAGATATTTTACCCAGCTTGGCCCAAACTTCGTCTTAATTCGCCTGTAGCAGTTCGCAAAAGAACTCGAGCAGGGAATTCCACCGTGAGTATTACCAGCACAGAATATTCGAACAATTCTTGGTTCAGAATTGCGATCATATTCAGCTTTTGCACCACAGTTTTTGTCAGCGCTTCTCTATTGTTTTTTGTTCAGCCCCTGTTTGCCAAGCTGGTCTTGCCGCAAATTGGTGGCGCTCCTGCGGTTTGGACGACCGCTATGCTGTTCTTTCAGGTGGTTCTGATCGTTGGCTACATTTACGCCCATGTGTTGACGAAATGGATCCCCTTGCGCTGGCAGCTTGTGACTCACCTGGCACTTTGGGCGGCTGCACTGACATACCTGCCCCTCACAATAAGCGACGGCTGGAGTTATGACGCATCCAGCTCGACCGCGCTGCAAACCCTTAAGTTGTTTGCCCTGGGTGTCGGCCTGCCATTTGCGGTTCTTTCTGCCAATGCGCCATTGCTTCAGGCGTGGTATTCACGGTCCGGTGGGCCTTCGGCAGACGACCCCTATTTCCTATACAGCGCAAGTAACGTCGGTTCCCTGCTGGCTCTTTTGGCTTTTCCTTTGCTGGCAGACCCCCTTCTGGGTGCCAGTGCGACCAGTAACATTTGGTCCATCGGGTTTGTCATCTTCGGTGGGTTAATGGCGATAAGTGGCCTTATTGCGCTGCGCGGATCGAGCAGCGTCATTGCGCCGATCGCAGCTGATATCGCGAAGAGCACCCCAAGAATGAAGCAGATTGCAACCTGGATTGTGATCGCCTTTGTACCTTCATCTCTGATGCTGTCATTTACCACGAAAGCCAGCACAGATCTGGGGTCAATCCCGCTTATCTGGGTTGTGCCTCTGGCAACTTACCTTCTTTCCTTCATTTTCGCCTTTGCGAAATTGAAAAGACTAAGCGCGAAATCTCTACACGTTCCAATGATTTTGGCACTGGCGACAGGTGTAGTCTTGCTGTCCAACAAAATCGGCCACCATTCGGGCCCAATCGTCTTTTTGTTGTACGTCCCCGTACTGTTCGTAATCGCCCTGTATGCGCACAGGTTGCTTTACGAAATGAGGCCGCCAGCAGAACAGCTTACAGTGTTCTACATCGCGCTGTCGGTAGGCGGCGCATTCGGTGGATTGTTCAATTCAATCCTTGCCCCTTTGGCATTTGCCCAAGAAGTCGAGGCGCAGCTGACACTGTTCTTGGCCAGCGGATTGCTCTTGATAGGAAAAGGAACAGTTACGCCCAGAAACCTGGCGATCGGTCTGATAGTCAGCTACCCGATCCTTCTTCTGTTCGGCATGATCGATGGAGTTGACCTTATTGCAGACGGGCCTCTGAGTGCACTTGTCGCAACCGCAATGCTGCTGGGTGCATTGATCCTGTTTCGCAGTCAACCTGCACGTATCGTCGCCATCATCGCGGCGCTGATGCTGCCGGTCCTTTGGCCACATAAGGGTTCGCTACTTCAGGATCGGAGCTTCTTTGGAACCCATAGGGTGTACTCGGAAGCGGGCCTGAGAATTTATCAAAACGGGACCACTCTGCACGGTTTGCAATTGGAATCAGAATTTGGCGAAAAACCAACGCCGAAGTCATACTTCTACCCCAACGGTCCGATCGCTCAGGTCATAACATCCGATTTCGGGCGTGACGCCGACAGCATTGGCATTATCGGCCTCGGAGTTGGGGCCCTGGCCTGCTACAAACTTCCATCGCAGGAATGGGCCTTCTTTGAAATCGACGCCATGGTGGATCAAGTGGCGCGCGACCCATCCCTTTTCACCTACATCTCGGAATGTGCACCAAACTCGCCAACGCATCTTGGTGACGCTCGTATCGTCCTGGCGCAGACAGACTATACCTTCGATGTACTCGTTCTGGACGCCTACAGCTCTGACGCAATCCCCCTGCATCTGACAACTGAAGAAGCGGTGCGGATGTACATGGATCGACTGGTTGATGACGGGATTCTGGTTTTCCACATCACCAATCGCTACTACGACTTGGTTGACCCGCTAGCGCGCATTGCAGGCAAGCTTGGGCTTCATACCGCCAGTCAGTTTCATCAGATCGAGCCGGACAGCAATGAACTTGGCGCGCACGAATCCCATGTGATGATTGCCAGCCAAGACCAGTCTAAGATCGACAGTTTTGTCGAGAGCGGAAAATGGAAGGCCGTGGTTTCGGATGGAGGTGAGCCGTGGACGGACGACAAGGCCAATCTTCTGTCTGCGCTCAAATTGCTAAAGGACAACAAGCAATAGAACCGGCGCAAGATCTTAGCCAATGATTGACCCCGCCATTTTCCGCAACGCGCCCTAACGGTACTGGAAAAGGCGGGGTTTTGCCGATACAGGTGCGCCAACAAAGGACGCCGGTATGCTGAAAACCCGTATCATTCCCTGCCTGGATGTCGCCGATGGCCGTGTTGTCAAAGGTGTCAATTTCGTTGGCCTGCGTGACGCGGGCGATCCTGTAGAGTCGGCCAAAGCCTATGACGCAGCAGGCGCGGATGAGATCTGTTTTTTGGACATTCATGCCACCCATGAAAATCGTGGCACCATGTTCGATGTGGTTCAGCGCACGGCAGAACAATGCTTTGTTCCGCTAACGGTTGGCGGAGGCGTTCGTACCAAAGACGACGTTCGGGCGCTGCTGTTGGCTGGTGCCGACAAGGTCAGCTTCAACTCGGCCGCGGTCGCCAACCCCGATGTCATCGCCGAAGCTGCGGATCAATTCGGTAGCCAGTGTATTGTCTGCGCCATCGACGCCAAAACCGTCAGCCCGGGCAAATGGGAGATTTTCACCCATGGGGGTCGCAAACCGACCGGCATCGACGCAGTTGAGTTCGCCAAAACCGTTGTCGCCAAAGGGGCTGGCGAAATCCTTTTGACCTCAATGGACCGCGACGGCACCAAGGCAGGCTTCAATCTGCCGCTGACCCGCGCGATCTCGGACGCGGTGGACGTGCCGGTGATTGCTTCTGGCGGCGTAGGCAACCTGGATCATCTGGTCGAAGGTGTGACAGAAGGCGGGGCCAGTGCCGTGCTGGCGGCCTCGATCTTCCATTTCGGCGAATACACCATCCGCGAGGCCAAAGAACACATGGCTGCGGCTGGCATCCCCATGAGGCTGACATGAACATTCTGCACGATCTGGCCGCGACAATTGAGACCCGCAAAGGTGCCGAGCCCGACTCTAGCTGGACCGCAAAACTGCTGGCCAATGGGCCAGAGAAATGTGCCGAGAAGTTCGGGGAAGAGGCTGTTGAGGCCATCATCGAAGCCGTCAAAGGCGACAAGGACAAGCTGACCGCCGAGGCTGCGGATGTCCTCTATCACCTGTTGGTCATGCTGGCCGCGCGGGACGTGGCGCTGGATGACGTTTTGACCGAGTTGGCCCGACGCCAGGGCACAAGCGGAATCGCGGAAAAGGCATCACGCCCAAAGACCTAAGCGCGGGTTCCGTCCTGCCGCCCAGCCCTGTATAGTCAGGGATCAGTGTGGGACCGACCGAGGAACGCGGGAATGACCAGGGCTCTGGCCAGTGTAATGGCTTTGCTTTCGCTTGTGATGATTACCGCGTGTTCGGCACCGCCGCGCTCGACAGGTGATGAAGTTCAACGACTGGCAACGGAAATCCGCAGCCTTGGTCCCGACATCGACCCCGAAGAAGCTGACCGCGCAGCCCGCATCGCCTATTCCTATACTGCGCAGCTGGTTCAGGAATACGAAATTACTGACCCTCCGCTGATCCACAATGCCAAGGTCAACAAGGGTCTACGCCCGCGTGGGCTGTGCTGGCATTGGGCCGAGGATATCGAACGTCGACTGAAGCAAGAGAACTTCCGGACGCTGGACTTGCACCGTGCGATAGCAAATGCGGACAACCAGTTCAGAATCGACCACAGCACAGCCATCATCAGCCGCAAGGGCGAGACGATGTACGAAGGCGTGGTGCTGGACCCATGGCGGTACGGCGGTGTTCTGTTCTGGTCGCCCTTGGTGGAAGACACCAAGTATGAGTGGGTGCCCCGAAGCGTTGTTCTGGAAAAGCGCCGCCAGGAACAATACGGGGAATTGCTGCCGTATGTCGGAGGCTAACCTTCACAGTCTGGAAGAAATCACTCCGGTCGCGAATCCACCCATGCGCAGCTCGCCGAACAGGCGCTGATATTCGATTTTAGGGCAACGATTCATCACCACATCCACGCCGCGCGCCTGTGCTTTGGCTGCGGCTTCGGGGTGTTCAACGCCGATCTGCATCCAAATCGTGCATAGGTTGGGAAAAGAAGACAGTGCTTCGTCGACTATTGACGGAACAGCTTCGGAACGGCGAAAGATGTCAACCATTTCGACCGGCTGAGTAATCTCAGACAATGACGCGCGAACGGTCTGGCCAAAAAGTAACTTCCCGGCATGACCTGGGTTCACAGGGATCACCGTGTATCCCTTAAGTGAAAGATACCGCGCGACATAATAGCTGGGCCGCACCGGGTTCATCGAAACGCCCACGACAGCAATCACCTTGGTGCGACGCAGGATGTCTTTCAGGAATGGGTCTGTGTAATTCGGCATGCGGGCACCCTAGACTTGGCGCAGCAAAGAAAAAAGCGCTCAGGTCAAACCTGAGCGCCAGTTGTTGGAACGAGGGACAGTGAAATGACCCGCGGCAGTTCCGTTCCGCGGTCACTGTGACATTTAGGCATAAGTTCAGAGAAAAAAAGAGGGGCGTCGCATTTTTGTGATGACAGCCCAAAGAAGGCGGAAATTCGCCTAGTCTTGATACAGCACCACAGGCCAGTTTTCCTCGGCCATGTGAATGTATTCTGCACGATCTCCACGCCAGAGCTGCTCAATCTCAGGCGAGTGGGTCAGGTACAGCCGGCCTTCCACCATGTCCCAAAGCATCGGATCGGTGCTTTTTAAGATACCTTGCGCCATGGCATAGGCGCAGTAGCCCCCGAACTGAGGGGAAAAGGCGCGAGGATTGCTTTCAAACAGATCGCGATTCTCGGCCGAGGCGAAATGCCACTCGGCCCCTTTCCAGATCACAGAATATTCTGGCAATCCGCGGACCGGCGTTTCCTCAAGAAAATATGAGACAGGGTCGTAGCCGGCCATGACGGCACCGTCCGCCTCATAGAAGACGGGCATGTCCTGTGCTTGGGCGGCAGAAAGAAGGGCAACGGCGGCTATCGCGCCAAGTATGAAACGTTTGATTGGCATCACATGCTCAGGATTACAAATTCAGGGTATCAAAATGCAATCTTTTGTCGCGCGAAACACCCCTATTAACGCGGTTGTGAACGCTCGTGTTGCTTTATCCCGCGTCAGTCAAAGATATCCTCGACCACATCCCATGCTTCATCAATGACGCGCGCAAAAATCCCCTTTTTCTTCTTTTTCTTTTTGGACTTGTACGCGGTAGCGGTTTTGTAGCTGTCGCGCTTTGGCTTGTCATTGCTCAGCTTGCGCTTGGGAACCATCTTGAGGTCATGCAAAGGGGCCCCACAGCTAGAGCAGCTGAGTTCGTGGCGTTGCTTCCCTTTCAGAACCAACGCAGCGCGCGTTCCGCAGTAACAGCAAGTAGCGATTTTGGTCGGGCTGGTAATGGCTCTCTCCTGTCTATCGATGCCTTGAAGCATATAAGGCAATTGCGGCAGCATTTGAGACGTTAAGAGAACCAAACCCACCGGCTGCGTCGATTTTCACCAGTTGATTGACAGTTTCCTTGGTCTTTTGCCGCAGGCCGGGTCCTTCGGCCCCCAGCACCAACGCGACAGGTTGGTCCAGTTTGCCGCCCAACGCCGTCTCGATGGTTTGTTCGGCCTCACCGTCCAGACCCAATACCTGAAAGCCCATGTTCTGCAGCTCGACAATAGTATCCGCCAGATTGCGCACGCGCAGATAGGGCTGACGCTCCAGTGCTCCACTCGCGGTTTTGGCCAGCGCGCCCGTCTCCGGCGCCGAATGGTGCCGCGTACCGATCACGGCACTGGCTCCAAGCACTTCGGCCGAGCGAAGAATCGCCCCAACATTGTGCGGGTCGGTAACACGGTCCAATAAAATGACCCTGGGATGCTCACGCCCAATGCAATTTTCAGCCAGCCCGCCCCAATCCAGCGGCTTGACCTCAAGTGCAGCCCCCTGATGGACTGAACCGGGATCAATGGGCGCGGTGAATTTTCGCGGATCGACCATTTCGGCCTCAATCCCTGCAAATTCAATCGCTTCTGCCAGTTTATCCCGTGCGTTCCGCGTCACAATCAGTTTCAGTTTCTGCCGGTTCAGGTTCATCAAAGCATCCCGAACGGCATGCAAACCGAACAGCCAAACGGTTTCAGACGCCGCAGCTTTGCGCGCCTGTTCCTTTTCAACGACCCACTTGGGTTTCTTCATTTCTTGGGCCTCCGGGCCGGGAATTCGGTTTCCTGCGTCAAAGCCAAATTTTCCTGTTGACGCTTCTTCAAGGCGCTAGTAATCACGCCTCCACGTCAGGTGCAACGCCTGACAGTGGGCGACAGGCCGCAAGGTGTGGCAGGGGACTGTAACTCCCTCGCGGAGACGCACGCCTGGTTCGATTCCAGGGTCGCCCACCACTTTCCAATCACATAGAGATCCCTCGATCCAAGCATTTTCGTTTGCACTGGCCTTCGATTGCGAGGCTCTGTTGCAAATTGTTGACCTTGGCAGAACGCTACGCGATTGCGCCGACGCTGGCCTACAGCTGTTGATTCTGGGGATCGCGGTCGACACCGGAACGGTCATAGCAGGCGATACACTGGTCGATCTTGGTGCCAGTCCGACTTGGCGCGATTTGGAAGACTGGCTTAAAAACCTGGCCGAGCGCTTTTGTCATATTCAGCAGGCTCGGGCGGGAACAAAGGCTATACTTCGATCCTACACTGGAATTGTCCTTTTTCTATTACCCTAAGACGGGCCTAATCGGCTCATCACCTTTTCTTGGCGCTGGACCGACCCATTGAGCCAGGTCGCTATATCCGGGTCGAGGACGTCATGTCGGGGGCAACTAACTTTTCTTTAAGCTTCACTGCTGACCGCGATCTTCGGCTGGCCCGACCAAGTCATTCGCTGACCCTGGACCGGTATCAGCAATATCGCCATTGGCCCCAATCGGACGCGCCGTTTACCGCAGATGCAGATATTGACACTGTTGCATCAGAAATAGTGACACGTCTCAGGGCGACAGCTGGTGCACTTGCGCGATCTTTCCGGTCCGCCATTCCGATTACCGGTGGGTATGACAGCCGGGCACTGGTCGCGTCGCCAAGGAGCACCTTGAACATGTCAGTGCGTTTTATACGCACCGGATTAACTATCTGTCATCGCTGGATTGTCTGCTTGCCCAGAAAATTGGACAGAAGCTTGGTTTTTGAGCCCGAACGGATAGATAGCATGAAGCTGGCTGAAGAACACGGCCCGTCGGATGAACTGAGCCTCGAGGAAAAGTTGTTCGGACTTCGAACGGGCGGACATACGTCGACCATGGGGTATCGTGAACTGGCGGCACACGAATTCCTGCGTGATGCCGAGATTTCGGTGCGTGGAAGTGTCAAGGACATGAACCGTGCAAATCAGTGGAAAGGGCAGGATGCGTTTCGATTTCCAGATCTGGTGCGGCACCTGCGCTTAAGGGCGCATGATGGCATTCCACCCGCTGTCCATTGGCAACGTGAGGTGATGACTTAGCTGACACACTGCCACCGGAAACGCACCGCAACGCGTTTGACCTATCATTTCTTGAGAACATCCTTCCAAACACAATGGGTGCCTGGCTGAACGGGATGCCGCGTCACTTTACGCTCAATCCGTTCAATGACAGATATCTGATCTCGCGCAATATGGGCACTACTCCTGCCCTACGCCGGAACGGAGAGATGAACGCGGCGATCTTGCGTCAGTCGGTGCCCGAACTGGCCGAGCTTCCTTACAACCAAGAAATCAAACGCGACCCCGAGGCGCGCCGCGCCGCCGAAGCCGTGTTTGCAGATTAACCGACGCCTAGTTAGGCAGGCATGGCCATTCACTAACCACCTGCCTGCCTCGGACGGCCAGAATGGTGCCGAACTGATTCAGCACAGCCTCGCTTTGATCAGGGCGCAGCAGTGCGATGTCGCCCGGCGATACCTCTGCCGAACGTGGACCTGTCCACACTTCCTGATTGCTTGAACGGCCAAAGACCGCTGAGTAGCCAAACGCTGCTGGGAAAACCGGCTGGGCAAGGAAGTGGCCGCCAAAGATCGCAATATCCGTTTTTTGTCGCGGCAAGAACTCCAGACCCGGCAATGCGTTTCCCGGCATTACTTTTAGAACTGGTGTCGCAATGAACGCGGCTGGGTCAAACGCCTGCGTCGTGGCGTGGTCAAAATCGCCGGGCTTTACCAGGACCGAGCCGAATGCCACCTCATTCGCAGAACCCTCGGCAAGGTAGGATTGAAAGGTCAGGCTGCCGCCTGTGTTCAGACACAACCCATCCTCGTCACGCGGCAAAGCGGCGACGGCTGTGTTGAACGCATCTGCACTGGCCCGCACCGCGCGGTTGCGCGGAATGCCGGGCAGTTTCGCCAAATGCGCCTCGTACCCCATGACCCCGGCAAGCTGCCCGTATGGGTGCGCCATTATTTGTTGGGCAAGTTCTGCGACATTCTGAGAATTTAACCCGCCACGGTGCAGGCCGATATCCAGCTCCAAAGACAAACGCAGTGACGTCTGGCGATCTGAAGCCAACGCCAGATATTCGCCAAGCCGAGCTGGGGTGTCGATCAGCCATTGAACCCGCCTTGCCGCATCGGGATTGGTGTTAAGTAGTCTTGCAGCCGTACTGACAGGCAAGGGCTTCCCGATCAGATGATCCGTATCGGGCTCGGCCGTCAAAAGCGCCTGCAACATCGGTTCGGAAAACGTCATCAGGCCAGAGGTCGAGATGCGCTCGCGAATGAAATCCAACAAAGGAAGGCAGGGCAGAGACTTGGCGACCAGCCTGCGGGCCAACCCAGCGTCCGCAACCCTGTTCGCGACAACACAATTGGCGTCCAACAAGTCCAGGTCCACTACGACGACAGGCTTGTCGACCCCGTGTGATCGCAAGGTATCTGACAGATCTTTCAGGGCTGCCGCGTTCATGGTCGAAACAGCTGAGCAAGCGCGGGGGTCAGAAACTTACCCTGTGGATCAAGCTGTTCACGCATGGCACAAAACCGGTCAAAATCCGGATACATCACGGATAGGTCTTTGTAAGTCAGATTGTGCATTTTGCCCCAATGAGGGCGGCCCCCTGCTTCGACAAATAGCGGCTCAATAGCTTCGAAATACCGTTTATGGTCTTCGGCCGCGTCTGTGTGAATGGCGACTGATATGCGTGGCCCGCCCTGAAACGGAGACAGACAGGCCGTGTCACCAGCGGTCTGGCGCACCTCGATCGGAAAGTAGATATCCTTATGGTCGCGATGCAGGCGCGTCAGAACCTCTTGCAGAACATCCCCAGCCACATCTGGCGGCAGATGGTATTCCATTTCCTTGAAACGAATATGCCGGTCGCTACACAAAACCCGCCAGCTTTCGCCGACATAATCCTCGTCCGACTGCGCAAGCGTCAGTAGCTTGAGCATCGCACGGCGCAAACCCTCGCTGATCCGCCCCGCGCTGCGTGCAAGTTTCAGTACTTTTACAGCGACCATATCCAAATCGCGCGGTGCCTTGCTTTCGGCGGCATCGATGATGGCGTGACGTAGCTCGACAGTTTTTCCGGTAAACGGGATGCAGAAGAATTCGAAATTCCGGTTCTCCGTCCAATTCTGGTGCATCGTGGCCAGACTTTCCTCGACCGAGGCAAGCTGAACCTGACGACGTAAGTTGTATTTTGGCACGACCGAAATCTGCGCTTCGGTCAGAACGCCTAGCATCCCCAAACTGACCTGTACCATCTCAAGCGGGATATCATCCGTGGTCAGAATATCTCCACTTGCTCCGATCATCCGGGCTGCAGTGATTTCTGCCGCAAGGCACGGCAAGTCCCGCCCGGTCCCATGCGTCGCAGTCGACGCCGCACCCGCCAGCGATTGGGTGTTGATATCCCCAAGGTTTCGAAATGCCAGTCCTTTGTCCGCCAGCGCCGGTGACAGATCCCGCAACCGCGCATTGGCGTTGACCCACACCCGATCCTGCCGGGCATCACCAAGCGTTGGCAGATCCAAATCAGACAAGTCCACGATCCGGTCACCACCGGCCACGATTGGCGTAAAGGAATGCCCCGCACCCAAGACCCGCAGGCTTTGGGGTCGCGCGATCTCATTTTGCAGTTCAGCAATCGACGTCGGGCGCGCTATTGGCGTATCCGTGCGCTGGTTTCCGGCCCAGTTGGTCCACATGCACTGTCTCCTCCGAGAGAGAGGATTGCAGCACATGCGACACGAAACAAGTCAGGAAAACAGAAGCTTACCCAACGGGAGCTTTGTCAGGCCGCGGCCTCACGTTGCGCAGTGACGCGGTCGAACCATGCAATGATGCTTTCTGGATCAGGTGCGATCTGTTCGGCAGCACCACCAGTGAACGCGTCGAATTTTTCTTTGTTCAGGCCGTTCACACCAACAAGGACGGGAACATCCAGCGCCAGAGCTTCGGCAATCACGGGGCGGAATCCACGCCCGTCAGCCTCATGCTTGCCAAATTTGTTGATGATCAGCAATTGGGGCGCATCGGCCAGCGAAGACGTCACATATCCTACGGCCTGTTCCAACGCAGCAGGATCCAAACGGCAACCGCGCGACTGCTCACCAAGGGATTGCGAGATTCGAATGGTCTCTCCCTCGGGCAGAACGCGAACATCCATGTCACACTTGCTGCTATCCGCGCATTCGGTGTTGGTTTGCACCACCCCCGCAAGGCTCGCGCCTTTGGCGAGCAGGTGTTCGGCAACCGCACTTAACAGGCGGTCGGTTGCGCCGCGGTCGGTGGTAGTAACATAGGCCAGATGCATCCAAGGACCCCTTAGTACAGATTTGTGACATTTCAGATAGCACGCAAGGACCTGCGCGACCACTCTCTTGGGTCATGGCAGCGGCGATAATCCGATCACAGGCGCGTGTGGATAAAGCAGCGCCATGAAGATCGCAATTGCAACCAGCCAGACCCAAGGGCGCGACCACGGCTGTGGACTGCGCAACGACAGGCGGGCTGTATTGCGGGATAACCGGGTCCATTCCATACCCATATCGCGTTGTTTGCGGCGGTCGATCAGAACCATTCCGAAAGCTGCAAAACCTGCAAAAAGCCCGAACAGGATCACGTGAGACAGGCTGCCATTGGCCAGCAGATGCGCCCCCGCCCACAGCATCAAAGCCGCAAGAACAGGGTGGCGCGTGGTCCGCAGGATGCCTGGTTTTTTGGGGTCAAAAACGCGATGCCCCATCCCGCCAAAAGAGAATGGGTTTTGGATCGATATGCCGGCGACAGCCAGCCAGCACACAATTGGCATCACCAATAGCGGCGCCCAGCGAAAGATGGCAAGCGGTGGTATGACTTCAACATATGGCGCTTGGGCTGCGGCGACGATTAGCCATGCGAGAACCAACAGGGACAATGCGGAATATGCCGCGAAATATCCCTTGCGCCCCAGTGTTTCGATAAGCCGACCGCGTACGGCCGGTCTTACCGGAATGGCATGGCTGAGAAGAAAGGTGATCAGTGCTGCGAGGAAGAAGGCCCAACCGGTCATCGTATTCTCCGAACGTGTTACGCGCGGTCTACGTCCCGAACCCTGTCCGGTCTTTGTCTAAGATCAAGTGCAGGGCAAAAGGGGCGGACGCGCCGCCCCTGCCCCAATTTACAGCCCCAGCGCTTTGCGCCGTTCTTCGGCAAAGCCCTGTACGATACGGTCGGCAACAAGCGCCAGAATCGCCATAGCAGCACCGGCCGAGATGCCCAGACCCACATCCGCTTGCCCCAGTGCAAGATAGATCGACTGCCCCAGACCGGTGGTCCCGATCAGTGCCGCGATCACCAGCATTGCAAAGGCATAAAGGATGGTCTGGTTCAACCCCAGCAGGATCGTCGGCGCAGCATACGGCGCGCGCACGTCGCGCATGATCTGCCACTCGGTCGCACCGCTCGAGATTGCGGCCTCCATCATCTCTTCTGGAGTGTTGACCAGCCCGTGACGCGTGTAGCGGATCATCGGGACGATGGCGTAAGCACAGATGGCCAGAAAGGCCGAGAACTCGCCAATCTGGAACACCATCAGCACGGGGATCAGGAACACGAATAGCGGGATCGTCTGCAGCATGTCGCAAATTGGACGAACAACCTTCCAGACCGGCGCCCATACCGCGCTGGCCAGTCCGATCAAGCCGCCTGCCACGGCGCAGGAAAACACTGCAGCCCCGCTGAGGTAAAGCGACAGCAAGGCGCGCTCCCAAAGACCGGAAACAAGGATAGTACACAGCAACCCCACCGAAAGCGCCGCCAGACGCCAGCCGCCCGCGACATAGCTGAGCGCGGCAGCGCCGGTAAGAACGAAAGGCCATGGCAGGTTTGCAATACCAGTTTCCAACATTCCGATCAGGATCAGCACGACCAAACCGCCCGTCAGGTGACCACGCCATGCCATCAGTGCGGCGATGACCGCGCTGACGGCGAACAGGCCGAAGCTCATGCCAGCTGTCCACTGGAAACCCCATGTGAACGGCAGAACGGCCTGATCCAGACCGATCCGCAGTGGCAACAGGACATAGAACAATGAGTTGTTCTTGAGCGCATCCAGCCAAGGACCGTTCGCTTGCGTGAACGCAGTCAGGCCGCTATCGACAGCCTCGGCCATCGGGTCCAGCAGGGTCAGTTCGGACGGGTTCGGCAGCCATGCCCAGAAAGCGACGGTGAACAGAGCCGTAAAGCCCAACACCGCCCAGACAACGCGTGGATCATAGCGCTTACGCTCGGTCGCCAGCGTGCCGCTCATCCGGTCGATCACCACAGCAAAAACCACGATGACTAGACCGGCCATCAGCGACTCGCCAAACTGAGCCTTGCGCATGGTCAGAAGGACTTCCCAGCCGATGTCGTTGAACCCGCCGATAACGGCGGCGATAATGACCATCGAAAGGGCGGCCATCAGGCACTGGTTTACACCCACCATGATCTGCGTCGCCGCAGCAGGAATTTCGACTTGAAACAACTGCTGAAACCGCGTGCCGCCGGACATGATCGCGGCCTCTTTGATCTCGGGCTCGACCCGCTCCAAACCCAGCATCACGTTGCGCGCCATGGGCGGGGCCGCATAAATGGCCGACGCGATCAAACCCACAACCGGGCCAAAACCAAACAGCAGCAATAGCGGGGTCAGATATGCAAAAGTCGGGACCGTCTGCATCACGTCCAAAACCGCCTGAACAAAGGACCTAACACGCGGCACTTCGTTGGCAAGGATGCCGATGGCACCGCCCACGATCAGCGCAACCGGTACTGAAACTGCGACCAGCGCCAGCGTGTTCATGCTCTCGGCCCAATAGCCGGAGGCGAACACGAAACACAGGCCAAAAAACCCCAACGCCGCCATGGGCAATCCGCCCAGAAACCAGCCTAGCGCTGTCACCAGGCCGATAAGGATAGGCCAAGGAGTGCTGCCCAACAGAAAATTGGCCCAGTTCATGGGATAGGCCATCAGATCGGAAAACAGCCGCATCGCTGGTTTGATACCGTTCAGAAACCAGTCCAAAAACGCGCCAACCCATTCAGTCGCGGGCAATTCCCAGGCGGTAGGCCATTTGACCAGCCAAGGCGCAAGACCCTCCAACGCAAGGCAAATCGCGCCGACAACGACTGTGATTAATGCCGCCTTCGCGCCAACCGTCAATTGGATCGCGCTGTTGCTGGGGATGTCTGACACGGCAGTCATGTCTCATCCACCTGGAGCGCGGCGGCAAGATCAGAAGGATGAACCGTGCCAACAATATTGCCGTTTTCATCTCGCACAGGAACGGGCTCATAAAGCTCCATGCAATGCGCCAACGCAGCGTCTAGCGTCATCGAGGTTGTCAGGCCAGGATCATCCGGGCCACGTTCAGACTCGTCCCGCATGACCGAGGCAACCTTGGCGTGCTGACCCTTGGCCACGTCTTTCGAGAATTCGCGCACGTAATCATCTACGGGGCGCAATACGATATCCGTCGGCGTTCCGATCTGGACGATCTTGCCATCGCGCATGATGGCGATGCGGTCGGCCAGTTTCAGCGCCTCTTGGATATCATGAGTAATGAAGACGATGGATTTCTTCAGCGTCGCCTGAATGCGCAGGAATTCGTCCTGCAGCTGTCGGCGGATCAGCGGGTCGAGGGCCGAGAACGGCTCGTCCAGAAACCAGATGTCCGGGTTCACCGCCAAAGACCGTGCAATTCCCACGCGCTGACGCTGACCACCGGAAAGCTGACGCGGGTAGCTGTCCTCGCGCCCCTCCAGTCCGACCAGAGTGATGACCTCTTGCGCACGGGCCATTCGTTCCTTTTTGCCGACGCCCGATACGCGCAGTGGATAGGCCACGTTGTCCGCAACAGTCATGTGTGGAAACAGGCCAAAATGCTGGAACACCATGCCCAGTTTTTTGCGCCGCAATTCGGTCAGCGCTTTCTTCGACGCGCCGATAACGTTTTCGCCGTCGACACGGATTTCGCCGCCCGTGCCCGGCAGCAATTGCGAGATACAGCGGATCAGTGTGGACTTGCCCGATCCCGACAGCCCCATGATGACGAAGAGCTCGCCCTCTTTGACTTCGAAATTTGCGTCCTGAACAGCCGGGATGAACCCTTGTTCGCGCAGATCGGTGGCGGCTTTGTCTGCGTCATTCCCTGACCGAGACAGCGCGTCGGTCAGGGCTTTGTCTGCGCCTTGACCAAAAACCTGCCAGAGATTCTGGCAGGTAATGGCTGGCGTATTCGCATCAGTCACTTATGCGAACTCACTGCGTTGCCGCGTCAACAACCGGACGCCATTTGTCTTCGTTCGCAGCCATCCATTCGGCGACAACTTCTTCGACTTTACCGCCGTCAACGTCGATCGCGCCCATCATCGGCTGTTGGTCCTCGACCGCCAATTGATAGTTGGACAGGATTTCATAAGCCGCGGGCCATTTTTCTTCCATCCCGTTCCAGCTGGCTTTGAAGATGCGCGAGGGCGAGAAATCGCAGTCGTTCACGGCGTTCGGGTTCGGTCCCCAAGCCGGATCGTTAAAGCAAGCTTCTTCACCGGCAGGCAATTCAACGAACTGAACGTCATAGGCCGACATCGCCCAATGCGGCTGCCAGAAAGTGATCAGCAGCGGCGACTTGCGCTCGGTCGAGGCGCGCAATTCGGCGATCAGAGCGCCTTCGGAACCGGCAGGCACAGCTTTGAACGGCAGTTCAAGACCGGTCATACGGTCGGCGCCGGGCGTACCCCAATCGGCAGGATAGTCGACCAGACGACCACCGGGCAGAGTTTCAGCGGTCGCGAAGACCTGCGCGCAATCCTTCAGCGCTTCCCATGCCGGCAGACCGGGGCACAGATCGGCCACGTGCGCCGGATAAGCGATGCCTTCCTTGGCATCCAGACCCAGATCGCCAATTTCGACGACGGTGCCTTCGTCGATTTTCTTGGCGTATTCGTCCGAGACGTTTGACGACCAGATTTCCAGCGTCGCAGTGATGTCGCCATCCGCGATTGCTTGGAACTGGTTCATCATACCAGCGGTCACATATTCGACGTTGTAACCCGCGGCTTTCAGCATCTCACCCGCCACTTGGGTCGTTACGTGCTGACCGGTCCATTCGTTGATCGCCAGTTTGATCGGCTCGTCCACGGCACCCATATCGGCGGCGTAAGCGGAACCGGCTACCATCATAGCCAACAGGCTGACACTAAGTTTTTTCATCGACATTCTCCCTGTCTTTTTTGTTTTTCGTCCACCTCAGCGCACAGGTGCGCGCCGGAAGGTTGGACAGACGACAATACCATGTCGCAACATGCACAATATTGGCCGCAAAAGGGAAGTGAACACTTTGAACAAAGGCGGAATTTTTCGCCTTGTACTAAGCTGCAAGTCCCCACTCGCTGCGTTGTACTGATCGCGCGCGTTTTTGCTTAACACAAATATCTGGCGCAGGTCTTTGATTGACGAGTCAATCACAAACCCGAATCCCCTGTTTTGTCGAGTATTTCTTTTCCCGATGTTCGATTTTTCTGCATATTTTGATTTCAGACGCACCAAATGTCCAAAAACTCACTCTCGTTGGGACCTTGCAACGAAGCGTTCGACAGGCAACTTTATCGGTGGAGGACATGATTTATGCATCATTTCGATGAAATTTTTGTAATGGCTGCCAATCGCCATGGTGGCCCGGATGCGTTGAATGAAAAATTGAGCAAACCCAAAAGCCTGGCCGAGCTTGCTGAGATGCCGGAAGATCGCTGGCTGTCGATTATCACCAAGACCATCTTTCAGGCGGGGTTCAACTGGAAGGTCATCGAAAACAAGTGGGACGGGTTTGAAATCGCATTTGACGGTTTCGATGTCGGACGCTGCGCCTTCATGGATGATGAGAAATTCGACGCCTTGCTGCAGGACACCCGCATTGTGCGCAACGGAACCAAGATCGCGACCGTTCGTGACAATGCCGCATTTCTGCTGGAACTGCGTAATGAAGGCGGCGCGGGTCAGGTGCTTGGAGGATGGCCATCCGAAGACTACGTCGGTCTGTTGGCGATGCTGGCCAAGCGCGGGTCGCGTCTGGGCGGCGCGTCGGCCCAATACGCCATGCGATTTGCAGGGTGTGACAGTTTTATCCTCTCGCAAGATGTGACCGCGCGGCTGGTTGCCGAAGGGGTGGTTGATAAACCCGCGACTTCGAAAAAGGCAATGGCTGCGGTGCAAGAGGCCTTTAATACATGGATGGATCAATCAGGCCGGTCGCTAACCGAAATCAGCAGGGTTTTGGCGATGAGCCTGTGAAAACGGGTTGCAGCGCGGGCGCATCGCATTAGGCTTTGATTATGGCCTTTCGTATTTTGATGACGCTATTAATTTTGCTTGCTGCCTGTGGTCGCCCTTTGACGGATCAGGAACGCGCATTTGCAAGTGCCGTTCAAGGCGACACGCTGGATCTGGATCGCGTGCGACTTGTCGAAGGTGCGCCGGTAACGCCGATCACGTTTTACCGCAAGGACCGGCCGCGCCTGGCCTGTCGGGAACGTATCCTGCCACCAACCGAAGAAGGGGTCGTAACCGCGAAACCCGCTGCTGTTGCGTTGTTCAATAAGGTCTATTTTAACAAGGACTGGTACCTTGAGGACTATATGTCCGATTTCCCAGAACAGATGGACCTGATTGCCGGGATGTTGCTTGCACACGAACTGACCCACGTCTGGCAATGGCAGAACCGCCAGTCCACTGGTTACCATCCCTTGCGAGCCGCCGCCGAACATGGCGGAAGCAAGGACCCGTACTTGTTCGACCTGCAGACATCGCCTGATTTTCTATCCTATGGATTCGAACAACAGGGGGCGATCGTCGAGGAATACGTCTGCTGCCGGGCATTGGACCCTACCGCACCGCGGACCCTGCGCTTGCATGACATGTTGGGCGCGCATTTCGACTTGTCACCGCTGCCTGGCGCGCGGCGCGAGCGTGCCGTTGTCATTCCGTGGAGCGGAGCGAAGGTCGAAGGGATATGCCGCGAAGGCTAAGCCTTACTGCAGCGTCTCCAGATAAGCCACCAGATCCACAATCGGCTGACTGGTCAGGATCGGCTGCCCATCGGGTGTTTTCATCGAGGTATCCTGCCCGTCGAAATAGGGACCGTAAACCGGCATCGGGCTGCCATGACTGACCAGAGGATCACGCCCGTCGATACGCGCCACAACACGGGCTGTTGGGAATACTCCATCCCTGGATGCCAGCAGGGTCAGATCAGTCGGCTGTATCACCAACACACCAGCCATTGGCCCATGCCCGGTCGCATCGATCCCATGACAAGTCGCACAATAATGCTGATAGAGTTCGGCACCGGTTTCAACGTTCTGCGCCATGGCCGGAGACGCCAACGCGGCTACACTCGCACAAACGGCCCTGAACATCGGTCTGATCATCGCATCCTCCTGTCACGATTGACATTTGCAGGCTTGCCCGCCGGGCGGCTTGGCGCAATGATCCAGATCAACGAAGCGGGAGGATACGGGCAATGACACAATACGCAGCCATTATGCTGGCGGCCGGGATCGGCGTTCCGATTCTGGCGGCTTTGAATGCCGCACTGGGCAAGCTGATCGGGTCCCCGACAACCGCCGGCGTAGTCCTGTTTGCCATCGCGTTCGTGGCGTCAGCCCTAGTCATGCTGCTGTTTCCAGGAATGGAAGCGCTATCCAAAGTGGCCCAAGCCCCAAAACACCTGTTGTTGGCCGGTGTTTTGATTGCGTTTTATGTTTTGTCGATCACGCATGTTGCCCCCCATTTCGGGGTCGGTAACGCAGTGTTCTTTGTTCTGCTGGGACAGCTGATCAGCACGGCGGCCATCGATCATTTTGGCCTGTTTGGTGCTCAGGTCACGCCGCTGACATGGATAAGGGCCGGGGGTATCGCCGTGATGGCGGCCGGTGTCGCCATCACTCAACTGGCTTAAGAACACCCGCCTCCAGCCGCAGTTTTCGGTCCATCCGCGCGGCCAGATCCATGTTATGCGTCGCAATCAACGCTGAAAGCCCTTCATCCCGTACCAGCGACATCAACGCACCAAATACCTGATCCGAGGTTTCGGGATCCAGGTTACCGGTCGGTTCATCCGCCAGCAAAACGCGTGGCTTGTTCGCCAGGGCCCGGCAAAACGCAACACGTTGCTGCTCGCCACCTGACAGAGCGGCGGGGCGGTGTTTGGCACGTGCCGCCACTCCAACGCGGTCCAGCAAGGCCATCGCCCTGTCCTGTGCGGCCTTCTCGGATACACCGTTAGCCAGTTGCGGCAGGGTGATGTTTTCTAGCGCGGTAAACTCGGGCAACAAATGATGGAACTGGTACACGAACCCAACGTCCTGTCGTCTAAGCGCTGTACGGGTTCGATCCCCCCTGCCCGCTACATTCTGGCCAGCGATCTCGACCGATCCTTCATCTGGTTTGTCCAGTAGTCCCGCAATGTGCAACAGTGTCGATTTGCCTGCCCCGGATGGCGCGACCAAAGCCACAGCCTCACCTGCGCGCAGTTCCAGATCGACACCGCGCAGCACCTGCACCTCACCCGGAGTGCCCTTGAGGTAGGTCTTGGTCAAACCGTTCAGCCGCATCGTCAGATCATTCATAGCGCAGCGCCTCAACCGGGTTCAGCCGCGCCGCGCGGCGGGCCGGGAAATAGGTGACGATGAATGACAGCCCCAACGACAGCCCAATCGCCTTGAGAACATCTGAAAGGTGCAACTCGGCGGGTAAGGAGTAGATGCCGCGAATGGACGGATCCCAGACCCCGCCACCCATGACGTAGTTCACGAATGAGAATATCGGGTCGATATAGATGGCAAACAGGCAGCCGAGGATCACTCCCATAACGGTGCCGATGATGCCTGTGAACGCACCGCAGATGAAAAAGACCCGCAGGATCGACCCTTCGCTCAGGCCAATGGTGCGCAGGATACCGATATCGCGCCCCTTGTTTTTCACCAGCATGATCAGGCCCGACACGATGTTCATTGCTGCGATCAGGACGAGGATCGACAGGATGATAAACATCACGTTGTCCTCAACCTCAAGCGCACGCAGAAATCCGCCCGACGCATCCTGCCAAGTCCAGATCTGGCTGCGCCCGCCTGCGGCCTCGAGGATGGGAATCAGAACCGGGGTCATTTCCTCGGGCCGTTCGACCATCACTTCGATCTCGTCGGCCACACCGTCGCGGTTGAAAAAGCTCTGAGCTTGCGTGAACGGCATATAAACGCGGGTGCGGTCGATGTCATACCGCCCGGCCGAGAACACATAGACCACCTGATAAGCGTTCACGCGTGGAGACGTCCCGAAGGCGGTTTTCACCCCATTGGGTGAGGTCAGTTTGACCGTGTCACCAACCGTCGCTCCGATGCTGCGCGCCACACCGGACCCAATGGCAATCACATCCTCACCGTCTTGAAACTGGGTCAGATCACCGACGGCCTGTTCGCTTTGCGCGACGCCGGGCAGATCGCGCAAGTCGTCGGGGCGGATACCAAAGACCTCGACCCCGCTGCTGCGATCGCGATTGGTAATCAGGACCTGCCCTTTGACCAGCGGGGCCGCGCGTTCCACGCCCGGAACCTGCGCGATCCGGCTGGTCATCTCTTCATATTCCGCGATTGTGCGGTCAACGCGCCCCTGCGCATCAAACTCTCCGGCGGAGTACACAGTCACATGGGCGTTTGCGCCCAGAATCGTGCCAACGAATTCGGACCGAAATCCAGAACGGACGGCCAGAGTGGCAATCAGGGCAAAGACGGCCAACGTGATCCCGATCAGAGAAATCCACGTCATGACGCTCACGCCACCTTCGGCACGGCGCGCGCGCAGGTAACGCCACGCGATTTTCCACTCAAATGGGGCAAAGGGCGGGGGTGTTCTGGCCATGCCTGCTCCGGTTATTTTGTTGTCGCGACCCTTTCGGCATTTCACCGGATGGTCAAGCCGGTTGTCAGCCGGTCAGCGTTGCCGCGCGGTTTAGCACCTCTTCGGCGCGCGGTCGGGTACAAATACCCCTGGTTTCCAACTCGGAAAACACACGATCCCGCAGATCGCCGGGCAACAGCGACAAGGCACGGTTATGCAGACCCAACGTCAATGCAGCGGGATCATCCAGCATCGCCAACTGCGATGCCATTTCCTCGGGCGAATAGGTCGGCCAGAGCCCGATATTGCATTGCGCGTGGCCCTCGAACCACTTTGCATAGCCATCCGGCGATTTGAGGCAGAACGCATTCAGCAACATGAACTCGGACGGCCGCCTGCGCGATCCGAACAGCGCCTGAACCGAGCCATACCGATCGTTGATCTCGTCCAACAGCGCCAAGGCCAAGGATCGGCGCATCGCGAAAGGGGTCGCAAATGTCGTGGTCCTTAACCCGTTGAGGTCGGTACCTGACGCGCCCAGTGCATCAAGGCTCTCGACCAGCCAATTGCGGTGGTAATCGCTTTGGACGTCGATGAAAGCGATACGCGCCGCACCATTGTCAGCAAAGAACTCAGTCGGATCAAAGCTGCGCAGAAAGACGTTCTTGGTGTCCAGGATAACCATGTTCTCGGACGCCGCAACGCGCGCGGCGCCCAGCTTCAGAACTTGCTGACTGCGATACCCGTTGGACCCGCGCCACCCCTGCCTGCGAATGCCGGGAATACGAAACCGATTTTCGATCATGATCCGATCCGACAAGGATCGCCCCGCGTACTGACCGGGCTGCAACAACAGGTCATCGCCGCCCAGGACCTGAACCTTGGATCGCAGTGGGCCGTATGAAGCCAAAAGGGGTTCGATTTTTGCCCTGAGCGTATCTTCGTCGCAGTCATTCATGATCACGTGAATCGACGAAACCATGTCCGGATCGACAAAACGGGCAAAAGACAGCGCCTGAAGTTCAAGCAGGGGAAAGTCCTTGGAATACACGACGGTCGCGAAACTCAGCACAGCGCGGGCCCTTTCATCGTTTTGCTCGGTTTATCAGCAATTTCGGCGCGGTCAAATTCACTCTCAAAGCCTCGAAAATGCGAATCAGTAGGGCCACGGGTCGAACGGTCACACGAATTTAAGGAGATCGTCCGCCACCAAAATATACCCCCGGTTGTGACGCTCTTCACAGACAGCCCGGTATTGTTTCAGGCATGAAGTCAATGTGAGCATGGCGAGGCAAACTGAACTCAAAATGCAACATTTGAAACGCAACTTTATTTCGCGTTTTGCTTATTTTTGGAAACTTTGTCACCCTGTTTGAGGGGGAATACATTTTTTAGAGCGGGGGTCGCTCATGAGTATTCGAATTGAAACTGAACAACCGGACGCATTTTCGGTCCGACAAACATCAACAGAACTGGATTGTGAATCCGCAGTTCTACTGCGAGCAACGATCCTTCCGATCTTTGCCAGCGCGGCAAGCTGGGCTGGTCTGACCGACATCCTGAACGACAAGGGGTATCGCCTGGTCTTCCGGGATGGACGGATGTGCCTAACCGATCAAACTACCGGAGACCGGATTTGCGGTCTGCGCTTCCTGGGCCTTGAGTTCAGGGATTTGGTGCGACGGCTGGGCCGTCCAGTCGTTGTCGCACGGGGCCATGAGGCAGACGGAGATGTTCTGACCGCCCGACCGACAGCCTGACGCGCCTAAAAGCTGCGCCAGAACTGAACGGATCGGCGCGTCGTCTTCCACAGACTATGGCGCGCGGCGGCTTTGATGGCATCCGACGTGCCGGGCTTTAACAAGCGCTCAAGGACCAGCGCCGCGGGCATGTGACCGCGTTGGTAATATCGAGCGAAATCGGACTGTGTCAGGACATCGGCCGACCTGTACCCGCCGTAGTAATTCATCCAGACACGGGCGTAGTCTTCCGCTGTTGCGGCATCGTCGCTCGTAGCGCCCCTGCCCCAGAACATGGATATCGGGTCGTCAATGCGCTCGCCCTGATACCCTTCGGTCAAAAGGCGTAACATCAGATCGTAATCGGCCGCGACGCTAAATTGAGTGTCATGTCCGCCCAGCGCCAAGAACACATCCCGCTTCAGCAACACAGAGTTATGGCAGAACGGCATCCGCTGCAGAATCGCTGTCAGCGACATCCGCTTCTCTCGGCTTTCCGACCCATCCTCGAACCGGCGCAGGGTCGAGCCGAACAGGAAATCCGGCTGTGTCGCTTCAAGCCGATCAGCGACGATGTTCAAAATGTCGTCGGATGCCAGCGAGTCATCCGAGTTCAGGAACAACAGATATTCCCCTCGCGCGGCCTGCGCCCCCTTGTTCATCGCGTCATACAAACCGGTATCCGGTTTGCTAATCAGCCGGGTGCGAGCCGCGTTCGCGGTCAGGTTCTGTAGAAACTCGACCGAGCCATCACTCGACGCCCCATCCTGAATGATATGCTCAGCCCGGTCGCAATTCTGACGGGCCATGCACTCGATCACCTCGCGAAAACTGTCCTGCCGCCCTTGCGACAGCAGGTCATAGGTCGCGGTAATGACCGAGATCAGCGGCGCGTCTGAGGTATCAGGCGATGCGCTCATAGATCTCGGCGATCTTGGTAACGGCGGCTTCGGGGGACATCTCCTCGCTTTCGCCTGTACGGCGACAGGTCAGTTCAACTACTCCGTTTTTCAAACCGCGCGGGCCAACGGTGATGCGCCAGGGCAGACCAATCAGGTCCATGGTGGCAAACTTGCCCCCTGCCCGTTCCTTACGGTCATCATACAACGGGTCGAGGCCCAGCGCAGTCAGCGCGCCGTAGATCTTGTTACAGGCGGCGTCGGCCTCGTCATCACCCTGTTTCAGGTTGACGATACCGCAATGGAACGGCGTCACGCCTTCGGGCCAGATGATGCCCTTGTCGTCATGGCTGGCCTCGATGATCGCGCCGATCAGGCGGCTGACGCCGATACCGTGGCTGCCCATGTGAACAGGAACCGGCTTTCCATCGGGGCCTTGAACAGTTGCGCCCATGGCTTCGGAATACTTGGTGCCAAAGTAGAAGATCTGACCAACCTCGATCCCACGCGCCACACGGCGACGCTCTTCGGGGACTTGGTTGAACAGCGCCTCGTCATGGGTTTCATCCGTGCGCGCGTATTTCGAGGTGAACTCTTCGAGAATGGCCTGACACTGCTCGTGGCTGTCATAGTCGATCTGACGATCACCAAAGGTCAGATCTGTGACTGCACTGTCATAGAACACCTCAGATTCACCGGTATCGGCCAGAACGAGGAACTCGTGCGTGTTGTCACCACCGATAGGGCCGGAATCGGCACGCATCGGGATGGCTTGCAGGCCCATTCGCTCATAGGTGCGCAGATAGCTGACCAGATGGCGGTTATAGGCGTGCAGCGAGTCTTCTTTGGTCAGGTCGAAATTGTAACCGTCCTTCATATAGAACTCACGTCCGCGCATTACGCCGAAACGGGGGCGGATTTCATCGCGGAACTTCCACTGGATTTGGTACAGCGTCAGCGGCAAGTCTTTGTAGCTACTCACATGACCGCGGAAGATGTCGGTGACCAGTTCTTCGGCAGTCGGTGTGAATAGCATATCCCGGTCATGCCGGTCTTTCATGCGCAGCATTTCCTGACCGTAGTCATCATACCGCCCGGATTCGCGCCACAGATCCGCCGACTGGATGATGGGCATCTGGATCGCGATATGGCCAGCGCGTGCCTGCTCTTCATGGATGATGTTTTCCAGCTTGCGCAGCACTTTGAAGCCCAGCGGCAACCATGAATAAATTCCGGCAGCAGCTTGCTTGATCATCCCGGCGCGCAGCATCAGCCGGTGGCTGACGATCTGGGCCTCGGAGGGGTTTTCCTTGAGAACGGGCAGAAAGTAACGGCTGAGGCGCATTGGTGAACCTTTGAAGGTGAATTTGGACTTCAAAGTTGCTTATGCCAAAGCCCCGCCGGGGGCAATCATGCATTGGTTATTTTGCGACCTCGGGCCGGTCGGTTTTTTGATTGACCCGCCAGTCAGGGTTTTCAATTGTGACTGAAATACCAATTCCAGGGGGCACCCATGCAAACCATTCAGGAACCCGCGCGTCAAATACCGGTTGTTCATCAGACAGACGTTCTTGTGGTCGGGTCAGGACCGGCAGGGCTGGCCGCCGCGCTGGCCGCCGCTCGGGCCGGGGTCGAGGTGTCGCTGGTCGACCGCTTCGGCTGCATGGGTGGCAACATCACCGCCGTGGGCGTTGAGGGCTTCGCCTGGTATCGCCATGAACAGACGGTCGAAGCTGGCGGAATCGGCATGGAGTTCGAGACCCGCGCCAAGGACATGGGTGCGGCCGTACCAGAGAGCCAGTCGCTGAGCTATGAGTTGGACAGCGAAGGTTTTAAGCTGGTGGCCGACAAGCTGGTTGAAGAGGCAGGCGTTCATCCGATGCTGCACCGGCAATTCGTCGCTCCGATCATGGAGGGAGACCGGATCACAGGCATCATCACCGAATCCAAAGCTGGGCGTGAAGCAATCCTGGCCAAGGTGGTGATCGACGCCACCGGCGACGCCGATGTAGCCCACCGCGCAGGCGCGCCAACCCACAAAACCGCCCGCGAAGACATGATGGCAGCCTCGGTCATGTTCCATCTGGCCGGTGTCGACAAGCGCGCGTTCATGGAAGGTGTCAAAGCCGATCCGCAGACCTACAAGGATTGGGGCGGCGGCGGCGAGTGGAACATCGAAACTTCGGGCAAAGAAGACGACATGTTTTCCCCCTTCGTGCACAAGCCGTTCCAGCAGGCCATCGATCAGGGCCTGATCCCGCCGCATCTGAACACCATCGCGGGCACATGGGGTGCAATGCACGACACGGGTGAGCTGACCTATATGAACCTCATCCATCTGGGAGAAATCGACGGGACCGACCCCGACAGTCTGACAAAGGGCGAGATTGAAGGCCGCCGCCAATCCATGCTGGCAATCGAGGCGCTTCGTCGCTTTATGCCGGGGTGTGAGAACGCGCGGCTGCGCAATTTTGGGATGACCATCGGCATTCGCGACACGCGGAAGATCGACGCGGTCTATAACATGACTGAAGATGACGCCCGCCATCAGGGCCGGTTTGAGGACACGATCGGCATCTACCCTGAATTCATTGATGGCTATGGCATCCTCATCCTTCCGACTACCGGGCGATATATGCAGGTTCCCTATCGTTCGATGCTGCCCAAAGGCGTCAAAGGCCTCTTGGTTGCGGGCCGCTCGCATGGTTCGGACAAAGTTGCCCACGCTGCAACCCGCAACATGGCTTGTTGCGCGGTCATGGGTCAGGGTGCAGGAATTGCCGCGGCCTTGTCGCTAAAAAGCAATCAGGGTCTGCACGAGATGAACCTCGCCCCTGTTCACACCGAGCTGGATCGGCAAGGTGTGAGGATTCACTGATGCAATCAATCCCGACGATCGACATCTCTCCTCTGAAGGACACGGCCCATCCGGACCATGACGCAACCGTTCAGCGGATATTGGGCGCCAGCACCGACATCGGCTTTCTCTCCATCACAGGCACTGGGGTTTCGCCTGAAACCGTTAATCAGGTCCGCGCCAAGACGCGCGCGATCTTTGACATCGACGAACAGAGCAAGTGGGATCAGGCCATCACCCGCGACAACTATCGCGGATATATCCCCATGGGTTTCTTCACGCCCAATGATGGCTCGGGCAGGGCGGACAAATACGAAGGTTACAAGCTTCATTTCGAAGTTTCCGAGGACCACCCGGTTCGCGATGATTGTGCGCTTTATGGACCGAACCTTTGGCCAGCGGAGGTACCGGGCGCGCAGGATGTGATATTGGAGTATTGGTCGCAACTGGACCACGTAGCCGAACTGCTGCTTGGCGCGCTTGAAATCGGTCTGGCTCTGAAGCCCAACGTCCTGAAAGCGGCCTTTGCCACCCCAATGACAAACATGACGCTGTTGCACTACCCGCCGCAGGCCCCGGATGAGGAAGGCTTTGGCATTCATCCGCACAAGGACACGGATGCCCTGACCATCATTGCCCCCGACCCCGTCGGCGGGCTTGAGGTGCAGACCCGCGAAGGCGGATGGATCACCCCGGATTGCCCTCCCGGCGGTTTCATCGTGAATATCGGCGACATGCTTGAGCTTTGGTCCGGTGGCCAGCTTAAATCCACTCCGCATCGGGTGGTCAATAAATCTGGCAAAGAACGCTATTCCTTCCCTTACTTCGCAGTTCCGCGTCATGACGTGGTCGTTGAACCGCTACTGCCGCCCCTGCCCGGCTTTGATCGACCGTCTGTTCATTGCGGACATTGGTCCGCCGAAATCTGGCGCACCAACTGGCCCGATGAAAATGCCACCGTCGATACACCCGAGCTTGGGACGCTCAGCTCATAATCCTTGGAAATTTCCATGACATGAACCGCTTGCATCACGTGGCCGCTTACGCCAAGAACACCAGTAAGAGCCAAGAACAAGGGGACGAGCATGGCCTTGCCGGTAAAGGATCAACTCAGATACTGGGGCGTCGCGGCTGTCATTTTTGTGCTTTGCCTATGGGCACTTGGCGACGTTTTACTACCGTTTGTAATTGGCGGTGCGATCGCCTATTTCCTTGATCCGCTCGCAGATCGTTTGGAAAATCTGGGCCTGTCGCGCATGGCGGCCACGGCGATCATTACAGTTGTCGGCATTCTGGGCTTTGCTTTGGCAATCCTGATGGTTGTTCCCGCGCTGATTACCCAGTTGATCGAACTGGTCGAAGTTATGCCAAGCCTGTTCCAACAACTGCGCAGCTTTATCGAACAACAGTTCCCGTCGCTTCTTGACCGCGAATCCAACTCGCATCAATTCCTTGTCTCTTTGGGCGAAACTCTGAAGTCCAAAACAGGCGATGTATTGCAATCCGTCGCTGCCTCATTGGGTTCGGCGATCAACGTCGTCGTTCTGTTGGTTATCGTGCCGGTTGTGGCCGTCTACATGCTGCTGGACTGGGACCGCATGATCGCCCGGATCGGGGATCTGCTGCCCCGCGATCACGCCCCCACGATCAAACGACTGGCCGGTGAAATTGACGCCGTTCTGGCCTCATTCGTGCGCGGCATGGGCACGGTCTGCCTGATCCTTGGCACCTATTACGCCGTGGCACTGATGGCGGTCGGCCTGCAGTTCGGACTGATCGTCGGTTTCATCGCGGGTCTGGTCACATTCATTCCCTACCTCGGCGCGCTTATCGGCGGCACGCTGGCCATCGGTCTGGCGCTGTTCCAGTTCTGGGGGGATTGGGCGCATATCGGTCTGGTTGCCGGGATCTTTGCGCTGGGCCAGGTAACCGAAGGCAATTTCCTGACGCCAAAACTGGTAGGTAGCTCAGTGGGTTTGCACCCAGTATGGTTGCTGCTGGCTCTGTCAGTTTTCGGTGCCTTGTTCGGCTTTGTCGGGATGCTGATCGCGGTGCCCGTTGCCGCAGCGCTGGGAGTGCTGGCGCGGTATGCAACATCGGTCTATTTGGGCAGCCGCCTGTATACCGGCCTCGAAAGCGCGGATCAGGAAGACCTGTAATATGGCCCTTCAGCTAAGCTTTGATCTTCCGGCGAAAACTGCGCTGGGGCGTGAGGATTTTTTCGTCTCTCCCGCGAATGCACTGGCGGTTGCAATGATCTCGGCCACTTCCTGGCCGGGCAACAAACTGGTTCTAAGCGGCCCTGCGGGCGCAGGTAAAACCCATCTGGCACATGTCTGGGCGGCGGAAACCGGTGGTCGGATCATTCAGGCCGCGGATGTGCGTCACGAAGACGTGCCGGATCTGGCACGCGCGCCTGTCGCGGTTGAAGACGTCCCGATGATCGCGGACGACTTAGAACAACAGAAAACACTGTTTCACCTGCACAATCTTGTGTTGGCCGAAGGCAACGCCCTTCTCATGACTGGACGGCTGGCCCCTAATTTCTGGCAACTTCCGCTGCCCGATCTCCAAAGCCGGATCGAGGGCGCGCATCACGTGGCACTGGATCCTCCGGATGATGCATTGCTGGGCGCGGTTCTGGCCAAGCTGTTCGTGGACCGGCAATTGAACCCCAGCCCTGAGGTCATCGCCTATTTGGTCAAACATATGGACCGGCGCTTTGAAACTGCCGCCAGTGTTGTGGCGCAACTGGACCAGCTTGCCCTATCGGAAAAGCGCGACATTACCCGCGCCTTGGCGGTGCGTGTTTTGAGCGCAGATTTAGATGATATCCAATCTGGGAATTGACCCACGCCGGGTCATCTCGCATTCTGCACGCGGAATATCTGGAAGAGACATGGATCAGACTGTCGTTACCGAAATCCCTGACTGGGGTCCGTTCGGAAAGCCCCTCTTTGATGACCCCCAAGCCCGAGCTCTGTCACGCGTGGGCGTGGTTGACGTCGGATCAAACTCAGTCCGGATGGTGATCTTTGACGGCGCCGCGCGCTCACCGGCATATTTCTACAACGAAAAAGTGATGTGCGAGCTCGGCGCGGGCCTTTCGGACACGGGGCGGCTCAACCCTACGGGTCGCAAGCGCGCTCTGGCTGCTTTGGGTCGGTTTGCCCAACTCTCCGATGACCTTGGCCTGCCCGGCCTACATGTCGTCGCCACCGCCGCCGTGCGCGAGGCCGAGGATGGCCCCGAGTTTTGTGCTGAGGTCAAAGCCGAAACCGGCCTGACCGTATCGGTCATTAACGGCGATGAAGAGGCTCGCCTGTCCGCGCAGGGTGTCCTGCTTGGATGGCCCGGCGCATATGGCCTGATCTGCGACATCGGCGGGTCCTCAATGGAATTAGCCGAGATCGGAGACGGCGGCGTCGGCCGGCGCCTGACCTCGGTGCTGGGGCCGCTGAAACTGCGGGACATCAAAGGTGGCCGGCGTGCGCGCAAGGCGCACATCAAAGCCACGATGGAGGATCTGCGCGACCAGATGGGGCCGCAACGGGACCGGTTGTTCCTAGTGGGCGGAAGCTGGCGGGCCTTTGCGCGTCTGGACATGCTGCGCCGGGGTTATCCCCTGAACGTGCTGCATGAATATCGCATGACCACCAAGCAGGTGCGCGAGACCATTAAATTCATCGAAAAAGGTGACCCGGAAAAGCTGCGCAGCAAAGCCGGTGTGTCGGGATCACGGATGGCGCTGATCCCCTATGCGATGGATGTGCTGGCACGCTTGATCCGCACGTTCAAACCCAAGGATATCGCCATTTCCAGCTATGGTATCCGCGAGGGTCTGCTTTACGAGCAGATGCCACAAAACCTGCGGGACCGCGATCCGTTGATCGAGGCGAGCCGTTTTTCCGAAGCCAAGGACGCCCGCCTGCCCGGTTTCGGAAAACATCTGCTAGATTTCGTGATGCCGCTGTTCAAATCGGCCCCACCCGCGCGCATCCGCCTGATAAAGGCGGCCTGTCTGTTGCACGACGTCAGCTGGCGCGCACATCCTGACTATCGCGCCGAGGTCTGTTTCGACTACGTCACACGTGCCAATCTGGGCGGCTTGAAGCACTCAGAACGAGTCTATATTGGGCTGGCCCTGCAGCACCGGTATCGCAACAAACGCGAGGGCAACCGGTTCACCGCACTGTACGAACTCCTAGACGAGAAAGACCAGAAACAGGCCGAGATCTTGGGCAAGGCTATGCGGTTTGGTGCCATGCTGTGGATGCAGAACGATGCGCCGATGGCGACTTTGAAATTTTACCCCAAGAAGCAACAACTGGACCTGTTCTTGCCAACTGCAGCACGCCCTCTGTTCAACGAAGTGGCCGAGGCACGGCTAAAGTCACTCGGCAACGCTTTGAAATCCGAAACCCGCGTCATCATCCGGGGCTAGATATCAAATCTCGGTTTCGCCCTCGGGCGGGCCTTCAGGGATCTCTGGCTGTATTTCTGGGTCCTGCGGCGGCTTTTTGCGGATAATTATATCGCCGTTAGGCAGGATCTCGGGTGCTTCATAGGCGCTCCAATCCTCAATCTCATCTGCCAGCTCGGCCAAGGCGGGCCCCATTTCCGCAATAAATGACTGCATTGCAGGGCCAAACTGTTCAGCGAGTCCCAGCAGTTCATCCAATGCAGGCTCCATTTCCTGGCGCAAGCCTTCAAAGAACAGCTCTGCCCCCTGCTCCATCAGGGATTTGTTCCCCTCTTCCTCGGCAGAGGCCGGAAGGGCAATAGCGACGGTCAGGGCGCAGATTGGAATGAAACGTCTCATATCCAAAACATAGGGCAACTAAAAGTCGGTTGGAAGGTCACAGCTCGATATCCAGAGTGACAGGGAAATGGTCAGACGCGGTTAGCAACGCTTCATGTAGATCCTGCGCATCACGGCAAGCCGGATCGCGAAACGGATGCCATATGCGCCAGTCCGGGCGACGATCCTTTAACCCATCGCTGATCATAATATAGTCCAGCAACGCCTCAAGATACCCGCGATCTTGGGGCCGATAAAAACGCGCGGTCGACGGGCGTTCACCCGGTTCTGACCTGAAGGCCGTATCCGCGTGGGGATCAAACACCCCCGATTGCAGCAGGATTTCAACCGATGAGCGACCAAACAAGTTTTCGAATTCGTCCAGCCCCGGACCATCGTTCAGATCGCCCACTAAGATCACCTGTTCATCAGCCGCCAGATGCGCCTTGATCCGCCTGCCCAGCCAGATCGCCTGAGCCAGCTGTTTCCGACGATTGGCGATCGAGATGCGGATCGCCGCATCGCGGGTTTCCGCCCCATGAGGCGCCTTTGACTTCAGATGCGCGCCAATAAGACGGAACCGTTCGCCTGCCTTGGTTTCAACTGCCAATTCCATAGGCGGCTTGGAAAACTGCACCTGATCCTCAGTTGCGTCGATATCGAGGTCGATGTGAAACACGTGATCGAAACGCGGAGCCCGTTGCCCTCCGTCTTTTGGATCATGTCGCACCGTCAGAACGCGCGGGTCATACAACAAGGCTAGTTCTTGATGTGTATCGTTGGCAAACCCCATCACGGCTTCGCTGGTGCGCAGATCGAAAGCCTCGGCAAAGTTTTGTAGTGCGCGGACCGTGTTCTGAGATTTCCCTGTGTTTGGTGCTTCGACAACCAGCACAGCATCCGCATCGATCGCCGTCAGAACCTTGGCGATAGCCTCGATCTGCTGCGCCTTGGTGACATCATGGCGACCTGACCAACTGTCATCGGCGATCAGTTCGTCATGACGATCAAACAGATTGGCGAACCACTCGATGTTATAAGTCGCGAGGCGCATGCCTCAGGCCTGCGCGCCGTTGATTTCGTCCCAGGCGCGGTTGATGTCGATCATCTTCTTTTCAGCCAGACGTACGGCCTCTTCGGGAACTCCACGTGCCAACATCGCATCGGGATGTGTTTCGCGCACAAGTTGCCGCCAAACCTTGCGAATATCGGGTAACGGCATGTCCCGTGGCACCCCAAGAACCGTGTAAGGATCATTGGGCGCATCAGGCACAAAACGGGCACGCAAGGCCATGAACTGCGCATCGGTCTGGCCGAAAATATGGCTGACCTCTTCCAGAAACTCGTTTTCGTTGGGGTGATAGAACCCGTCCGCCATGGCGATGTGGAACAACCCCTCCATCAAATCGCACAACGTGGTGCTGTCTTCGGAAAACATGCGCGCGATCTTGCGGGCGTAGTCCTGATAACCCGCGACATCTGTACGGGCCATGTTGAATACGCGCGCCGCGCCTTCCTCATCATCGCGGGCAATCTGGAACACGTCACGAAACGCCGTGACCTCATCCCGCGTCACCTGCCCATCCGCCTTGGCCATTTTCGCACCCAAGGCGATCACAGCGATGGTGAAAGCCACCGACCGTTCGGGCGGCGAGCGCAGCTTTTCGAAGACCGCGGTAAGGCTTTCACCCTGGGCAAGCGCGCTTAGCGCATCGGATATACGGATCCAGATCGACATGAGCGCACCCTAGCGTCCCAAATCGGGGCTGTCAGGTGCAACCAAGCCGTCTGCGGCAAGAATTTTCTGCATCAGCACAAGGTCCAGACGTTTCCCCCGCTTGAACCCAACCTCGGGCATGCGCCCGACCTCGACAAAGCCCACGGCCGCGTGAAAAGATACTGCCCCCGGATTTGCCGAAGAAATCCCCGCCACCAGTGCATGAGCTCCCTCTGCCCGGGCGGCGGCCTCAAGCGACCGCATCAAAGCGCGCCCCGTACCTTGTTCACGCGCATCAGTGGCCAGTTGGATCGTTAGCTCTCGGCACTGCGCGTATCCCGGACCGGATCGAAACGGACCATAGGTGGCAAACCCAAGAATCTGGTCGTCCTGTTCAGCCACAAGATAGGCCGGACCGCGCGCTTCGATGTCACGCGCAATGCTGTCTACACTGCGTTCGTCGGTTGTGAATGTTACCAGCGTGTCGCGGATGATTGCGTTGGTGATCGCAGCTATCTCTTTGGCATCCGCAGCTTTGGCTTGTCTAATTTTCATTCCAAAACGCGTTTCCCATGCGGAGTTTCGAACTCTGCTCGCAATGCGACCGGGCCTGTGTCGAAAACCACAGCGTCCATTTCGCCTAGCAGCTTGGCTAGCTCCAGCGCGTCCGGGTGAAAAACCACCAATCGACGCAAACGGCAGCCGCTATCCTGCAGCATATTTGCCGGATGCAAATCTCCGTGCCACTGAATAAGCGCCGGGAACAGATTGTCGAAAGGCAGACGCCCGTTTGGCGGAACCGCCATTTGCCAGCGTAACGCCCCGCGGGCCAGGTCGATCGGGTGGCCCACCCCATCCGGAAACACGGTCAACGAGGCTGAAATGTCCGGCACCCGGCATATCCAGTTGGTAAGGCGCGGCACGCCCTTGAACCGGTCCAGATCGAACCATCTGGTTCTTTGCGGGTTCGGTGCCTGTGGGTCAATCGCGATGGCCTCAAGATACAAGCCGTCTCGCAATCCTAACAGGCGGTTATATGTGCCAAACCTTTCATGCTTGCCGCCGTCCTGCAGCGGTACTCCCAATGCCTGTTCGACATGGGCAGACGCTTCTTCGAGCGTTTCGCCCGCAACCGCCAGATGATCCAGTAACACGCAGCGCCTCCTATGAAAAACGACCAAACCCTATCGGATCTGGTCGCATGTTTTCCTTAAAGGCGGTGGATCACAAGATTTTTCGACGAAAATCTTTGAAAGCCTCAGCCTTTCGCTTCACCGATCAGGCGCAGGATGTCCTGAGCGGCTTCGGGGATGTTGGTGCCCGGGCCAAAGATCGCTTTGACGCCGTGATCATAGAGGAATTGATAATCCTGCTGCGGGATCACCCCGCCGCAGATTACAAGAATGTCCTCGGCACCGGCTTTCTTCAGCTCTTCTACTAGCTGTGGTGCCAGTGTTTTGTGCCCCGCTGCCTGCGACGAAATACCGATGACGTGCACGTCGTTGTCCACGGCGTCCTGCGCGGCCTCAGCCGGGGTTTGGAACAGCGGACCTACATCCACGTCAAACCCGATATCCGCAAAGGCGGTTGCGATCACCTTTGCACCGCGGTCATGCCCGTCTTGCCCCATCTTGACCACAAGCAGGCGTGGACGGCGGCCTTCGGCCTCGGCAAACTCTTCGATGGATTTCTGGATCGCAGCAAAGCCTTCATCGCCTTCATATGCCGCGCCATAGACACCGGCCAGCGTTTTCACTTCGGCGCGGTGGCGACCGAATTCTTTTTCCATTGCCATGCTGATCTCTCCTACGGATGCACGGGCGCGGGCGGCCTCAACGGCAGCAGCCAGCAGGTTTCCACCCTCGCGGGCGGTCTTGGTCAGAGCATCCAGTGCCGTTTGACAGGCGGCTTCGTCACGGGTTGCACGGATACGTTCCAATCGCGCGACCTGAGCTTCGCGCACGGCCACATTGTCGACGTCCAGAATGTCGATCGGGTCTTCCTGTTCCTTGCGGTACTTGTTGACGCCGACGATCACCTCGTCACCCCGGTCAATCATGGCCTGACGGCGGGCGGCGCTTTCCTCGATCCGCAGCTTGGGCATACCGCTGGCAACGGCCTTGGTCATACCGCCCATTTCCTCGACCTCTTCCATCAGAGCCCAGGCTTTTTCGATCAACTCGTTGGTCAGGCTTTCGATGTAATACGAACCGGCCAGCGGATCGACCACATCGGTCACGCCGGTTTCCTCTTGCAGAACCAGCTGCGTATTCCGCGCGATACGGGCCGAGAAGTCGGTCGGCAGCGCAATCGCCTCGTCCAACGCGTTGGTGTGCAACGACTGGGTGCCGCCCAGAACCGCGCTCATCGCTTCATAGGCGGTACGGATCACGTTGTTATAGGGATCCTGTTCCTGCAAAGACACGCCGGACGTCTGACAGTGGGTGCGCAGCATCCTGGACCGCTCGGATTTCGCGCCAAAATCGGTCATCACCCGGTGCCACAGCGTACGGGCGGCGCGCAGTTTGGCGATCTCCATGAAGAAGTTCATGCCGATGGCAAAGAAGAACGACAGACGGCCTGCGAACTTGTCCACGTCCATCCCGGCCTGTGTCGCTGCTCGGACGTATTCACGCCCGTCGGCCAGCGTATAGGCCAGTTCCTGCACCAGGTTCGCCCCGGCCTCTTGCATGTGATAGCCCGAGATCGAGATCGAGTTGAATTTCGGCATCTCGTTCGATGTGAATTCAATGATGTCCGAGATGATCTTCATCGAAGGCTCAGGCGGGTAAATATAGGTGTTTCGGACCATGAACTCTTTCAGAATGTCATTCTGAATGGTGCCGGACAGGACGGATTTGTCATGCCCCTGCTCTTCGCCTGCAACAATGAAACTTGCCAGGATCGGGATCACCGCGCCGTTCATGGTCATCGAGACCGAGACCTTATCCAACGGAATACCGTCGAACAGGATCTTCATGTCCTCGACGCTGTCGATTGCCACACCGGCCTTGCCCACGTCACCGACAACGCGCGGATGGTCACTGTCATAGCCGCGGTGCGTCGCCAGATCGAAAGCGACCGACACACCCTGCTGACCGGCCGCCAGATTGCGGCGATAGAACGCGTTTGATTCTTCGGCGGTCGAGAAGCCTGCATATTGGCGGATCGTCCAAGGGCGGCCCGCATACATGGTCGCCTTCACACCGCGCGTAAAAGGACCGAACCCAGGCAGCGACCCCATATGCGGCAGCTCAGCGGTGTCTTCCTGCGTGTAAAGAGGTTTGACGTCGATACCTTCCAAAGTCTCTTTGGTCAGGTCGTCCAACGGGCGTCCGCGCAGCTCTTTCTCGGCCAGCGCCTGCCAGTCTTTCGTATCGGTCATTGTGTATTCCTTTTCTCAATTCGGGTCGCGAACAGGCTTGGCCTGCGCGTTTTAACGTTCGGTGCCGCGCGTCGCGGCAGGTGTAAACGCGATATTTTGAAGCCTGCGTGCATTTCGCCGGTCGCATTCACCGGCGCAGAGGCTATATTCAAACGAACAGGAGGCCCTATGACACGAACGCTTGCCCTTGTTTTCTCGGCACTATTCCCGCTGGTCGCGATGGCGGCAGATGGGTCTGCGCCCGCCGATGAAGATTTTGTCCGCCCCGCTGGTGATAGCGAGCTGAGCGAATACTTATGGGTCAACCGGCCCATCGTCGTCTTTGCCGATACCCCAGCCGACCCGCGTTTCCGGCAGCAAATCGACATGCTTCTGGAAGGCGAAGAAGCCATGCGCGACCGGGATGTGGTCGTGCTGACCGATACCGATCCGTCTGCCCGTTCTCCGATCCGGTCACAATTGCGCCCGCGCGGCTTCCAGATGGTGTTCGTCGACAAGGACGGCGTGGTTAAACTGCGCAAACCCTCGCCGTGGAGCACACGTGAAATCGGCCGTTCCATCGACAAAACGCCCCTGCGCGAACGCGAAATCCGCGAACGACGCGAGGGCGGCTGAGCGCTTTCGCCACGCCCAAAGCTCCCGGCGCGAACCGCCGGGAAACCATGGAGATATGGTGAAAACGCGATCATGATCACTCGAACTCTATGATCACGTCGTCCACGGCGAGGTTGTCGCCGGGGCCTGCGTTGACTTTGGACACGACACCCTTCTTCTCGGCGCGCAGGATGTTTTCCATCTTCATCGCCTCAACAGTGCACAGTGCCTGACCTTCCTGCACTTCCTGCCCCACTTCGACATCGATCTTCACGATCAGGCCGGGCATCGGGCACAGCAGCATTTTCGAAGTATCCGGCGGCAGCTTTTCGGGCATCATACGGGCCAGTTCGGCCTGACGCGTCGTACGGACATGGACTTTGAGGTCTGCACCCCGGTTGCGAATACGGAACCCGCCCGAGATTTTTCCGACCTTCAAAACCAGCGGGCTGCCATCGACGTCCAGCACCGCCAAGTGATCGCCCGGCGTCCAGTCCGAAGTGACCCGCATGGTATTACCGTCCGAGAACGTCACGGTTGACCCATCGCGATCCGCATCAATCTCAACTGCATATTCCTGCCCTTGCAGAGTGACGACCCAATCAGAGCCGACCTTGCGTTCGTGATTGTCCATCCGACCAGAAACGCGGGTGCGGCGAATCTCGGCCACGCGGTGCATCGCGGCACAGGACGCGGCTATGCGGCGCAAGTCAGCCTCGGGCAGTTCAACGCCTTCGAACCCGTCGGGATATTCCTCAGCGATAAAGGCCGTGGTCATGTCACCGCTGACGAATTTCGGATGGTCCATCACAGCCGACAGGAACGGCAGGTTGTGGCCAATGCCTTCGACCTCAAAGCTGTCGAGCGCAACGCGCATCGCCTCGATCGCCGCCTCACGGGTCGGGGCCCAGGTGCACAGCTTGGCGATCATCGGGTCATAGTACATGCTGATCTCGCCGCCTTCGTAGACGCCGGTGTCGTTGCGCACGGCAGCTTCACCTTCGGGCGCTTCACCTTGCCATTTATCGTTCACCAACAACGGACCAGAGGCAATCTCTTGCGGCGGACGATAGCGGGTCAGACGACCAATCGACGGTAGGAAGCCACGATACGGATCTTCGGCATACAGACGGTTTTCGATCGCCCAGCCGGTCAGGGTCACGTCGTCCTGTGTGATCGACAGTTTTTCGCCCGCTGCGACGCGGATCATCTGCTCAACCAGATCGACACCGGTGATCAGTTCGGTGACTGGGTGTTCCACCTGCAAACGCGTGTTCATTTCCAGGAAATAGAAGTTCTTCTCGCCATCGACGATGAATTCAACCGTACCAGCGCTGGCATAATCCACGGCCTTGGCCAATGCCACAGCCTGTTCGCCCATCGCCTTACGGGTCGCTTCGTCCAGGAAAGGTGACGGTGCCTCTTCGACCACTTTCTGGTTCCGACGCTGGATCGAGCATTCACGCTCGCCCAGATAGATGCCGTTACCGTGGCTGTCGCATAGAACCTGAATCTCGATGTGACGCGGCTGGGTCACGAATTTTTCGATAAAGATCCGGTCGTCACCGAACGAATTCGCGGCCTCGTTTTTGGACGACTGGAAGCCCTCGCGTGCCTCTTCATCATTCCACGCGATCCGCATGCCCTTTCCGCCGCCGCCGGCACTGGCCTTGATCATGACCGGATAGCCGACTTCGTTGGAAATCTTGACGGCCTCTTCTGCGTCTTCGATCAGCCCCATGTAACCGGGAACAGTGGAAACACCGGCTTCTTGCGCGATCTTCTTCGAGGTGATCTTGTCGCCCATGCTTTCGATTGCCCGAACCGGTGGACCAACAAATGCAACGCCTTCAGCCTCAAGCGCCTCGGCGAATTTCGAGTTTTCCGACAGGAAGCCATAACCAGGATGCACCGCCTGGGCCCCACTCTGGCGAATGGCATCCATGACCTTGTCGATCACGATATAGGACTGGTTCGCAGGCGGCGGGCCGATATGCACCGATTCATCCGCCATCGACACATGCAAGGCGTTCTTGTCTGCATCCGAATAGATGGCAACGGTGCCGATACCCATCTTGCGGGCTGTCTTGATGACCCGGCAGGCGATCTCGCCCCGGTTGGCGATCAGGATCTTGTTAAACATGGAACGTCCTTTGTCTTGATGTTCTGAGAACGCAAAACGCCGCCGCAGGGAACGTTCCCCACGGCGGCGTTTTGCGCGATTACGGTCGGGGCGACGCGCGCCCCGAAAAACCCGGTATTACCTACAGTTGTTTTGTGTCTTGCAGTACAGGACGTTGCCCGCCGCGCCGACAACCGCGCCGAACAGCGGGTCGGCGCTGACAACAGCCGCCCCGACGGCGCCTGCGCCGCCGCCAAGCAGCGCCTGTTCGCCCGTCGTGTCACCACAGGCGGCAAGGCCTGCGCAGGTCGCCATTGCAAGAACGAGTTTCGAGATTCGCATGATATCTGCCCCTTTGGAATTCTTGATGCGTTCCGGGGCAGATGTCCGATTTCGACCTTGTTATTCAATAACAGGCAGTCCTGAACGGAGATTTGCGCAAATTTGTGCCGCTTTACGCTTGGATCATGCGCAAAGAAAAACGCGGGCAGGACTTTGTGAACATCACAAGCCTGCCCGCGGAAGGAAGGGGTACGGAATAGTAGGTGCTTGTGCGACGCAGGCAAAGTAGAGCCGCACGGCTTGGTCAGGTTGCTTGGCACAATTAAATGCGTAAACAACGTATTGTTTCCGGTCAGGATTCCGGCTGGAAATCGCCCATTGGGCGAACCTGCGCGCAGATTCGTGCCGAGATCAGGTGCAGTTTTAGGTGAGAAACGCGAGGCCAATGCCGTCACGTTGCTGTTACTTTTCCTCAGCAATTGATCCGTTTCTGCACCTGCAACATCACGGGTTGCGGAAAAGGTCGTTAGAAATTCTCTTCTCAAACGCAAAGGGTTAACCGATCTGTTCACCATAGGGTGAAAACGGTTCGGAAGTTTTGCACGTTTCCTTGAGAAACTAGGCGCTTTCCATCCCGTTCTCGTGATTTCCCTCAAGTTCTCTTGCGTGGAACGGTGCCCGTGCACACTCGCACACAAGGAAATATCCACATGATTGCAAAGAGAAAAACGGCGTTGCTGCTTGCCGTATCCGCGCTTGGCATGTCCGGCGCGGCTGCTTTCGCCCAAGACGCCCAGACGCAAACGGAACTTGATGCCCTGCGTGCCCGCGTCGAAGCCCTCGAGGCCGCAAATCCCGGCGCTGGCACTGGCGATCTTCGAATCGGAAACACCACTCTTGATGTTTATGGGTACGTTAAGGCTGATTTCTTCTACGACACCGACTTTGAACTGGGCGACCTTGCCGATGCGACCCGAATTGGCGAGCCAGCAAACGCCACCAGCGGCACCTTTGGGGCCACGGTGCGCCAATCGCGCATCGGGCTTCGGACCAATACGCCGTCTGCCATCGGCGATATTGCCGGCCAGCTGGAACTGGATCTGTTTTCCGGCGGGACGGATGGGCCTGCTGAACTGCGCCTGCGCCACGCCAATATCCGTATTGGTGATAACTGGTTGATCGGTCAATTCTGGACCAACTTCCAGCCGTTGGACACCTATCCCACGACCGTTGAATTCAACGGCCCCGTTGGCATTCCTTTCGCCCGCGTCCCTCAGGTGCGCTATACGAACACGCTGGGCTCGAACACAACCTTTGCGGTGGCGATCGAGGAAAACGTTGGCGGCTCGGATTCGAATGACCCCGTCCTGACCGGCTCTATCGAATACAACAACGGTACCTACCTGGCCCGCGCCTCGGCTTTGTATGGTAAGGCGCAATCCAGCGCGGTCGAAGTGGATCAGACCGGCTATACCCTCTCGGCTGGCATCCGGCCCTGGCAAGGCGGTCTGTTTCAGGTCAACTATGTCGACGGCGAGGCTTTGGGCCCCTACCTGATCGCTGCCGGTGACGCCATCGTCAACGGACAGGCCAACGACGTGGATGGATTTACCGTGGAATTCCGCCAGGAACTGAGCCCCAAATGGAACGTCGGCATCGCCTATGGGCAAGAGAATTACGACCTGCCGACCTCGTCCGGGACCTTGTCCTTTACCGAAGTTGAAACGATCCACGTGAACGCCTTTTACAAAGCGACAGACAATCTGACGCTTAGCGCCGAATACTTCTATGGTGAGCGGAACGATGCACCGACCGGACGCACCTTTGACAGCAACCGAATTCAATTGGCGGCGCAACTGAACTTCTGACCACACATACCGACCCTGCCCCGACACGGGCAGGGTTTTTGGCCTGGAAGGCCTCACCGCGTTATGTGCGACAGCGGTTGGCACGATCAGCGCACCCCGTCAAAAATTTCGGGGAAGGAAATCCGGCCCACATTCGGATCAATGACCAAAAGCGCGTCGTAACTAGCTGGATCAAAAGGATCTTCGGCCGGAATGACTTCGCGTTCGAAAAGCCAGCAAAGACGGCCAGCATCCAAATTGCCCCTCTCAAACGGTTGGTCGCCAAAATGTGCCCATAGGGCTTCCATAAAAGCCGCATCCGCGCGCTTGTCCGCGGGTTTACGATCTCGAAACCGCTCGCGGCGGGTCAGGGGCGTCACGCCTTTGGGATTGGCCCGACGAATAATGAACTGAAAGTCAGTTCCCGGCAGGCGCCCGGGAAATCCGCGATGTTTCAGCATGGTTCCACCTCAGTTGCACAAGGGGTCATGGGGATCAGATATTCACATCCGTCACAGGATGATGTCATGGTGCGCACCTCCAAAGCCGCGTAGCTGTTCAGAAATGCCCTGACGGGATGAATAGCGCGATTCATGGTCAAAGCCCCTCCCAGATACACCGGGACTGTTCCAGCCGGTAGGCTTCAAAGAACTGCGTGGCATCAGGGGATGTACGGCCGAATTCGATGGGCCGGTCAGACAGGGAAATGACCACCCGGGCAGCGTCCAGTTCGTATTTAGCCACATAAGTAACCGCAAGCGTCTGGCACAGATGTTCCATGTCGACCGAGGCGATATCGTACCCGATCCGGCCAATGTCCGAACCGATCTTGGGCGCAATAAAGCGAAACCGCACCCAAAGCTCACCGGGGTTATTGTCCAGCAGAACGTCGCTCAGGTGCACTGGCTGTCCGGACGGGACCGGCAACAGGTTTTCGGAATCAGCCAGAACGGGGACCGCAAAAACCGACAGTACAACAGCTAAGGCGCGATCCCGGACCCGCCACAGGCGAGCTCCTCTCTCCGGGATCGCGCGCGCCTGGCTTTCGGCCCGCGCTGTTCTATGTCTAATTGGGCAACTCATTAGCAGTTGTGGCCTCAAAGTCAATTTTGCACCCAAGTAATCTGCCCTGACCGTTTGTCCGAGACGCTGTCCAAACCGTTTTGGCCGGGCAGATTTCCTGGCACATCCTCTCAAAGAGGGATGTTGTCGTGCTTTTTCCACGGGTTTTTCACGTGCTTGTTCCGCAAGCTGGCAAAGGCCCGCGAAACGCGACGGCGGGTCGATTGAGGCATGATCACCTCATCGATAAAGCCACGCTCGGCCGCGACAAACGGGTTCGCAAACCTGTCCTCATAATCCTGCGTGTGCTGCACAATTTTCTCGGCATCGCCCAGATCGGCACGGTGAATGATCTCGGTCGCGCCCTTTGCGCCCATCACCGCGATTTCGGCTGTAGGCCAGGCATAGTTGAAGTCACCGCGCAGGTGCTTGGACGCCATAACATCATAGGCACCACCATAAGCCTTACGGGTGATGACGGTAACTTTTGGCACCGTGGCTTCACCGTAGGCAAACAACAACTTGGCGCCGTGCTTGATCACTCCGCCATATTCCTGCGACGTCCCCGGCAGGAAGCCAGGCACATCCACCAGCGTCAGGATCGGAATTTCGAAGCAATCACAGAACCGCACAAACCGCGCGGCCTTGCGCGAGCTGTCGATGTCCAGACAACCGGCCAAAATCATCGGCTGATTGGCTACAACGCCCACTGTCTGCCCTTCAAGCCGGATGAACCCGGTGATGATGTTTTTGGCAAAATCCTCCTGAATTTCGTAGAAATCACCCTCATCCGCCACTTTGGTGATGAGTTCCTTCATGTCGTACGGCGTATTAGGGTTGTCGGGGATCAATGTATCCAGCGAGGTTTCCAGACGGTCGGGTTCGTCAAAGAACGGGCGCACAGGCGGCTTTTCGCGGTTGTTGAGCGGCAGGAAATCAACCAAACGCCGCACCTCGGCCAGTGCTTCAACGTCGTTCTCAAACGCTCCGTCAGCAACCGAGGATTTCTTGGTATGGGTCGACGCCCCACCCAGTTCCTCGGCGGTAACCACTTCGTTTGTGACCGTCTTGACCACGTCGGGGCCGGTCACAAACATGTACGAGGTGTCTTTGACCATGAAGATAAAGTCTGTCATCGCCGGGCTGTAGACTGCGCCACCAGCACAGGGCCCCATGATCACGCTGATCTGCGGAACCACGCCTGACGCCATGATGTTGCGCTGGAACACCTCGGCATAACCAGCCAGCGACGCCACGCCTTCCTGAATTCGCGCCCCGCCCGAGTCGTTAATGCCAATCACCGGTGCACCGTTCTGAACGGCCATATCCATGATCTTGCAGATCTTCTGAGCATGGGTTTCCGAAAGCGAGCCGCCAAAGACTGTAAAGTCCTGGCTGAACACATAAACCATGCGACCATTGATCGTACCCCAGCCAGTAACGACACCGTCACCCGCTGGCCTTTGCTTCTCCATCCCGAAATCGGTGCACCGATGGCTGACAAACATGTCAAATTCTTCAAAGCTGCCTTCATCCAGCAACAGTTCAACCCGTTCGCGCGCAGTCAGTTTGCCGCGCGAGTGCTGTGCGTCGATGCGCTTTTGTCCACCACCCAGCCGCGCGTTGTCGCGACGGTCTTCAAGTTCGGAAAGGATGTCTTTCATAACGATGATCCCCTGTAAAATCTGGCCGGACACTATACGTAGATGCCGCAAGACCAAAGTATCTTTCGGCAAATTTGCAAATCTTTTCCAATCATCTTGGTGAATATTGTAAACTTGCTAATCTTCACTCACAAAACGCGTGATGGATGGCATTCTTATCCGTGGTGACTATACACGTGAACTATGCAGTTTAGTTCTTCGTCGGCGCATCGCTCGCCTCCTAAAATTACCACTCTGGTTTTGCTGTCCGGATTGTCCGCGCTCAGCCTCAATCTGTTTTTGCCGAGCCTGCCCAATATGGCACTGCACTTTCAGGCCGACTACAAGGTCATGCAGCTGTCGATTGCCCTGTACCTGCTGGTCAATGCGGTGCTTCAGATCCTGATCGGACCAATTGCCGACAAGGCGGGGCGCCGTCCCGTTCTACTTTGGGGGTTGGTCCTTTTTTTATTGGCTACGTTGGGCTGCATCTATGCACCCAACGTCCAGGTTTTTCTTGTTTTCAGAATGTGTCAGGCAATCATCGTGGTCGGCATGGTTCTTAGCCGTGCGGCGGTTCGGGACCTATATGATCAGGACCAGGCGGCGTCTATGATCGGTTATGTAACGATGGGCATGGCCATTGTCCCCATGATCGGACCCGCGATCGGAGGCCTGTTGGAGGAGAGCTTTGGCTGGAAAGCCAACTTCTGGCTGCCCTTCGTTCTTGGCGTAATGACGCTGGTGCTAACTTACTTAGATTTTGGCGAAACCTCAGCCAAGAGCGGCAAAACACTGGTTCAACAATTCCGGGAATACCCCGAACTGCTGGGTTCCCCGCGATTTTGGGGCTATTCGCTATCATCCGCGCTGTCGTCTGGCGCCTTCTTTGCCTATCTGGGCGGCGCTCCCTTTATCGGCACCGAACTATTCGGCCTCAGCGCCGCCGAGGTCGGCATCTACTTTGGCGCCCCAGCCGTAGGGTACTTTTTTGGCAATTTCTTCAGCGGTCGCTATTCCGTTCACTTCGGCGTCAATCGAATGGTACTTTGGGGCTGCTGGCTGAACGCAGCAGGCGTTGCAATGTCCGCGATCCTGTTTCTGGCCGGCTTCGGAACGGCGCTCAGCTTTTTCGGCTTCATGACCTTTGTAGGCATTGGAAACGGCATGACGATTCCCAACGCAACCTCAGGCGCGCTTTCGGTGCGACCGCATCTGGCCGCGACGGCATCTGGGCTAAGTGGCGCCATTATGTTGGGCGGCGGTGCAGGCCTCAGCGCGCTTGCAGGAGCCTTGCTAACCCATGAAACTGGAGCAATGCCCCTGCTGTGGTTGATGCTGGCAACCTCGGTCCTGGCAGTATGCGCAATATTGTCCGTCATTCGACGCGAACGGCAACTGGGCCTTTGAATGGCTTGCCTATGACGGTTTGCAAAGTTAGCTTGCCAAATTAGGAAAGTTGCAAAGGCCCAAAATGGCGACTCAGAAACTCTATGCAGGTGCAAAGCTACGCGAAATGCGTACCCGCTTGTCCCTGACCCAAAAGGAATTTGCCGCCAAACTGGGTGTTTCCCTGCCCTATCTGAACCAGATGGAGAACAACAACCGTCCGATTTCGACCACGGTCGTTCTGGCGCTGGCGCAAGAATTCGGAATGGATGTCACCGAGTTGAGCACCGGCGACAGTGAACGCCTGGTCTCGGACATGCGCGAGGCATTGGCCGATCCGGTCTTTGACGATGCCGTTCCGCCACTCGCCGATCTCCGCCTGACGGCTTCAAACGCACCCGCTCTGGCACGAGCCTTCATTGCTCTGCACCGCACCTATCGTCAGACGCATGAACGCCTGGCCTCTCTTGACGAAGCATTGGGGCGCGAAGACGCGCAAATCCAGGCCAGCCCATGGGAGGAAGTGCGGGACTTCTTCCACTATTGCGACAACTATATCGACGCGGTAGACCGCGCGGCTGAACGATTTGCCGGGCGCGCCGAGGATGCAGGTGGCATACGCGCCGCAGCCCTGGACGGCCTCGCGGAGCGCGGCATCCGGGTACAATTCCCGGATATCGATGAAACCCGAAAGTACGACCCAGAAAACAAAACACTGCAGCTTTCGTCCAGAACCGCACCACAAACTCAGGTGTTTCAGTTGTTGTTGCAGGTTGCACTGATCAGTCAGGACAAACTTCTTGAAGCAACGCTGGATTTTGCCAAATTTCACAGCGATGAGGCCCGTGCCATTGCCAAGATCGGGCTGGCAAATTACTTCGCCGGCGCATCACTGATGCCTTATGCCAAATTTCTGGCCACAGCACAGGAATATCGTCACGACCTTGAACTGCTTAGTAACCGGTTTGGCGCATCGATCGAACAGGTGGCGCACAGGTTGTCGACCCTGCAACGCCCTGGCGCAAAAGGCATTCCGTTTTTTTTCGTTCGCGTTGATCAGGCCGGAACGATCACCAAAAGACACTCGGCCACGCGTCTGCAATTTGCCCGGTTCGGCGGCGCCTGCCCCTTATGGAACGTGCACCGCGCCTTCGAAACACCCGGCCACTTTCTGCGTCAGCTTGCAGAAACACCCGATGGCGTTCAGTATATTTCTCTGGCTCGGGACGTGTCGAAATCCGGAGGCTCATACGGTGCACCGGTACGTCGTTATGCCATTGCCCTTGGGTGCGAAGTGCGTCACGCCGAGGCGCTGGTTTATGCCGACAATCTGGACTTCAACAACGCCAGCGCCTACGAGCCAATTGGCATATCCTGCCGCATCTGCGAGCGGCAGAATTGTCATCAGCGATCGGTTCCGCCATTGGAAAGACGCTTAACGATAGACGCCCATACCCGCGGCACCCTGCCCTATGAAGTCACCTGATCTTTACCTGGCCTGACAATATCCCGGGGGAGGCGCGGCCTGCCGCGACCGGGGGCGGAGCCCCCGACATGCCTCAGGCTTTCGACAGGATAGCCCAGATCTCGTCTTTCAAACCCGCACGTTTCTTACGCAGGTCCGTTTCAGCAAGATCATCCATCGGCTCAACATTCGTTTCGGCTCGATGCACTTCGCGGTTAATCTCATGGTATTCATCCGCCAGCCGCGCAAAGTGAGCGTCCGTCTGCTTGAGTTGGCTCATCAGCTCAACCTTGTCCGGAAACTCTTCAGCCAGTTCGTGCGGGGTATGGGACATTCCTGTTCGCTCCTCAAAACATGTTGTTGCGATTCAAGTCTATTCGTCCGGTCCCCGTCAATCTTTGACGCGGATCAAATCATTCTTTCGATCATCGCTGTGCAACCGCCCATTGGGGATTAATCCAAGGTTGGTCATTGGCTGCTGGCAGGGCATTCTTACCCAACAGATGATCGGACATCTTCTCACCCACCATGATAGATGGCGCGTTCAGATTGCCATTGGTGATCTGCGGGAAGATGGAGCTGTCGGCAACGCGCAGCCCGTCCACGCCAATAACGCGCCCCTCGGGATCGACCACAGCGTTTTTGTCATCAGCCCGACCCATCCGGCAGGTTCCACAAGGGTGATACGCGCTTTCGGCATGTTCCGCGATAAAGGCATTGAGCGCTTCGTCAGACTGCACGTCCGCACCCGGCTGAATTTCTTTACCGGAATACGGTTTGAACGCATCCTGCCCGAAAATCTCGCGTGTCAGGCGAATACAGGTGCGGAAATCTTCCCAATCCTGCTCGTGGCTCATGTAGTTAAAACGGATCACAGGCGCGTCCTCGGCATTGGCCGACCGAAGTGAGACCGCCCCGCGCGAGGGCGAGCGCATCGGCCCGACATGCGCCTGAAAACCATGACCTTCAGCTGCTGCCTGACCGTCGTAGCGTACGGCGATCGGCAGAAAATGGTACTGAATGTCAGGATATTCCACGCCCGGCTTTGATCGGATGAATGCCGCACTTTCGAACTGGTTTGATGCACCCAACCCGGTCTTTGTGAACAACCATTGTGCTCCGATCAGGCCTTTACTGATCAGGTTCCAGTGTTTGTAGAGTGTGATGGGCTGTAGGGATGCCTGCTGGATATAAAGCTCCAGGTGGTCCTGAAGGTTCGCACCCACACCCGGGCGATCCGCCACGATGTCGATCCCATGCTCGGCCAGATGCGCTGCCGGACCGATGCCTGACAACATCAGCAGCTTGGGAGAGTTGATGGAGGACGCGGCAAGAACCACCTCGCGCCGGGCGCGGATGACCTCAGTCTTGCCACCTCGGATCAATTCCACTCCAATTGCGCGGCCGTTTTCAATGACCACTTTTGAGGCCAGTCCGCGCACGATATCGCAGTTATCGCGCTTGAGCGCAGGTTTCAGATACGCATTTGCCGCCGACCAACGCCGTCCTTTCCAGACGGTTTGTTCCATCGGGCCAAAGCCTTCCTGCTTTTCACCGTTATAGTCGCCGGTAACTTCGTATCCCGCCTGCTGACCCGCATCGACGAAAGCCTGAAACAGAGGGTTCTCGCGCGGTCCGCGCGAGACATGCAGCGGACCATCGGTGCCGCGCCATGTCGGATCACCACCATGTCCACCGTCATGCCAAGTTTCCATGCGCTTATAATAGGGCAGCACATCCGCATAAGACCAGCCATCGGCGCCCATCTCCGCCCAAGTGTCAAAATCACGCGCGTGGCCACGAACGTAAACCATACCGTTGATCGAGGATGATCCACCGATCACCTTGCCGCGCGGGCAGGCAAGTTCGCGGTTATTCAGGTGCGGCTCGGGCTCGGACTTGTAACCCCAGTCATACATCGGCATGTTCATCGGATAGCTCAGCGCCGCTGGCATCTGGATGAACGGGCCCGCATCGGTGCCACCATGCTCGATCACCAGAACCGAGGCCCCGGCCTCGCTCAGGCGATATGCCATCGCGCAACCTGCGGATCCTGCGCCGACGATGACGAAATCTGCTTCCATTTTCAGGTCTCCATATCCTGCCGAACTGCGTTTTGAACCGTTCGGCAGGAGTATTTTCAAAAAGGTGAAGAGGTTACTCGCCGCGCGGGTAGCGGGCGTTTTCCTCGACGACATTCAGATCCATGTGATTGCGCATGTAGCGCTCGGATGCCTTCTGCAGTGGCTGGTAATCCCATGGGTAATACCCGCCCTGCCGCAACGCCTCGTAAACAACCCAGCGGCGCGCCTGGCTGGCGCGGACATCCGCGTCGAATTGATCCAAGTCCCAACGCGCCTGAGATTTCGCGCGCAAAGTTTCCAGTGTACCTGCGTGTTCGGGATTTTCCGCGAGGTTTTCCAACTCATGCGGGTCAGCCTCAAGGTCGTACAACTGATCAGGGTCCAGTGCGCAGCGATTGTATTTCCACTTGCCATAGCGCAGCGAAACCAGCGGCGCATACGAGCCTTCGGCCGCGTATTCCATCTTCACCGGAGCAGTCCGTTCGGTGCCATTGGCCAGTGGTACAAGGTCTTCGCCATCGGTCCACGGCGCGATCTCGGCCATATCTACACCCGCCAGTGCGCCAAGGGTTGGCGTGACGTCGATTGTCGAAACCGGTGTGTCGATACGGCCTGCCGGCATATCCGGCGCGGCAATCATCAACGGCACGCGTGCCGATCCCTCGTAGAAGTTCATTTTGAACCACAGGCCCCGTTCACCCAGCATGTCGCCGTGATCCGAGACAAACATGATGATCGCCTCTTGCCGGGTTGTTTCCAGCACCTCGAGGATTTCACCGATCTTGTCGTCCAGATACGAGATATTGGAAAAGTACGCGCGGCGCGACTTGCGGATGTCTTCTTCTGTGATGTCGAAGCTGCGCCAATCATTGGCATCAAAGATACGCTTTGAGTGCGGGTCCTGATTGTCATAGCCAATGTCCGCAATCTCGGGCTGCAGGTGCTCGCAGTCTTCGTACAGATCCCAATACTTGCGGCGCGCCACGTAAGGGTCATGCGGGTGGGTAAAGCTGACGGTCACGCACCATGGGCGGTCATCCTTGCCGCGCGCCAGATCATAGAGCTTGGCCTTGGCGTTGTAGGCGACCTCGTCGTCATACTCCATCTGGTTGGAGATTTCGGCCACGCCTGCGCCCGTCACCGAGCCCATATTGTGGTACCACCAGTCAATACGCTCACCCGGTTTGCGATAGTCCGGCGTCCAGCCAAAATCAGCCGGGTAGATATCGGTTGTCAGGCGGTCCTCAAACCCGTGCATCTGATCTGGGCCGACAAAGTGCATTTTGCCGGACAGGCAGGTGTAGTAGCCCGCACGGCGCAGATGGTGCGCATAGGTCGGGATGTCGCTGCGGAATTCTGCGGCGTTGTCGTAGACACCCGTGCGCGAAGGCAGTTGACCGGACATGAAGCTGGCCCGCCCCGGCGCGCAAAGCGGCGAAGCCGTATAAGCATTGGCAAACCGGGTCGACCGCTCAGCCAGCTTCTTCAGGTTTGGAGCGTGAAGCCAGTCAGCGGGACCGTCTGGAAAGAGGGTCCCGTTAAGCTGATCCACCATCAGGATCAGAATGTTCGGTTTTGTCATTTTTCAGCCTCGAGCAGAGTGTTGAGGACACGCATCGCGTGATTGACCGCCAGCTGCGGTTCTTCCGGCGCGCTTAGCGCGGCGCGGATATACAGCCCATCGATCAGGGCGATCATGTTTTCGGCCGCCTCGGCCGGATCGACCAGCACCGGGCGCAGGGCGTGGGTCAGATTCGACCGGATACGCGCCTGATAGATTTGCCAAAGGCGCAAGGCATCATCATTGGTTTGGGCCAGCACGTAGAACGTCATCCACGCAGCAATGACATCCGGTGTGAAACATGATGGTGCAAAACAGGCCCGGATAATGGCCTGCGCGCGCTCCTGCGGGACAGCATTCTTCAGTTCTTGCCTAGCCTCGTCGGCAAAGTCCGACAGGATACGACGCATGGCGGCCAGAAATATCTGATCTTTGCCACCGAAATAATGATGCGCCAGCGCGCTGGACATGCCTGCCCGTTTGGCAATCTGGCTGACCGTTACATCAAGGGATTTCTTCGACCCGAGCTCGGCAATTGTTGCCTTGACGATCGCGTCACGGCGGATTGGCTCCATTCCGAGTTTCGGCATCGCTATCCCCTCATTGCGTATTTGAGAAAACGCTAAGGGGTTTTTATTGACTCGTCAATCAATAACGTTTCATGCGACCGCCAACGGTCAGAGTTTGGGTGCGATACTGGGGGTCGTCAAGCTGCTGCGGTTCAAAACCGCTTCGCGCCAGGCAATGAAACTGACCGCCAACAGAATCACCGTACCACCCGCGACAACCCAAATGTCGATGCTTTCGTTGAAGACCAGCGCGCCCAACAGGGTGGCCCAGATCAGCTGCAGGAACGTAACCGGCTGTGTGACCGCGACCGGGGCCGCCTTAAGTGCGATCGTCATGAAATAGTGGCCCGCCGTGGCAAAACTGGCCACCAGAAACAGCACTCCAAGGTCGCGCAAGCTGGGCGTGGTCCAAACTGCAATCGCAAAGGGGATCAAGGCTATGGTCACCCAGATCGACATATGCGCCACAACGACCGACGGCGGCAGATCACGCACAAGCACTTTGGCGATCAGATAAGATCCGCCCAAGGTCAGGGCCGTGCCTAGCATGGTGATATGACCCAGTGAAATCTCACGAAAACCCGGCCTTAGGATGATCAGAACGCCAACCAGTGCCACGCCAATCGCGGCGATCCGACGGATGGCCAGCTTCTCGCCCAGAAACAACGCGGCCCCCAGCGTGACATAGACCGGCGTCATGTAGTTCATCGCCGTAACCTCGGCCAGCGGGATCTGGGTCATCGAGAAGAACCACAGCATCACTGCAAATGCGTGGACGACACCGCGTGTCCCCAGCAACACGATGTGGCTGCGTGTAAGGTGGGTTTTCAACACCAGGCGCAACGCCGGCAACAGAAAGATCAAGCCGAAGGCAAACCGCAGAAACGCAGCCTGCGTAGGGTCCATCGTGGAGCCCAGCGACTTTACCAACGCGGTCATGACCACAAACGACAAGCCTGCCGAAAACATCCAGAGCATGCCAGCCACGGGGCGGTGTTGGGCGGTTAAAGTTGACATGTTAACGGTTGAACACCGAATACTTGGCAGAGGCAACCCGTCACATCAATACGAGCTTTGCAGCAATTGCCAGCATGACCATGCCGATTATTAAATCCAGCACCTGCCACGCCCGTGGTCTTGTGAAAATCGGGGACAGCATCCCTGCCCCGTAGCCCAGCGAAAAGAAGAACACAAAGCTGGACGTCATTGCCCCAAGCGCAAAGGCCAGCCGATCCTCATACTGCGCCGAGATTGAACCAATCAGCACAACTGTATCCAGATAGACATGCGGGTTCAGCCATGTGAACGCAAGAACGGTCAGCAGAACAGATTTCAGGCTGACCCGCTTACCCTCGCCGATCTCCATCACCGCTCCGCCGCGCCAGGCCGAACTCAGGCTGCGCAAACCGTACCATATCAGGAAGATCGCCCCGCCATATCGCATGACAGTCTCGAACCAGGGCAACGCGTGCGCCAATGTTCCGAAACCCGCAACGCCGGCGGCTATGAGAATGGCATCAGAAACCGCGCAAGTCAGGCACAGTGGGAATACGTGCTCGCGCCGCAATCCCTGACGCAGAACAAAGGCGTTTTGCGCGCCAATGGCGAGGATCAGGCTGAAACCAAGCACAAAGCCTGCGATCAAGGATGTGGACATGAAACCTCCGATAGTCTGAGGCGTTGACTACTTGCTTACCGAACATCTATCAAATTAAAGATACTGACCTGAATTAAGTCTGTCTAATGCTACTGGATCCAAACCACCTGACTGCGCTGTCTGCCATCCTGCGTCATGGCAGTTTTGACGCGGCCGCCTCAGAACTTGCGGTTACGCCTTCCGCGGTTTCACAGCGGATCAAGGCGCTGGAAGACCTTGTCGGCGCAACCCTGATCAATCGGGGAACGCCCTGCACGGGTACTCCGATGGGTTTGCGTATCGCTCAACACGCCGAGGACATCGGGTTACTTGAGACGCATCTGGCCCGCGAACTGACGCTTGATCAAACCAACGACCCCGCGCGCGTGCGCGTCGCCGTGCCAGCCGACGTCCTGGCGACGTGGTTCATCAATGTCATGTCTCAGGTCGACGGCCTGCTGTTCGATCTGGTCGTTGACGATCAGGATCATTCGGCTGAATGGCTGAGGCGCGGAGAGGTCAGCGCCGCCATAACGGTCGGAGGTGATACAGTCCCAGGCAGCGACGCCGTCGCCCTTGGCGCCCTGCGGTACATCCCCACGGCCAGCCCCGATTTCATGCGCAAATGGTTCGCGGACGGTGTAAATGTCGAGACGTTGTCCCGCGCCACCTGTTTGACATTCAACCGCAAGGATGGGCTGCAAAAAGCCTGGATTACCCGGCAGACAGGTCAACGGCTATCACCCCCCTCGCATTTCCTGCCCTCCTCTCAGGGATTTGTAGAAGCGGCCATTGCGGGGATTGGTTGGGGAATGAACCCGGAAAACCTTGCGCGCCCAGCGCTGGAAGACGGCCGGTTATGCCCTTTGGTACCGGGCGCGCGTCTTGACGTAGGGCTGACCTGGCAGGTGGGTCGTGTGCTATCCACGGCGTTGGCCCCGCTGACTGGCGCAGTCAAACGCGCCGCCAATGGTGCCCTGCTTCCTGCTGACACGGCAGACTAGGACTGAACCGCTTTTTTCTCGCTGGGAATAACAACACGGTAACAGGCGACCGCCGCGAAAACGCTTGTGGCGACGATGAAGGCGATTGCCCAGGCGACCTCGTGCAAATGCGCAACGCCTGCCAACGCGGCCGAGAGCAATACGCCAGAGATCCGGCAAATGCTCTTGATCGCTGCGGCACCTTTGACCCTCTGATCTTTTGGGGCAACGTCCAGGAAGTACAGCTTGCGGGCACTGCTGATCCCTGTCACCGCAACAGTGACAACGAACAAGGCAATGGCGTGTAAGTGAACGTCATGGTCCATGCCCAGAAAGTGCACGGACAAAAGCGCACCGCCCGTCAGCGCCACCATCAGGTTCCCGGTGACCATCACGGCGCGATGCGATTTCATGTTCACCAATTGCCACAGTGGGGCAGATACAAGATACCCCGACGCCGACGACACGATCATCGCCGTCAGCCCTCTGGCCGAATTGTGGTGCGCTTCGGCTGCGATCAGCGCAAAGAACGGTACGGACAGGGATACGACGACAAGCGGCATGCGCATGATCATGTACCGGCGGAACCAGTGCTGATCGAACATTGCGGCGATATCGGTGAAGTTATCCAGGAACTTTCGCTTCTTGACCCGTTGCGCGCCCTGTTCCTGGGTGGGACCGACGGTTTCGGACATCATTAGAATCGACAGGCCGGACAGGACAAAGAATGTTACCGAAACGGCGATGACTGCGGAATGGCGCGAAAACGGTGGGTTTTCTTTGGTGATCTCGTGAACCAGCAACGCCAATCCGATTGCGCCCAATCCACCCACCCCCAGCTGCAGATAATGCATGATCATCCGCGATTTGGAGCGCACCTGATCGCCCAGCAGATCGGTATACATCAGCGACTGAATTTCTTCGATCAAACCGATCATGAAAAATGCCGCGACAAAAGCCACACCTATGACCGGAACGACACCTGTTGAGGCCACCAACAAAGCCAAAATCAGGCAGGCACCGATTGCGACCTCAGTCATCGCGATTGCACGTTTCTTGCGGTCACGCGCTGCGATGGGATACGCGAGGAAAACATCCGATATCATGCTGCCAACCATCCGCACCGACACCAGCGCGCCGGCTATGAACATCGGAAGCTCAAGCGACACGGCCAGAAATGGCAAGACCACGGATGGGCTGCCTAGGGTCCACGCCACCTGAGACAGAATGCTTTGCCCAGCCAGGACCGGAACGTTTCTTTTCGATGTGTCCAGTGACTTGTCAGTCATATGCGCGCTTGGGTTCCTCGGCTCGCAAAAGGGCGCGCCACTTGGGTTTAATCAATCCATGGTACTCAGTTCCACGCAACCGGCCAAGAACCCCCTGTGTCAAAAATGAAAACCCGGCCAAAGACCGGGTTTTTCGTGCTTTTCTTGCAATGCGGATCAGAGCTGAGCCATGACTTCGTCCGTGGCTTCGAAATTCGTCGTCACGCGTTGAACGTCATCGTCGTCCTCCAGCGCATCGACCAGCTTCATCAGCTTTTGCATGTCTTCCAGACCCAGCTCGGTTGTCGTCGTAGGCTTCCAGATCAGCTTGGTGGAATCGGTTTCCCCCAGCGCAGCTTCAAGGGCGCTCGACACTTCGTTCAGGTCGGTATCGGCACACCAGATGATATGCCCTTCTTCCGAGCTTTCGACATCTTCAGCGCCGGCTTCGATTGCGGCTTCGAACACGGTGTCCGCGTCGCCGACGGAACCCGGATAAACCACTTCGCCCTTGCGTTCGAACATGAAGCCAACTGAACCGGTTTCGCCCAGGTTGCCGCCGTTCTTGGAAAAGGTCGAACGCACGGTCGACGCTGTGCGATTGCGGTTGTCGGTCATCGTCTCGACGATCACCGCCACACCGTTCGGGCCATAGCCCTCATACCGGATCTCTTCGTATTCATCGCCTTCGCCCGCCGTCGATTTCTTGATCGCGCGGTCGATGACATCTTTTGGAACCGACTGTGACTTGGCTTCTTTCACGGCCAAACGCAGCCGTGGGTTTTTTTCAGGATCGGGGTCGCCCATCTTGGCAGCGACGGTGATCTCTTTCGACAGTTTGGAAAACAGTTTGGACCGCGCGGCGTCCTGACGCCCCTTGCGGTGCTGGATGTTGGCCCATTTGGAATGGCCTGCCATGTTGCGTCCTCGTCATCGTGATTGCGTATTCGGCGCTCATATAGACGTTTGCGGGGCCAAGGATCAAGAGAGCGGCTTGCGACAGTCGCCGCGAAGGGTATGGTGGCCGCATGACGACAGACCAGATTATTCTTTTTTCCCTTTTCGCCACTGTGTTTGGAATGCTGCTTTGGGGGAAGTTTCGATACGACCTTGTGGCCTTCACCGCGCTATTGATCGGAGTTACGCTGGGTGTTGTGCCGGTCGATGACGCCTTTGCCGGGTTCGGACACCCCGCCACGATCATCGTCGCTTTGGTATTGGTTGTCTCGGCCGGGTTGGTGCGCTCCGGCGCTGTTTTCCTGATCACCCGCACACTGGTCGATGCCTCGCGCGGGCTTGGCGCGCACATCGCACTGATGGGCGGGATTGGCGCTGTTCTGTCAGCCTTTATGAACAACGTGGCCGCGCTGGCGCTGCTGATGCCGGTCGATATCCAAACCGCGCGCAAGGCGGGGCGACCGGTCGGCCTGACCCTGATGCCGCTGAGTTTTGCCACTATTCTGGGCGGCATGGCCACGTTGATTGGAACGCCCCCTAACATCATCATCGCATCGATCCGGGCTGAGACCTTGGGTGAACCGTTCCGAATGTTCGATTTCGCCCCCGTTGGTGGATTGGCCGCGATTGCCGGGCTGGCATTTGTCGCGCTGGTCGGATGGCGGTTGATTCCCAATCGCGGAACACAGGAAGAGGCCTCGGAAACCCTTGCCGAATACATCGCGGAACTGACGGTCCCGCCAGAGTCGCCGCAAATCGGAAAACGTGTCAGCGAACTTTATGAGGCCGCCGAGAAATCCGACGTGGCCATCATCGGCCTTATTCGAGATGGAAAACGGCGCTATGGCCGGTCGGCCCATGCTACAATCAAACCGGGCGACGCTTTGGTGCTGGAGGCCCGCCCCGAGGCGCTAGATGAATTTCGCACCGCGCTGAACCTCGATTTCTCGGATACCCGCCGTCAGGAGTTGCTGACCGCCGAAGGGGACGGTCTTGAAGTGATTGAGGTAGTTGTGCCGCTAAACGCACGCGTCACCGGTCGCACCGCGCAGGGCCTGGGATTGGCCTGGCGTCAAAGCACCGTTTTGATGGGGATTTCACGTCAAGGGCGTCGCATTACCGAACAGGTTCGTAAAACTCAGATTGAGGCAGGCGACATTCTGTTGCTGCTATGCCCACGTGACCGCAGTGCCGATGTGACCGAATGGCTGGGGTGTTTGCCACTTGCTGAACGCGGTCTGAACGTCACCGCCAACGAAAAAGCGTGGCTTGCCATTGGCTTGTTTGGTGCAGCTGTTCTGGCGGCCAGTGTCGGGCTGATCTACCTGCCCATCGCTTTGGGGTTGGTCGTTGTCGCCTATGTTCTGACCAAGATCATGCCGATTGCCGATATCTACAATCATATCGAGTGGCCCGTTGTCGTTCTGCTGGGTTCAATGATCCCGCTAGGCAGCGCATTGGAGACTTCCGGCGGTACAGAACTGATTGCGAATGCTTTGATTCAATTGACCGACGGGCTGCCGGCCTGGGCCATTCTGACCGTGTTGATGGTGGTCACAATGACCCTGTCAGACGTGCTGAACAACACAGCCACCGCCATTGTTGCGGCTCCGGTCGGTATCCAGATGGCCCGCACGCTTGAGGTTTCGCCCGACCCTTTCCTGATGACCGTCGCCGTCGCAGCCTCGGCCGCGTTCCTGACGCCGATTGGACATAAGAACAATACGCTGGTCCTGGGTCCCGGAGGGTATCAGTTTGGTGACTATTGGCGCATGGGGCTGCCGCTGGAAATCCTGATCATTGCGGTTTCTGTTCCCGCCATCCTTGTGTTCTGGCCACTGTGACGGATAAAGGCCTTTCATGAAACGCTTTCTGATCCTGCAGCTACGTCCGGAAACCGATGCCTCGGATGCCGAATATACCTCGATCCTGGACAAAACGGGGCTGACTCCCGACCAGACCCATCGTATCCGATTGGATTGTGAGGCTTTGCCCGACGATTTGAATGTCACTGACTATGCTGGGGTGATTGTTGGTGGTGGACCGGGATGCGTCAGTGACGACCCCGCAACCAAATCCGAAGCCGACGCGCGCATTGAAGGCGCCATCATGGGATTAATGCCGCAGATCATCGCACAGGATCATCCCTTCATGGGCTGTTGTTATGGGCTGGGCATTCTGGCCGCCCATCTTGGCGGTGACGTCAGCAAAGAGAAGTACGGTGAACCTGTCGGACCTTCGACTTGCCACCTGACTGCAGACGGAGCGCAAGACCCGCTAACGGCAGGGCTGACCGGAACATTCGACGCCTTCGTCGGCCACAAAGAGGCCGTGCAGGCGCTGCCGAACGGGTGCATCCACCTGCTGGCCTCGGACCCCTGCCCGTTTCAGATGATCCGCTGGGGGCAGAATGTTTATGCCACGCAATTCCACCCCGAGGCGGACGCGCGCGATTTTGAGCAGCGCATCAATATCTACAAGAACCACGGCTATTTTCCGCCCGAAGACGCCCAGCGCCTGATCGACATTTGTCACGCAGCGGACGTCACTCAACCGGCCGAAATCCTCCGCAGATTTGCCGAACGCTATGGGTGACCCAACGGCGTTATTGCCTGATCCACGACCGCTCGCTTAGGGTGGCCCGAACGGCTTTGGGAGGAGTTGTTCTTGGATCTTCTAATAAATGTCGGCCTGCCGCTGTCGCTGGCCATTATCATGCTGTCTCTGGGCGTTGGGCTCGAAGTCGCTGATTTCCGCCGCGTGCTCAGCCGGCGCTATCCTTTCGCCATCGGTGCGTTGTGTCAGGTTGTGCTGCTGCCGGTCGCGGCTTTTGTCACAGTCACACTTTTTGCGTTGCCACCCGAGATTGCTGTCGGCTTCATGATCCTCAGTTTTTGCCCCGGCGGTGTGACCAGCAACATCCTGTCGAAACTGGCAAAGGGTGATGTTGCCCTTTCGGTCAGCTTGACGGCCGTCATCAGCCTGCTTTCGATGATCACAGTGCCCTTTCTTGCCGCCTGGTCAGTGAACTATTTCATGGGCGATGCGGCACCCGAGGTGTCCATCTCAGGGCTTGCAATCGCCATGTTCCTGATCACCACGCTACCCGTGGCGCTTGGCGTCACACTTCGCAGCTTTGCAACAGATTTTGCAAAGCGGATCGAGCCCGCGCTGTCCAAGCTTGCGACCGTATTGTTCGTGCTGATCGTTATGGCTGCTCTGGCTGGAAACTGGCAACTGTTTGTCGACAACCTCGGCGTCATGGGCGCTGGGTTGATCACGTTGAACATCGCACTTTTGCTGATCGGGCTAGGGCTGGCGCGTGCCGCAAACCTGTCATGGAACGAAAGCAAGACTGTTTCCATCGAAACCGGCATACAAAACTCGACACTTGGGATTACACTGGCTGCATTGATCACGGCGACGGAAAGCGGGTTCAGCCCGCTGGCCCTGCCCTCGGCTGTGTACGGAATAACGATGTATGTTGTGGCCTTGCCCTTCATCCTTTGGATCCGCAGCCGCTGAAAGGATAAGACATGACGAATAACTCTGCCGATGCCATCGTCGTGGGGGCTGGGCTGGCCGGGTTGGCCGCCGCAGCTGAACTGGGCGACCGGGGCAAAAAGGTGATCGTGGTCGATCAGGAACCCGCGCATTTCCTCGGTGGTCAGGCGTTTTGGAGTCTCGGCGGCCTATTCATGGTCGACACGCCGGAACAGCGGCGCATGGGCATCAAGGACAGCTACGACCTTGCCTTACGCGACTGGATGGGCAGCGCGCAGTTCGATCGTGACGAGGATGCATGGCCCCGGAAATGGGCCGAGGCCTATGTCGAATTTGCCGCCGGAGAGATGCGCCCTTGGCTGCATGACATGGGTCTGCGCTGGTTTCCGATAGTCGGCTGGGCCGAACGCGGTGGATCATATGCGGATGGTCACGGCAATTCTGTGCCCCGCTTTCATATCACTTGGGGCACCGGCCCAGGTGTTCTGGAACATTTCAAACGCCGCGTACGCGAACATGTCAGCAACGGATTGGTCGAGCTGAAATTCCGCCATCAAGTCAGCCACATCATCATGCAGAACAGCGCGGCCAAAGGCGTCTCGGGCGAAGTTCTGGCAGACGACACCGCACCCCAGGGCGCCAAGACCAACCGTGATGAGGTCGGCGAGTTCGAATTTTACGCCCCAGCCGTCATCGTCACGTCAGGTGGCATCGGAGGCAACTTTGAAATGGTCCGCAAGAGCTGGCCACGCGACCGTCTGGGCGAGCCGCCGAAGGACATGGTCGCAGGCGTGCCATTCCACGTTGATGGCCGCATGATCGGCATCAGCGAAAAGGCTGGCGGCCATGTGATCAACGGCGACCGGATGTGGCATTACACCGAAGGCGTGCGTAACTGGAATCCGATCTGGCCATCGCACGGTATTCGCATTCTGCCCGGCCCGAGCTCAATGTGGTTCGACGCTGAAGGCAACCGGTTGAAACCGCCGTGCCTGCCGGGTTTTGATACATTGCGGACGCTAAAGGAAATCCTGAAAACCGGCCATGAATACAGCTGGTTCGTTCTGACCCAGAAGGTAATCAAAAAAGAGTTCGCCCTGTCCGGGTCTGAACAGAACCCCGACATGACGGACGGTGGTTGGAAAGAAGTTCTGTTCCAACGCATTCTGACCGGGTCCAAGGCCACCGCTCCGGTCGAGGCGTTCAAGGAGCACGGCGAAGACTTCATCGTCGCCAATACCTTGACCGAGCTTGTTAACGGCATGAACCATCTGGGCGGAGGGCTGATCGATGAGGCGCATCTACGTGCCCAGATCGAGGCGCGGGATTCCCAGATCGACAACCCGTTCACCAAGGATGCGCAGATGGCCGCCATTCTGGCCGCGCGCAACTACCGTGGTGACAAACTGATCCGAACCGCCAAGCCGCACAAGTTCCTTGATCCGGCCAATGGCCCGCTGATCGCGGTGAAACTGCACGTGCTGACGCGCAAAACGCTGGGTGGGCTTCAGACCAATCTGGACAGTCAGATGGTGGGCGCAGACGGTCAGGCCGTTCCCGGCCTGTTCGCAGCCGGAGAGGTCGCGGGTTTCGGTGGCGGTGGCTATCACGGCTACAACGCGCTCGAAGGTTCATTTCTGGGCGGCTGCATTTTCTCCGGCCGCAATGCAGGACGGTCAAGGGCCGTCGCGTGACGGCCCCTTCAAAACCTACTGTTCCCGGGCAAATTGCACGACGGATTGGCCGGCGTTGTCCAGCAATACCAGCGTATCGCCTTTGAAGGCATATGCTGTCACCCCCTGAAGGGCTTTGAAGAACTGCCGCTCAACTTCATCCAGTGGCGGCGGGCAGGCCATCAGGGTGGCGGCCATGTTGTCGGGGAATTCAATATTGTTGCCCGCAATCTCGGCTTGGCCGGAAAACCGGTTACATCCACCGCTGCCTGAGAACGCGCCATCATTGGCGAATGAAAGCGCGGGGCGCCTTTCGGTCTCAAGTGCTGCGCCATTCAGGCCGGTTGCAGTCCAGTTGGTGTTCTCCAGCACGGCTGCCCCGGGCGGTTGTACTTTGACCAGCATCAGATCGGTCGTGTTCCCGGCCCCATTCGTCAGAACAGGGTAGGCAGTATCGGTTGTGAACAACAGTTTGTCGCCCTGAAAGATCGAACCGCGCACTACGTAGCGCATCCCCTCTTGAATAAGGGCGTCGTCATAGCTCAGCTCGAATTGTGCTGGCACTCCGGTCAGCGCATAGCGCTTTGCCGACAGGGTCACCGACGGTGCGTCCGCGCGCGAGACGTCCTGCAATTGCACGTAAAGCGTCGCATCCGGTGGTACGGCGATGCGTTCGCGATATGCTGCAGTGCCTTCGATCGTTCCGCCGATGGCCGCGCTGCTCAGCATGGCTGACGTGGCCGCAACTGTAAGCGCGGTATATCCGGTCTTGAGCATTGGCGTGCTCCTTTTCGCAAAATCACTTATTCAAAACATTGTATGAGGTTTTGATTTTACAAGGACTTCGCCGGAAAACCAGCGGTTCCGTGCCGAACTCAAAGCGGCCAGATCAGAGGGATCAACAGCGAAGCCAGCAAACCCACAGTCAGATTCAGCGGCACGCCAACTTTCAGAAAATCTGTGAACCTGTACCCACCGGGGCCGTAAACCATCATGTTGGTCTGATATCCGATCGGCGTCGCAAATGAAGCCGAGGCCGCCACCATGACCGCCACGACCAGCGGGCGCGGATCAACGCCCACTGCCTGCGCCAAACCAATGGCAATCGGCGTCACCACAACTGCCACGGCGTTATTCGACACCAGCTCTGTAAGCACAGAGGTCAGCAAATAGACCGCCCAGATGATCAGGAATGGTGGCAGGGCACCAAGACCCGGCGCCACGGCTTCGACAATTAAGGAAACTGCACCGGATTTATCCAATGCCGCGCCTATGGCCAGCATTGAGAAGATGAGGGCCAGCAATCGTCCTTCGACAAAGGAAAATGCCTCATCCGCGTCGATGCAGCGCGTAATCAAAACTATCGCAACAGCAAGGATCGACAGTAGCAGGATCGGTGCAACACCCAGCGCCGCCAGCACAACGATCATGACCAACGCACCAATCGCAATCGGGGCGTGGCTGCGGCGGAATGCGCGGGCCGATGGTTGGGTCACATCGACCATATCCATATCGGCCGCCAATTTCCGGATATCTGCTGGTGAGCCCTCCAGCAGCAGCGTGTCACCAACCCGAACAACCAGATCATCCAACTGCCGCCCGATATTCTGGTTTCTCCGATGCACCGCCAGCACATAGACGCCATAACGGCGGCGTAAACGCATCGCGCCCAACGTCCGCCCCACCATGCGGCAACCTGGAGTGATCAGCACCTCGACCGTTTTCGTCTCAACCGCCGAGACCTGATCGACACGCTTGAGTTCTCTATTGGTTTGCAGGCTCAGCAGTTCCGTCATCTCGGTCCGAAGAACGACACGGTCGCCAACTTTCAAAGCGACGCCCTTGAGGTTGCGCCGCAACGACTCGTCGCCGCGCACGACGTCGATCAGGCGCACGCCAGGACGTTTGAACAGCTGCACGCCCGTCACCTCACGCCCGATCAAGTTGCTGTCTGGGGGAATGACAGCCTCGGTAAAGAACTTCATCTTCGACCGATCGCTAAGCATTGTCGCCATGCTGTCCCGTTCCGGCAGTAGGCGCGGCGCGACAAACCGCAGGTAGAACATGCCGTAAATGACCAGCGCGATGCCCAGTGGCGTGACTTCGAAGATCGTAAACGGGGCCATCCCCTGGGACCGCGCAACACCATCAACCAACAGGTTGGTCGAGGTCCCGATCAGGGTCAGCGTACCACCCAGAATGGCCGCATAACTTAGCGGGATCAGTAGTTTCGAGGCCGACACGTTCAGCGTCCGCGCGATCTGAACGAATACGGGGATCATGACGACAACAACAGGCGTGTTTGAAACCACCGCTGAGGCAAAGACAACAAATGCCATCAACGTTGCGATTGCGACTTTGGGACTTACCTGTGCCTGTTTTTGTGCGGTCGATGTGAATGCGTCCAGTGCTCCGGTACGCACCAATGCTCCCATGATGATGAACATCGCGGCAATCGTCCAAGGGGCCGGGTTTGACAGAACGGCAAGTGCGCTTTGATAGGGCAGAATGCCCGTCACCAGCATCACGGCCACGCCACCAATTGCGACCACTTCAGTCGGATAGGATTCGCGCAGGAACATGATGAACATGCCTGCAACGACCAACAGCGCCAGTATCGCGCTTCCCATTTCTGTCAGTTGAAGGAATTGCATTCTTGGTTTTCTGTCCGAACCCTGGCCTGGTTTACGCGCCCGTCAGGCAGTTTCACGCATTGCGCGCGACAGAGCAAGCCTGACGTGCCCTTACTGTGGGCCAGCTTGCTGTAGCCGCCCGCCAACGCGCACCATTTGAACAGATTTCGCCTGACCGTCCCTGTCGTCGGTTTCAACGAACACGCCACTTAGCGTGGCCTCGCCATTAGCCGGAGTGAACCGGGCTTTGGGCATACCGGTGATAAACCGGCGCATCGGTTCCAGCTTGTCCATGCCGATGACCGAGTCATAATCGCCACACATGCCCGCATCCGTCAGATAGGCCGTGCCACCCGGCAGGATTTGCGCGTCAGCAGTCGGCACATGCGTATGCGTGCCCACAACAAGGCTGGCGCGTTTGTCGCAATAGTGGCCCATGGCCATCTTTTCGGATGTGGCTTCACAATGCATATCGACGATGATCGCCTGCGCTTGCCCGCCACGCGGGTGCGACTTCAGGATTGGTTCAATCGCCGAAAACGGATCGTCGAAAGGGCGTTTCATGAAGACCTGCCCCAACACCTGAACCACCAGAACCTTGCGCCCACCGGGCGCAGTGTACAACCGGTGCCCCCGGCCCGGCGCTCCTTTGGCAAAGTTTACCGGGCGCACGATGCGGGGTTCGCTTTCGATGAATTGCAACATGTCCTTCTGGTCGAACGCGTGATCGCCCAGTGTCAGGCAATCGGCCCCGGCATCCAGCAGCAGCTTGGCGTGATCCCCGGTCAGACCCATCCCGTTTGATGCGTTCTCGCCATTGACCACGACAAAATCCAACCGCCATTCGTCGCGCAGACGCGGCAAATGTTGCTGAATGGCCGCGCGTCCGGCGCGGCCCATCACGTCACCCAGAAAAAGTATCCTCATTCGAACTGTCCTAAGTGTGGTATCTCTCAAGCACAAGTGGTTAAGCTGGCAGAATAAACCGCCAAAGAACATAATGCAGGAGATTTCCCATGCGCCTTGCCCTTCTGACCGCCGCCAGTTTGACCGCGCTTTCAGCTTGCGACCAGCCTGCTTCAAACGACTCGTCCACCCAGCTGGCGAACCCGGCAGCAACCTTTTGCGTTGAAAGCGGCAATCGTTACGAAATCCGAGATGGCGAAGGCGGCCAGATCGGCATCTGCATCCTGCCCGACGGCACCGAAGTGGACGCGTGGGAGTACTTTCGCGAAAACAGCCCGACCTGAGGCGGTCAGGCCGAGAACGTCAGTACTCGGCTTTCAGTGATGACCATATCCAACGTCTGATCCGTGGGTTCCAACGGCAGCCCCTCGGCCTCTTGTGCGTCAAAGGCAAAGCCGATGGCCAGTGTGGGGCGCTTGGCGCGCAATCCCTCTAGCGTGCGGTCATAAAAGCCACCGCCATATCCCAGTCTTCCGCCTTGCGCGTCAAAAGCAACCAGCGGCACAACCAGAATCTCGGGGTCAAAATAATCGTCAATCTCGGGAACCTTGGCGCCGAACGGGCCGTCTTTCAACACGCCCTCGGGCGTCCAGCGCGAAAACCGCAACGCCTGTCCGGCGGCCTGAATGACTGGCACACCGACCGGACCATAAGCCGCGGCCTCGGCCATAGCAGGCAAAGGATCAATTTCGGTGCGGATCGGCATGTACCCCGACATCGGGACGCCGCGATGCCCCGCAAGCACTTCGGACAAACGTCCGGCTGCACCCGGCAAACGCGCATCGAATGCAACCTTCCGGCGCGCAAATGCCGCCTTACGGGCGACGGCCTTGATTTCAGTCAGATCGGTCACAGAAGCACCACGCTGGCAAGCCCAAGAAAGATGAAGAACCCCATGACATCCGTTGTGGTGGTCACGAAGGTCCCTGACGCCAGCGCCGGGTCAATGCCCAGACGATCCAGCACAACCGGTACTACCGTACCTGCGAAGCCTGCGATCGCCATATTCACGACCAAGGCCGAGCCGATCACGACACCCAACAAGGGTGAATCGAACCACATCATGCCGACAGTCCCCAAAACGGTCGCAAAGCACAGACCATTGAGTACCCCCACAAGCAATTCTCGCCGGATAACGCGCGCCACGTTCGATCCGGTCAGGTCACGCGTTGCAAGCGCCCGCACCGCAACCGTCAGCGACTGCGTCCCGGCATTACCCCCCATCGAGGCAACGATTGGCATCAGGATTGCCAGTGCCACTAACTGATTGATCGCCGCTTCGAACTGCGAGATGACCAGTGACGCGCATATTGCGGTACACAGATTGACGGCCAGCCAAGGCAGGCGCCGCCTACTGGTCGCGGCGACACTGTCGGACAACGAGCTTTCGTCGCTGACGCCGGCAAGGCGTAACATGTCCTCTTCGTATTCTTCGTCCAGAACAACCATGGCGTCATCAATGGTAATCACGCCGACCAAACGCCCATCGGCATCGACCACCGGGGCGGAAATCAGGTGGTACTGGTTAAAAGCGTAGGCCACATCCTCTTCGTCCTGATCGACGGGGATGGTATGAAATTCCTCTTCGGCGATGTCGTGCAACGGCACTTCGCGCCGGGTTGCCATCAGCTTGCCCAACGTGACCTGTGCCACCGGTTTGAGCCGCGGATCAACCAGAACAACGTGATAGAACTGTTCCGGCAAGTCATCATTGGCGCGCATGAAATCGATGGTCTGCCCCACGGTCCAATGCTCGGGCGACATGACAACCTCGCGCTGCATGAGGCGACCGGCTGAGTTTTCCGGATAGGACAGCGCCTGTTCCGCGGCGATCCGCTCGGAATCTTCCAACGCGTCCAGGATGGCTTCTTGCTGCGGCTCTTCAAGGTCTTCCAGCAGGTCGACGACGTCATCGCTCTCCATTTCCCGCACGGCGTCGGCCAGAACGTCGGGGCGAAGGACACTGATAACCTCTTCGCGGACGGACTCATCCAGTTCGGATAAGATATCGCCGTCAAATTCCTTGTCGTAAAGACGGATCAAACGCCCACGGTCATAGGGATTAATCTGTTCAAGGAGGTCGGCAATGTCCGCAGGGTGCAGCGGCTCCATCAGCTCGATCAGCTTGTCGCGATCTTCCACATCAACCGCATACAGGATCGCGGCAACCATCCGGCGATCCAGCGCATAGGCGTCATCGTCGCTTGCGGAATCGATTACGGGTTCATCATAGCCTGTCGTCATGTCTGCCCCCGGTTGGTTCGCGCATTGACCCCTAATTAGAAGAAGCAGCTACCGGAAAACAATGACAATGCGCCGATTTACCGACAAGTTTCGCCCCACTATGCTGTTTCGCAGTCCCATACAGGCGGAGATGAACGGAAATGGCGCAAAAAACGCTGCTGAAAGGGCGTGTCCTGAGCTTCAACGGATCACCATTCGAAGGTGAGCCGACAGAGGCTGTGACAATCAGCGAAGCGGTCCTGATCGAAGACGGCCGCATATCTGCAGTCGGCGATGCCTACAGTTTGATATCCGCGAACCCCGATGCCGAAGTTGTAAACCACGGTCAACACGTGATCATGGCTGGCTTTGTGGATGCGCATGTCCATTACCCACAGACCGCGATGATCGCCAGTTGGGGCAAGCGCCTGATCGACTGGCTGAACACATATACTTTCCCCGAGGAAATGAAGTTCGGGAATCCCGACTATGCAGCCGAGATCGCCAACCGTTATTTGGATCTGACGGCGTCGCACGGTACCACGACAATGTGCAGTTTCTGCACCATCCACCCCGAAAGCGTCGACGCATTCTTCACAGCCGCCCAGCAACGCCGGCAGCGTGTGGTGGCAGGCAAAACCTGCATGGATCGCAACGCGCCGGAAGGGCTGCGGGATACCCCGCAGACGGCCTATGATCAATCGCAGGCGCTGCTTGAGAAATGGCACGGTGTCGACCGGATATCCTACGCCATCACACCGCGGTTCTCGCCCACATCGACGCCTGAGCAGCTTGAGGCGATGGGCGCGCTGTGGGCCGAACACCCGCATTGCCTGATGCAAACACACCTGAGCGAGCAGACAGACGAAATCTCATGGGTTCGTGAGCTTTTCCCTGATGCGCGAGACTATTTGGATACCTATGAAAGGTTTGGTCTGCTGGGCTCACATGGCGTTTACGGCCATGTCATCCATCTGGAATCGCGCGAACGTGACCGGCTGCGCGAGGTTGACGCCTCGCTGATCCATTGCCCGACCTCGAACACGTTTATCGGATCCGGCTTGTTCGACATGGACGGGCTGATGGGCGAAGGGCACCGGGTTGGTCTGGCAACAGATACTGGTGGCGGGTCGAGCTTTTCAATGCTGCACACGATGGCCTCGGCCTATGAAATCGGGCAACTGCGCGGCTCGCCGCTGCACGCGGCACAACTGCTGTGGCTGGGCACGGTTGGCTCGGCCCGTACGCTGCGGATGGATGATTGCATCGGCAATGTCGCACCGGGGATGGAGGCTGATCTGGTCGTTCTTGACCTCGCTTCAACCCCCGCAATTGCCCAGCGTGAAGCTTGCGCCGATGATCTGTGGGAGGCGATCTTTCCTACGATCATGATGGGCGACGACCGGGCGATTGCTGAGGTTTGGATCGCCGGTCGCCGCGTGTCTTCCTAGGCCTGCAAAGCGCGGGCCAATTGGGTCTGCCGTTCGATCACGCGCGGCAGGTCCAACGTCGTGACATGCCCGTCGCGCACGATCTGGCGGCCTTCAACAAACAAGTGTTTCACCTTCATCGGTCCGGCCAACAGCAATGCGGCCGGGTCCCAGCTGCCTGCACTTTCGATACCGCGCGTGTCCCATATGGCGATATCAGCGCGCTTGCCGGGCTCTAGCCGACCACAATCAGGGCGGTTCAGCACGTCTGCCCCGCCGCGTGTCGCGATTTCCAACGCTTCGCGTGACGACATCGCATCCGCGCCATTGGCAACGCGCTGCAGCAGCATGGCCTGTCGGGCCTCGAGGATCAGACTGCCGTTATCGTTACTGGCCGAACCGTCGGCGCCCAGACCCACCGGAACCCCGTGATCACGCATGGTTCGAACCGGTGCGATACCGGACCCTAAGCGGCAGTTCGAGCACGGGCAATGCGCCACGCCCGTTTGGGTTCTGGCGAACAGGTCAATCTCGGCCCCGTCCAGTTTCACGCAATGCGCGTGCCAGACGTCTGATCCGGTCCAACCCAGATCTTCGGCATATTGACCAGGGCGGCACCCGAACTGCGCCTGCGAATACGCTATATCCTCATCATTTTCCGCCAGATGAGTGTGCAGCATCACACCTTTGTCGCGCGCAAGGATTGCGGTGTCGCGCATCAGGTCCCTGCTGACGGAAAACGGGGAGCAAGGTGCCAACCCTACCCGGCACATCGCGCCATCGGATGGATCATGAAACGCGTCAACCACGCGGATCATGTCGTCGAGGATATCGGATTCGACCTCGACCAATGCATCTGGCGGCAACCCGCCGTCGCCTTCCCCGATACTCATCGCTCCACGAGTCGGATGAAACCGCAAACCAATTTCGGCGGCGGCAGCGATCGTATCCTCTAGGCGCGCGCCGTTGGGGTAAAGGTACAGGTGGTCAGAGCTGAGCGTACAGCCCGACAGAGCCAATTCAGCCAGACCGATCTGAGCCGACACAAACATCTCTTCAGGCCCGAAACGGGACCAGATCGGATAGAGTGTCTGCAACCATCCGAACAGCAATGCATCCTGCCCGCCCGGCACAGCCCGCGTCAGGGTTTGGTACAGATGGTGATGGGTATTCACCAGCCCGGGCGTCACAACACAACCCGCAGCATCGTGGATCTCACCGTCGGTTTGCAAGTTGTGGGCGATCTGCGCGATCTGCCCCCCCACGATCAGAATGTCTGCGCCCGACAACTCATGCCGCGCGTCATCCATCGTCAGAATGGTATCTGCATTTTTGATAAGGATTTCGGTCAATTCGCCCTCCTGCAACAGCCCGTCTCATGCAAGAAGTGCAAAGGCTGGCGGAAAACGGGCATAAGAACCAGCCGCGTAGAACCTACCCGACCGGCCAAATTGCGGCAACCAGTTTCAATAGTTGCGCAGGATTTCCAGTGCGACCGCGTGCAGTTCGGGATTCGCCGCCGCCAGAGCCCGCCCGCCATTATGGGCCGGACCGCCCCGCCAGTCAGTCACAACCCCACCAGCAGCCTCGATCACTGCAATGGGGGCCTGAATGTCATAGGCGTTCAGGCTGGATTCGATCACCAGATCAACCTGCCCCGCCGCCACCAGCGCATAGGCATAACAATCCATGCCATAACGGGTCAACTTTGCTTGCCGGGCCACCGCTTCGAACCCTGCGCGGTCCTCAGGTGTGCCAACCTCTGGGAAAGTCGTAAAAACAACCGCCTGATCCAAAGCGGATGTCGAGCGTGTCTTCAACGGTGTCGTTCCAGATGGGCCGGTGACCTGCGCGATATCCGCCGAACCCACAAACCGTTCGCCGATATAGGGTTGGTCGATCACCCCCACAATCGGGCCGTCAGTTGTGCTGAGAGCAATCAGAACCCCCCAAGTCGGAGTACCGCTGATAAAACCGCGGGTACCGTCGATGGGGTCCAGAACCCAAGTTCGTCCGCTGGAGCCTTCTTCGCGACCAAACTCTTCGCCGAAAATGCCATCTTCGGGCCGATAGCGCGCCAGAACCGCGCGCATCGCCTTTTCGGCGTTTCGGTCGGCTATCGTGACGGGGTCAAACCCATCATCCAATTTGTTCGTGGTGTCCAGATTAGTTTGCCGGAAATACGGAAGAATGGCCGCACGCGCCGCGTCGGCCATTTCTTCGGCAACTTCCAGATCGCTTAGAGAGGTCTCTTGCATGCGTAACCCGTGAGGCGCGCACGGTTTGAAGTCAACCCGCTAATTTATGCGACGTCGCTAAGAACCCGCGCCAGCTCAAAAAGGCGGCGACGTTGGTTTTCGGGAATCGCGTAATAGGACCGCACGAGGTCCAGCGCTTCCTTGTCCCCCATCAGATCGGCAGGAACCGACTTTTTGCCTGATGTTTCTTTTTCGGCCTCTTCCAGACCTTCAAAGAAAAAGCTGACGGGAACGTCCAATGCCTCGGCAATGTCCCACAGGCGAGACGCGCTGATCCGGTTGGCCCCAGTTTCATACTTTTGAATTTGTTGAAACTTAATACCAACTTGCTGCGCCAACTGCTGCTGGGTCATGCCAATCAGCCAGCGGCGATGCCGGACGCGCTTGCCCACATGGACATCGACGTGATGGGTCATTGGTATTCTCCTCTTTTACACACAACTACTAGGGGCGCGCGTTGCTTTTTATCGCAACACTAGCGAGTCGCACTTAACCACTCCCTAATTTGGAACATACCCCCAAAACAGCACCATAGCGCAATATTGCCGCATTTGGGTAATTTTTCAAGAAGGTTGAATCCGTTTCCCGTCACAAAGATTTAAGGTTGTGTGTTTTTGACGCTTCGATGCGTACTGCACCCGCTGTCGGACACCCGAATGCAACCAATGCGCCCGGAGAAATGATTGACAAACCCTGGCTGAAAAGAATCTATGCCTCAAAATTACGGAGCGCGATCATGCAGGCATTCACGATTCAATCCCAGGGAAGCGCGGCCCAATTGGCTGATATTGACCTTCCCGAACCCGGCACAGGGCAAGTGCGCATCGCAATCAAGGCCTGCGGATTGAATTTTGCCGACCTGCTAATGCAGAAGGGTACGTATCAGGACACGCCCGAGGCTCCGTTCACGCTGGGTATGGAAGTTGCGGGCGTTGTCGACAAGCTGGGTAACGGTGTTACGCGCCTGAATGTCGGGGACCGCGTGGCCGTATATTCCGGTCAGGGCGGGCTGGCGGAATATGGCGTTTTTGATGCGAGCCGTGCGATACCCCTGCCCGACGCAATTAGCTTTGAAAATGCAGCGGCCATTCAGATCGCTTACGGCACCAGCCACATCGCCCTTGATCACCGGGCGCATCTGCGGCCGGGCGAGACCCTTTTGGTGACCGGGGCCGCAGGTGGGGTTGGACTTACCGCCGTCGAAATCGGCAAGCTTATGGGCGCGACGGTAATTGCCCATGCGCGCGGGCAGGAAAAACTGGATGTGGCCCGCGCGGCTGGTGCGGATCACCTGATCGACGCCTCGGAAGACTTGCGCGCACGCGTCAAGGAACTGGGCGGCGCGGATGTCGTCTATGACGCTGTCGGAGGGGATGTCTTCAAAGCCGCGTTCCGGGCAACCAACCCCGAAGGGCGTCTGTTACCCATCGGGTTTGCGGGCGGCGACGTCCCCCAAATTCCGGCCAACCATCTGTTGGTGAAAAACCTGACAGTGATTGGGTTTTACATCGGCGGCTATTTGAAGTTCCGGCCGCAGATCGTTCAGGACAGCTTTGACACGCTGTTCGGCTGGCTTGCCGAGGGTCGGATCAAGCCGCATATCAGCCACGTACTTCCGTTGGCCGAGGCCGACAAAGGCATGCAGTTGCTGCGCGATCGCGTGGCCACCGGCAAAGTGGTTATTTCTCCCTGACGGGCGCTTAACCCACGACAGCCTTGAGCGGTGCACTGCCCAGCATACGAAAATTCTGACGCACCAGCGCAGCCAGCGCTTCGACGACGGCGCCGCGCCCGGTCTCGCCCCCATACAAATTGATCATGTGGGCGGGCAGTTCCGGCAATGCCCCTCCGGTATCAATCTGTTCAAGATGTGCGGGTTCGGTCCCGTCCAGCATCGCGTGAACAGCCAGATCCGCGCTGACAGTCGCCTCGATCGTGCGGTCGTTTTCTGTTTCGACTGACAGTTCCCACGGGATACCTTCCGCATCAAGGGCCGAGATCATCTGGGGCCGAAACGCGCATCGCCGCCCAACAGCCAGCGGAATCGGGTTCTTACGCCATGCTGACCCGCCTGGCGCCCCAATCCACCGTAAGGGCAGTTCCGCGACGGTCTCAGATCCGTCACTGGCTGAGGCTTCGGTTGTCAGGATCAAATCGCACTCGCCGCGTTTGAACATTTCTTTCAGCTGAAGGGAATATGACGAAATCAGCTGCACCCGAACCCGCGGGAAGTCAGCGTTGAAACGCTGCAATACCCGCGGAATGGCCGGGTAGACGATGTCATGCGGAACGCCCAGAACGACCTCGCCTTCGTAGGCCTGATCTGTGAGCTTTGAGATCACTTCGTCATTCAGCGCGATCATGCGCCGGGCATAGGCCAGCAGCTGCTCGCCGGATGCAGTCAACGCAATTGTACGTCCACTACGGTCCAACAATTCGAGGCCCAGCAGCTCTTCCAACCGCTTCAACTGCATCGACACGGCGGATTGCGTCAGATGCAGAAATCCGGCGGCCCTTGTGACGCCACCTTGGTCAGCAACGGCAACGAAGGAACGGAGCGTGGTGATATCCAGATTTCGCATGTTCACAAATCCTTATGCATCTCTTCATAAATATTCATTTTCAAAATGTGACATGTTGCGCCATATAAATCAAGGAAGTTGATGGAAGCACGATCAACCATCATGAAACAGAGAAAGGACAATAAATATGACCCAAATTGCAATCAAACAGCACTGCACACCGCAGCGTCGTTCTTTGTTGTCCTCGCTTCGGGATGCGCTCTCTCTTCTGCGTCAGCGCAAAACGCTTGCCAGACTTGATGATCGCGCCCTGGAAGACATCGGTATCACCCGCCAACAGGCCGAAGCCGAGGCGTCACGATCCATTTGGGATGCGCCGGAGTTCTGGCAAAAGTGATTCGACACCGCACCTTTTCTCAGTGAATGGCAGCGCGAACCCTCGGGCTGCCATTTTTGTTGCGTGTTTTAGCCAGTTTCGGTCGTTAAACCCTTGAAACACAGCCCGCACTTGCCGATATTTGCGGGGAATGGGGTCAACATCATGGCCCGACAAGAAATATGCAAAGGGAGACCCTTAATGGCACAATTTGACACGATCCGGACGGCGACCGGTGCGCGCGCTGCCCAGATTGACGAGGGCCTGCGCGCCCATATGAACAAAGTCTACGGCACGATGTCTGTGGGCATGCTGATTACATTCATGGCGGCCTGGGCCATTTCCGGCCTTGCAACCACAACGGACCCGTCGGCTGCGGTCGGGCAAATCAACTCGGGCACCTATCTGACTTCGCTGGGTGCCGCGATCTATACGTCGCCCCTGCGCTGGGTGATCATGTTTGCACCGCTGGCGTTCATCTTTGGCTTTAGCGCGGGCATCAACCGCTTGTCCGCCGCAGCTGCGCAGCTGGTGTTCTATGCATTCGCAGCGGTGATGGGCCTGTCGATCAGCTGGATTTTCATTGCCTTTACAGGCATGTCGATCATTCAGGTGTTCCTGATTACTTCGATCGCCTTCGCTGGGCTGTCCTTGTATGGCTACGTGACCAAGAAAGACCTGTCTGGAATGGGTACCTTCCTGATCATGGGTCTTATCGGCCTGATCGTGGCGATGGTTGTAAACATCTTCCTGCAGTCACCCGCGATGATGTACGCGATCTCGGTGATCGGTGTACTGATCTTTGCTGGCCTGACCGCCTATGACACGCAGAAGATCAAAACCACCTACCTGCAGATGGCTCATTCGGGCGACCAGGAATGGTTGGGTAAAGCCGCAATCATGGGCGCGCTGAGCCTGTACCTGGACTTTATCAACATGTTCATGTTCCTGCTGCAGCTGTTCGGCAACCGCGAATAAGACAGCCGGAATTCGACTTCAAAGGCGGGCCAGATTTGGCCCGCTTTTTTTGTTTGCCTCGCTGCATGGCATCCTGCCTGGGACGGCAAACAGGCGGCGCAGACTTATGTCGCCAAGAAAAAAAAGCCTCCACCGAGACAGTGGAGGCTTTTCATTTCGTAAATGCGTGGTTCGATCAGCTGCAGTTCAGAGCAACCGCAAAACCCGAGCTGCGCGACGACGACCCCTTGCGGAACACGTCACCTGCAGGCAGGCAACCGGTAAACTGTTCGGCATTTTGGCCAAAGGCTGCGCCGATGTCGTTGTCCACGCGGGTGCTGTTGTTTGCGGTTCGAAGAACTCCGAACAAAGTGCCGTTCACGCTGACGGTGCTTAAGAACAGGTTCATATCCGAACCGGTCAGAACGACTGAGTTTGTGTCGCTGCGCCCACCGTTGTCGATCGCGACGCGGGCAATTTTTTCCGCCTCGGTCTGATCCGTTACGACCGGGATGGATGGCAACAAAGCCAGTTCCGCCGGAATATTAGTGGCGTCGGGAAGGAACGAGACCGCACCGGGAACATCCGAGAGGGTCCGGGGCTCACCATCGATGCCCGTGAAGCCAACGCCCGATCGATTAAAGGGGTCTTCACAAGCCGCAAGGGTGAATACGGCAATTGTGGATAACAAGATTTTTTTCATGGCGACCAACATTTTGGAACGATTTGCTGAAGCGTATGGCCAAGGGGTTCCAAAAAGCAACCCGCCGCCCAACCGAATAGCCGTTACGCTGATGCGCCACTGCAACGGCTAGTTTCTGATCCCGGGCATTTCACCCAGCCGCATGCACAAAGAAAAAGGGTTCCGCATCAGCGAAACCCTTTTTCATTCTGTCCAAGTTGGACGGCAGATTACTTGATCTTGCCTTCCTTGTACTCGACATGTTTCCGAGCAACCGGATCGTATTTACGAACGATCATTTTCTCGGTCATGGTGCGAGCGTTCTTTTTGGTCACGTAGAAGTGGCCCGTGCCCGCGGTCGAGTTCAGACGGATCTTGATTGTCGTCGGCTTCGCCATGGTTATCTCCTGCGTCCGAAAAGGCAGGGGCCTTTCGGTTGAATTCCTATGAGCGTGCGCTTTTACGCCTTGCACGGCTCGTGTCAAGGGCAATTGGGCACATGATCGGCTGATCAGGGATCAGGCCTAGGTGGAAAGGGTCGGCGCGCCCATATACGTGTGAATCTGGTCGCGTTCGGCATCAGATAGACCCAACGCGGTGGCCAGTTGAACAAGGTAAGATGCCTCGCGCTGGTTATCCAGACGAATCGCCGCCAGAGACGTGGCATAGACCTGCGCTTTTAATGGCGCACCGGAATCAGCAGCCAGGCCGATAACATCAATCGGGCCATTCAACTGATCCTGGACAAAGGCGCGTTCTTCATCGCTGATGTCATCACCCAATTCGCCCAGAATGGTTTCCTTCTCTTGCTCATCTAGCTCTCCGTCCGCCTTGGCTGCCTGGATCATCGCGCGCAGCATCAGCTTGGCCTGCTCCTCCATCGCCGCGCCCCCGGGTGTGCCTTTGAATACCGTATCCATCATGTCGGCGGTCTGCTGGCTGCCTGATTTTGCTGCCCCCTGCATGGCATTCATCAGCCCACCAAGACCTGCGGCCCCGGCCGGATTGGCCATGCCAAGCTTTCCAATTATCTCTTGGAGCCCACCGGCACCCCCCGGCATCCCGAACTGTTCTGCCATCTTGCCCAGTTGATCCATGCCCAAGCCGCCCCCGGCGCCCTGCATCATATCTTGCAGACCGGCCATCCCGCCCATTTGCTTGTACTTTTCCATGCCTTTTGCTGCAGCAAATCCAACTGCGACCGAAGCCAGTGCCTTCATGAAACTCATAACAATCCTCCCAATATTCAAAATGCGTTTTTGCAATATAGCAGATAACTGCGACTCAAAATCCGCGGATTAAGCAGATGCCCTAACGCTAGCGCAAAGCTGACCAATGGTGGCTTCGTTTCATCAAGTGAACATGTAACAGGCGTATTCCCGCACAAGCGCATGTCTAATTTGTCAGAAATTCGAATATGTGATACTTACCGCGCCATCAACAATCCAAAGAAGCCAATTTTCGGCTCGATCTTCGAGGCTCCATGAACAGGCAAGCAACCGTGCAAGCAGGGTTTGCACGATTGATTTTGTTTAGGGGGCATCATGACTGAATGGACCATTAAGGGCGAAGAGCTGGCCAACTGTAACTGCAACTTCGGTTGTCCTTGCCAGTTCAGCGTACTTCCGACACATGGCAATTGCGAGGCCGTCGTCGTATTCGACATCGAAAGCGGTCACTACGGGGACACAGATCTGGCGGGCGTAAGGGCGGCTGGGGTGTACTATTGGCCTGGCCCGATCCATGAGGGCAACGGTCAGATGCAACTGATCATAGATGCCAGCGCCAGCGCCGATCAGCGCGCGGCCCTGCAAGCCATCATGACCGGTGAAGATACCGATGAAATGGCAACCTTCTGGTATGTCTATAGCGCCATGGCTCCGACCAAACATGAAACGCTTTTCGTTCCGATCGAGCTGAACTGGAACCGCGACGAGCGCACCGGGTTTGCAAAGGTGAACGGCATCTTCGATGTCGAAGTCAGCCCGATTCCGCATATCGTTTCGGGTGCGGCGCACCGGGCGTCAATTCAGTTGCCAAACGGGTTCGAATACCGGCACGCCGAAGCTGCCTCGGGCTCTGCCAAGACTCATGGCGGCGAAATTAGCCTGACCTTTGACGCGACGCACGCTCATCTGGCCCACCTGAACATTTCGGGCCACGGTGTCCTGGGCGCCTGATCCGGGGGTCATCATGACATCCCATCCCACACCGCCCCGCACTGGGGCGGTAGAGTGGCTTATGCGGCGTGAGCGGGTCATCGTGCTGTTCGGTGTGTCGCTGATTGTTCTGTTTGCAGCCTGGTACACCATCGCCGGGATCGGCATGAACATGACGGCCAGCGAAATGACCAATATGGCGGGTCCGATCGGAGAACCCATGCACATGGGCGAAGCGCCCAGTTGGGGCGTGCAATACGTAATCCTGATTTTTCTGATGTGGTGGGTCATGATGATCGCGATGATGACCCCCAGCGCTGCACCTGCAGTCTTGCTGTATTCGGCGATAAAGCGTGCGGGACCCGAACGTGACAAGGCCGCGCAGTTCAGCTTTTGCTTTCTCGCAGGCTACCTGATCGCCTGGGCTATATTCAGCCTTGCCGCGACGGGGTTGCAATGGGGGCTGGAAAGCATCGGGCTGTCCGATGGTCCAATGATGACAATCCGGTCCAAAACATTTGCTGGCTGCGTCCTGATTACGGCAGGCGCGTATCAGTTGTCGGACCTCAAGTCCGCCTGTCTGCGGCATTGTCAAAGCCCTGCCCGATTCATCGCCGATCATCACAAACCCGGCGCATATGGTGCGTTCCGAATTGGTGCTTTGCATGGGCTGTACTGTCTGGGCTGTTGCTGGGCTTTGATGGCGCTGCTGTTCGTCGGCGGGATCATGAACCTGTACTGGATTGCCGGAATCGCGGTCTACGTCGCATTGGAAAAGCTTCTGCCGGGTGCACGATGGTTGCCCACCCTGACCGGTCTTGGGCTAATCGCAGTGGGTTTCTGGATCGTCCTGGACGCCCTTATGAGCATTTTTTAGTCCCGTTTTCAGGCCGCGGAACAGGCCAATTTCAGCGTTCCAAACCATTGAAACAAGGAGAAGACTTATGCCTATTTTCATAACTTACGCGACCTACTCGCAGGATGGCGTCAAAGGAATGCTGAAGAAGCCTGCAGACCGCACGGCGGCCGTCCGGGCGTTGTTGAAAAAAGTCGGCGGCAAGCTTTTGGCTTTTTACATGACGACCGGCGAAAATGACGTGGTGGTCGTAAGCGAAGTTCCGGATGGCACTGACGCAGTAGCAATTGGAATGGCCGTTGCGGCCTCGGGTGCAGTATCAAACGTTGAAACAGTACGCGCCTGGAAGGCGAAGGACTTTGCCGCCATTACAAAGAAGGCCGCCAAGCTGACCGGGGCTTACACGCCGCCCGGTAAGTGAACAGAGTTATGCGCGGAGGGCCTGTAAGCCGGATCTTGTTCCGGGGTTGCCCCCTTCGATGACCATTCCTCTAGGCCGCGCATTGCTGCGCGGCTCAAGCTGCCAACCCGGTCCCTCTTGGCCAGGACGTGCCTAGCGGCGGTATCGGCTTACGCCGACCTGCCCGCGCGGGGACCCTATTTGGCATTGCTCCCGGTGGGGCTTGCCGTGCCGCCCCTGTTGCCAGCGGCGCGGTGGGCTCTTACCCCACCGTTTCACCCTTACCTCGGACCGAAGTCCGGGGCGGTCTGATTTCTGTGGCGCTTTCCGTCGGGTTGCCCCGCCCGGGCGTTACCCGGCACCGTTGTCTTGTGGAGTCCGGACTTTCCTCTCGGGCCTTGCGGCCCCAGCGGCCATCCGGCCCTCCGCGCAAGCGGTGGGTATGCCTTGTGACAGGCTGCGTCAAGAGTGCAGCGCGGATCAGGATCGGGCGGTCATCGGTACGAGATCAGCACTCTGCAACGGCCCTGTAGCCCAAGGACGATATCGCAGACGAACGGCGGATAGCAAAGTTTCGTCGTCTACGTCAGCGCTGAAGCCGGCGGATTGTGCCAGAATTCGAAACTGATCCATCGGCGCATCTAGCGGGCCATCGTTTTGTCCGCGCGGCGCGGCCAGTTTGTTGCGCTCGAGCCGCAGCCAGTCAAATCGCGGTCCGGGATCAAATTTGCGTCCGGGTGCCATGTCGGAATGACCGATCACACCGTATGGTCGAATGCTCCAGCGATGCATGATCTGAGGCAACAACTGTTCCAGCCTGCGCATTTGCAGGTCTGAAAATGGGTGCCTGCCAGTGTTGTCCAGCTCGATGCCAATCGAACGGGAGTTGATATCCTTCTGACCGCTCCATTCTCCGGCCCCGGCATGCCACGCGCGGTCCTCTTCTCGCACCATGTGCCAGAGCGTCCCGTCGCCCCCAATCAGGTAATGCGCCGAAACTTCGTGGACAGGGTCACACAACCTGTCCAGCGCCTCTTGCGCGCTGTTCATCGCCGTATAGTGCAAAACGATCAGGGACGGCTTCAGCCCGTCCCTGCGTGGTCCGTAGTTAGGCGAAGCGTGCCAGATTGGCGCTTGTGGATCAGTTGTTGACGGCACTGCGGAATGCACTTGGATCCCAGCCACATGCGTACCCATCCCCATCCGGGTCCAGACCGTTGCGATCACGCTGCGGGCCGCCGTTGGCCAGAAACTCGATCTGAGCTTGGTCAGGCGACGGGAACTTGGCGCAATTCCGCTGCGCCTTGGCCTCAAGATTGAAACCAGCGCGGCTGTAAAGCTGTGTACCAACTGGATTCGATGTGCTTAAAGCGTATTGCACGATGTTAGGCTGGCCGTCCGATCCGCGCTGCGGAACAGCAGTTGGGGTGACGACTTCGTAGGTCTGGCGGTTCTGTTGAATCAGGGCCGCGTCGTTTTCGATCGTGCGACGTCCTGATACAGCCGCGAAATCCTGTTCGTCGGAGATCGCATTGTTACTGGCGGCAGACAGCGGGACTTGCGTCAACGTGCTTTGCCCCGACGTGTTGGCCAATGCAGCCGCCGTTGCCGACGCGATATCAGCGTTATCCCCGGTTGGGGTGCTGCCGGGTGCGCCCAGTTGTTGTTCTGACACTTCAGCAGGGCCGGTCAATGGGTTGCCGGTGTAGCCCGGCCCGGCCAGCGCGGCCTCGCGCTGTGCCTGATATTGAGGCGTGTTAAATCCAGTACCCTGGACCGGGGCCACCGTGTTGCAGGCGGCCACAAGTCCGATTGCGGGGATCAGAAGCGTAAAGCGCATTCAGCTGCTCCGTTTTAGCTGGTCTTGCCTGATCCGAGGATTACCACCATTTGCCCGGCTTGGCCACAAATCCGGCGGCACTTTCCAACGCATAAGCTGTGTTCAGCAAATCGCCTTCTTCCCACGGGCGGCCGATCAGCTGCAGACCCAGCGGCAATCCCTGTTGGTCCAAACCTGCGGGAACTGAGATACCGGGCAAACCGGCAAGGTTCACTGTCACGGTAAAGACGTCGTTGAGGTACATCTGCACCGGGTCCGCCTCGGTCATCTCGCCCAGACCAAAGGACGCCGACGGGGTAGCAGGCGTCAGGATTGCGTCGATCCCTGCGGCGAAGACATCTTCGAAGTCTTTCTTGATCAGTGTCCGCACCTTACGGGCGCGGTTATAATATGCATCGTAAAACCCTGCCGACAGAACATAGGTGCCGATCATGACCCGGCGCTGTACTTCGTGGCCAAAGCCTTCGGCGCGGGTTTTTTCGTACATCTCGGTGATGCCGTCGCCCTGTGCCAGCTGCGCGCGGCGGCCATAGCGGACACCGTCGTAGCGGGCGAGGTTCGAGGACGCCTCGGCCGGTGCAATCACGTAGTATGCGGGCAGCGCATACTTGGTGTGCGGCAGCGAAATGTCGACGATCTCGGCGCCTGCTGCTTTCAGCATCTCGGCGCCTTCGGCCCACAGCTTTTCGATCTCGGCAGGCATGCCTTCCATGCGGTATTCTTTGGGGATACCGATCTTCTTGCCTTTGATATCGCCGGTCAGCATCGTCTCAAAATTCGGCACGGCCAGTTCGGTGCTGGTCGAATCCTTGGGGTCGTGACCACACATCGTCTCGAGCATGATCGCAGCGTCGCGCACGTTCTTGGTCATCGGCCCGGCTTGATCCAATGAAGAAGCAAACGCAACGATGCCCCAGCGCGAGCAACGACCATAGGTCGGCTTGATGCCAGTAATGCCAACAAATGCAGCAGGCTGGCGGATCGAGCCGCCGGTATCGGTGCCGGTGGCGGCCAGACAAAGATCGGCCGCGACGGCCGAGGCCGACCCACCGGACGATCCACCGGGTGTCAGTTGCGCATCGTCATTGCCGCGGCGCCACGGGCTGACCGCGTTGCCGTACACGGAAGTTTCGTTAGACGAGCCCATGGCGAATTCGTCCATGTTCAGCTTGCCCAGCATAACCGCGCCTGCGTCTGCCAGCTGCAGAGACACAGTAGATTCGTATTCGGGCTTGAAACCTTCGAGGATTTTAGAAGCCGCCTGCGAGGGTACGCCTTTGGTGCAAAACAGATCCTTGATGCCAATTGGCAGGCCGCACATCGACGGCGCATCGCCTGCTTTGATCCGCTCATCCGCCGCCTTGGCGCGTTCCAGCGCGATTTCGGGCGTCTTATGTACAAAAGCGTTCAGCGCGTCGGCGTCATCGATCGCCTTCAGGCAGGATTCGGTCAGCTCGACAGAGGTTACGTCGCCAGCGCGCAGTGCGTCGCGCGCTTCGGCCAGGCCCAGTTTGTTCAGATCGCTCATGTCTTACTCCACAACTTTGGGAACAGCGAAGAACCCTTCGCGCGCATCAGGGGCATTGGCCAGAACCTTGTCTTGCTGGTTGCCGTCAGTGACCACATCCTCGCGGCGTTTCAGGCGCATCGGCTCGACCGAAACCATCGGTTCGACACCTTCGACATCAACCTCGTTGAGTTGTTCGATGAAGCCAAGGATGGTGTTGAATTCGGATGCCAGCGCAGGCAGCGCGTCATCCTCGACCTTGATCCGGGCCAGTTTGGCCACCTTGGCGGCGTTGCTTTGGTCAATCGACATCGGATATCCTCATATGCGTTAGGGGGCATTTACCTGTCTGGTCGCCGGGTCGCAAGACCGCCAAGGCGCTGATCCACCCTTGAGCGCATGGCAAAGGTCCATAAATCCTGTCCGATCATTCATTTCTGAATACCCCTAAGTAAAAAATGAACCAATTAGTTCACTTCACATCTTGAAATACTGAACTGAACTGTTCATTTCATATAGCACGGCACAGCCTTATATGGAGAAAAACGATGAAAACGTTCATGACTGCCTTTGTACTGGCCACTACGGTTCTTGCTGCGCAAGCTCAGGCGGGCGCTTTTGGCCCAAGCATGGACACCCTGACCCGCAGCCTGGTTTTCCCCGATCAGGTGTCGGAACCTGTCACTCAGGATCAGAACAAACCGGGCAAGTAATTTAGCCCGCAAAAACCGGGTTGGGTCCAAATGCCCCGGCCCGGCAATTGCCTGCTGCGTTCCGCGCGGCGTATCGCTACGGTGGTCCACAAGTAACCCGCCGGCCTGCCCTGCAGACCCGGCAAGCCAACGGAGCGGAAGATGGACGCGCGCAAGCAAGCTGTTCTGGACGCAATTGATGCGGCCAACTCACACGACCCCAACCTCGAAGACGGCCAGCCCACTGAACTGCTTTATGGTCAGCGCATGAGCGCCGAGTTGGACAGGTTGTTCCCGGACGCCTCTGACCCGTTGCAGATTGCAGCGCGGGGTCAGCATGTGGAGCGGTGGAAACTGGCGCGCAGTAAATTCCCCGAAGGTCGCGCTGGATATCTGGCCTGGCGCAAGGCGCAGGGCGTCCACCACGCCGAGGTCGTGATGGGGCTTATGGAGCAGAACAGCTACTCTTCCGATGATGTGGAATCTGCCGGTCGGATGCTGCGCAAACAGGGCATCAAGCGTGACGACGAGGTGCAGGCGCTGGAGGATGTGATCTGTTTCGTTTTCCTTAAATGGTATTTCGCACCGTTCGCCGAAAAGCACTCGGCCGAGAAAATCCAAAGCATCGTCGAGAAAACCGCGCGCAAGATGTCGGATCAAGGCCGCGCACGCGTGCTGTCTGAATTTGACCTGCCCGCAGAACTGGCCGCAGCGTTTCAGACCTGAGTCGCGCGGGTCAGGTGCCTGCGATACACCTCGATCATCTGACGTCACGTCAGGCTAAATGCCCAGGTTGAAAGACGGAACCGGGTCACCCGGAACCGTCTAACAATCAGGTAACAACCATGAGTGACATAAATGGCCGAACAGTCGGGGTAAAACTGAACCCGGCCCAGCATGAACTGATGAAAAGGGCGTCCGACGCGACGGGCGTCCACATGGCAACCAAGATGCGCGAACTGGGTCTCGCATGGGCCACTCAGCAGCTTGATACATCCTACCAACTCAACACCATCGCCAAGCAGTCCGGCGCGGCTGACGCATGACCCGAGAACACCTGCAACGGCTTTTTGCCTACGCCCATCTGAACGATGACCTGAAACCGACAAGTCGGGCTTTTACCGACCTCGCAATGGCCTTGCACCGGGACCTGCCCAAAACAGTGGAAACGACCATCGTCATACGCAAGCTGCTAGAGGCGAAGGACGCCGCCGTGCGCGCGAAGGTCATGGGCGAGTGAGGATAGCAACTGATCACAACGGCTTAAACACGACCAGCCCTGACACCACGTCAGGTCTGGTTAGATTTCAATAAGTTAAGGTGGTTCATCCTCGCCAAATCACTCGATTTTGGGTAGGATTTCAGAAGGCGACCGGGGAAAATCAAGACGGCACGAACGGACGCTCCAAAAAGGAAACAGGGGTCCGCTGGACACGAACCCCTGCACCAAAAAAGTATGTAGTCAGATGGCCATTCAGAACGTCGTCAGTCTACCCAATAAGCTGCAGTCGTTCAAGCGGTCCCGAATATACGCGAGTGCCGAGACGTGGCCGATGAAAAAAAAGATGTGTTCGGAAGTGTAATGACGGACGAGGAAATCGCTCGCATCGAACAAAAGATGAAGGCAAAAGGATCAAAGCCCAACGGGGCTGACATTGCTGCCGACGCCGAGGAAGAAAAGGCGCGCAAGGAAAACTGGGAACTCCGACAAATCCCAAACGCCCCAACGGTGCAGGTCTACCTCAGCCACCCGTGGCGTCTGATACAAAACACGGTCATCAGTGGGCTGGCCGAGCAAAACAAACTCTATTCCTACGCCGGTCATATCGGCAAAGTCGTCACTCGCGCCTTACCCCCGATCTTGCAATTCCGGCGAAACGACGAGGGCGAACTGGTCCAGCGCACCCGGAACCTGACCGCCACCCATATCGTCCGACCCACCGACGCACACCAGATTTTAAGCGACATAGAATGCGTGGCTGAATTTGTCCGACAAGATAAAAAGGGCAACGTTCACCCGTCCCGCCCAACACGGGAAATCGCCGCAAACATTCTGGCAACTGGCGGCACGGCACCGTGCGGCGTCACCCTTCCTGCCCTGAATACAGTGATCGACCACCCGGTCATCGCCCAAAACGGCGACCTGATCACAAGCCGAAACGAATACGACCCGACCACCGGGATTTTCTACGCCATCAACGACCGTATAAAACTGACCGAGTTTGACCACGTCGAAAGCGCGTGGGTGGTTCTGGTCGCATGGCTAGGCGAAATAGAGTGGGCCAGTCACAGCGATTTCAGACGGGCCATCGCTTTTGCCCTCACCCTCATGACCCGCAAAATGCTTTTCGGTGGCGACCCGTCGCCGGTGTTCTTTTTCACCGCGTCCCTCTCATCATCGGGAAAGACGATGGTTGTCCGCGCCATTCACAGATTGATCACGGGCCGCGACGTTCCGATCACACCTTGGCCGACGAAAGAGGAAGAATTTGAGAAAACACTGGCGGCGGTCATCATGACCGGGTGTCCCGTCGTTCTGTTCGACAACGTGCCACGCGGGGAAACGGTCAAACGCTCGCAGCTTGAGGGATACAGCACAGCCGGTGTCTACAGGCCGCGCACGCTGGGCCGACATGAGGTCTCGGTCACGCCCACGTCGACCGTGCCGGTCCTGACCGGAAACAATATCTCGCCGGGTGGCGACCTGCCGAACCGGGTCGTGGAATGCCGGATCGAACCCACGACCGACAGCCCAGCCACCCGCGAATACAATGTCGACATATTTGCCGAAGCCGAAGCCAACCGATCAAACTTGATCAGTGCCCTCTATCGCATCTGGCAGGAGGGGCAAAAGCAGGACGTGCCCACCGTCAAAGGCCGGTTTCCCGGATGGACAAAACACGTCGGCACAGCTGTCCAGATCGGGCATGACGAACCACTGTTCGAAAACTGGCACGAAAGCGCAGAGGGCGAAGGTCACAAGGACGACGAAGTCATCGCCCTGTGCGAGCGTATGAAAGACGTCATGGCGCAGGCCCAAATGGGCAATTCAGAGGTCAAACTGGTCGGCGCAAACTACGGCATGACATACAGCGAACTGATCAAGTATTGCCCAACAGAACTCGCCGCCCTGATTTACGTCGAGACAGAAGAAGGCGAGAGCGATCAACAGGCATTGACCCGGATGGGAGCGAGGAATTTGGCCCAAAAAATTAAGTCACTACTCGGTCATCCAGCCCTGACAGAAAACGGCGTGTGGAAACTAAGCAAGAAAAGGGTCGGCACACGCGCAAAGAGTAGAAGGCCCATTAATGGCATCCAGAACGTGTGGATCGAAAAGACATGATCGCCGCAGCGCAGCGAGAAAAAAGTGAAAACGACCGATTTGCACCCCTGTGCACCCCTGTGCACCCATGGTTGCAACGGCACCTTCTGGGCTTCTCGGCCCTGACAAAACGAGAGGGAAAGACATGACCCGCAATCGCCACGTGACCCCGATTTTAGCCCCGTGTGTGCTTCAAACGCAGTCAGGTGCCAGGATGACGCCCAAAACCGTTTACCGAAGCCGACGCGCGCGCCTTGGGCTTCCCCAATCCGAAGGATTGAGCAATGCCACCAAAACAAAAACGCGGCAAACAAAACGCGTGGAAACCGAACGACCGCGACCGCGCGCTGATCGTTCAGCAAGCGGCAAACGGAATGACCCAAGCACTCATCGCCCGACATCACGGCATCGACCCCAAGACGCTGCGAAAGTTGTGCCGGGTCGAACTGGACGAAGGCAAAGAACTTCACGAAGGCATCCTGCTGGGTCGCATGGCCCAACTAGGCTATCAGGACGCCCACCCGTCAACCGCATTCAACGCCGTGCGCTGGCAACTCAACGCAATTCATGGTTACCGGGACGGCGAAGAGCCACCGCTGGACGACGAGAACCGCGAGGAAGAACGCAGGGCCGCAAACGAGGAACTTGACGCCAAGCTGGCCCCGTACCTGCAGATTGACGCCGAGGCCAAAGCCGCCAAGACGAACAGCAAGGGCAACACGAAGCAACTACCAGCCGAGTGAACCCATAATCGCGATTATGTCTACTACTTTCCCGTGCTAACGCATGGCCTTTTTTGGGCCTCACAATGATGACGTCAGTTGAGGAGGGTGTGGGTAGTGAAGAAACCGCCCCAGCTGCAGAAACGGAAGCAACAACTGCTACGGAATAAGCGCCCCTCTGGACCTTAAGGGCGTGTTATGGCGTAGCGAGCGTCCGAACCAGACCAATGTGTCAATAGTAGTAGTGACGATAGAAAAAAGGGTCCTGCGGGAAGTCAGCGTATTGGCCGGTTTCTCGAAGGTCTTTTGCTACTTGGGCATCGACCTCCCTTTGCTTCTTACGCGCGTGTTCCTTTCTTTTACGTCTCGCAAGCCTTTTTTCTGGCGAGACGAAGAGGGCGCGCAGAAAGCTCATGCGAGTTTCCTTGTCTGTAAAAGCCATTTTAGTTCCTCCCGCGGTCCGCAGTGAATCCATGACTTTTAGCTGGTACCTAAAAGTTTTCTCTTCTCTTCTAAATCATTAAGAAAAGTACATCGAACCAACCGCTTTGGGATCGTTTCGGTAGGCCCGGGTTTTCAGATGCATTACATCGCAGACAACTTCGAAAGTCTTATTGAGAACTACGGGCTTTTCGTACTTTTCCCTACGATTTTCTTTGAGACCTTTGGACTGCCTCTTCCTGGAGAAAGCGCCTTAGTGGCTACATCGGTGCTTGCAGCAAAAGGAACTCTGAACATTTTCGCGGTTGCAGCAGTTGCCAGTCTTGCGGCCATAGCCGGCGACAATGTTGCTTATCTGTTTGGGCGAAGGTATGGCCGCGCTATCATCCTGGCGTATGGATCGCGTTTTGGCATTACCGAGACGAAGTACGAGACCGTGGAACGCGCGACAAACAAGTATGGTGCTTATGTAGTTGCCTGCGCGCGCTTTTTTGTATTGCTGCGGCAGTTAAACGGATTGGTCGCCGGGTCAGCTAATATGCCATGGGTAAAGTTCTTTTTGGCAAATGTTGCGGGCTCTGTGCTGTGGGTGGTGTTCTGGACATCTATTGCATACCAGTTCGGACATCGCGTCTCGCTACTACCAGATGTCCTGCTTCATGTTTTACTGATGGGTGCAGTCTTGGTTCCTATAGCTTTGGTGCTGATGTTTGTGTTTGGTCGTAGGGCTCTACTAAAACGAAAAGCAATGGCAAAGAAACAACCTGGAGCAAGTTGAGCGCAACTGGCTTGCGGCATTTGTTTGGGTTGAAGCGGCAACATGTCCCGCTTTTAGGACCTCCGTCCGTCTTCCAGCTTCGCTCGCGCAGCGAATACCTCCTTTGACGGGCCGCGCCGCAGCGACGAAACCCACCGATCAACGGCGGCTAAGGGCCGCCAAAGAAAGCGGCCTTAGTAATCAGATTTCAATGGTCTCTGCAATGGCAAGTGCATCCTCAAGCTCAACACCGAGATACCGAGATACCGAACGGTACTGTCCATCTTTGTATGCCCGAGTAAGAGTTGCAGCGCGCAGATTGCCCGTCTTCTTGTAAATTTGGGTGACCTTGGTACGCCGCATTGAATACGTTCCGTACGCGCTTGCCTCAAGGCCAATGGATGTGACCCAATCACGGACGATCCTCGCATACTGGCGTGTTGAAATGTGCAAGCGCTCATGGAAGCGGCCAGGCCAAAGATACTCCGAGCCAACCATGAGTTCATCCACCATCCACTTTTCGACTGAAGCACGCGTGCCCTCGGAAATCTCGAAGCGGACTGGTTTCTGAGTTTTGCTTTGCAGGACGGAGGCGCGCTCTTTGATCTGTCCCGATGCCATCACGTTGACGACTTTCATCCTCACAAGATCACAGCCGCGAAGTTTGCTGTCGATTGCCATATTGAACAGCGCGAGGTCGCGATGGTTTTCGGCCAGTTCAAGTCTAACTCGGATCGCCCAGACGTGCTTTGGCTTCAGCGGTCTTTTCTGGCCAACGATACGTCCTTTGTTCCAGGCTGAGCGAAGCGCGCGAATGGCCGGTAAGTTTGGTTTTTCCATGACTGATTCTCCGATCCGCCATGCCCTCCCAAAGCGACAACCCGACGTTGACGAGGCACCATATCAGAGGATTTCTGCGCTGCCTCCGAGGTCTGCAAAGAGCCCTTAGCCGCCGTTCAGTAGACATTGGATTGCTGCAACCGCACACGGATGGTTTGGGCCGGGAGGCTGCCGGTTCCAAAGAACTGTCAGTGTAGCCTGGCACGTACTAGGTAGGCTTCAATTGTGTCACCACCGAGGGCGCGAATGGCCTCCAATCGGTGGAGACCTTCGATCAGCACGAACCTCTTGTTGTCGGCGCGCAATTGGATCGGAGTACTCTGGCCGTTCCTCAATATATCCTTGGCAAGCGTCAGAACTTTGTTTTGATCAAGTGTTTTTGCACGCTTTACAGGTACGTAGATCAATTCGAGCGGGTATGGTCTTTTCACCAGCATAAGCTACCCGTGCAACCTTTCGTGCATTTGGTCCCGTTCGGGTTTCCCTTTGAAAGCGCGCGCTGGTACGTACATCAAAGTACCGAACGAACGGCGTAGTGCAGTTCCTCATGCATGATCCAAGTCGCTGGCTTATCGTCACTTTCGTTATGAGAGAGGGCCACGATTTGTGCAGCACTATCATTCTGTTCCGATACGGTTTCGGGAAGATCGAGGTCCAGATACTCCGCGATCAACAGCCCTGCTTTTTTGAAGGCCTTGATGGATGTCTCGCGCGATTTGTAACCAGCAGCCTGAGATAGTTGACCAACAGTCAGGCCTTTCTTCCCAGCGATTGAGAGTGCTCTGAGCATAGTGATCTGAGCCGGTGTAAACCTGACTTGGCGCAAGGCTTCTGTGTATTCCCGTTCGCTGGGAACAAGCGTGCCGGAATTTCCTTCCAAACGACGTTGATCGCAGCGCTTCTTATCACGTTCTTCAAGAATTTCTTTCAACGCCTCAATAGCCATTGCCGGAGTCTCACCAATAGCGTCGGCAATCATGGCTTGTGTCTTGGCAGGTGGCTTGGGGAACGCCCGCGCAACGCTGTTGCCGCTCAAAATACCCGCTTTTATTAAGTACCTTCCGAACTCTTCTTCAATAACTCCAGATACGTCAGCATTTCGCGATTTTCGAACACTTCGGTCCTGAAATTCTCGCTGTTCCCGACCAAGAACTGACGCTTTTGCGTTTTGAAGACTGACTTGAGGGGCTCTATTGCGCATCAGAGGAACACCACCACAACAACCGCCGCTACGAGCACCACTGACGCGATAAATAATTTGATTCCGTAAGTTAGGCGGCGAGCCCTTTCGGCTTTGAGCTTTTTGCCCAGTTTTTCGTCAATCGAATCTAGAGTCACAGTTTGATCCTTCCGGCTCTTTCGTGGGGGCGGCGGCTTACAACAGCCTAATGTCGCGACAATTTTTCAACGCATTTGTCGTTCTGGCGATTGAAGGGTTGATTGCATTCCCAACTATCGCCTCGTCGGTTTATATGAGCGTTTGATGGGACGATGATTGCCATGCATTTGCCTTTGATTGTGCGGAAACCACGCTCGCATTTCCATCCGGTATAGGTGTCAGATGTGAGGTATGCGTGATCAGGAATGGCCACAGGTTCGCAGCCACTTTCTGAAGCAATGAAACCTCTCAGGCATACCCAACCATCTACGCTGTTCTTTTCGGTCAGGCGACCGTTCAGAGGGACTTCGATAGCAATACAGTTCCGGCCCTCTTTGCGAAATCCCCAGTTGCAATGTATTTCTTGCACACCAAATCGGGTATCAACGAACCCGTTTTCCGGTGCAATTACTTCCTCACACTCTTCACCAATACGTCGAAACAATCGATTGCAGGTCCACCTATCTCCCGTTGACGTGAGGAAGGCATTTTCAGGAATTGCTATTTCCTCACAAATATCCCCAATACGTTGGAATCCGTGATTGCATTCCCAGCCACGTCCATAGGAACTGCCTGTCAAATATGTGTTTTCAGGCGCTACCTGAGCTGAGAGCTTCGTTCCCGAAATCAACACAATTAATGTCAAGATCAAACACGAAATATCGCGCATATATATGATTGAAGTCTGGTTAGTGTGGTGTCTGGGGCCGGACCTATCGGGCATCAGACACGCAGTTGATGAGCCATATATTGTTCATGTACCGCCTGCTTTCATGTGTCGTTCGTCGTCTGACAAAGATCAGGAAACAATTGCAAAGGTTTGCGAGTAACGAGTTCGTTCCGAACACCCTAGCGGAACCCGTTCCTAAGCTGGGGCACATGCTACAGATTTTAGGAAGGCCATTGGATCATCGAAGTCGGCAGCATTGCGACGACGAATAAATTTCTCCAATACATTCTTGTGGTTCTTATCAGGCATAGAGTCAAGGAAGTATCCTTTGTCGCAAAGTCCACTTTATGCGCAAAAGCATGCGCAGATTGATGCCTAGGCTGTAGAAGTGGCGAGCGACGGCTTAGCGCCCTCTCTGTTCGTTGGGTGCCCTAATATGAAAGTCAGCCATCGTCGTCTAGCAACCTTGCAGCCATGTCTGATTTGGTCTGGCAGCGGCCTTCCGGAGCGAAAAAGCGGATGTCCGAAAAGTCCGCATAGTGGTCATTCGGGATTGTTTAGCCCAACGTCCGCATCGAGCCCAAGGTTGCCGTTGAAATAAACCGCGGCATCTGTCGCGAACGGCGGACCTTTGCTGCAATTTGATTGATTGACCGAATGCTCCCTCATTGGCCGTCAACATCCCTACACACGTTTCCGCAGCAATCTTGAAAGATAAAACGGGTGTTCACTCCTGACCTGCACCGGTTTGTGATGGCAACTCCCCGAACATGTTGTGGTAGTCTTGAGCGAATTGCCCTAGGTGCCAAAAACCCCAACGGTTAGCGATGTCGGAAATGCTGTAGTGATTGGTTTTACGGATCAGGTCGGATCGAACCCGATTTAGGCGAATTCGTTGGTAGTACTTCTTTGGCCCGACACCAAACTTCTCGAGGAAGGCACGATCCAAAGTGCGCCATGAAACACCGACCTCCCTGCATATTTGGCTGATCGGAACATTTTCGCCAAGGTGGGCTAGCATCAACTCGGTAGTTTTCGAAACGGCCCGAGACCGGATCAAAGGCGTGCTTTTGTCTTCGTGTTGATCGTATGAGTTTGCCGCTAACAGAAGGTCAGCAACAATCTCCTCTTCGATGGCGTCGGTCATCGGCGGTGCGTAACTGCCCATAAGCCTTTCAGAGAGTTGCCGTATCGCTGCCAGACGTTTGTGCTGTCCAAAAATTGCCGGTTTCGCAGAAGTTCGTAAGCTCTCCGGGATATTCAGGCCCAAGGCGTCAGCCAGAAATTCTACATCGTGCTCTTTGACAGAAACTGTTGTGCCGCAAAAATGTGTGGCGCTTACGCCGTCAAACGGATCGGAACTGCCGAAAGACAGCAATTCGGATTCCGATGTCTCCTGACCTTGCCACACCTGAACAGCGTTGCGCCGGATTACGCCAAAGGTAAGCAACCCTTTGGGTGACACGCCGGTTTGGTGCACGGCGCGTGACATTGAAATGTTCAACAGTGTTACAATGCTTCCGGCGCGAAGCGTTACCTTGGTTTCCATTGCACCGGCCTCGATTTGTCGAAAATCAATTTCCCAAGGAGAGAAGCCGTTTATGTCGTTTGGCTCCGGCAACGTCATCACCACCAGTGGTTCGGACTTGGGCAGGTTTGGCGAATTTTTGATGTGGTTCATTCCCTGCCTCAGTTAGTTTCCCGGCAATGTTAACCTCCGGATGAATGTTTGAGCAAGTTGACCCGCGTCGTAGTTAGAGAACGCAAACCGGCTACAATGGGACGCCCGCCGCTCCCAAAGTGCGAACGACGTTCAGAACGCATCGTCACGCTTCTGACGTGGGATGAACGTTCGGAACTGGCCCGGCAGGCTGCCGCTACTTCTCAATCACTGTCTGCATACACCCATCAGCTGATCACTGATGGCCTGAAAAACCAAAAGAATTCAAACAAGGATGCCAAACCATGAAACAAAAACGATCTGTGGGAGTAATTGCGATCCTTACGGCATTCGCAACGAGCGCTCTCGCACAGGAAAACGCAATAGTTCATGACGCTGAATACTACATTCTGGAAACGCAGAACGGGAAGGTCTGGGCCGTTGAGGACGACGAACTGGACAAGAAACTGGCGGCCCTGAGAGAGCAATACGGTGCTCCCCCGAATATCGTCCACTACATGTGGGACGACCAGCCACCGATGGCTTTCGGCGATCCGATTTATCAACAAATACGCGGCTACTCGACACCAAATCTGAACCAGCTTGCCGAAGATGGAATGCAGTTTTCACGCATGTATACCGAGCCGGGCTGCACGCCCAGCCGTGCGGCGGTTCTGACAGGCCAGAATGCTACCCGCACAGGCACCTGGGAAATCGGATTTCCGATTGAGTATACCGGACTGGCGGCGGAAAATGTGACCTTGGCCGAAGTTCTGTCGGCTCAGGGTTATGCAACCGGTTTTTTTGGAAAGCAGCATCTGGGAGATATTGAGGAATCCTATCCCATCAACCAAGGTTTTGATGTCGCGTTCTGGGCGCTCTACAATCAAGTCACCAGCCTATACAATGCAACTGGCGAGGGTGCCAACGCGATTGTCGGGATGAAAGAGGAGTTGCTTGCGGACAACCCCTATCAGCGCGACCATAGATTCGTTCTGGACGAAGGTTTTGTCTTTTACATGGAAGGCAAGAAAGGCGAACAAGCCGCCGAATGGCGCAACGGCTCACAAGAAGTACAGAACTACAATGATTTCGACATCGAGAGCCGGAAGCGTGCAATCAATTTCATTCGTCAAAGTGCAGAAGCTGACAAGCCATTCTACGTCGCATGGTGGCCGCTTTGGATGTCCTTCATTCCTAACCCTCAGAAAGTGACCTTGCAGCGCGGCATGGTGGGGGAAAGCTATCATCGCGTAATTGAACCCGACATCGCTCTTTTGCGGGAAACTCTTGCAGAATTAGGAATTGCAGAAAACACACTGATCGTTGCCATGGCCGACAATGGCCCGATGACACACAATCCGCCTGCCGGTGCCGGTCTGGGTGAAGGCCTGTTTCGTGGTGGCAAGGGCGACTTTACTGAAGGTGGTGTCCGGGTTCCCGCAGCAGCACTTTGGCCGGGCGTGATCGAGCCAGGTACTTATGCGGCTGACATGATCCACGAAACCGATTTGTTCACGACATTTGCTAGGCTGGCAGGAGCCACCCAGCATATTCCCACCGACCGCATCATCGACGGCATCGATCAGACGGCGCTGCTGCTCAACGGCGATACCCACGGACGGCGCGATCATGTGTTCATTTACCAGGGGCCTGACCTAGCGGCCACAGTCAAAAACCAGTTCAAAATCCACTGGACATCGGATGATCCGGGGCAGGCTAAGTCCGGCCTGACTGCTGTTTACGATCTATATAACGACCACCGTGAAGCCAATCCAATCGTCGTCGGTGGCTTCCACTTTAAGGAGCCGTTCAAGCGAATGCGCGCCCGACATGAATTGTGGAAACAGAAGTATCCGGACCGCAAACACAACCGCGGACCAGCGTATGCAAACCTGTCCAATGCCCGTCCCGCCACGCTGGCCTTGTCAAACCCGCCAGCAGATTTTGATAGCTTGCCGTTTGATCCGTTGGAATTCATAGAGCATCTAGACCAATTGCCCTACGAATTGGGTGAGCCGGGATACGGCGAATGACAATGCCGGAGAATTGCCGCCCGGCGGTGGTTCTCCTATTACTTTACGACAATCAACTGAAACGGTTTGTTTGAAGCACACCTGACCTTGAACCGGTCGTTTGCGGCAAGGGCGGTGATTGACTGGATAAGGCCGACAGCGCTAATTAGACTTATTACCGCCAATGTCCGCTCTTTCCCGCAAAGTGGACATTCGCCAAGATTGAGCGAATGTCGGCTCAGAGCCCAAAGCAAACACTAAAATTTTTCAATCCGTTCGTTCCATGTCATTCAGCTCAAACCTACTGTCCAGCAGACTAGGTTCCGGACCATAAAACCGCGCGAGAAGGAAAAAACGACGTTCTGGATTGGTTGGAAGCCAGTTGCTTTCTTTTCCTTCTGGTGCCTTTGGCCCGAAGAAAATATCAACGGACCCGTCGTCGTTCTTAACGACGCTGGCCATGTTAGAATCGATAGTGCTTGGCTCAATGTCTCGAAGGTATGAGGCCGTTTCCAGATCGTAAGTCGTGATCGACCAGAAATCGCGGACCGGAACATTGGCAGGTACGGTGATTTTGTAATTGCGGTTGCCATCGAGCCACTCTCCATCTGGAGTCTCGGCCAGATCGAGGTAGTAGGTTGCTGTCCCGTAATTCTTAACACTTGTTATGATCGCGTAGTAAAGTGCACCGCGCGCCACATAGTCGTAGTATGAAGGGTATTCATAGCTCCATTCTGTTTCTCGCGATCCATCGGGAACAAGCGCTGACCACTTCTTCCCTTCGAACACAAATGGATTGAGCACACGGTGGTACTGGTCAATCATGTATTCGAGTGCTTCAGGACCAGCTACATCATAAATAGCCTGCAATTTTGCATCGGGTTCAAAAGGGTCGTTACGCGTGATTCCGATACGTGCAAGTGCACCCATCATGGCAAGATCGCGATCCAACACGACTTCTTCGCCTATCATCTCGTGGATGTGACCATAGATTCCACCATCCATCTTAGGCGTCATTTCCAGCGGCACGCCGTAGACATCAACATAATTTGTTGCGGCCTCCTCTCCAGCCTCTGACAGCGGATACACCTTGATTTGTTTAGTCAATGCAGTGGCTCTCGCAAGGTTTTCTTCGGTCGGACCTCCGGCGATAATCGGCCGGAGCACAGCAAAGCCGAAATTGGTTTCCTGCTCATAGACCAGGGCATTCCTGAGCAGCGGACCATCATAATTTGGCGGCACCAACAGGTATTTTGCGCCAAGGCCTCTGTCGCGCCCTTTTGAGCCCACATCGTCAAGTGGGCGTTGCCAAGCGTCCATCACGGTGCCAAAGATGCCAATCCCTTCGACTGAAGCAGGCATTTCGAACACAACTGGCCCATCTTTGATGTTCCAATATGCATGAATATAGGGCGTCGTATTGTTGGGCGTAGCGGTTTGGAAGCGCCAATCTTGAACCTTCGAATTGTAACCAATGTCATTCGGCCCGACACCGGCCCGAGCGAGAGCATCGATGTAGAATTTGAAGTTCATCAAAGGCATGGCCCAGACAGCAGCATCAACTGCGCGATGATAGGTCATGCGGTCCGCAGTGTTAGCGTTCGATGGGTCAAAATCCTCGGCATGACTCGCAGTCGCGACGATCACCCCCAAAACCAATGCCTTGATGGCACCTAAACTCTTCCCCCAGCCCATAACGAAACTCCTTCTGGAACAAATTTCTGATTCTGAATTGCGATTGCCAAGACTATAGGCAGAATCTGATTATTTGCACTTGATCGGTCGCGCGATGAATGACTGCTCCGTCCGCACAGCGGTCACTGATGCACTGCGCGGCGAACGACTGCTCTGAGCCCAAACCTGCAATCCCAGAAATCAAACTTACAGCGAAAGTTCTGGTCAGAAGATACCGGATCTCATTAATGTCGTCCGATGAGTGCATTCCCTATAACCTGGCTGGTCAGCGTTCTGATGACGATCGCTGCCTATATGCTTGCCTGGAATACGCGCGTTCCTGGCCGCTCAAGGATTTTCCTCTGTGCCTTTCTAATTTGTCTGGTGCTTGTCACCGTCTTGCTAGGAATGCGGGTCTCATTGGACTGGCTTTGGCCCGCCCGCATGCAGCCCTTTGTCGCCATTTTGGCGGCTCCTGCAGCCTATCTCGGATTCGCTGCCCTGACAGTGGACAACACTGAGCGTTGGAACAGCATGTTGCTTGGCAATGGGGGGCTTGTCGGGGTCGCGGCGCTGTGGCTAGCCGCACCAGAACAGGTTTCTGCCGATGTGTGCATCCTGGCCATCAACTGTCTCTATATCGTGCGTCTGGCAAGTTTGTTGCGCCATGGCCCCGATGATTTCCTGTCCGTTCCGCCGCATGCAACCGGCCTGTGGCGTTCGGCGATATACGCCACAATTGCGTTGATCGGTCTGATGATTGCGGCTGATGGCTTGGTCTTTGCAATCAGTCTTGTGGCGAGTGAACCACATCTCGTGACACTTTTGACTGGGGTCTCGGGTCTGTTCACCGGGTTCGTCTTTGTCGTCGCGTTGATAGGCGTGCCCTTGATCCTGCACGTATCGCAAAGGGAAGCCCCCGACCGTGTGGCGCCGTCTGACGCGGACCACGCATTAATGCAGACCCTCAATGCGATCATGAAAGACAAAGAACTCTTTCGCGATAGCAACCTCACTCTGGCACGGGCGGCGAAACGCATGTCGGTTCCAGCCCGCGATCTGTCTGGGGCGATCAACCGCGTTACCGCCGAAAATTTTTCGCGTTTCATCAATGGATATCGCATCGCCTATGCGCAGGGCGCCTTGCTGGAAACCGACCTGCCGGTGACAGAGGTTATGTTCGAGGCGGGTTTCCTGTCGAAATCCAGTTTCAACACGGAGTTCCGACGCGTGACGGGGTTGACGCCATCGCAATTCAGGATCGTGGGCGCAGACGGATAACGACCGCCTGCGACCCGATAGGCCTGGCTAGACACTCTGACAGGAAACGGGCTTTGCCTTTCCCCAAAAGATGTCTTCAAGGATATTGCGACCCGGGTTGATGACAAAACCAGACCGCTCGTCTAGCCCGGATTGCAGCACAATGTCAGCATCTGGGTCCATGTGGTCGCTGACGCTGTACATGTCGCTGACGACATCCCAGCCTTTCGCCAACGATCTGGCGACCTGTCTGCTTCTGATCAGAAAGTGGATCGGGTCAGCGACGTGTCCATTTATTGACTCGCCACCAAAATCCCCTGCAACAAACCTAACGGGAATGTTCAGACACAACCCCGGTTGATCGGTGCGCAGGATTGCTTTCCCGCTTCCAGCGAAGCCGCGCAGAGCAAGAAGACTAACTTCGCGAGGTCTTTCGACCAACAGAAACCCGAAGGCTCCCGCAGGAATGTTGTGCCCGGCACTGGTAGACACTTCTTCTCGCGTGGCGATGGCGTCTGTATCGCGCGCACCGTCGGCCTGCGCTGTGCCGGCAATAGATGCGCCGATAAGAACTACTGCCAAGCGCTGGTAAAGAGATAATGGGTTCGACATCGTCTTGTCCTTTGATGAGTTTCGCATGAGCCGCAGTTGCGACCATGAGGCGCATCAACACCGGTTTTGGCTGGGGTTCGCCCGAAGACATGATTCAGAACGTTCTGAATCACGATTCAAAACGATAAAGCCGGAAAGCGAACGTCTGCTAAGTCCCGCAAAGTAGACATTCAAGCAAGTTGCAGCCAACGAGCGCTTTGCGGACAAAGCTGCCGATAAGTCAGTTTGTTGGGAGGTATAAGCCGGCCCTGAGCGGCCGTTCTCAGAAAAGCTCTTCGCTGCAGCGCAGCTTCCCTGAACCGGTCATCAACGACATCGTGCGGCATGGACTGACAGGCCGGAGTCATGCGCCAAGGCCCGATCGGGGCTCGATGGCACTTCTTTGCGCCAAGGAGCGACTATACGGGCATCGCTGTTGGACGACCGGTCATCTGTTTCGAACCGTTGTCGCCCGTACAGCAGTCGGGAACGACCTTAACGACCTAGAACACGAACACCCCAAGCATCTGCCAGCCGATCGCATCATCGACTTGGATGCAGTTATAGGGCCAGAACTGCCGCAACACGTCTGCATCGGGATGCTTTTGGCCCTTGCTGGGGTCGGAACAAAAGATGCTCGCGCGCGGCACCACAAGGGCTGCGACCTCGGGTGACGAGTTCCCGGACGCGCCATGATGCATCACTTGGAAAACCGAGGCCTTGCCGAGGCGGCCATAGGGCGTGAAGAAATTCTCGAACCCAGTTCGGCGCGGCTTTGAGTTCAGCGAACCATCTCCTGTGAACAGCATAGAGAAATGGGTCGCGGATAGGCGCGACCTATCTGGCTTGTGCTGCCAGGCCATATTGCCAAGTTGTGTCTCGCCGGTCTTGAAATAGGCCTTGGCAGGTGTCGACACCGGACCGCCGTACAGGAACAGTGATATGATATTGCGGCGATAGGCGCTGCTGCCGAAGGTCGTGTCATAATGGGCTTTAAGTGCATCCTGGGCCTTTTTCCGGTCGGCCGGATGGTTGGCGTCTAGCAAGGTCTTGATCAGCGGCTCGACGGTCGCCGGGAAACCTGCCGGGCAACGCTTGGCTTGGTGTGCATCGTTATACGGGACGAACTCCCAGAATCCGTCGATGTCGAGCACCGATCCCATTTTCAGGAATTCCGCCCCCGAAAGGCGCTGCCCTGTCACGCCGGGGATCTCGCTGCCGACCACGTCTAGGACGCGTTCAGTTTCCAGTCGTAATTTCATCGGCCGGTCGTCGACCTCCCCACGCGGACCGACGGGCGGACCGGCGTCGGGCGCGGACGGGGGGTCGCCCGCGCTCGGTGGCACGAAAACGATCCTCGCCTCCCCACCTCCGTCTACGCCACGAAGGTAGCCGGCGGGATCGACTAGAAACCGCAGAAAGTCTGCGTCGAGATCATCAGATGATGCCGCTATCCAGAACCGCTGCCAAAGCTGCAGGAAGGGCAGGAGGATCATCTTCACCTCGAAAAGCCCAAGTAGGTACACGAGACCGGAAATATGGTCGGCGTCGAAATGAGACAGAGCGACAAAATCGAGACTGGGTTTTGATCCTGGCATAGCGTTGCGCGCGGTGCATAAGTCATTGAGCTCGCTCTTGACCTGTACTGCCGCGGTGACGCTGCCGCAATCATATACCCAAGTGAAAGGCTGGCGGCTCCCCTGACGCAATTCGCCAGAGTGGAGCATGCCTTGTCCCACGGGGTGGAAGCGATACGCAACCTGCCACGCATCCTTGGCCACGCCAACCGCAGCAACCTGAAATATCGCAAGGAAGTTCGCGAGCTCAACTTGTGATGCAGCAGGGACGTTTGGCCCGTAAGTTCCGTTACTAATTTGACTAATGCGCCCAGAGTTGACTGGCCTATCTGGCCGGTTAAAATAGAATTGTATGTCTACGTTGCGCTCGCCTATAGCAAGTAATGCCTTTATCAAGCCGATTTCCTCGTCAGTGATACTTCTCGCCACTTAAATACCTACCGTAATTATTCAGCGCCCAATTTCACCACTTTCAGAATAGTCAAACCCATACACTAACGAAAGTCACCATTGACATGGTCGAGTGCGTAGAGCGATCGGCCCACGTACCCGAGAAATGTTGGCAGATCCAATTCAAGATCGATCCAACCTACTGAAAGGATTAATTTTTATCTCGCGAACCGAAAGGCACCCATCTTACCTTACGAGGGTCAGTATTCATAATCAGCGGATGACGAGAGCCGAGGGGGCGATGGCTGACCAACGGCGGGGCACCGAACGTTGGCTCCACTACGCACCTGGGTCATTCATCCGATGCGCAGCGAACGGCAACTTCCCGACCCAAAACGACAAATGCTAAGCCCATTACCTAAGTCGCCTTTGGGCTGAGAACGGTAATTGCCTTGTGCTGAGTGGATGGCGGCTCTGTCCGCATGGCAGACATTCATCGCAGATACAGCGAAGGCCCACTTTGAGCCCAAATGAGACTAGAGTTTACCCCGTTTTACCTTTTTCAAGGAACTAACTCAGGCTCTTGGTAGCACTGATTACACAATGCGACCACAGACAGCCGGATGGGTCACTTGGTTAACCGATCTTCTGAGTATACGAGAGGGTCTATGATCGCGACTATGTCGCTTCCACTGTCCTCCAAGCCAAGTCTTTCGCAAAGCCGTGCAGAGGGAATGTTGCCCGGAGCGATGCCTGTCTTGAACCCTGTGGCCCCAAGCTTTTCATGCGAGTGAATTAGAGCTATCGCCCCCAAGACTTTTGCAATGCCCTCGCCCATGCGTTCAGGTTTGGTCGAGAGTTGCCCCCATTGTGCGCGACTATGCAGCCGACTGCTGGAGGGATGACACAGAACTGAGCCCGCAGTTGCGACTGGGGCACCTGATTTATCAACGACGACCATAGCAAACCCGGGACGAGACAATCCGCGCATCACCGGACCTATTGGCGGTAAAACACCGTGGCTCAACGCGACTTCCGCGAAAGCTTCAAGCCATTCTGGCGGAGAGCTGCGATCAATCACTCGTATGGATAAATCTTCGGGCAACGCCTGAGTTGCGACCACTTGCCGAGCGGCTTCGACACAGTTCAGACCGCCAAGATAGCAAGCAATCGTGTCGGTCTTTAAACCTTCGCTTTCAATTCGTTCGCGCGCCGTCGCAACCTCCTCACGCGGTATGCTTTCTATCGCCGTGATGCCAAGAATTCGGGCCATTGCGACGGCATCATCCAACGCCCCGCTATATTCGTTGGCAATCTGTATACCACGCCCATGGCTACAAAACCGAGGGTCATCACCCAACAGCTGCATAAGATGCTCGCCCATGGTTGACATGCGTCGTTGTGCTTCACTTCCGAATACTTCCATGAGATTTCCCTCGAAGTACCACATGACAGTTCGGAGATGATCGTTTGATAGGGGTCGTGTCGTCAAGCGGACGTCACGCGCAAGACTGCGACACAAAGAGGACTTTGGAAAGGGCGAATGGCAGCTATGTCCGCACAGCAGACGCTCACGAGTACTTTGCGAATGACTGAACGGAGCCCAAAGCGGTCAAATGTTCAGCAAAGCCCTTGCCGCCGCAGCGGAACACGGCATTCGCCTGACAGTAGCAATGACAGTATCGGCATTTTTGACATGAAAAATATCGGGTGGTCTGAATGCACAACCAAATATTTGTTGTCAAATTTCAAGCATAAACTCTATGCGTCCATACAGATCAGTCTTTCTAAATCGGATGGCCCTACTCAGGCACTATGTTGTGATTGATCCTGAACAGATTTTTTGGATCATAGTTGCCCTTTATTTTCGAAAGCTTCCCGCTGTTTAGGCCGTATGCACCAGCCATATGCTCCGCTTCGTCTTCGGGCATAAAGTTTACATACGCGCTACCGGTCGCATGAGGCCGCATCTGATCATAAAGTCCTTGCGCCCACGCAATACACTCACCATCCTTGTTTGGGTCTTCCCATCGTGTGTGAACATTCATTATGAAGTGTGCTGATCGTTGCGGATAAGCTGTTGAGTCTGGTTCAATGCGTGCCATTGCGCCACCTACATGCGCTATAAATACTTCGCAAGCAGGGTCGGGAAGGCTGGAAACCGCCTCGAGAAGTCCTGTGATTGCTTCCGAGGAAAGCACGTCGAAATCATGGCTTTTCCAATAGTTCCGAGCGCCCGGTGTAAGCAAAGGGTCGAATGCTGCTTGCCAGTCTACAAACTTGTGAGGTGAGATAACGTCGGCTATAGGTTCTCCAAGCGCGCGCAAAGCCGACATTGCTATTTCACCCTCGTTCATAGGGCCGCTGTAGCAAGCCGCGAAGATTAGCACCTCTCTACCATGCCACTCTTCTCGTAGGAACGGGAGAGGAGGAGCTTTTCGCATCACGCTCCAGACGGTCAGCTCATCGGGTGAATCATCTGCAATGGCTGCGAATTCTGCAAGCAGCTCTGGCGCCTTTTCGATCGGGTGAACGATCAGGCCGGACAGAACGTCGGGCCCAAGATCATGCAACTGGAACTCGAATGAGGTCACGACGCCGAAATTGCCGCCTCCACCGCGGATGGCCCAGAAAAGCTCCGGATGGCTTGTGGGCGAGGCGGTGACAATCGTCCCATCTGCCGTCACAACTTCTGCCGACAGAAGATTGTCGATCGTCATTCCGAATTTCCGCGTCGTCCACCCAAAGCCGCCACCAAGAGTCAGGCCAGCGATTCCAGTTGTCGAATTGATGCCGACAGGGACAGCAAGCCCATGAGCCTGAGTTTCGCGATCTACATCGCCAAGCAATGCACCCGGTGCAACCCTAGCAGTCTTGTTGACAGGGTCTACGTGTACCGATTGCATCTGGGACAGATCGAGTAATACCGTCTCGTCTGCAACAGCGTGACCTGCAATTTGATGCCCACCTGATCGGATTGACATTATGAGGCTGGCGTCTCTAACAAAGTTTACAGCTTTCTGTACGTCGCTCGCCCCCATCGCGCGGATCACGAACCCAGGGTGACGTTCGAACATGCTGTTCCATGTTGTTCTTGCGCCTTCATATTCCGGAGTGCCCTGTAAGTAGACGCCGCCGCGAAGCGAGGAATTAAGCGCATCCAAAGCGTCTTGACTCACAGTTGCCGTGATTCCGTCGAGTGTTTTTATGTCGTACATGCATAGGCCTCCCTGTTTTCAGGTCAGGCTTCTTGCGCGGCTGCCTCATGTAGTTGTGACTTCCGATGCGTTGTCCCGCAGATAAATCGCCTCGGATTAGGTTTTTGAACTGCGAATATTCAGGCGAAAATTCCGGGATCTATCTGATCCACGGGTGTAATGACATCGGCTGGGATGTTAAGGCGCTCGGCCGCCTTTCTAAGACTTTCCTCGTCGGGGGCCTCATACAGGCAGTATGTTTTGCGCTTGTCTGCGCTGAGGAACGAGAAAATCCACTCGACCCCGACTTCGTCATTGATCTCTTTGATGTGAATTTTGTCGTCGTCGCTGACGTTCAGCTGCTCGGCAAAATTTCTCTCAATTATGTACCTTGGCATAATGCTCCCCCAAGCATCTAAATGACTTTAAACAGCTACTCCCTCGAGCTTTGACCTAAGGAAAACCATACTCAATTGCTGTGAAATTGCCAACGCTTCCCCTTCTAGTTGAAACGCTAGTTCCAAATCATTCGTGCGACCCCGTTGCCTTAGCGCGGATGCATACGCGGCCTTGCTGTGCGCAATCCACGGTGGGCACTTCATGCGCGTGTCTATTTCGATGGCCTTATGGAACATCCTCTCAGCGGCGTCCCAGTTTTTCAGCACCGCTGCCAGATTGCCCAGACGTCTTGCAGCCGCCCCGGCGCAAACTGTTGTGGCCCCAGCGGTGATCGTTAGCTCTTCGTATGGGGTCAGCATTTCATAGAGGGTCTCAGCATGTCCCAGATGCTCGACTGCGACACAAATGTCAGCGAGATAAGACAAAGTAGTTGAAAACATAGCATCAAGGGGAAGATCGAAGCCATTCTCTGCCATTTCATTCAGTATGCGTTCAGCTGGTTCCTTGTATCCCAACTCGGCGGCAATAAGGCCAAATCCTGGTTTCCAGGAAATGTCTTCCGGGCTATCCGTCATCAGCTTCTTGATCACCGGTGCAACTTCGTGCAACCGGTTTTGTTCGCGGCGGATGGTAAACATCTGAACACCGAAGACGCCCTCAACATGTTCTCCATGTGTCTGTCGACCGATTTTCACCGCTTCGTTGGCATGCATCTCCGCCTGCTCAAAATTGCCATCCATAATTGCAACCATGGCGCGTGCGTGTTTCTGTACCCAGTAGAGTTGCAGATGGTTGTCCTTTTCCGAAATCTCCGTCAGCAATTCGAGTGAATGATCCATCAAGTCGCGGTCGGCCATTTCGGCCCCGACAAAAAGACTAAGTGTTCGGTCCCGGCCCTGATCAATACTCCCCAGGTTTTCGGCCGCTCGATGCATCGCATCAAGATTTTCACGCCAATGACGTACCTCTCTTCCTTTGCGTGCGACGAATGGTGCCCCAAAATGCATCATCATCACTGAGAATTGGGATTTATAGTCCCCCAGTTTCGCGGCCAGTTCCATTGATTGCTGACCAAAGCGTGCGCCTTCAGAAAACTGGCCGACAAACATATGTGCCCGTGCAAGTTGGCTCATCAATCTGCACTGCCGAACTTCGTCATCGTCGGGAAGGTCGTTCAGAGCTCTAACACAAAGCTCAATGGCCTCGCCGTGTCTCTTACTCGACATCATACACGAGTCCGCAAAATGGTTCGCAGCATCAGCGGCGAGCGTCACATCGTTTATTCCACGGGCGGCGTCCGAGGCCTCTTTCAAAGCCGCTATCCCCTCTGGCAACTGACCCAGGCTGTCATGGCTGCGACCAATCAGGATTTTGGCTTTGATCGTTTCGACGCCGTTGTCAGATCCAAGATTTTCAGCCGCTTTGAGTGTTTCCCTAGCGTTGACCATCGCCTCTTGGCTGGCGGATCGCGCCAATGCCATTTCGGTTGCCGTCTGCCATTTGTCGAACGCAGCACGCCATTCTTCGGCCTCTGAAAGATGGCGGGCAACCAACTCGGGCCGGCGTTCAATCTCTGCTGACCGCAACTGCATCAAAGCACGGGCCACGTTTGCGTGTTGTTGCCTGCGGGTTGAGCCCAACATGGATTGATAGGCGGTATCCCGAATAAGGGCATGACGGAAAACGAAATACCCTCGATTGTACCCGCTTTCAAAGATCAAACCCGTTCGAGACAGCTCTTCTATACGAGATTGAATTTCCGCACTGGCAAGACCTATTGCGGAAGCCAGCAAGCTAGGCTCGAACTCCCGTCCAATGACGGCTCCTGTTAACGCTACTTGTTTGGCCTCTGGTGAGACTGCGTCAAGACGTGCCATCAGCGTGCCTTTCAAAGACGAAGGTATGTGGACCTGCCCGTGCTCACCCGCCTCAACAATCGCCCGGGCCAACTCCTCGACGAACAATGGCACGCCGTCCGTCTTTTCAATGATTGTGGCGATTAGCGCATCGTCCGGTGCTTTTCCGGTAACATTGAGAACTAGGTTCGAGACATGGGTCGTATCAAACCGACGCAGCTGGAGCGTATGTACGTGCGCTTCGCCGTCATCATGGGCAAGTTCCCAGCCGGGCCGGTGGGTGATCAAAATCATCAAAGGCAGATCTGCGCAAATTGCTTTGAAGCGATCCAAAAGAGCTTGGGTGGAAGGATCAATCCAATGCGCGTCCTCAACACAAAGAATAACAGGACGCGTGCTTGCGCGTACCTGAACCGTGTGGATTAACGTCTGAATCGTGAGGTCACGTTGCTCCTGCGGTGACATATCGAGAACGCTTCGGGCAAGAGCACTGTGAGGCGCAACCAGCGCGGCAAAGACGGGCAGAACCTTTTCCCATTCCAAGCCCTCCCGGCTTTCCAACATTTTTTTGACAAGATCGAGAATTTGATCGTCATCAAAATCTGTCCCCACACCAGCATCCTGAGAAATCCTCTGGGCGACGGGGTGGAACGGGCTACTGGAAAGGTAAGGAGAGCAGTTCAGCCTGATAATATCAGCTTCGCTAGCCGCTACGGCATTAGCGAGAAACTCTTCCGCCAATCGCGATTTACCGATTCCAGCTTCACCGGCAAGCAGAACAACCTCTCCCTGACTGTTCTGCGCACGCAGCCATGATTGTAAAAGGATACCTTTTTCGTAGTCGCGACCAATCATGACGCTGCCACTTTCGTCCCTATAAGACGCTCGAAACCGGCTTTCCGCGCTGTGTTCTGATACGACAGTCAAAAGGGTCCGTGGTTCTTTGAAACCTTTCAGCTCGGTTTGTCCAAGAGACGTAAACTCAAATAGCCGATGCAAAGTTTCTTCGGTCTCCTCAGCAGATAAAACAACTGAGTTCGGTTCTGCGTGTTCCTGAAGCCGCGCTGCCAGATTGACAATTGGCCCCGTCATGGCCCCTTCTTCGTAGGTGTTTTCACCGATCGTATCGCCAACTACCACGTCGCCACTCGCGATACCTAACCTGGCTGACAAACGCTCACCGTCAGGTGTTTTAAGCTCTCTGACCCGCCGAACGGCCTCAAGACCAGCCTTTACAGCCCGAACTGCATGATCTTCATATGCTGTCGGCCAGCCAAAAAACACCAGGAGACCGTCGCCCAAATACTTCGAGACGTAGCCGCCATACCTGCTAACTGCACCTGCAACCGCATCCTGGTAGCTCTGCAGCAGTTCGCGCATGTCTTCGGGATCAAACCGGTTAGTCAACTCAGTCGAGGCGACGAGATCAGCAAACAAAACTGTTAAGTGACGCCTCTCTGCGAGCGCTAATGAAGCAGGCTTCCTTGCGGATAAGGTCACGCCTTGCGATTCATCCGAAATGGGGACCCGGCCGACTTCGCCTGCATCCGCGTCTACGGCTTGTGGCGGTTGAGACCAGTGCTTTTGGCCAGTCAATTCCTGAACCGCTGCCAGGATGATTTTTCGGTGGCCCAGACTAACCCCAAGCTCTTTAAGGTCGTCGTTTGACAGCAATGGTAGTACACGCGCGTCGATATCATGCCGTGCAAAAGCGTCTGAGTATTGTCCCAGTTCGAGATCGTCCAGCCATTTGTCGATTTCAATCGCCATAACGGGATCATGCTGAGATACGAGGCGCTAATCAAGAAATCGCTGTAAACACGGGCTGTTTTTTGGCGGCCAAACGTCTGTATTGCCTTTGACAGAAATGACACCTGCTGATCCAACTCTTTTCAGAATGCAGTGGTTTATTGCAGGTAGATCTCCCTTAGCGTGCATTTGCTGCGCTGCCGCGAAAGGCAACTTTGTCCGCAAAGCGGTCATTGGGTAACGATGCGGTGAACTGCAGCATCGTCCGCATGTGAGACGTAGAACAGTAGCGCAGCGAATATCCGGATTGGATCTCGGCCGATTTGCGTGGCTTATACGTCCGCTTTCGGTAAATCCTGCTGCGCTGCCGCGAGCAATCCGGCGACACCGCCGAGCAATCAAGGCAATTTTCGCTGTGCAAGCACTAGGCGGCTCCGTCCACGGAGTGGTCATTTGCCGGTATTGAGAGAGCGACCTTATGGGTATCGCAGGGTTGCGGTTTTGCTGAGAGAGGCTGGATGGTCTGTCAGTGATGGGCGCATTGAACGGCTTTGGCGACGAGAGGGGCTGAAGGTGCTTGCAAAACAGCCCAAGAAGGGACGGCTTTGGCTAAACGATGGTACATCTGTTCGGCTCAGGCCGGGACATAGCAATCATGGCTGGAGCTATGACTTCGTGCATTGTCACACCGATGATGGGAAACCCGCGCTGTTCTCATGGTACACACACCAAGAGGAACACGCCAAAAGCAACGCGGACTACAGGAGTCAGGGGTGAAATTAGTATGTCGCTAACTACCGACCGGGTTAATCATGTAAACACAGCGCGCTCGTGTCGCCGGGTCATTCATGAACACACGTTCTGCCTCGACGCTAGTGCCGGTCAGTGCCCGCTCAGGCCCAAAGATGCCTTTCCCTTCGACCCCACAACGGGCGCAGCGCCATTTGACGCCCACAGTCGTCCCGTTGTGCTGTACGCCGCCATCGGGCACCCACCAGACCGGCACACGCTGACAACCGGGCAAAGGATTATCGGCGCGGGTTTCCTTTTCGAAAACGAGTTTGAGGTGAGAGCGATTGCTGGCGGACAATTCACGACCTATCTGAACGGGTCGGGTTCTGTGCCACAGGACCATCGCGCGCGCAAGATTTACTACCCGGAGTATTACTGCCTACTAACGCCGCGAACAAACAGAACCTAAAATCCATTCTGTCGTGTGGCCAATAATTGAAATAGGCTTTGTGTTTGTAGAAAACGCTTGGAACTCCCAAGTTCTGAGCAGAAACAAAATGGAAGCTAAAAAAGATGTCTTCAGGCAGTAGATTTCAATGGTTAGCCGATAAAGCCTACAACGCTTCCACTAACGCCATTTCCAAAGTTCAGGAAAACTCTCATTCCCTGGTTGATTGGTCCAAAGTTCGATTTGAGGATTACATGGATGCTCAAAAGCCTTTGGACGAAGGCAATTGGTTCATGCGCACGGCGGACATCTGTGAACAACTCTCAGATTGCGTCATCGGTGAAAGCGGCTGGACAAACAAAGCGGTTTCAGTGGCGTCCAGCAAACTTGCTGGCGCTGCGGTTCCTGCGTCTCTTTTTTCAGTTGCGGCACTTGCTGGTACTGCCTCCACAGGAACAGCGATTGGCAGTTTGAGCGGCGCTGCATTCACATCAAGTGCGCTGGCTTGGATTGGCGGTTCCGTTGCCATGGGGACGCTTGTGGTCGGTGGTGCAGCAGTTGCTGGCGCTGTAGCCGCCCCATTTGCAGTAAAACCCCTCGCAAACAAGTATCTTCTGGGCAAAACACGAAAACTGGAGGACTTAACTACACCCGAGCGGCAATTGGTTGACGCCTGTAGCGCAATGGCAATTGGGCTTCGCCAAGCTGAAAAAGGCGAGTTGCGTCTTTCTCCGCGTGAAGCCACGGCGCTGAATGAGGACGCGCTGGCACCGCTTGTTGAAAAGGCCTCCGAAGTACTTTTGATTTCACAGGACTGGCCGGCTATGCAGCGCCGTTGGTTCCGAAATACTTTCACCGAATTGAACCTTGTCAGAGGGTTCGCCAAACGTACCTCTTCACTAACAGAACCTGTTATCGTTGGTGTAGGGTCGGCCCTCATTTTTAATCTGTTGTCAGATGGTGAGCATGAGTTCACGTCGGCAGAGCAAGACATTCTGGACGCAATTAGGCGCTCGTCCGGTGATCTTTCCGAAATGAGCAATGAAGAAATCGCTCAACACGTTCAGTCGCTTTCGCCGGCCCAATTGCAAGGTTTCAAAAACAACGTCAAAGGTATCGCACACGAGTTAAAATTTGCGCGCCAAGAAAACAGCGATGGCGACGAGTTTCGGGTAGAGCTTTTTGAAGCGACCAATCATCTGGGCGCAGATATCCAGCTAATCAACGTGGAAACCGGTGAAATACGAGAGTTCCAACTAAAGGCAACCTCCTATGGTGCTTATCTCGAAGATCACTTTGAAAAGTAAGAGGAAATTCCTCTTATGGCGACGTCCGAAGTTGCGGCGCAACAAGGCGTGCAATCCTCGGAAATCTCCAACCAGCAGTTATCGGACGACTTTGACAGTACGACAGAAAAGTTAGCTGACGGAACAGAAAGCGAAGTACTGGATACCGTTGCTTTCGCTGGGCTTGTCTCACTTGCACGAAATGTAAGCGTACTCTTGAACGGCGACAGCATGAGCGAGGAGGCGCGAAAAAACGCGGTTAAGCGCAGTATGCAAGCGGGCTTAATAGCAGGCGTTACAGAACTGATAATCTAAACGTCGCCGTCCAGCTAAACCGTTACCTTTAGCGAAAACGGCCTGTTGCTCTTTTCTTGCTCCAAATTGGATACACGGCCACCTGCCCCAGACGATGGGTGCAAATATGACGGACGCAGCCCCAAACAGAAAAATCTACTTTACGTAGATCGCGGTGCCGGAAACGGTTTGCTGGTCATACGGATACGCCACATTGTCGATCATTACAAAACCGCCAGTTTGAGAGCCTGACGAGCCAATGACGACGCCATTAGCACCAACGGACGCGGCCTGTTCCTTTATTTCAGCAACAGCGTAGTCCATCGACTGTTGGTCTGACCAACCGCTCGCGCTGTTTGCTTTCACAATCGCGATGGTTTCGAAAGGCATTTTTGGTGGGGCTGAGTACAGCTGCACCTCGCTCGCACTTATCGCGGCACGCGGCTGACCTGTTACAACAGCCGTGCCATCAGCGTTAGTGCACGCTGCCACAATGGCAATCGAAAGAAATACAGCGGCGATTAATACGAGTTTCTCCATTTTACCTTTCCGTCGCTATCAGCAGCATTTGCCGGTGGATGCGTTCGGCACACTTTCTTGGTTGTCGTCGTCCGATCTATTTTTGCGGTTTCAGGTTTCTTTGTCGCTCACCTGCTTTTCAAGGCTCTCCGCGTTGCTTTCCGCACCTTCCCGCATTTCGTCGATCATCCCTTTTATGTAATCTAGCATGAGGTAGTTTGCGTTGTCATGGCCGCGAAAAACGCCGCCGTGTTCGCCCAGTAAGGCCACTGCCTCACCTTCAGCCCACCTCAAATCAGCAGGCGCAAAAATCGAAACTTCGGCGCTTCCGTAACAGTTGCCACCACCGCGAGAACTCGTGATTGAAATGTCGAAGGTGAAGTGGGCAGGTTCATCCGTTTCCCGGACTTCATACCCAAGGCCGGCAAGTTTATCCTTTGCGTAAGTTCGAGCCTCGCCAATGTTGGTCCAGCATCCGCCTTCCGCACCATCGAATATTCTGACCTTGACCGTTGGCAGGTTTTCCGGATTGACGATGTGCTCGGACGTCCACCCCCCGACGGCTGCAGGAAGTGTAGCAAAACCCAGAGCAGTCGCTAATACAGTCGGTGCAAACCGTTGCATTGAAATCCCCTTACAATCACACACTTCACTCCACGATGACATAAGATCAGGCACTTCAAATCCCTTGTCAAAATCTGACGTATTCAAACCAAAAGGGTGATTTTATGGCGTGACAACAAATAGTGCCTGCGCTGCTGACAAGGGAACCAAAATGGAAATGCAACGCGGGCCGTCCGTGAGTGATGACTTTATGAGACAGCCCGACAAGCGGCCCAAGCGCGGTGGTGCAACACCGCAGGCAAAAAAAACCGCGTCGCCGAGGGATGGGAGGCAGACGCGGGAGTAGTTGGGGTAAAACTTCTACGTGATGGCAGCGCGGGTAGATCAATTGGTCAGAACCTCGCCCCACGCGTCCAGCATTTCCCGCCGCTGGTCGAGCCGGTCATTGGTGGCATAGATCGACGTGACGGACGTGGGCGTGTGCGACAGCGCCAGCCCGATCAGTCCGTCGTCATACCCTGCACCACCGGCCCACGTTGCAAGCGCTTTGCGCAGCGCGTGAGGGACATGGGGAAATCCGGCCTTTTTGGTCCAACGGTCGATATCCACGCGGAACGGGCCGGTCAGGTCGGCGCTGGGAAAACACCATGGCGTGTTGTTCTTCGGGATACGGTCGAGCCAGACCTGCATCTGGGTTGATACCGGATGGCGGAACGCCTTACCGTTTTTCATGCGCTCACCTTTCCACGACAGCACCTCGCCCACCTCATCCCAACGCAGGCCCATAATCATCTGGCGACGGGCACCGGTCAGGATCAGCAGCGCAATGGCGATGACGCGGCCCTGTGCGGCCCGAAACGACCCGCCCCGGTAGGCTGACCGATCACCGGCCACCAACAGCGCCCACTGGGCCTCACACCAGAGCAGTAAAGCCCGTGTCTCGTCCACCGTCGGCACCGACCACGTCTGACCTTTCGGCAGGATCGGTTTGCGGGGAATGAAGGTCCGGTCCAGCAGGTCCCGGTCGAGTAGCCAATCCTGAAAATGCCGTGTTATTCGGATCAGCCCGTGTTGCCCGCCCTTCTGCCCGTTGGCCGTCCAGAAGTCCTGAAGGTCGGCGAAATGGGCCTTGGTCAGCTTGCCCAGCGGCACATGCCCGATCACCGGGGCAATTAACCGGTCCCATCGACTGCGATCTTGGGCCGGGTGTTTCAACTGGGTCTGCCGCTGCACCCAGTAACGATCCCACGCTTGCGCCACGGTCTCCACATGCCCCCGAGGATCGGTGCCGCCATCGAACAGCGTCATAGCCGCGTTTGCCGCCCTGCGCGCATCCCCCAGCCCCATGGCCGGATACTTGCCGAGGTTCATAGAAATGCGCTTGCCATAGAGCCGGAACCGCAGCTGCCATGTTTTCGTGGTTTTGCCGACGATCAAAAACAGGTTCCGCGTGTCGTCATCAGCGACGACCAGTTGCGACTTGCCCGGTGGTGGGCATAGCTTGACGGGTGACGAGGCGGCAAGTTTCACGTTCTGTCCATTCTGGTTGCTAATGGCCGTCTAACAACCATTCGCCAGCCCTTGCAAGTCGTTAGGGCCGAAGCCGTATTTGTGAAAATTTGCCATAAGGTTACAGAGCCAAGGGCCCACATTACATTGTTTTGGTCACCTTTTAACGACCTTTCAATGCCTTAGCTGTTTATGAAATGACCGCAGTTTAAGAGACTTACCCCGCAGCCCGGTTTCGTTCGACTGTAGCACGATACACCTCGATCATCCAGCCCAGCATGAGGGCATTCAGGATGTGCCACATGAAATGCGTGCCAAACGGGATCTGCCCACATATGGGTTCGTCCAGCGCACGAAAGGTGATCGAGGCGATCAGGATCATCGCCCCGATGGCCAGACCTCGGGCGGTGTCCGGCACCCGGTGGCGCAAAAGAAACGCATAGATCAAGATCAGCAGCGGCACCGGGGCATAGGCTGCTGAACCACCCAATCCCGGCACAAGCTGGAACAAGGGCACCGTCGCTGCGGCATAGGGAATGAACAGGGCTGTCGCGATCCCGGCCGTACGCGGCTGCATGTGCCAGACATCCCGGTTGATCGCGAAGATGTAGACCAGAATGTACAGCAGGATCGGCAGAACGTCCGCCATCGCGGCCCAGGCCTGCGCGTGGGTATGGAACAGGTAACTGCCGACCCCGATAGCGGCGAGAATGACGACCAGCACCATCGCCAACGGCATCCCCTGCCCGCGCACACGCAGCCACATGACAAATGCTGCAATCAGAAACGCCGCGTTTGTCACCGCGTTTATCGGTTCAGCCCAATAGGCGGGCGACAGGCGCTCGCAATAGCCATCAATTTCCTGAAACCAGTCCATGAACTTTTACATAGCCGATGCTAAGTTAATGCCAACAGTTTGTTTTGGGAGGATGAATTCATGAACATCATTTGGCTGGGACACGGCAGTTTCCGCATCGAAACCGGCGGACAGGTTCTGCTGGTCGACCCCTGGCTGACGGGTAACCCAGTCTTGTCCGAGGAACAGCATGATGACGCTCTAAACGGTGCGACTCATATCCTTCTGACGCATACACATTTCGATCACGTCGCCGATGTCGTATCGCTGGCCAAGCACCTGAACGTCCCCGTGGTCGGACAATACGACCTGATGGGGTATTGGAGTGAGTCCGAGGGGCTGGAAACTATTGGCTACAACAAGGGCGGCACCGTGAACCTGAACGGCGTCAAAGTGTCGATGGTGCCAGCCTCGCACAGCTCGACCTTTTCTACACCTGACGGGCTGCGTACCGGCGGCAGCGAGGTCGGGTTCATGATCGCCTCGGAAGGGCACATGCTGTATGTCTCGGGCGATACCGACATCATGGCCGATATGGATTGGATGGGGGATTACTACAAACCCGATATCGGGATCCTGTCGGCAGGCGGTCATTTCACGATGGACATGAAGGGCGCCGCATATGCATCCAAGCGGTACTTCAACTTCAAGACCGTGATTCCCTGCCACTACAAGACCTTCCCAATCCTCGAACAATCAGCTCAGGCGCTGGTCGACGGGTTGCCGGGGGTCGATGTCATCGAACCCGAGGTGATGAAGGCCATTACTCTTTGAGGTTAACGCCGCGCGGCGAAGAACTCTTTCAAAAGCTCGGCGGCCTCCTGCCCTCGGATGCCATCGTAAACCTCTGGCACGTGGTGTGCTTGTGTATGGGTGAAAACCCGCGCGCCATGAGCAACGCCGCCTGATTTGGGATCGGCGGCCCCGTAATAGATGCGCCGGATACGCGCCGCTGCCAGAGCCGCCGCACACATCGCGCAAGGCTCTAACGTCACATAGAGATCGTGATCGGGCAGACGTTCGGATCCGGCTGCGGCGCATGCAGCACGCAGGGCCAGTATCTCGGCATGGGCGGTGGGATCGTTCAGCTCTCGTGTTCGGTTACCCGCAGAGGCCACGATCACGCCATCGGGGCCGGCAATAACAGCGCCCACAGGTACTTCACCACGATCCGCCGCAGCGCGCGCTTCAACCAGCGCCTTATCCATGTGCGATCTGAACACCATGCCTCTGACTGCAACAGAAACCTGTCTTTCGCAAGCGGCCGGGATGCGCTATGGGCTGCGGATGACCAAAACCCCTCCTCCCGGCGACCGGATCGCCAAAGTCCTTGCCCGCGCTGGCGTTGCCTCGCGCCGTGAAGCTGAACGCATGATCGAAGCAGGTCGTGTGAGTGTAAACGGCAAGACCATCGACAGCCCCGCACTGAACGTCACCGCCAAGGCCAAGATCTTTGTCGACGGCAAACCGGTGTCGGAACCGGAACCTTCGCGCCTGTGGCTGTATCACAAGCCTTCGGGTCTGGTGACAACGACACGTGACGAAAAAGGACGCGCGACAATTTTTGACAAACTGCCCGAGGATATGCCCCGGGTCATGAGTGTCGGGCGGTTGGACCTGAACTCGGAAGGGTTGCTGCTGTTGACCAATGATGGCGGCATCAAGCGCAAGTTGGAACTGCCCTCGACCGGATGGCTACGCAAATACCGCGTGCGGGTGAATGGCCGCCCCAAGGACGAGGATTTTGCACCGCTTCGTAAGGGGCTTGTGATCGACGGGGAACGCTTTTTGCCGATGGACGTCACGCTGGACCGTCAACAAGGCGCAAATGCCTGGCTGACCATCGGTCTGCGCGAAGGCAAGAACCGTGAAATTCGGCGTGCGATAGAAGATATCGGTTTTGCGGTGAACCGGCTGCTGCGAGTGTCCTACGGCCCCTTCCAGCTGGGAAGCCTGAAACCCGGCGAAGTCGAAGAGATCCGCCGACGGGTCATGCGCGATCAACTGGGGTTGGAAGCCGAGCCCGAAGCACCGGCCAAACGACCCGCTCGCCCACAGCGAAATCGGCCCCCAATCGGCAAGAAACCTCGCAAGTGACGCAGGTTAGGCAACCTTCCCCCTAGCGCCACGGCCTCTCATGGCCTAGATTTCCCCAAGGGACATTTTTGGGGGGCGCCATGTCCGGGACCGGAGTGCAAAAACTGGCCTATGTCGTGTTGTTGATGCTGATGTTCGGCGTCTGCACCGGCGTGTTGGGAGGCTTGTAAGCACATGGCCAAACGGTATGGCGGGAAATTCAGCCCACAGGACGACTCCTCGTCTCCGAAACAACCTTCGCGCGGACAGTTTGACGTCGCTCGGGTCGAACCGGCCGGGGCGCGCGCTAACCTGTTGTTTCTTCCGGCTGTTCCCTTGGTTTTTCTGTCGCTGAACGATGGGGCCGTCGGATTGACGATCGGCCTGATCGCAGCGGGTCTTTTGACAGCTGCAGCATTTCTGCTGCGCGAAGGGCTGCGGGCCGAATCCGCCTACAACGCTCGCCGCACAGCCCGTCGCCCGGCGTTTCCCAGAAAGATATTCTCCAGCCTATTGACCGGACTTGGCGTCGGATTGGCCGCTTATCGCACCGAATATCTGGATGCAGCCGCAGCGTCTGAAGCCAGCTTGATCGCCCCGATTCTGTTCGGTTTGATGGCCAGCGTCCTGCACTCTGTCTCTTTCGGAATTGATCCGATGACTGACAAAGGCATGGAAGGCATCGACACTTTCCAGCAAGACCGCGTTGCCCGCGTCGTGGAAGATGCTGAAACACATCTGTCCGAGATGACCGACGCCATCAAACGCGCTGGCGACCGCAGGATCGAGGCCCGGGTTGAACGCTTTCAGGATACCGCCCGCGACCTGTTCCGCACGGTCGAGGAAGACCCCCGCGATCTGGCCGGTGCGCGTAAATACCTGACCGTTTACTTAAAGGGCGCGCGTGACGCGACGGTCAAGTTTGCTGACGTTTATGCCCGCACCCGCGATGCGCAGGCGTTGGAGGATTATTCGTCCCTCCTGGATGATCTTGAACAGAATTTCGCGGCGCGTACCCGCAAGTTGCTTTTGGACGACCGCAGTGATCTGACGGTTGAAATTGATGTGTTGCGCGAAAGGCTGCAACGCGAAGGCGTCCGGTTGGACTGACCGGCCACAATTTGAGAGAGGATTACCCCATGTCCGATGACATCAAGAACAAGGCGGTCGAGGCTGAAACGCTGGTGCAGGAAGTGACCGCTGTCACCCTGCCCGACCCGACCGCCGAAATCGTCTTGCTTGAGGAAGCCGACGAACCTGTCAGCGCCGAAATCCGCAAGCGGATGGATGAGATCGACATGGATAACACCAATTCCATCGTCGCGTTCGGATCGTCTGCCCAGGCGGAATTGCAGGAAATCAGCCAGGCCATGTTGGCGGATGTCCGCAACAAAGATGTCGGACCCGCCGGGGATAGCCTGCGCAATATCGTCACGACGATCCGCGGATTTTCAGTCAGTGAACTGGACGTCCGGCGCGAACGCAGCTGGTGGGAAAAGCTGTTGGGCAAGGCTGCACCTTTCGCCCAGTTTACCGCCAAGTTTGAAGACGTTCAGGGGCAGATCGACAGGATCACCGACGATTTGCTGGGCCACGAACATACGCTGCTGAAAGACATCAAGTCGCTGGACCTGTTGTATGAAAAGACGCTGGGCTTTTATGACGAGCTTGCGCTGTATATCGCAGCAGGTGAAGAAAAACTGACCGAGCTGGACAGCCAGAACATCCCCGAAAAAGAAGCCGAAGTTCAGGCCGCGCCCGAAGACAAACAAGTTATGAAAGCGCAAGAGCTGCGTGACCTGCGCGCAGCGCGGGATGATCTGGAACGGCGTGTTCACGACCTGAAGTTGACGCGACAGGTGACGATGCAATCGCTGCCCTCGATCCGATTGGTGCAGGAAAATGACAAGTCGCTGGTGACCAAGATCAACTCAACCCTCGTCAACACCGTGCCGTTGTGGGAAACGCAACTGGCGCAGGCCGTCACCATCCAGCGTAGCGCCGAGGCGGCCGCGGCCGTGCGCGATGCGAATGACCTGACGAATGAGCTGCTGACCTCGAACGCGGCGAACCTGCGTGAGTCGAACAAGATGATCCGCGAGGAAATGGAGCGCGGTGTGTTTGATATCGAAGCGGTCAAGCAAGCCAATGCCGACCTGATCGGTACGATCAACGAAAGTCTTGCAATTGCTGACGAAGGCAAGGCCAAACGCGCCGCAGCCGAACAGGAACTGCAGAAGATGGAGACCGAGCTGCGCGACACCCTTGCCTCTGCCAAGGCGCGCAAAGACGGCGTCGGCGACAACGCTGGAACTGCGGTTTCGAGCTAAAGGCGGGCTGGACGTGCAGGTGCCGGGATATCTGAAACCCTTGTTGGGTATGGTGGCGCTGTTAGCGCTGGCCAATTGTGATGAGGCGCTGACGTCGTCCGTTGTGCCGCAACCGCGCCCGGTGGCACCTGCACCAGCACCCAATGCTTATGTTCCCCCGTCTGCGGCAAGTCAGGATCTGGCCCGGTTCTATCAGCGAGTCGAACGTGACCTACTGACCCGCGATATGTTGCGCGTGGACGGAGGCGGGCCCGACACACCCTATGATGCCGATGATCTGGCCCGCAATTTCGAGGCCATAGCCTTTTACAGCGAATACCCCGATCACGCTGTAACTACACGCATTCGGCGAACGGACGGACAGCTTAGCCGGTGGGCAGGACCTGTGCGAATTCAGACCGAGTTCGCCCCGTCCGTGGCACCCGAGATACGCGCAAAAGACTCCGCCGACGTCGAAGCGTTTGCGGAACGGCTGAGCAAATTGACGGATCATCCAATCTCGGTCGTCAATCGCAAGGCCAATTTCCATGTCTTCTTTGCAGGCAAAGATGACAGCGCCTATGTGGTCAAACGCCTGAAACAGCTAATCCCTGGCATCAGCACGCCTTCACTGGACTTGGTTGCAAACCCGCGCGCCAATATTGACTGTCTTGTTTTTGCGTCTCCGACCAATACCTCACCGTATAAATTTGTGCGGGCTGTCACGCTCATCCGGGCTGAACTGCCGGACCTCACCCGGCGCAGCTGCATCCACGAAGAAATTGCGCAGGGGCTTGGATTATCCAATGACAGCCCGGCGGCACGACCGTCGATATTCAACGACAATGACGAGTTTGCGCTGTTGACCAGCCATGACGAGAAACTTCTGACAATGCTTTATGACCCGCGCCTTGAACCCGGTGTGACAGCCGAGGACGCCCGCCCCGTGGTACGGATTATTGCACGCGAATTGATGGGCCAGCAGCTCTGAGCCCAAGAAAAGGAGACCCCAATGGGTATTTTCGATTTTCTGACCGGAGAGTTTATCGACGTCATTCACTGGGTCGACGACACCCGTGACACCATGGTCTGGCGGTTCGAGCGTGAAGGACATGCCATCAAGTACGGCGCCAAACTGACGGTGCGCGAAGGACAGGCAGCGGTGTTCGTGCACGAAGGGCAATTGGCGGATGTATTCACGCCCGGCCTCTACATGCTTGAGACCAACAACATGCCGATCCTGACGACGCTGCAGCATTGGGATCACGGGTTTCAATCGCCCTTCAAGTCTGAGATCTATTTCGTCAACACGACGCGGTTCAATGATCTAAAATGGGGCACCAAGAACCCGATCATGTTGCGCGACCCGGAGTTCGGTCCGACCCGTATCCGCGCCTTTGGCACATACACGGTCCGGGTCAAGGACCCCGCGAAGTTCCTGATTGAAATCGTCGGCACCGATGGTGAATTCACCATGGATGAGATCAGCTTTCAGATCCGTAACATCATCGTGCAGGAGTTCAGCCGCGTAATTGCCGGGTCGGGCATTCCGGTGCTGGACATGGCCGCCAACACCGCCGATCTGGGCAAGCTGATTGCGGCCGAGGTCTCGCCCGTTCTAGAAGGTTACGGGTTGGAGATGCCGGAATTCTACATCGAAAACATCTCGCTGCCGCCTGCGGTCGAGGCTGCGTTGGACAAGCGGACGTCGATGGGATTGGCAGGCGATCTGGGCAAGTTCACCCAGTATTCCGCCGCCGAAGCGATGACCGCAGCAGCCAACAACCCCGGTCAGGGCGGCGGCATGGGTGCAGGCCTAGGCATGGGTATGGGCATGGCGATGGCCAACCAGATGGCAAACATGGCAGCGGGTCAACCAAGCGGACCGTGGGGCGGTTCCGCCCCCGCTGCCTCGCAACCGACCGCACATGCGGCACCGCCCCCTCCTCCGGTTGAGCATGTGTGGCATATCGCAGTGGAAGGGCAGACCAGCGGGCCGTTTTCCAAGGCCAAGATGGGCCGCATGGCGACTGATGGTGAGATCACCCGGGATACCCATGTCTGGACCGCCGGTCAGGACGGGTGGAAAAAAGCGGGCGACGTGCAGGAGCTTGCGCAGCTGTTTACCATCCTGCCCCCGCCGCCTCCTGGGGCCTAACCCTGTGGCTAACGCCGATCAAATGGCTCCATATTCCCAACGCGATATCGCGTGCGCGGTCAAGCTGTCTGCGCTTTTGGGGTGGGTCGGCGTTATTGGCGTACCAGTTTTCTCAAACGAATATCGAAGCGGCCTTGACCTGAACTCGCTGTCCCTTGTTTTTTGGTATGCGTTATTTGGGTTGCCTATTTCTCTTTTCATTTGCTGGCTGTTCGTCAAGCCGTTTTTGCGCGTCATGATGCGGCGCAAGGTTGGTTATGTCCGAGCAGCCTGTTGGGGCGCAGGAATCGGGTTCGTTCTCGTGACTGTTTCAGTTGCTTTTAGCCGTTACAGGGGCTGGCGTCAGGCACATGATCCAAAGACCACGTCCGGCTATGGCGACGGCATTGGTACGTTAGAAGTAAGCGATCTATTGACTGATTACGATTGGTGGCGGTTTGCTCAGAACTCCTTCCATTTCATCCTGATCTGCATCGTCGCGGCAATAATCGTGCGCCTGATTATCGGCCCCGGAAAAATCGCCCCTCCAATCGAGGCAAAGCAATGACAGACGAACACCGCTTTCCCTGCGAGCAATGCGGCTCGGACTATCGGTTCAATCCGGGCAACGGGACCCTGACCTGCGATCATTGCGGGCATTCGGAATCCATAGGCGCCGGACCGTGGGGCGGTGCCAGCCTGAAAGAACTGGATTTCAACGCAGCGCTGGCGAACAAGCTGCCGGAAGCAGAGATCGAAGAAACGCGGGTTCTGTCCTGCCCGAACTGCGCAGCTGAGGTCGAGTTTGACCCGAACACCCATGCGGCCGAATGCCCGTTCTGTGCCACTCCGGTAGTCACGGAGACGGGAGTTAACCGGCATATCAAGCCAAAAGGCGTGTTGCCCTTTGCTCTGGATGAACGGTCGGCTCATAAGGCGATGTCGAGCTGGCTTGGCAAGTTGTGGTTCGCGCCCAACGGGTTGAAGGATTACGCCCGCAAAGGTCGCAAGATGCAGGGGATTTACGTCCCCTACTGGACCTTCGACGCGGATACCAAGTCAGCTTATCGCGGCGAGCGGGGCACGGTGTATTACGAGACCCGGACCGTCATGCGTGACGGCAAGCGCGTGCAACAGCAGGTGGCAAAGGTGCGGTGGTCCCCAAAATCCGGTCGGGTTGCCCGGTTCTTTGACGATGTTCTTGTGCTGGCATCCCAGTCATTGCCGAAACGCTATACCGACGCGTTGGAACCCTGGGACCTGCCGGCGCTTGAACCTTACCAGCCCGAGTATCTGGCGGGATTCCGGGCCGAGGCTTATACAATCGAATTGCAGGACGGGTATGCCGAAGCGCGCGGGCATATGGCCCGGGTGATCGAACGGGATGTTCGGTTCGATATCGGCGGTGACCGGCAGCGCATTCACGCAATCGACACGGATGTGCAAAATGTAACCTTCAAACATATTCTACTGCCTGTCTGGCTGGCCGCATACAAATATCGGGGTCAGACCTATCGTTTCGTTGTTAACGGCAGAACGGGGCGTGTTCAGGGCGAACGCCCTTGGTCCGCTATCAAGATCACGATCGCTGTTGTGTTGGGTCTGCTGGTTGCAGCGGGTGTCGGATACCTCATGGCAACTGGTCAGCAGTAGCACCTGTCCCCTTTTGACCGCTTGAATATCGCCGAACCTGACGCCATCCTGCGCCTCGGATACACGAAGGGGGAGCAGAGTGACGCTATCCGATTTGGATCGATTGCTGGCTGAGCGACATTCTTGCCGGGCGTTCCGACCTGAACCCGTTCCCAAAGACCAGATCAAACAGATTCTGACCAGCGCGTCCCGTGCGCCCAGCTGGTGTAATGCGCAGCCCTGGAACATCGTGATCACCAGTGGAGCCGAGACTGACGCTTTTCGAAAGGCGCTGCAAAACGAAGTCACAACCGGCGCACCGGAACCCGACCTGCCGTTCCCGACGGCGTATACCGGTATATATCAGGAGCGACGTCGCGAATGTGGCTGGGCATTATACGAAGCCGTGGGCGTGCAGCGCGGGGACCGCGCCGGTTCGGCCAAGCAAATGATGGAAAACTTTACCCTTTTTGGTGCGCCCCATTGTGCGATCATCTCAAGCCCTAAGGAACTTGGCGCGTACGGAGCAATGGACAGTGGTGGATTTGTCATGGCCTTCACCCTCGCCGCGCAAGCCTTGGGAGTGGCCACAATCCCTCAGGCCGCCGTGGCCAGCTATGGCAAGTTTCTGCACCGGTATTTCGACATTCCCGATGATCGGTTGATCTTGTGCGCAATCTCATTCGGATACTCGGATGCAGACCACCCTGCGAACGGGTTTCGAACCGACCGGGCCGATCTGGACGAGATCGCTCGTTGGGTCGGATAACCACGCCACCAAACGGAGAACAGATTTGCGTGCACTTTTACAGAGAGTTTCCCGGGCAAAAGTCTCGGTTGACGGACAAACGGTTGGGCAGTCCGGTCCGGGGTTGATGATCCTGGTCTGTGCGATGAAGGGTGACGACGAACAAAAGGTCGAACAACTGGCGGCCAAGGTTTCAAAGCTGCGTATTTTCAAAGATGACACAGGTAAGATGAACCGCTCTGTCGTGGATGTGGGTGGCTCGGCGTTGGTGATCAGCCAGTTCACGCTGGCCGCCGATACCTCGCGCGGGAACCGACCGGGGTTTTCCGAGGCAGCCCCCCCTGATGTGGGGCAGCGCCTTTATGAAGAGTTTGCGCGGCGGTTGCAGGCCCATGGCGTGCCCGTCGAAACCGGGCATTTCGGGGCCGACATGGCGGTAGAGCTGGTCAATGATGGACCGGTCACAATTTGGATGGAAAGCTGATGGACCAAAGGCAACAAGCAATTCGTATTTGGCAGGCCGGTGTTGATGCGGTTGACGGAAAACGAGCCACCAAAGCTGCTCTGGATAAGGTCCCAACGCCCGACCGGATTCTGGCCGTCGGCAAGGCAGCCGCAGCGATGGCCAGCGCGGCATTGGACCACTTCGGACCGCGTCCGACGCTGGTTGTCACCAAGGACGATCACGGGCGCGACCTGCCGGAACATGTGCAGTTGATCGAAGCCTCTCATCCGGTTCCGGACACACGAAGTCTGGACGGTGGCCGCGCCCTGCGCGAAGAGATCGAGGCGATGGCACCTGGTTCCCATGTACTGCTGCTGGTTTCGGGCGGGGCATCATCCTTGGCAGAGGACTTACTGCCGGGTAACTCTTTGGCAGATCTGGCACAATTGAACACAAGGCTGCTGGCCGAAGGTTTGGATATCACCGCAATGAATGCCGAGCGTCGAAAGCAGTCGCGGATCAAGGGCGGCGGGCTGTTGTCCCATTTCGACGGGGCGAAAGCGACCGTTCTGGCAATCTCGGATGTGCCCGGGGACGACCTGAAAGTCATCGGATCGGGAATTGGTGCATTGCCCGTCACTTACAAATTTGACGCCTCGACCAAGATCGTTGCTTCGAACGCCCATGCACGCTTGGCAGCCGCAGAAATGGCGCGCCGAGACGGATTGCAATTGCTGGCTGAGGAAGAATGCCTGCATGACGACTACTTAAGCGTCGCATCCCTTATCGGGCAACGCCTGAGGGATATACCCCCCGGCGTCATGGTTTTCGGCGGCGAACCAACGGTGGTTTTGCCGGACAAGCCGGGCCGTGGCGGGCGCAATCAGGCGTTGGCGCTGGCACTCGCCCGGGAAATAGCTGGAACACCAAACTTGACTGTTGTTGTCGGTGGTACCGATGGCACCGATGGTCCAACCAATGCGGCCGGAGCCGTAGTCGACGGCAAAACTTGGGGCAAAGGGGCCGATACCGCCTTGCAGCAGGCAGACAGTGGCAGTTTTCTGGACAAGGCCGGAGCTTTGCTGGTGACAGGCCCAACCGGAACGAACGTGATGGACCTTGTTGTCGCAATCAAACAGTGATTTGACGATTTTAGTACGTTGCAAAAAGACAAAGACCGAAAGACTTCCGAAATGACTCGCTCGCCCAATTCGCTATGCGATATCGAAGATCTACCGGATGTCGGCATAGTGATGCCGGATGGATGTCGTCTTTCAGCGCGTGTCTGGCGCCCGGTGGATGCGGACAGCAACCCCGTTCCGGCCATTTTGGAGTTCCTGCCCTATCGCAAGCGCGACGGCACGGCGACGCGGGATGCCCTGACCCATCCATGGTTTGCCAAACGCGGCTATGCTTGCATTCGTGTGGACATGCGCGGCAATGGAGACAGCGAAGGGTTGATGGAAGACGAGTACACCCAGCAAGAGCTGGAGGATGCCGTTTCCACAATTAAATGGCTGGCGGATCAGCCGTGGTGTTCGGGCACCGTTGGGATGATGGGAATCAGCTGGGGCGGGTTCAACGCGCTTCAGGTTGCTGCCCTTCGACCCGCGCCGCTGAAAGCAATTATCACCCTGTGTTCGACCGCAGATCGTTACGCAGACGACATCCACTTTAAGGGCGGATGCTTGCTGAATGAAAACCTGGGTTGGGGCGCGACCATGTGGTCGTACTCATCCCGCGCACCGGACCCTACGCTGCGCCCCAACTGGCGGGAGTTATGGCTTGAGCGTTTGGAAAACCAACCGTTCCTACCCTCGATCTGGCTGCGCCACCAGACGCGCGACGCCTATTGGCAGCATGGCTCTGTCTGCGAAGATTTCAGCGCGATCCGCGCGGCGACTTTGGCCATAGGCGGCTGGGGTGACGCGTACAAGAATACAGTGCCATTGCTGGTCGAACAGCTTAGCGCTCCGGCCAAGGGGATCGTGGGGCCTTGGGTGCACAAATACCCGCATTTCGCAGTGCCCGAACCTCGGATCGGTTTTCTGCAAGAGGCGCTGCGTTGGTGGGATCATTGGCTAAAGGGTCTGGATAGCGGCGTTGAAACCGACCCAGACTATCGAGCGTATCTAATGGACGGTGTCCGTCCTAAGCGGTGGTACAACAACAGACCCGGGCGCTGGATCAGCGAGCAATCCGGCGCGACCTCGCATTTGTCCAACCTAACTTTGAACCTGTCGAACGGTGGCCTCGGGCAAGATGATCCGCTGGACACGCGGATCCGGTCACCCCAAACCTGCGGCATGGATAGCGGCGAGTTTTGCGCAATTTGGCTGGGCCCGGACATGCCCGGCGATCAGCGCGCCGATGATGCGTTGTCCGCCTGTTTCGATGGCCCGCCTTTGTCGGAAGATCTTGATATTGTCGGCGCTCCGCGCATTTGCCTGAATGTCAGTGCCGACCGACCGCAAGCACAGATTGCGGTGCGGCTAAATCATATCCATCCGGACGGGGCCTCAACCCGGATCACCTATGGCGTTCTGAACCTGTCGCACCGAGACAGCCACGCGCAACCAACTCCGTTGATGCCCGGAGCGCCCTACGAAATCTCACTGGACCTGGATCACATCGCCTATCGCGTTCCCAAAGGGCATCGCGTGCGGGTGGCTGTGTCCAGCGCGTATTGGCCGCTGATCTGGCCCTCACCCGAACCCGTCGAACTGCACCTGACAGGTGGTACGATCACGATCCCGAACCGGCCGACAGCGGGTGATGATGAACATGTGTTTCAACCACCCGACTCTGAAACCCCGATTGACGTGACGTCCCTGCGGGACAGCAGCAATTCTCGCCGGGTGGAAACAGACATGAATTCAGGTGAAACCAGCCTGATAATCGAAGACGATTTTGGTCGTGTGACCGACAATCACCACGGGCTGACATATGGTGGTACAGCCGATGAACGCTGGACCATCCACCCCGACGACCCGCTATCCGCCCACGGGCAGTGCCGCTGGACACAGAAGATCAGTCGGGACGGGATAGACCTGCGCACGGAAACATCCTGCGAAATGTGGTCGGATCGAGAGAGCTTTTTTCTTAAGGCGCAAATAAGTGCCTTTGAAAACGAAACCTTGGTATTCTCTAAACAAACGGAGGACGCCGTTCCACGAAACCAGATGTGATATTTTGGTGGCCAAAGGTCAGACATTTGTCCTTGCTCGGTAGACCGAAATGCGCCTAACTTGACTCATGCGTCAATAAAAATGCCCGGGAAGGGCTGAAATTCAATCAACTGGGAGATCACTAAATGAACGAACAACTCACTCACATGGCCGGTCAGGTCACTGCGGGCAAACTGACCCGTCGCGAATTCATGGGGAAAGCGGCGGCTCTGGGTGTGTCGGCGGCGATGGCCAGCACCATGTTCGCTGACGCTGCGCGCGCGGCAGGACCGAAGAAGGGCGGCGACCTGAAATTTGGCCTGCAGGGCGGCGAATCCACCAATTCGCTGGATCCGGCGACCTATGCCAGCTCGGTGCCGTTCCAGAACGGCAAACAATTCGGCGACCAGCTTGTGGAAGTTGCGCCCGACGGGTCGATCGAGCCGCGCCTGGCTGAAGCCGTCGAAGGCAGCGCGGACGCCAAAGTTTGGACATTCAAACTGCGTCAGGGTGTCGAGTTCCACAACGGCAAGACCATGACCAGCGAAGACGTGCTGAAAACCATGGAGCGCCACTCGAACGAAGACTCCAAGTCCGGTGCCCTGGGTATCATGAAGGGCATCGAGTCAATGAAGGCCGATGGCGACAATTTCCAGGTCACACTGACCGAGCCAAATGCCGACTTGCCCTATCTGATGGCCGACTATCACCTGATCATTCAGCCTGATGGCGGAATGGAAAACCCAGGTGCGGGCATTGGCACCGGACCATACCAGTTGGAAGTCGACGAGCCGGGCGTACGCCACGTGTTCAAGAAATTTGCCAACCACTGGAACCCCGATTTCGGCAATTTCGACAGCGTCGAAGTAATTGTCATCAACGATGCGACTGCCCGTACGGCTGCTCTGCAGTCCGGTCAGGTTCACGCGATCAACCGCGTTGAACCAAAGGTTGCCGATCTGCTGGGCCGCGCCCCGAACTTGACGGTGCACTCGACCGCCGGCCGTGGACATTATGTGTTCATCATGCATTGCGACACCGCGCCGTTCGACAACAACGAACTGCGGCTGGCGCTAAAACACGCAATCAACCGCCAGGACTTGGTCGACAAGGTTCTGCGCGGCTACGGCACAATTGGCAACGACATGCCGATCAATGCGGCATACCCGCTGTTTGACGGCTCTATCCCGCAACGCGACTACAGCCTTGAAAAGGCGGCAGAGCACTATGCGAAGTCGGGCCATGACGGTTCGCCGATCATCCTGCGTGTTGCAGATGGCGCCTTCCCGGGTGCCGTTGACGCAGCGGCCCTGTTCCAGCAAAGCGCGGCTCAGGCCGGTATCCCGCTGGAAATCAAGCGCGAGCCCAACGATGGCTATTGGTCCGAGGTCTGGAACGTTCAGCCGTTCTGCGCATCCTATTGGGGTGGCCGTCCGGTGCAGGATCAGATGTACGCGACAGCGTATCTGTCGACTGCCGACTGGAACGACACCCGCTTCAAGGTGCCAGAGTTCGACGAAATGCTGTTTGCAGCACGGGCCGAACTGGACAACGACAAACGCAAGGACATCTACAGCAAAATGGGCATGATGGTCCGCGACCAGGGCGGTCTGATCTGCCCGATGTTCAACGATTTTGTCGAAGGCGTCACCAATCAGCTCGAAGGTTGGGAAAGCGACCCAACCCAAGAGATGATGAATGGCAACATGTCACGCAAGATGTGGTTCGCCTGATAGGGCCCACGGATAATGCATCCTATCATCAAACTGGTTTCCCAGCGCCTTGCGCTGGGACTCCTGCTTCTCTTCGGTGCATCGGCTCTGATTTTCGGCCTCACCGAAGCCCTGCCTGGGGACGCTGCGCAAGCGGTCCTTGGCCAATCCGCAACCCCCGAGGCGCTGGCAAACCTGCGCGAGGAAATGGGCCTCAACCGTCCCGCTCTAACCCGATATTTCGAATGGTTGGGCGGCATCCTGCAGGGCGATCTGGGTCAGTCTTTGACCAACAAACTCGACATCGCAGAAAGCATCGGAAAGCGCTTAGGGAACACCCTGTTCCTGGCATGTGCTGCTGCCGTCATTTCCGTGCCGCTAGCTATCTTTTTAGGCCTTCTGGCCGTTCGGTACCGCAACCGCTGGCCTGACAAACTGATTTCTGCAATCACCCTGACAACGGTTTCGATCCCGGAATTCCTGATCGGTTACGTGGTGATCTACTTCGTCTCGGTGAAACTGGGCTGGTTCTCCTCACTCGCAATGATCAACGATACAATGTCCTTCGGGCAAAAGCTCAATGCCATCGCCTTGCCTGCCTTCGTTCTGACACTGGTGGTTCTGGCGCAGATGATGCGAATGACCCGCGCTGCGATCCTGAACCTGATGCAGTCGGCCTATATCGAAACGGCTGAACTGAAAGGCCTCTCGAATTTTCAGGTCATTGCGCGCCACGCGTTTCCCAACGCGATTTCCCCTATTGTCAACGTTGTGATGCTGAACCTGGCCTATCTGGTTGTGGGCGTCGTCGTTGTCGAAGTGGTGTTCGTATATCCCGGCATGGGGCAATATCTGGTGGATTCGGTGACCAAGCGTGACGTGCCAGTCGTTCTGGCCTGCGGCGTCGTCTTTGCCGCGGTCTATATCGGGCTCAACATGGTTGCCGATATTGTGTCTATCCTTGCCAACCCAAGACTGAGGCATCCGAAATGATGAAGAACATTCCTATTTCGGCCGCCGTCGGTCTGTTTTTCACCGGACTGTACTTTTTCATAGCGATCGCAGCCCCACTGATCGCCCCTTACGGAATGGCCGAAGTGGTCGGTGATGTGTGGGAACCGTCAAGCGCCGAGCATCTGCTGGGCACGGACAATATCGGGCGCGATCTGCTGACACGTATGATCTATGGTGGTCGCACGACCATCTTTATCGCTGCGATGGCTACGATCCTCAGCTTTATCACTGGCACCTCGCTGGGCCTTTTGGCTGCGGTTCTGGGTGGTTGGGCTGACCAGGCGCTGAGCCGGACGGTTGACCTGATCATGTCGATCCCAACGCTGATCCTGGCACTGGTTATCCTGGCGATTGTTCCGGTTACCGTTCCGATCCTGATCCTTGTGATGGGGCTGTTGGACGCCACACGTCCTTACCGACTGTCTCGATCGGTCGCCGTGGACATCAACGTGATGGACTATGTCGAAGCCGCAAAGCTGCGCGGTGAAGGCCGGCGCTGGATCATCTTCCGGGAAATCCTGCCAAACGCTCTGTCGCCTCTGGTGGCTGAATTCGGGCTGCGGTTCATCTTTATGGTTCTGTTCATCTCGACCCTGTCGTTCCTGGGTCTGGGCGTCCAGCCACCGCTGGCGGACTGGGGCGGCATCGTGAAGGAAAACAAGGACGGGATCGTCTATGGCATCGGCGCGGCCCTATACCCCGCTGTCGCCATCGCGACGCTCGCCATCTCGGTCAACCTTGTAGCTGACTGGGTTCTGAACCGTACCACATCGCTGAAAGGAGGCCGGGGATGAGTGATACCCTTCTCAAGGTCCGCAACCTCAAGATCGGCGCGACCGTCTATCCGCCGGGTGAAAAACCCCATGACATCGAAATCGTGCACGGGGTCAACTTTGACCTCGAACGCGGCAAGGTGTTGGGGCTGATCGGTGAATCCGGTGCCGGTAAATCGACCATCGGTCTGGCGTCCATGGCTTATGGCCGCGGTGGAGTCGAACTGACCGGTGGTGAAGTCTGGGTCAACGGGCGCGACATTTTGAAATCCCCGCATAGCGATATCCGCAATCTGCGTGGGGGCGAAGTTGCCTATGTCTCGCAATCCGCGGCTGCGTCGTTTAACCCGGCGAAGAAGATCATGGACCAGGTGGTCGAAGCTGCGGTCGAACATAAGAAGTTTTCACGCAAAGAGGCCGAAGGCCGTGCGCGGGAACTGTTCGCCAAGCTAGGGCTGCCCGATCCGGACAATATCGGTGATCGTTATCCTCACCAGGTCTCGGGCGGTCAGCTACAGCGTTGCATGACGGCGCTGGCGCTGTGCCCCGAGCCTGATCTGGTAGTGTTTGATGAACCGACCACAGCACTGGATGTGACCACTCAGATCGATGTTCTGATGGCGATCAAAGAGGCCATTCGCGATACTGGCGTTGCTGCGCTCTACATCACGCATGACCTCGCCGTTGTCGCTCAGGTCAGTGATGACATCATGGTTCTGCGGATGGGCAATACGGTCGAGTATGGCAATACCGACCAGATCATCAACAACCCGCAGGAAGAGTATACCAAGGCGCTGGTTTCGGTCCGCTCGATCGAGCACGAAGAGAAAAAACCCACACCGGAATCGGTATTGAGCGTCGAAGGTATTACCGCGCGCTACAAGGGTTTGAATTTCGACGTGCTACACAACGTCAATGTCGAACTTCACCCGGGGCAGACACTGGCCGTCGTCGGAGAATCCGGCTCGGGCAAGTCGACACTGGCGCGGGTGATCACAGGCTTACTGCCGCCGCGCGATGGTGAAATCACCTTTGCTGGCCGCAAGCTTAGTGGCGATCTGAAGGGCCGCAGCCGTGAAGACCTGCGCGAGCTGCAGATGATCTACCAGATGGCTGACGTGGCAATGAACCCACGCCAGACGGTTGGTACGATCATCGGACGCCCGCTGGAGTTCTACTTCAACATGCGCGGTGCCGAAAAACGCAAGCGGATCGTCGAACTGTTGGATGAGATCGAACTGGGCGAAAAGTACATGGACCGCTATCCGGCGGAACTGTCAGGTGGTCAGAAACAGCGTGTCTGTATCGCGCGGTCACTGGCGGCCAAGCCCAAGATGATCATCTGTGACGAAGTCACCTCGGCACTTGATCCACTGGTTGCGGACGGCATCCTGAAACTGCTGCTGGACCTTCAGAAGATCGAGGATGTGGCGTACCTGTTCATCACCCACGATCTGGCGACGGTGCGCGCGATCAGCGATAGTATCGCGGTGATGTATCAGGGTCGCGTGGTTCGCTATGGGTCGAAAAGCGAGGTGCTGAGCCCGCCGTTCGACGACTATACCGACCTGCTGCTCAGTTCCGTCCCCGAGATGCATCTGGGTTGGCTGGAAGAGGTCGTTGCCCACCGCAAAATGGAAAGCGCCGGAAACTGACCCCTGCCCTTTCCGTGACAGATAAGTGAAAAATTGAAATCCCGACGCCTTGTTCGATGACAGGTGTCGGGATTTTGCTATTGGGGGCGCGAACGGGCAGACCCCTGATCGCGAATCCCCTAGGGTCGCCAGAAATATTTATTCAAAAGGCCAAAGACATGGACCGCAAACTACTCCTTATCATCCTGGACGGTGTTCCGTGGCGCAATTTCCGACGGTTGTTCGGTAACCTTGAAGGTTGGGTCGACAGCGGTGAGGCGCGCGTGTGGAAACTGCGTGCTGTTCTGCCGTCCACATCCGCCAGCTGCTATGCCTCGATCCACACTGGTGTCACACCACAGGAGCATGGCTGTACCGGCAACGGTAATGTCTTTCGCTTAGGCCATAAGGACGTCTTCAGCCAGGTCCGTGAAGCTGGCGGCGTAACCGGAGCTGTCACCCACAGCTATTGGTCGCAGTTCTTCAACCGCCACCCGTTCGATTACGCCCGCGACATCGAATATGATGAGCCTGAGAGCAAAACGATCAACCACGGCCGCTTTCACACGATGACCGGCTATGGAAAAGCCAATCAGATGACCCCGTCTGACGTAGATCTCTATGCCACTCTGACCAACCTTTGCCTGCGTCATGGGCTGGATTACGGCCTGCTGCATGCCTGCACATTGGACAGTATGGGGCACCGTTTCTACCATGATTGCGAAGAGATGGACCACGCCTGTTTCGTCGCAGACGAGATGCTGGCCCCTTTCATCCCGCGTTGGCGGCAACTGGGGTACGACGTGATTGTGACCGCTGATCACGGACAGGATGAGCGGGGGCACCACGGCGGGCGCAGCCCACTGCAACAGGAAACGGCACTGTACTACTTTGGCGACGCGGAAGGCCCCGAGGTCGACACGGTGATCGACCAACTGCAACTAGCGCCCACGATCCTGAACCGAATGGGTGCGCCCATTGCCGAAACGATGAAGGCGAAACCGTTCCTGCAGTGAGAGATCAGTCGTAGGGCCAGATCTGCTGACCCAACGCCTCGATCGCGACCGAAATCCTCTCAAAACTGTCTGCCGCGCGCTTAACACTGGTTCGCGCGCGCAGATAACCGTGAACGAGGCCCGGCTCGTTGATCCAATGCGCATGCCCTCCGGCGGCGGAAATCTTGTCGCAATAAGCGCCACCATCATCCCGCAGCGGATCACAATCTGCAGTCACCACCACGGTCGGCGGAAGACCCGAGAAATCTGTGTCGTGAAGCGGCGCGAAGGTCGGATCATCTTGCGGGATATCACCACCACAACGCACTTTTTCGTAGAACTGAATCTCATCCAGCGTCAAAAGCGGCGCGTGGGCGTGCTCTATATACGACCCTTTCGTGCTGTCACCACCCAAACCGGGGTAGATCAGGACCTGACCCAGCACATGGTCCAACTTACCTCGTCCGTATTGGGCGACTGCGGCCGCCAGGTTGCCACCGGCACTGTCACCCGCAAGGACAATCGGGTCGCCGAATTCCTGCGCCACCCAGTTTGTCGCATTCCAGCTGTCTTGAAACTGCGCCGGGTGGACATGTTCGGGACACAGACGGTAGTCCACGGCCACAACCCGATATCCGGTCTGCGCGCAGATCTCGGCGCAAACATCATCGTGGCTGTCCAGACCTCCAACAACAAATCCGCCACCATGAAAATAAGTGACAGTTCGCGTCGGCTGACCCGCGTTGTAGACCCGGACAGGCACGCCAAATGCCTGCCTGTCCTCAGTCTCGACCCCCTGCGGGCGGGGTTGGCGAAAGTCGCGACACATCGTGTCGTACACCCGGCGTTGATCCTGGATCGACTGTTCGACCGCATCATCGGGATAGCTTTCAGCCGTTCGTTTTATGAACGCCCAAGTCTCTTCATCAATCAGACGTTCATAATCCATGTTTCCTCCCGGTCAGGCAGCCCACTCCCACGGCCGGGTGAACGATCCCAGCACTTTGCTGACATCGTCCTCTGCGGAACCCTTCGCGTCAAGCTGCGCAACGAGTCCGCGTTTCTTATCGTCGATGACCGAAATGACCCGTGCCTCAAGACCAGCCTCTTCCAACGCGCCGTTATAGATACGCGTGATCGCCTGTTTGCGAAGTTCGGGCTTAAAGACCTTACCGACCGCAGTTTTAGGCAGCTCGTCCAGAATGGTCATGTGCTTGGGTTGTGCCGCGCGTTCATGGACATGCACATTGCAATACTCCATCAGCTCTTTCTCGGTGACCGAGGCTCCATCGACCAATTCGACAAAGGCGCAAGGCACCTCGCCCGAATAGGCGTCAGGCTGCCCGATGGCACCGGCAAACGCGACAGCATCGTGCCCCAGCAGAGCTTCTTCGATCTCGGCCGGGTCAATGTTGTGACCGCCGCGAATGATCAGGTCCTTGGCACGACCTGTGATCCACAGGTAGCCGTCCCCGTCAAAACGTCCCAGATCACCTGTGCGCAGGTATTTGTCGAAGTGGTAAAGACCTACGTTCTTGTCCGCCTCGGTATAGGTATTGCCCGCAAAGACACCGGGATTCGAAATGCAAATCTCACCAATTTCATCTGCGGCGCATTCCTTTGGTCCGTCCGGACCATCCTGCAGGATTTTCACATCTGTATAGGGGAACGGAATACCGATCGAGCCAATCTTCTTTTCCCCGTCCACCGGGTTGCAGGACACCAGACAGGTGGCTTCGGTTAGCCCATAGCCTTCTACGATGGTCACACCGGTCGCTTCTTCGAACCTGCGGAACAGTTCGACGGGCAAAGGCGCTGAACCTGAGAACGCCGTCTTTACGCTTGAGATGTCCGCATCTACGGGGCGCTGCATCTTGGCAGCAATCGCTGTAGGTACGGTGATGATGAACGTTACTTTCCAGCGCTCAATCAATTTCCAGAAATTGTCGAAAACACCGTCGCCGCGATATCCCGCAGGCGTTGGGAAGACCACATGGGCGCCCGACGACACAGCAGCCATCATGATCACGTGCACGGCAAAAACGTGGAACATGGGCAGCGGGCACATGATCACGTCCTCGTCCGAGAACAACAGAGTGTTCCCCAGCCAGCCGTTGTAGATAAGGCCCGAGTATTTGTGCTGCGCGACCTTCGGCATGCCCGTTGTGCCGCCGGTGTGGAAATAGCAGGCAACGCGATCTTCCTTGCTGTCTTCGAAAGCCAGTGTCGTTGGCTGCTTGGCCAGTTCTTTATTGAAGTTCTTGTAATCCGCATGGGCCAGTTTTTCCTTGTCGCCCATCTTTGGACGCAGGAACGGCACCAGCCAGGATTTTGGCGGCGTCAGATAGCGGTTGAGGTCAATCTCGAGAATGGTTTTGACGTTGGGCGCGTGGCGCACCGCCTCTTCGACCTTTTGCGCCACATCCGTTTTGGGGAAGGACTTCAACGTCACAACCACTTTGGCACCGGTTTCGCGCAGGATTGCGGCGATCTGCTCGGGCTCTAGTAGCGGGTTGATCGGGTTCACGATCCCTGCGACTGCACCGCCCATCATGGTGACCAGCGTTTCGTTGCAGTTGGGCAGCACATATGCCACCACGTCTTTCTCACCGACACCCAAAGACCGGAACAGGTTCGCTGCCTGATTGACTTTGCCAAGCAGTTGCGACCACGTCAGAGTCTCGGCCTTGTCTGTCGGACCAGACATGAGCTGAAAGCTGACCGCATCACTGTTCGGAAATTTGCCTGCTGTGCGTGACAGCAACTGGTGGAAAGTGACCGGAACATCCCGATCCCCCCACGACATTTCCTGCTCCATTCTCGCCTTGTCTTCCAAACCCACAAAGGCCATGTGACTCCTCCCTGTTTTTCTCCCGCGTCTTGCGCGGTTTTTTCCAAAACAAGATGGAAGCAAAACCCCGCAGGTGCAAGCGACGGGTTAGAGGGGCCACGCCCAAATTTGTAGAATTACGCAGCGGCGTAAAACTGACTTCCCCGACGTCAGGCTATTCTGCCGCAACTCCGTCGGTGAATTGCAGGCGCGCCAGGCGAGCATACAAGCCATCCTGAACGACCAGATCCTCGTGCGTGCCTTGGGCCACGATCTGACCGGCTTCCATCACAACGATCCGATCCGCCTTTTTGACCGTCGCCAGACGGTGGGCCACGATCAGTGTGGTGCGCCCGGCGCGCATCTGGTCAACCGCGCCCTGAACCGCGCGTTCGCTTTCGGCATCCAAGGCCGAAGTCGCCTCGTCCAGCAGCAGAACCGGAGCATCACGCAAGATCGCGCGGGCAATCGCTATGCGTTGTTTCTGACCGCCCGACAGCATAACGCCGCGTTCCCCGACAAAGCTGTCATAGCCTTCGGGCAGTTTCGAGATGAACTCATGTGCCGCAGCTGCACGCGCGGCGGCCTCAACCTCGGCATCCGAGGCGTTCAGACGCCCGAACCGAATATTCTCGCGGGCCGAGGCTGCAAAGATGATCGGGTCCTGGGGCACCAATGCCATGTGCTGCCGGAAATCGGATCGGTCGAGGTCACGCAGGTCAACGCCGTCCAGACTGACATGACCTGCATCCGGATCGTAGAACCGCTGGATCATTTGAATCACTGTGGTTTTGCCTGCACCCGATGGACCAACGAAAGCCACGGTTTCACCCGGTTGGATCGACAGGGTCAGATGGTCCAGTGCCACAACATCCGGACGGGCCGGATAGTGGAAGATCACATCCTCAAAACGGATCTCGCCCCGAACAGGTGTAGGCAGCGACGCTGCCTTGTCCGGATCAATCACGGTATCCTGCGCATTCAGCAATTCCACCAGACGCTCGGTCGCGCCGGCGGCACGTTGCAGCTCGCTCCAAATCTCAGAGAGGGCGGCGACAGAGCCGGCCATGATGATTGAGTAGATCACGAACTGGATCAGAACACCTTCGGTCATCACGCCGTTGCGAACGTCGTTTGCCCCCATCCACAACACGCCGACGATGCCCGAAAATACAAGGAAGATAACGATTACCGTCATCACGGCGCGCGTCTGAATACGCCGAAGAGAAACCGCATAAGAGGTTTCTGTCATATCGCCGAATTGCTTCCGGCTGGCTTTTTCATGCGTAAAGGCCTGAACGGTTTGCACCGCGCTCAGTGCCTCGCCTGCGTTACCCGACGAGGCCGCGATCCAGTCCTGATTTTCGCGGCTGAGGACCCGCAGACGACGCCCCAGAACAAGTATCGGCACCACCACCACCGGGATCAGCAAAAGCACCAAACCCGTTAGCTTGGCCGAAGTCAGCAGCATTAGAACCAAACCGCCCGCGAACAAAAGCATATTGCGCAAGGCAATGGATACGGACGATCCCAGCACAGACTGAATCAAGGTCGTGTCCGTGGTGATACGGCTGAGAACCTCTCCGGTCATGACCCGTTCATAGAACTCGGGGCTCATCCCGATAACGCGGTTAAACACGGCCTTGCGGATATCGGCCACAACGCGCTCACCCAACCGGGTGACCAACGCATAGCGGATGCCTGTTCCCACTGCCAAAATCGCGGCAATGCCCAGCGCCGCCAGAAAGTACCAATCCAGCAGCTCACCATCTTCAATTCGGAAATTGTCGACTACGCGGCGTACCGCAAGTGGCAGAGTTAGCGTCATGCTGGCTGTCAACACCAGTGCCAGTATCGCCCCCGTCATCAGGGCCCGATACGGCTTCATAAATGGCCAAAGAGACGACAGAACGCCTATCTTCCGCGATCCAGCACGCTCTTCCGTGGCACCGGGTGCAGGTTTGCCCTTAGGCGTGGCTGAGGCAGAGTTTGCCATAATTGGCCCTTACGTCTTTTTCGCACTTAAGTGTTCGCTTCTTGGCGGCCACGGCAAGCCGGGTCAAGAACCACAATATATGACCAAACATAAAAGGGCTATTTGACGCAGAATTTTAGGGCTGATTTGGAGCGGGCGGCGGGAATCGAACCCGCTTCATCAGCTTGGAAGGCTGAGGTAATAGCCAGTATACGACGCCCGCTCAGCGCTGGTCGGTTTAAGCGATGCGTCAGATGTCGTCAAGCGCCGTTCGAAGCCAGATTTCAAATTCGTCGACAAAAATTGACAGGCGGTATACCGCATCCCGCAGCCAGTCGTTCTGGCAGTTAAAGACAAACTCGAGATTGTGCGGGCAGCCATTCGCAACGGCTGAAATCGGCAGATATCCGGATCACCGAACCGTATTCTAAGACCGTTGGCGGGGCCAACCCGATCAGCTGAGCCGGATAAGAAGTGGCCGCCGCCAGTGCGTCCTGCAACGGCACACCGACTTGGTTGACCAGCACACCAACGGCGGTCGTCAGGTCCAGGTCCGCGCCGGCCAGCGTTCCGTCCGCCAGTGTCAACCTGCCTTCGGTTCGCGTGATTTTGCGACCTTCAAGGGTGAATTCGGTTTGATCCGTACCGGCCACAGCCATCGCATCGCTGACCAGAAAGATTTGACCCGGCGCAGTTTTCGCAGCCCAGGCAGCGCGCATCGCGGCGGGGTGCACATGGACACCATCGGCAATCAACCCTGCAGACAGCGTTCCGCTGGCCAGCGCCGCGCCGACGAGGCCGGGTTCACGATTGCCCAATTGGCTCATCGCGTTGAACAGATGGGTTACGCAACGCGCACCGGCGGCAGCATACCGCTGGCAAGTCGCAAAATCCGCATCGCTGTGCCCGAGCGAGACAAGGATACCAGCGTCGCTCATGGCGCGGACTTGCTTCTCGGACACACCCTCGGGGGCGACAGTTACCTTCAGGCAGGGAAGTGCATTAGCCGCTTCTATCAGCGTGTCCAGATCCGATGGTTCCATCGGCCGTATCAAATTACCGTCGTGCGCCCCTTTCCGCGCGACCGACAAATGCGGCCCTTCCAAATGCAGCCCTGCGACGCCCGGCACTTTTGCTCGCACTGCCTCGATCGTCGCATCTATTGCTGCGCGGGTTTTGGCGGGTTCGTCGGTGATCAGAGTGGGCAGCAGCGAAATCACCCCCAATCGGCGATGGGCGCCGGCAATTCTGCGGATCGTTTCGACCGACGGATCATCGTTGAACATAACGCCATCGCCGCCATTGACCTGCAGATCCACAAAACCGGGGCTGAGGATATCGCCGTTCAGATCTACAACGTCCTTTTCTTCGGTCACCTCAGCGTCAGGGAAAACTTCAGCAACCCGCCCCTCGCGAAAAACAATCGCGTGGTCGTGTAACAATCGGCTGCCGTCAAAGATTGGCCCGTTTCGAAAAATCACCTTGCGTTCTATCATACCGTCTCGGTCACTTTTTTAAGGTGCCGCGGTGCATCCGGGTCGATCCCCCGCGCACTGGCGACGGCCTCTACCATGCTGTAGAAAGACGTAATCGCCGTTATTGGGTCGGTGATCCAATGATCCGTTCGAACCACTGGCAGAGCCTGCGCGCGCGTTACTTTGGTGGTCGTCGCAAAAACCGCAGCACCTTTTTCGGCCAAGGCATCAGCCGCATCGGCAGTCGCCTGTTCGGCTGCATCATTGGCCGCGAACGAAATCACCGGAAACCCTTCTTCGACAATCGACACCGGGCCATGCAGCACTTCGGCCGCTGAATAGCTTTCGGCATGGATTTGGCATGTCTCTTTGATCTTCAATGCAGCTTCGTCAGAGATCGCATAAGAAGGCCCCCGACCAAGCGTAAACAAAGACCGCCCGGTGATTGTTTCGGCTGCAGCCGACCAATCGCATTGGGCCGCTCGCGCCAGGTATTCGGGCAAGGATTGGATCGCCCCGATCAATTCAGCATCCTCTTTGACCTCGGCCAGCAACCATAGACCGGACACCAACGAGGTCACAAATGTCTTGGTTGCTGCGACGCTCAGTTCCGGCCCCGCGTGCAATGGCAGAACTGCATCCGCCACGTCGGCCAGGCGCGATTCCGAGTTGTTGGTCACCGCAATTGTCAGTGCGCCAGAGTTTCGCAAAGACCCTGTCAGGCCAACGATATCCGGGCTTTGGCCGGATTGCGAGATGGACAGGCAGACAGATCCTTTTGCCCTGAGATCCACCCCGTAAATCGAACTGACGGATGGCCCTACTGAGGCAACCGGTAATCCAAGAAGCAGTTCACTGGCATATTTCAGATAGCTGCAGGCATGGTCGGATGATCCCCGGGCGACCGAGATCAAAAAACGTGGATCCGTGTCCCTTACGCTTTGCGCAGCTGCTCGGATATTGTCTGCCCCCGTGCTGAGCAATCTGTCGACGGCATCAGGGATCTCCAGAATTTCCTGACGCATTTTCGAGTTCTTTTCGGACATTTGATCCCGGTCCTTCCGGTTATAGGCGCAATTCAGCGACAAAGTCATAAGCGTCGCCGCGATAGAGCGACCGCGTCATCTCTGCGACCCGCCCGTTTTTCAAAAATGAGATACGCTCGATGTTCAGCCCCGCCGCACCTTCGGGCACCTCCAGCAGTTCGGCCTCTCGCGCGGCTAGATTCAGAGCCGATATCTTTTGCACCGCGCGCACCGGGCGGCAGCCCAGACCATCAAGCACTTCGTACAGAGACGTCGTGACTTCGATCGGGTTCGGTAGAATATCCAGCGGCAGCGCAGCACGTTCCAGCGCCAAGGGACGCCCGTCCGCCTCGCGCAGGCGGTAAATGCGGGATATCTGCTCACCCTCTGACAGATTCAGCGCAGTGACCTCTTCCGGGGTTGGCGCAAATACTCCGCGCTCCAACCACTTTGAAGTTGTCTCCATTCCTCGGCTCGACATATCTTCGGTGAACGAGGTCAGGTGTTTCAGCGATTGTTCAACCCTTTGAACACGTTCCCGAATGAAGGACCCTGACCCTTGGCGCTGCTCGATCACACCTTCCTGCACCAGCTCCTGAATCGCCTTGCGCACGGTTACGCGGGACAACTCAGTAATTTCCACCAGTTCCCGTTCGGATGGCAGCGATGAGTTCGGCGCAAGGACGCCCGTATCGATCCCCTCTTGCAACCTGCGCCGCAACTGCACGTAGCGGGGACCATTTTCCGAGGTCAGCCAAAGATCAGAGCGTAGGAATTCAGCAATGCTCATGCGGGACCTCCTTCGCCAAAGCCAGTGCCCCGGCCAACGGCTCGCCCGATGGAGGGCGTATCTCTGACTGCATGACAGCAGGCAGATAGTGCGCATAGTGCGGAGAGATACCGCCGGTCAGGCAGATCGCGACTTCTGGCTGCCATCCGAGACGTGCCGCCATATCGGCGATGTAAGTAGCACCGGCCTGCATAATTTTTCTGGCGACGTCGTCTCCGGAAACTGCTGCAGTGGTAACCATCGGGGCCAACGCGCCGAACTCTGTCGGCGTCGCCCGCCCGGCAAATTCGACGATCCCTGCACTACCGCCAAAATCATCCAGCAATTTCTGCGTAAGATCGCTAGTGACCTGAATTCCATCCATGGAATTCAATGCTTCTGCCAATGCAAAACGACCAACCCATTGCGCAGATGCCTCATCCCCCAATACTGGCCCCCACCCCCCGGCAAACCGCATCACCCGATCCTTCTGCGAAGCAACAAAGGACCCCGTGCCACAATGGGCGATCAAGCCGTCCTGAGACGCGAGCGCGCCCCGCAGCGCGGCTGGTCGATCATCGGAAACGCGTGCCCGCGTTAGGCCCAGCGCGCTCTGCACGCGACGGGCAATATGGTCATCTGTGACGCCAGCCAATCCAACAAAGGCGGGCAACTGAGTCAGGTCCTGAACATCTAAAGCAAGCGTTTGCGCGATCTGGGTGATCCCCGATTTCATCTGCAGAACGGACGCATCGAAATCTGTCGAGACATTGGCAGCCCCGGTTTCAACAGAATGGACAATACCATCGACTTCACATGCAACCCGACATCGGGTTCCGCCACCATCTATGGCCAGTACAGCATTGCTCAGAGACTCAGTCATGACAATACCATTATAATACCTATTTGAATTTAGGAAGGCAAAAATAGGCCGATTTCCGTAGCTTTTCTCTGTTTTGATACAGAATACGTTGATTTCCACTGGAAAAATAAAATTATGGACAAGTGGTATTGAATAGGTATTGTATTGGGAACCGCAAAGGGGGATTCTTTTGACGCTGCCGCCGACCGAACAACTGCATCCAGACGCCAACAAGCTGGACCCACAAGACCCTGTCGCCTCTGCTCGGGCGCTGGTTGAGGGGCAGATTGCAGCCGCGGCCTCAGCGCGTGGCGCATTGGACGCGATCGCGCGGGGCGGCAACGCCATGGCGCAGACCATCCGCGCCGGCGGCGTGCTGCACTATGTGGCCGCAGGCTCGTCCGGGTTGATGGCCGCTGCCGACGCGCAAGAGCTGGGCGGTACCTTCTCAATTCCCGCAAACCAACTCCGTATACATATGGCAGGCGGCCTGCCTACCGGTGTCGAAATGCCCGGAGGCGCAGAAGACGAAGCCGACGGACTAGCGGACGCGCTTTCGACATTGCAACCGACGGATACGATCATCGCAGTGTCCGCAAGCGGATCGACGCCATACACCCTGACCGCCAGCAATTTGGCACAGTCACAGGGCGCAACGGTTATCGGAATTGCCAATAACGCAGGCAGCCCTTTGCTGGAAAGCGCGGATATTCCGATTCTTTTGGCAACGCCGCCGGAATTAATCTCGGGCTCGACGCGTATGGGTGCTGGAACAGCTCAGAAAATCGCTCTGAACATGCTGTCGTCTCTCATGGCACTGCAACTTGGCCATGTTCACGGCGGCATGATGGTCAACCTGCGCGCCGACAACGACAAGTTGCGCGCGCGGGCGACGGGGATCGTCGCGCGGATCGCCAAAGTTGATACAAAAAAAGCAAAACTCGCGCTGGACGCCGCGAACGGAGACGTGAAGCCGGCGGTGCTAGTCGCTGCACGTGGCATATCACCCAAAGATGCCTCGGCCGTTCTGGACGCAAGCGGCGGGGTTCTGAATTCCGCACTGGAACAAGATAAATAACTGCTAACCAACTGGGAGAACACGAATGAAACGCAATAGCCTGAAACTGGCCTTACTGGGCACGACCCTGATGGCTTCAAGCGCCTATGCCGAGGACGTCACGCTGATCATCGAAAGCTGGCGCAATGACGACCTGACCTTGTGGCAGGAACAGATCATCCCGGCGTTCGAAGCCAAACACCCTGGGATCAAACTGCAGTTCACCCCATCAGCTCCGGCGGAATACAACGCCGTGCTGAACTCGAAACTGGATGCGGGTTCGGCCGGTGATCTTATCACGTGCCGTCCGTTTGATGCGTCGCTGGCACTGTATGAGGCCGGGCACCTGACCGATCTGTCCTCGGTCGACGCGATGAGCAACTTTTCGGACGTGGCAAAATCGGCATGGCAGACGGATGACGGCTCGGCCAGCTTCTGTGTTCCGATGGCGTCGGTGATCCACGGCTTCATTTACAACAAGGATGCGTTTGCTGAGCTGGGCATCGACGTGCCTACCACCGAAGACGAGTTCTTTGCTGCACTCGACAAGATCAAGGAAGACGGCACCTACATTCCGATGGCGATGGGCACCAACGATCAGTGGGAAGCCGCCACAATGGGCTACAACAACATCGGCCCAAACTATTGGAAGGGCGAAGAAGGTCGTCAGGCCCTGATCGCGGGCGAGCAGAAACTGACAGATGAAGCCTGGACTGCCCCTTATGCCACGTTGGCGCGCTGGGGACAGTATCTGGGCGACGGATATGAGGCACAGACCTATCCCGACAGCCAGAATATCTTCACTCTGGGCCGGGCCGCCATCTACCCTGCCGGATCGTGGGAAATCGCTGGCTTCAACACACAAGCCGACTTTGAGATGGGCGCGTTCAAGCCGCCGGTCCAAAACGCGGGCGACACCTGCTATATCTCTGACCACACGGATATCGGCATCGGCATGAATGCTGCTTCCGAGCACCCCGAGGCCGCTGAGACCTTCCTCGCGTGGGTCGCAAGCCCCGAGTTTGCCGAAATCTTTGGCAACGCCGTCCCGGGTTTCTTCCCGCTGTCCAACACTCCGGTCGAGCTGGCAGATCCGTTGGCCAAGGAGTTCGTCGGATGGCGCGACGAGTGTGAATCGACCATCCGTTCAACATATCAGATCCTGTCGCGCGGCACGCCGAACCTTGAGAACGAGACCTGGGGCGCATCCGTTGCCGCCATCAAGGGTGCCAACAGCCCCGAAGAACTGGGCGCCGACCTGCAAAAAGGTCTGTCCTCCTGGTACGCTCCGCACCAGTAAGCGCTGATCTGACATATACCCGGGCGGCGGTGATCGCCCGGGTATCCCCGACACCCCATTGAAAGCAGTCCCATGAACCGCCCCCGCTTCCGCTGGCATATCCTTGTGTTTCTTGCACCGGCCGTTCTTGTTTACACGGCGGTGATGATCTTCCCGCTGTTCAACACGCTGCGTCTGGCGCTCTACACCGAGATTGACCAAAGCCGCGTTTTCGTTGGATTGCAGAACTTTCAAACCCTGTTCTTTGATCCGATCTGGTCCGAACAGTTCTGGAACGCCTTGGGCAATAACTTCTGGTTCTTCCTGATCCACATGCTGGTTCAAAACCCGATCGGGATCGCCTTGGCCGCCCTGCTCAGCCACCCGCGCCTGAGGTTTGCGGCCTTGTATCGGTCGGCGATCTTCATTCCCACGATCCTGAGCTTTGTGATTGTCGGGTTCGCGTGGAAACTGATCCTCTCGCCGATCTGGGGCATTGCGCCGTCGATGCTGGATGCCGTCGGGCTCAAGTCGCTGTTCGCCCCATGGCTGGGGAAAGAGGAATACGCCTTGACCACACTGGCGCTGATTTCGGTCTGGCAGTTTGTCGGCATCCCGATGATGTTGATCTACGCCGCCTTGTTGACCATTCCGGAAGAAATCCTTGAGGCTGGAGAGATCGACGGGATCACCGGAACTGCGGCCTTCTGGAAGATCAAACTGCCGCTGATCCTGCCCTCGATCGGGATCATCTCGATCTTGACCTTCGTGGGGAATTTCAACGCTTTCGATCTGATCTACGCGTCACAAGGCGCGCTGGCGGGGCCGGATTTCTCGACCGATATTCTTGGTACCTTCATGTACCGCACATTCTTTGGCTTCCAGCTGCAACTGGGTGACCCGCATATGGGTTCGGCTATCGCCGGGGCGATGTTCGCCATCATCCTTGTGGGAGTCTGCATCTACCTGTTCGGCATCCAGACCCGGATGCGCCGGTATCAATTGTGAGGGCCACGCGATGAACAAAGCACGTCATACCCCCCTCAACATGGTCGCGATGCACGGCGCGCTGATCCTGTACACGCTGATCGCGCTGTTTCCGGTCTTTGTGATCCTGATCAACAGCTTCAAATCCCGCCGCGCGATCTTCCGTGAACCACTGGCCCTGCCCAATGCGGACAGCTTCTCGATGATCGGCTATGAGACGGTGATGAAGCAGGGGGACTTCTTCCTGTATTTCCAAAACTCGATGATTGTCACCGTGGCATCGCTGTCCTTCATCCTGCTTTTTGGCGCGATGGCCGCCTATGCGTTGTCGGAATACCAGTTCAAGGGCAACCTGATCATGGGGCTGTATCTGGCGCTGGGGATCATGATCCCAATCCGCATCGGCACCGTGGCAATCCTTGAGATGATGGTGGCGACCGGGCTGGTGAACTCGCTCTGGGCGCTGATCCTTGTATACACGGCCCAGGGATTACCATTGGCCGTATTCATCCTGTCCGAATTCATGCGACAAGTCAGCGATGACCTGAAGAATGCCGGGCGTATCGACGGACTATCTGAATACACGATATTCTTCCGCCTTGTTCTGCCTCTGGTCAGGCCCGCGATGGCGACCGTGGCCGTGTTCAACATGATCCCGATCTGGAACGACCTTTGGTTCCCGCTGATCCTCGCTCCGGCTGAAGAGACCAAGACATTGACGCTGGGCAGCCAAGTGTTCATCGGACAGTTCGTGACGGACTGGAACGCAGTTCTGTCAGCCCTGTCGATGGCGATCCTGCCGGTGCTTGTCCTGTATGTCATCTTCTCGCGACAGCTGATCCGCGGCATCACATCCGGAGCAGTCAAATGACCCGCGTTCTGGTTGCAGGTCTCGGCAATATGGGTTTGAGCCACGCGCTGGCGCACCATCACCGCCCCGACGCGCAGATCGTTGGTTTGGTGAACCGGTCTGGCCGTGTGGATCACCCGCATCTCACCGATTATCCGGCCTATTCCGATTTCGACACGGCGCTGGCTGAAACGAAACCCGATCTGGTCGTGGTCGCCACCTACTCTGATAGCCACGCGGATTTCGCCTGCGCGGCGATGGAGGCCGGCGCACATGTGTTTGTTGAAAAACCGCTGGCCACTAATGTCGCCGATGCCCGGCGTGTGGTCGAAACAGCAACCCGGCTGAATCGTAAGCTGGTGGTTGGGTATATCCTGCGCCATCACCCCTCTTGGATGCGGCTGATCGATGAGGCGCGCAGTCTTGGCGGGCCCTACGTGTTCCGTTTGAACCTGAACCAGCAGTCGTCGGGCGCGGAATGGGAAACGCATAAGGCACTGATGCAGACCACTTCGCCCATTGTCGATTGTGGCGTGCACTATGTCGACGTGATGTGCCAGATCACTGACGCGCAGCCCCTCCGAGTGCATGGTATGGGCCTGCGCCTGTCGGATGAAATCGCACCGGACATGTACAATTACGGCCAGTTTCAGGTGGTCTTCGACGACGGCTCGGTCGGCTGGTACGAGGCTGGATGGGGCCCGATGATGTCGGAAACAGCGTTCTTCGTGAAAGATATCGTGTCGCCCAACGGGTCGGTCTCGATCACCGACGGAAACAAGGGTGCGTCTGCCGACATCGACGGCCATACCAAAGTCGGCGGCTTGCTGGTCCATACACCGCAAGGCGACCACACGATCGAGATGCCGGACGAACCCGGCCATCAAGACCTTTGTGATGCTGAGCAGGCTTATATGCTGCGCGCCATCGCCGAAGATATCGACCTGACCCGTCATATGAATGACGCCGTCCAATCGCTCGCCATTTGTCTGGCTGCGGATCAAAGTATCCGAACCGGCCAGCCCGTTTCCCTTGAGGAGCCCGCATCATGACCGCCCTGACGCTGAACAATGTGAACAAGTCCTTTGGCAACGTGCATGTCCTGAAAGACATCACCCTGGAAGTCGAAGAAGGCGAATTCGTCGTCTTTGTCGGACCGTCGGGCTGTGGCAAGTCCACCCTGTTGCGCGTGATTGCAGGGCTAGAGGATGCATCGTCAGGTGAGATCAACATTGGCGGGCAGCAAGTCAATCTGGTGCCACCATCCAAGCGTGGGATCGCGATGGTTTTCCAAAGCTATGCACTCTACCCTCACCTCAGCGTTCGGGGCAATATGACCCTTGCGCTGAAGCAGGAAAAGCAGCCCAAATCGGAAATCGAAGGCCGTGTCGCCAAAGCCAGCCGGATGCTGAACCTTGAACCCTATTTGGACCGTTACCCGTCCGAGCTGTCAGGTGGCCAGCGCCAGCGCGTCGCCATCGGGCGCGCCATTGTGCGTGAACCTAAACTGTTCCTGTTTGATGAGCCGCTGTCCAATCTGGACGCCGCCCTGCGAATGAACACTCGGATCGAGATCGCCAATCTGCACCGTGCTTTGGATGCATCGATGATCTACGTCACCCATGACCAGACCGAAGCCATGACGTTGGCCGACAAGATCGTTGTTTTGCGCGATGGTCGGGTCGAGCAGATCGGTAGCCCGATGGAACTGTACAACAACCCCGCAAATCAATTCGTCGCCGGGTTCCTGGGCTCACCTTCCATGAACTTCCTGCCTGAAGCGTTAGTTCAAGAAAGCGGTCAGAACACGATCGGAATTCGCCCCGAGGACCTGTTCCTGTCAGATGACGGCCCGCTTGCCGCGCGTGTCAGCCATGTGGAAAAGTTGGGCGGGGACACCAATGTGATAGCCAAAGTTCAGGACCACGACGTCACAGCCCGTTTGTTTGGCCAGCATGCCATCGCCGAAGGTCAGGAGTTGCGATTCGGATATGCATCCGAGAAGGCCTATCGCTTTGACGAAGCAGGGCAGCGGCTGGCTTAAACCGGCATACTGCTGGGATCACACAACCTGATCGTCACAACAACATTTTACCAAGATAACAAGCGCGGCTGGCAGAAAGCTTTGGTATGCTTTCGCCAGCCGATTGCTTTTTCTTGAGGGCCAAATGAAGTCATTAATAATGTTGTTAAGAACATGTCACAAAGTCGCCCTACATGCCTTTCATCGACTACTCTAAGACAGCCAGGAGCCATTCATGAAAGACGTTGATAACACCACCCTGTCCGCCGACGATTGGGACGAGCTGCATTTCCCCCGCCCCGAAGAAAACGATTTTGATCGCGTCGTCGAAAACGCCATCTCGCGCCGTGGGTTTCTGGCTGGCGTAGTGGCCTTTGGCTCGGGTGCCGGCGCAATGGGCACGGGCCTGCTGGGCTCAACTGCAGCACACGCTGTTACGGCCTCGCGCTTTGCCTTTACTCCGATTGCCGCACAGACTGACGGCACTGTTCACGTACCTGAAGGCTATGAGTGGAAGGTTATGACGCGCTGGGGCGACCCGCTGTTTTCCGATGCCGACGGCTATGACATCACCGATGGTGGCCCAGTTGAAAAATCGGACCGCATCTTCGGTGAAAACACCGACGGGATGGAGACATTCTCGTTCCAGGGCCACGAGTTGATCGCGATCAACCACGAATACCCGAACCGCAAGATCAACCTGCCCGCCGCGCAGGAAGGTGTTCCGGCCAACGCCGACGATGTTTTGAAGTTGCAGAACATTCAAGGTGTCACCGTGATGGAAATCACCGAAGGCCCCGATGGCTGGTCGGTCGTCAAGGACAGCCCTTTCAACCGTCGTATCCACCACAATACGCCGATGAAGATCGTTGGCCCGGCCGTAGGTCACGACCTGCTGAAAACTGAAGCTGATCCGACCGGAACCACGTCGCTAGGTACGATGAACAACTGTGGTGCGGGTAAAACTCCGTGGGGTACCTACCTGACCTGCGAAGAGAACTTTAACGGCTACTTCGGGTCTAGCGATGAAAACGCCACTTACGACCAAAAGGTTGCAGATGGCTTCAAGCGCTATGGTGTGAAGGCCGAAAGCTGGAACGGCTATGAACTGTTCGATGCTCGTTTCGATACGTCGAAAAACCCGAACGAGCCGCACCGCGCGGGCTGGATCGTCGAAATCGACCCGACCAAGCCCGACAGCACGCCGGTCAAGCACACCGGTCTGGGCCGTTTCAAGCACGAGAATGCCGAGGTCACTCTGGCCGCAGATGGTCGTGTTGTTGTCTACATGGGCGACGATGAGCGGGGCGAGTACCTGTACAAGTTTGTTTCGAACGGCACCTACCAACCGGGAGGTGAAACCGAGGGCCTGCTGAACGACGGCACGCTCTACGTCGCCAAGTTCAACGACGACATGAAGGGCGAATGGCTGGCTCTGACACCGGAAACCACCGGGATGGACGAAGCCGATATCGCAGTCTTTACCCGTATGGCCGCGTCCAAGGCCGGCGGCACGACCATGGACCGCCCTGAATGGGTCGCATCCAGCCCTGTTGCGGTAGAAGCGTATTGCTGTCTGACCAACAACAAGAACCGCGGCGTGAAGGCTAACGCCGGTGGAGATGACACCTCGGTCAACGCCCCCAACCCGCGCGAGGCCAACAAGTACGGTCAGATCGTGCGCTGGCGCCCCGCAAATGACGACCACGCCGCCGAAGGGTTCGATTGGGACCTGTACGTGATGGCGGGCAATCCGACGGTTCACTCGGACGATCGCGCCGGCTCGGCAAACGTGAATGAAGGGAACCTGTTCAACTCGCCCGATGGCATGGTGATAGACTCGACCGGGTTGATCTGGATCCAGACGGACGGCAATGACGACAATGAAGGAGACTTCGCAGGCAACGGCAACAACCAGATGCTGGTTGGTGACCCGATCACCGGCGAGATCGCGCGCTTCATGACCGGCCCGAACGGCTGTGAGGTTACCGGTCTCGCCTGGTCCAGCGATCTGCGCACCATGTTTGTCGGCATTCAGCACCCCGGCAGCAATTGGCCGGACGGCGGCACGCCACGGTCGTCGGTTATAGCAATCAAGCGTACCGATAACGGTCTGGTCGGCTAAAACCTTAATAATCAAAACGCCCCCGGCCTTGCGGATCGGGGGCGTTTTTTTCAGATATCCTCACCCGGCACGGCCAGCGGTCCTCCCGGAGCCATGAGATGACGTTCCGATAGCCAAGGGTTCAGTTCCAATGCCTGAGACAACGCCTCGCGGGCTTCATCAACGCGTTGAAGCCCCAACAAAGTCAACGCACGGCCACTGATCGCGGCAACATGGTTGGGTGACAACTCGATTGCCTTGTCCAAGTCGGGCAGCGCGGATTGAAAATCCTGGAGCAGGTAGTGGGCGAATGCGCGTTGGTTGTACCCTTCGGCGTAGGACGGGCAGTACGCGACCAGCTTGTCAAAATCTTCAATCGCGCCCAGCAAGTCCCATGCATTTCGACGTGTCATGCCACGGTCCAGAACGGCCTGCGCGCTTTCGTCCGGGGCATCGGTCCAGAACTCCCATAACTGACCGGACAGTGCACGAGCGGACTGTTCGGTTTCAGCGCTTTGTATCTGTTCCAGAACCGCCGATACATCTGCGGAATGGTCTGGCGCGACAGGGCAGTCTTGCGCATTGGCCGCAAAAACGGTCGCAGCATAGAAAATTGAGGCGTAAGCAAAGCGTTTCATGCGCCAATGGTGACGCGTGCAACGTGTTCGTCAACCCATCGCATCCAAGGCCCCAGACATCCCGGTCTCTTTCACAGCCTCCATCGCGACAAAGGTTGAAGTGCTGGCGACATGCGGCAATGATGAGATCTTTTCGGCCAGAACCGCGCGGTATTCCGACATAGACCCGGTGCGAATTTTCAGAAGATAGTCAAAATTCGACGCAATCATATGGGCTTGTTCGATCTCAGGCACTTTACGAACGGCCGCGTTGAAATCGGCTAAAGCTCTCTCGCGCGTGTCAGTCAATCGGACTTCGACAAAGGCTACGTGGTCCAAACCAAGGCGAATGGGGTCCAGCAAGGCACGATATCCGGTAATGATGCCATCAGCCTCAAGTCTCTTCACACGTGCTTGAGTTGGGGATTTCGAAAGCCCGATACGCCGCGCGAGATCGGCGATGGGGATCCGGCCGTCCTCGGCCAGAATCGCCAGAATTGATGTGTCAAACCGATCCAGCCCCGGAAAGTCTTTTTGCATCGCCAAAACCTCAAAAAACAGGCTGATCGCCTGACCAAAGACAAAACTAAGGCAATCGTCCCGAAAAATCGACACTATATTACTCAAAAGACCGGAGGACACATGTCACACAGCCTGCGCGCCCGCATTGATGCCAAAACCTATGCCGATCCGTCGAGAATTCTTGACGCGTTGATCGCAAATGCTGATCTGAGCGAAGCCGACCGCGCCGCGATCTGCGCGGCTGCGGCGCAATTGGTGCTTGATATCAGGTCCAGCACCTCACCCGGTATGATGGAAGTGTTCCTGGCCGAATACGGCCTGTCCACCGACGAAGGCATCGCGTTGATGTGTCTGGCCGAGGCGCTGCTGCGCGTACCCGATGCCGACACCATCGACGCGCTGATCGAGGACAAGATTGCCCCGTCGGATTGGGGCAAGCATCTGGGTCAATCCTCATCGTCTCTGGTCAATGCGTCCACATGGGCCCTGATGCTTACAGGCAAGGTGCTGGATGAAGACAAGACCTCTCCGGTCGGTGTCTTGCGCGGTGCGATCAAACGGCTGGGCGAACCCGTAATCCGAACGGCCGTCGGGCGCGCGATGAAGGAAATGGGTCGCCAGTTTGTCTTAGGCGAGACCATCCAATCCGCCTTGGACCGCGCCAGCGGCATGGAGGCTAAGGGCTACACCTATTCCTACGACATGCTAGGAGAGGCCGCGCGAACCGAAGCCGATGCCGCCCGCTATCACCTGTCCTACTCACGGGCGATTGCTGCAATCGCCGAAGCCTGCATTCACGACGATATCCGGGCCAATCCGGGGATTTCCGTCAAGCTGTCGGCGCTCCATCCACGCTATGAGTTGGCGCAAGAAGCAGAAGTCATGGAAGAACTGGTGCCCCGGTTGCGGGCCTTGGCCCTTTTGGCCAAGGCAGCAGGTATGGGCTTAAATGTAGACGCTGAAGAAGCAGATCGCCTCTCCTTGTCTTTGCAGGTGATTGAGGCGGTGATGGCCGAACCGGCCCTGGATGGTTGGGGCGGCCTGGGTATCGTCGTTCAGGCTTATGGCCCGCGCGCCGGGATCGTGCTGGACACACTGTATGACATGGCCGGGCGTCACGATCGAAAGCTGATGGTTCGTTTGGTCAAAGGGGCCTACTGGGATACCGAGGTCAAACGAGCTCAGGTTGAAGGCATCGATGGCTTTCCCGTGTTCACCCGCAAGGCGGCCACGGACATTTCCTACATCTCGAATGCGCGGAAACTGCTGGGTTTGACCGATCGAATTTACCCGCAATTTGCCACCCACAACGCCCATACGGTCAGTGCGATCCTTCATATGGCCGATGACCAGCCATTCGAGTTCCAGCGCCTGCATGGAATGGGAGAAACCCTGCACCAGCTTGTCAAAGACCAAAACAACACACGGTGCCGGATCTATGCGCCGGTCGGGGCGCATCGGGACCTGCTGGCCTATCTGGTGCGGCGTCTGCTGGAGAACGGTGCAAACTCGTCATTCGTTAACCAAATCGTGGACGAGAACGTTCCGCCGGAAGAGGTCGCCGCTGATCCGTTCCTGACCATTGTGGATCAGGCACGACCGCTGCCAACCGGACCGAACCTGTTCCAACCGGAACGCGTCAATTCGAAGGGTTTCGACCTTCACCACACCCCGACATTGGACAAGATCGACGCCGCGCGGGATGCATTCCGGGCGCACCACTGGTATGCGCAGCCGCTGTTGTCCGGCGATGCAAGCCCGGAACAGGACCAACCGGTTACCAATCCGGCCCAACCGCAGGATCGCCCCGGAGCAATCGCCCCCGCCAGCGCCGAGGATGTCGAGCTTGCCCTGAATTCCGCGGCACCGTGGCAGGCACCACCAGCAGAACGGTCGCGTATCTTGAATACTGCTGCCGATCTATATGAGGCTCATTTCGGCGAGCTTTTCGCCTTGCTCGCGCGCGAGGCAGGTAAGTCCCTGCCCGATGCCGTTGCCGAACTGCGTGAGGCGGTCGATTTCCTGCGCTACTACGCTGCGAACATTCCCGATGCGGAACCGGCAGGCGTTTTCACCTGCATCAGCCCATGGAACTTCCCGCTCGCTATCTTCACAGGCCAGATTTCAGCAGCCTTAGCCACAGGCAACGCAGTTCTGGCCAAGCCCGCACCGCAAACGCCACTGATCTCGCATCGGGCCGTTCAATTGCTGCACGAGGCCGGAGTTCCCCGCGACGTGCTGCAATTATTGCCCGGCGGCCCGTCCGTTGGTGTGGCGTTGACCTCTGATCCGCGTGTATCCGGCGTGGCGTTTACCGGATCGACGGCGACCGCGTTGAAAATACGCGCAGCCATGGCCGACAACCTGCGCCCCGGCACGCCTCTGATCGCCGAGACCGGCGGGTTGAACGCGATGATCGTGGACAGTACCGCCCTGCCCGAACAGGCCGTTCAGTCTATCATCGAAAGCGCGTTTCAATCTGCCGGGCAGCGGTGTTCTGCCTTGCGGTGTCTCTATGTCCAGGAAGATATCGCCGACGATTTGCTGACAATGCTAACCGGTGCAATGCAGGCTCTACAGGTCGGAGATCCTTGGTTGATCTCAACCGATTGCGGACCGGTTGTTGACGAGTCGGCGCGCCAGGGCATTGCAGATCACGTTGCCCATGCCCGCGCCGCAGGCCGCGTTTTAAAGGACACGCCCATACCGCCGGAAGGGACATTCATCGCCCCAACACTTATTGAGATACCCGGCATTTCCGCGCTGAAGCGTGAGATTTTTGGCCCTGTCCTGCATGTCGTTCGCTTCAAGGCATCTGAGATTGATCAGGTGATCGCGGACATTAACGCAACCGGGTACGGACTGACATTTGGTTTGCACACACGTATTGACGACCGGGTGCAACACATCACCGAAGCGGTGCATGCGGGCAATATCTACGTCAACCGCAACCAAATCGGCGCCATCGTAGGATCTCAGCCATTTGGCGGTGAGGGGCTTTCGGGCACAGGCCCCAAGGCGGGTGGGCCGAATTACATGACGCGGTTCTGCGCCCCGGACCGGCAGCAGTCCGACGAACATTGGGACCACCCAATGAGCGAGCTTCCCGATGTTCAGGGTACGCCCGCGTCGGTGCAGACCCAATCCCTGCCCGGCCCGACGGGCGAATCCAACCGGTTGAGCGAATTCCCACGCGCGCCATTGCTGTGCCTGGGTCCCGGAGCCGAGGCCGCACGTGTACAGACCGACGCCGTTCAGGCGCTGGGTGGTACGGCCATTCAGGCGACCGGTTCGTTAGACTTGCATCGGTTGGAGAACGTGACCGGGATATCGGGCGTTCTTTGGTGGGGCGATGACGACACAGCGCGTGAGATCGAACGTCACCTCGCCCGCCGGGACGGTCCGATCCTGCCGCTGATCCCCGGCCTTCCGGACCGCGCACGGGTTCTGGCCGAGCGTCACCTGTGCGTTGATACAACAGCCGCAGGCGGCAATGCCGCATTGCTTGGGGGTGCGGCGTAAGCATGCCTTGACGCTGGGCCGGGAAAAGCCCAGCGTCGCCTCATGTTTCCAATCCGCGACCATAACCCTTCGGGGCGAACACCTTATGTCGTCTATTTGCTGATGGCGGCCAATATCCTGATATTCCTCAGCTATGTGGGTATCATGAACGATGCTCGGCTGATCAATCAGCTATACTACGACTATGCGATTATCCCGGCGCGGATCACGGACGGTTTTGCGTTTGAGACACTGGTGACCTCGATGTTTCTGCACGGAGGTTGGATGCATCTGGCCGGAAACATGCTGTTCCTGTGGATTTTCGGCGACAACCTCGAAGATGAAATGGGCCACCTGCCCTTTCTGCTGTTCTATACTGCAGCCGGAATCGGGGCGGGTCTGATCCATGTTTTCACAGCGCCGGGCTCGGTCGTGCCGACCATTGGCGCATCCGGTGCGATTGCGGGTGTCATGGGTGGTTACCTGCTGCTATTCCCAAAGGCCCGCGTGGATATCCTGCTGATACTCATCGTCTATTTTCGCATTTTCACAATACCTGCCTTTGTCATGCTGGGGGTCTGGTTAGCTATGCAGTTCTTTGGCAGTCTGGCCAGCAACCCGGACGAAGGCGGGGTGGCCTATTGGGCGCATACGGGTGGGTTTTTTGTGGGTCTGATCTTGTGCATCCCAATCTGGCTGCGGCGCGGCGGCACTGATTTTTGGGGCCGCACCCACGGCCATCCGCCGCATCCTGAACACAAGTACAAGCTAACTCAGTCGCGTATTCCCCGCGTACCCCGCAGGTAGCAGGGCTTCAGGTTTTCGGGGTCTGGCCGCCGCTAAGATGGGTGATTTCCCGCGCTGCGGCCAGAACCAATTCACCCAGCACATGCGCTCGATCCGCGCCAAACCGAGCGGTCGGACCCGATACCGAGATCCCTGCACATGGCTCCCCCCGGTCATTGAAAATCGCCGAGCCGATACAGGACATGCCCTGATATCTTTCTTCTCGGTCATGCGACCAGCCGCGTGCACGGGTCTTGGAAAGATCCTGTTGAAGTCCGTCGCCCGGTATCTGCGTGTTCGCGGTGAATTCCACCGGATCAATTGCCTCTAGCGTTTTGGCCAACCCCGTTTCGGTCATCGCGGCAAGGATCGCCTTGCCGGTGCCCGAGGCATACATCGGCGTTCTTGCCCCGGGCGGGAAAAAGGCGCGAATGGGGTTCGGAGTTTCGACCTGCCCGACAAAGACCACCTCGGACCCATCCGGAACCGCCAGGTTGGCGGTCTCACCGCTCTCCTGCATAAGGCGTCTCAGGATTGGGCGCCCGATTTCAAGCACGCTGTTGCGGCGCAGGAACGAAGCGCCGGTCCGGTATGCCTCGATCTCGATCATCCATTCCTGACGCTCGTCGTCAAAGGCAACAAAGCCGTGTTTCTGCAAGGTCACCAGAATGCGGTGCGTCGTGGCCGTCGGAACATCGATCTCGCGTGCCAGATCGCTGAGTGCCGCGCGTTCCAACCGGGCCACCGTTGTCAAAACGCCCAGCGCCCGATCCAGCGATTGCATGGTCCCGGCCGAGCTTTCCTTGAACAGGGATTTGGGTCTGCCGCGCGGTCTTTTCTGATTGTCCATCACCCTACTCCCTTGCACAACGCCAGAATATTTCTGAACCATCCATTTTTGAGATTCAAAAATGAAAAACGAAAAACTGCATAAATACAGCGCGTTAAATATTTAATCGCAAAAATGAAAATATTTTTCAAGAAAATTGCGCGCCGTGAGGTTTTCCCGGACACTTACATCCAAAGCGGAGGAATAACAGATGTCCAACCAAAACCCGGTTTTCATACCCGGCCCAACCAACATCCCAGACCGGTTGCGTCTTGCCATGCAGGTTCAGACGCAGGATCACCGTGCGCCGGATTTTGTCGAAACCTTTGCGCCCGTTCTTGAGGACACAAAAAAGGTGTTCGGCACCACGACCGGCCAGATCGTGACCTTCCCAGCCAGCGGCACCGGTGGGTGGGAAGCGGCCGTGACCAACACACTCAGCCCCGGCGACAAGGTTCTGGTTGCCCGCTATGGCGTGTTCAGCCATCGCTGGATCGACCTGTGCGAGCGGCACGGGCTGGACGTTCAGATTGTCGAATGCCCTTGGGGCACCGGCGCGCCCGCTGATCAGTTTCAGGCCGCTTTGGCCGATGATACCGCGCATGAAATCCGCGCTGTTCTGGTCACACACAACGAAACGGCCACTGGTGTGCGTTCGGACATCGCCGCCGTTCGACAAGCGATGGATTCGGAAAACCATCCCGCGATGCTGTTTGTCGATTGCGTCAGCTCTCTGGCCTCCATGCCATTCGACTTTGACGCTTGGGGTGTAGATATCGCCGTATCGGGGTCGCAAAAGGGGTTCATGCTGGCGACCGGCATGGCAATCCTATGCGTCAGCCCCAAGGCACAGGACGCGATGAAAAGCGCGAAGCTGCCGCGCACTTTCTTTGACTTCGACGATATGATGGCAGCCAATGCATCGGGCGGGTTTCCCTATACGCCGCCGCTGCAATTGATCTACGGCATGCGCGAAAGCCTCAAGATGCTGTTTGAAGAAGGGCTTGAGAACGTTTATGCCCGGCATTTCCGACTGGCCGAAGGTGTGCGCCGCGCCGTCGACGCCTGGGGGCTGAAACTGGTCGCGCAATCGCCTGATCTGTATTCTGACACTGTCAGCGCGATCTACGTGCCCGACGGGTATGATAGCAACACACTCACTGACCACGCGTTCAACGCTTATGGCGTGTCCTTTGGTATTGGACTGGGTCAACTGAATGGTAAGGCGTTCCGCATCGGCCATCTGGGCAGTCTGACGGATGTGATGGTTCTGTCCGGCCTCAGCACAATCGAGATGGCGATGGCCGATCTGAACTATCCGATCACTTTGGGCAGCGGGGTCGCGGCGGCGCAGGATTATTATCGCACCGGCCCATCTGACCGCGCCCAGGCCGCAGCCTGAGGAGGATGGCAATGCTGGATCACATCCCCGCAGCGGATCTGACGATCGACGATATGCGCGCTGCGCATGAACGGATCAAACCCTTTATCCGACGCACGCCGATCATGGTGTCGGACTATTTGAACGACCTGACCGGAGCGCAGCTGTTCTTTAAATGCGAGAACTTCCAAGAAGCCGGCGCGTTCAAAGTACGCGGTGCGAGCAACGCGGTTTTCGGCCTGAGTGATGATATGGCGACCAAGGGCGTTTGCACACACTCCAGTGGCAACCACGCTTTGTCCCTGTCTTATGCCGCCGGACGGCGGGGTATTCCCTGCAACGTGGTGATGCCGCGCACTGCGCCGCAAGCCAAAAAGGACGCCGTGCGCCGCTATGGCGGGACAATCACGGAGTGCGAGCCGTCAACCTCATCCCGCGAGGCGACCTTTGCCGAAGTTCAGGCCAGAACGGGCGGAGAGTTCGTGCACCCTTATAACGACCCGCGCGTCATTGCGGGTCAGGCCACCTGCTCGGCCGAAATGTTGGAGCAGACAGACGGAGTGGATGCAGTCATCGCCCCGATCGGAGGCGGGGGCATGGTCTCGGGCACGTGCCTGACGGTTTCGAACCTGGCACCTGACACCGCGATCTATGCCGCCGAGCCAGAACAGGCGGACGACGCATACCGGTCCTTCAAAGCAGGTCACATCATCGCCGACGACGCGCCAAAAACGATCGCCGACGGGCTGCTGGTGCCGCTGAAAGAGAACACGTGGCACTTCGTGTCCCGAAATGTGACCGACATTTTCACCGCCTCTGACGACGAGATCATCGAAGCGATGAAGCTGACGTGGAAATACCTGCGCGTCGTGATGGAGCCGTCATCGGCCGTGCCTCTGGCAACCATACTCAAGAACCCGGACGTATGCCGCGGCAAGCGCGTCGGTGTGATCATCACCGGCGGCAACGTGGATCTGGACAAACTGCCCTGGCTGAAAGGGTAAGGAGGAACGACATGAACAAACCTGTGAACATCAAAGAACTGGAAGTCGGGTTCGACATCCCCGCTGCAATCGGCATGGATGAAAGCGAAATCCAGACCCCTTGCCTGATCCTGGATCTCGATGCGCTGGAGCGGAACATCAAGAAGATGGGCGATTATGCGAAGGCCCACGGTATGCGCCACCGCGTGCACGGCAAGATGCACAAATCCGTCGACGTCGCCAAGCTACAGGAACAGCTCGGCGGTGCGGTTGGCGTCTGCTGTCAAAAGGTATCTGAGGCTGAGGTTTTCGCGCGGGGCGGCATCAAGGACGTTCTCGTGTCGAACCAAGTCCGTGATCCGGCCAAGATCGACCGGTTGGCGCAACTGCCCAAATTGGGCGCGCGCACTATTGTGTGCGTAGACGACATCGACAATGTCGCCGACCTGTCCAAAGCCGCTGTCGATCACGGCACGGAACTTGAAGTCTTTGTCGAAATTGACTGCGGCGCAGGTCGGTGTGGTGTGACCACGACCCAGGCGGTTGTCGATATCGCAAAAGCAGTCAACGCTGCGCCAAACCTGAAGTTTACCGGCATTCAAGCCTATCAGGGCGCGATGCAGCACCTCGACACCTATGAGGCGCGCAAAGAGAAGCTCGCTACAGCCATCGCCATGGTCAAAGACGCGGTTGACGGTTTGAAAGCCGAAGGCATCGAATGTGAACTGGTCTCGGGTGGCGGAACAGGATCATACTACTTCGAGAGCAATTCAGGCGTTTACAACGAGTTGCAGTGCGGATCGTATGCTTTCATGGATGCGGATTATGGGCGCATTCTGGACGAGAACGGCAAACGGATCGATCAGGGCGAATGGGAAAACGCGCTGTTCATTCTGACCAGCGTTATGAGCCATGCCAAGACTGACAAGGCCATCTGCGACGCCGGCCTCAAGGCGCAATCGGTCGATAGCGGCCTGCCCTTCATCTTTGGGCGCGACGATGTGGAATACCTCAAATGTTCGGACGAACACGGTGTCATCGGCGATCCCGACGGCGTTTTGAAGGTGAACGACAAGCTGCGGCTTGTGCCCGGACATTGTGATCCCACCTGCAACGTCCACGATTGGTATGTCGGCGTGCGCGACGGCAAGGTCGAGGCTCTGTGGCCCGTGTCGGCCCGCGGAAAGGCTTATTGATGAGGGATGCTATGACCACGCAAGATGGCCTGCTGATTGTGGGCGAAGACTTGTGCGAACAGCTGGTGGGCCGCCAACAGGCCTTTGACGCGGTCCAATCCGTGTTTGGTGCGATGGCCAACGGCGGGGCACGGAACTTTCCTGTCGTTCGCGAGGCACTTGGCTATGCTGATGCGCTGTATGGTTTCAAATCCGGTTTTGATCGGGATGGACAGGTGTTGGGCGTTAAGTCCGGCGGCTATTGGCCGGGCAATGCCGAACAAGGATTGACCAATCACCAATCCACGGTGTTTCTGTTCGATCCCGACACGGGGAGGCTTTCGGCATTGGTGGGTGGCAACTACCTAACGGCCGTGCGAACAGCAGCTTCATCAGCGGTTTCCATCGCACAACTTGCCCGAAAAGACGCCAAAGTGCTGGGCATGGTTGGCGCCGGACATCAGTCGGCCTTCCAGCTACGCGCCGCCGCTGAACAGCGGGACTTTGAAAAAGTTGTCGCCTGGAACCCGCACCCGGACATGCTGCCGCGTTTGGCGGCTGTCGCCGAGGAAATCGGACTGGAATTCGAAGCCGTCAGTCAACAAGAGCTGGGTGCCCAATCGGATGTCATCATCACCATCACCTCGGCGTTCGAGCCGCTATTGATGAAAGACTGGATCAAACCCGGCACGCATCTGGCCTGTATGGGCACAGACACGAAAGGCAAGATGGAGGTCGATCCGGCGCTGGTCGCCTCGGCCACCGTTTTCACCGACGAGGTCGCGCAATCCGCGACGATTGGCGAGGCACAGCACGCCATGGGAAGCGGCACTTTGACCGAAACACAGATCACCCCAATTGGTGCGGTCATCAACGGCGATCACCCCGGGCGGAGCAGTGCTGACGAGATCACCCTGTTCGACGGAACTGGCGTGGGTCTGCAGGACCTCGCTGTTGCATCCGTCGCCGCGCGGCTGGCGGACGAAGCAGGTCTGGCACAACGCGCGACCCTTTGAAAACAAAAAAAGCGCGCCTCAATCGGGGCGCGCTTGCGGAATTTCTATATGGCTGATTAGCCTCGGATCACCTTGGAAAACTGATCAAAAATCGGCTCGTTCGAACAGATCACTTCACCGTCTTCCAAAACGTTGCCTTCAGGGTTTAGCGCCTGAACAAATCCGCCCGCTTCTTGGACGATGATGATCCCAGCGGCCACATCCCATGCATTCAGCCGACGTTCCCAAAAGCCTTCGTAACGTCCCGCTGCGACATAGGCCATGTCCAGCGCAGCGGCACCCCAACGGCGCACACCAGCACAAGCAGGCATTAGGCGCGCCAGATCCTGCAGCGTTGCAGGCAGGTCCGAACGGCCACCAAAAGGCAGGCCGGTCGAGAAAATCGACTCGATCATCCGATGACGGCCCGAGACGCGGATACGCATGTCATTCATCCAAGCGCCCTCGCCTTTTTCGGCAAAGAACATCTCATCCTTGGCAGCGTCATAGATTACGCCAGCCACGATCTTACCCTTGTGTTCCAACGCAATTGAGATCGCCCAGTGCGGCAGGCCGTGCAAGAAGTTCGTGGTGCCGTCCAGCGGGTCGACGATCCAGCGGCGGGTCGGGTCTTCGCCCTCAATCACGCCACCCTCTTCGGCCAGCCACCCGTAGGTCGGGCGCGCGCCCAGCAGTTCCTCTTTCAGGATCGCCTCGGCAGCAATGTCAGCTTTGGACACAAAGTCGCCTGCGCCTTTCATCGAAACCTGAAGGTTCTCGACTTCACGGAAATCCTTGACCAAAGAACGCCCCGCCTTACGCGCGGCTTTGATCATGATGTTGAGGTTTGCACTGCCAACCATTGTCCAAAGGCTCCTGTCCGGTCAAACCGCGCGTATACTGATGCAAAGCGCCCTTGCCAAGAGGAATGATGCGCATAGCAGACCCGCGTTTTTTGCCTATTGCTCTTGCAGCTTGCGCGCCTCGGTTTCGGCCAGCTTGATCAGCTCTTGTACGAAAGGTTTTTCTAGGTCCTCGCTGCGCACTGCCGCGTAAAGCCTGCGGGTGATGCCGCCCTTGGTCAGGGGGCGAGTGACGTAGTCGGAATTGTACTTCACTTCGCGCACAACCCAGTCAGGCAGCACCGAAATACCGCGGTTCGACGCGACGAGCAAAAGGATCACTGCAGTCAATTCGACCTGCCGGATTGCGGCCGGCTCGACCCGCGCGGGTATTAGCAACTGGCTGAACACATCCAGCCGGGTGCGCTCGACCGGATAGGTAATCAGGGTTTGCCCACGGAAATCCTCGGCCTCGATGAACTCTTTCTGCGCCAACGGGTGGGATGATGCAGCGACAAAGACGGCATCATAGTCAAACAGTTCAATGAACTCGATGCCCGGCAGGTCCTCGGGGTCGGACGAGACAACCAGATCCACCTCTTCTTTTTGCAGTGCTGGCAGGGCGTCGAATGCCAAACCTGGGCGGATATCAACGTCCACATCACCCCATGATTTCCGGAAAGATTCAAGAACTGGAAACAGCCATTCGAAACACGCGTGACATTCGATCGCGATATGCATCCGCCCCGTGCGTCCATCCCGAAGCGACGAGAATTCCTGTTGTGCGGCTTGGATTTGCGGCAATATCTGTTCGGCCAGACGCAACAGGCGCAGCCCGGCCGCAGACAGCTTCATCGGTTTGGACCGGCGTAGGAACAATTCAACCCCCGCCTGATCCTCTAACCCTTTGATTTGGTGGCTCAGAGCCGATTGGGTGATGTTCAATTGATCCGCCGCACGGGCCAAACCACCACATTCATGGATCGCCTTGATTGTACGCAGGTGGCGGAATTCGATGTGCATTACAGCGATACTCATGTTGTTCTTGAATAATATGAGTTTGTCTCACATTGCCCGAACTGGCACAAGGACTCTACACCAACCAAATGAGGCCGAGATGACCAAGCCAGAAATTTCATTCGAGTTCTTTCCGCCCAAGACGCTCGAAGCCTCGTTTCGTCTTTGGGACACGGTCCAGACTCTGGCCCCTTTAGAGCCGCGCTTTGTCTCGGTCACCTATGGTGCGGGTGGCACAACGCGGGAACTGACCCGTGATGCGGTGGCGACCCTGCACAAATCCTCGGGGCTGCCTGTTGCCGCCCATTTGACATGTGTTGATGCCTCGCGGCAGGAAACGCTGGAAATCGCGGATACTTTCGCGCGCGCGGGCGTTCAGGATATCGTTGCCCTGCGCGGTGATCCGCCAAGCGGTCAGGATCGTTTTGAGCCACACCCCGAAGGTTTTGCAAATTCGGTTGAACTGATCTCGGCCCTGGCTGAGACTGAGATGTTCAACATTCGGGTCGGCGCCTACCCCGACATTCACCCCGAGGCACAAAACGCCCGCACCGATATTGATTGGCTCAAAGCCAAACTGGATGCGGGCGCAGATGAGGCCCTGACCCAGTTCTTTTTTGAGGCCGAGACGTTTTTCCGGTTCCGGGACGCCTGTGAAAAAGCCGGCATCGACAAGCCCATCGTGCCCGGCATCCTGCCGATCGAGAACTGGAAGGGTGCACGCAATTTCGCCAAACGATGCGGCACGCGCATTCCCCAATGGGTCGAACAGGCGTTTGAAAAGGCCGTGCGCGACGATCGTGAGGATTTGCTGGCTACAGCATTGTGTACCGAACTGTGCTCGGACCTGATCGACGGGGGCGTGGACAAACTGCATTTCTACACGCTGAACCGGCCGGAATTGACGCGTGATGTGTGTTTTGCCCTTGGCATAACGCCGAAGGCTGATCTGCAAAACGTGGCCTAATCGGGTCGGCCCAAAAGACAGTATCCCACTGCGAGGAAAGAAACTAAGAACAATTGCCGCGACGCGCTGCAATTGTTCCCGTAAGCACTTCAATTTTGCGTGAAATTTGACAAATACACCGTCCTGCTCAAACTGAAGAAGTGACGTTTTTTTGTTTTGTAATGAGTAAATTGGGTTATGGAAACTGTTGAGAAGATCAGAGCCCGCACAGAAGCACTGCATGCTCTGGGGTTGGATCAAAACGCCAGTTCGGACGACATCAGAAGCGCCTGGCGGGACATTGCGTTCCATGGTCATCCAGACCAAGCCAAGGGTGATAGCTCCGGATTTACCCGCGCCAAGGATGCATATGATTTTTTGCGTAAAGAAGGGCTGGCGGGTAAGGGTGTTGGATCGGGAAAACCCCGGCGCCCGAAACTGCGCCGTCGTATTCTGACACTGGAAACCGCCGATATCAACGCATGCCGCGCCCTGCTGAACAACGCGTTGCCGGACCGATCAGACGAGGTTGAAACACCGGATTCCGAGCTGATGTGCAAGTCGGACCATGTGCCCGATGCGGTCGGCTTCTTTGGCCGCCATTTGACATTCTTTGTCTCAACGCCGGTCTATGAAGGTGCAAACCGCGTGGCATTGCCCACATCGGTTTTGGCGAGTTCACGCCAGACGGAAACCGAGGTGCTGAATTTCCAGTCCAACGACTCTGGCGGTGGCGAGGTTGTTGTGCCCGAAGCGATTACTGCGCGTACGTTCCCCGGGGCCAAAAGCGTTCGCATTCGGTTCGATGCCGATCAGCAGATGCGGGACGAATTCTCGTTTGCGCATTGACAAAAAAAGCCCGGCTGAAATGAGCCGAGCTTTGACTTGGTGAGTGGCCACTTAGTTTGTAACCGGGCCTTCCGAGGTGAATTTCGGGATCACGCTGGTGGATGCGCCATCGGGTTCGATCCCCGGCCAGTTGCCTTCGGCGAGGTTGATATTGCCGGGCACATCTTCTTCCCAGAAACCGACGACGACATCGGTGATGTTCAGGTAAAGCTTGTCATCGACGATGCGCCACAGGTTCGGGTTCGCCGGGACTTTGCCGCCCTTCGACACACCGTATGCGCAATGTCCGTCATATTGCGGTGCGTAGAAGGCTGGGTTCTCCTGAAATTTGTCGCGGTTCTCTTCAGACGAAAATGCCCAGGTGGCACCATTGTATTCCGCAGTGATGTCTGCACGGCCGCGTACAGGCGCGGGCTGAGATTGACCAACCGCAACCTGATCTAGACCACGGTATGCGACGACATCGTAGCCGGACACGGCGAACCCGGTGCCGTCAATATACTGGTCACCAGCAAAGGCCGGAGCGGCAAGGGTCAGAGCCGCAGCTACAGTCAGGGCAAAACGTTTCATGGTGGTAAGTCCTTTTGTCCTCGGGGTTGTTGATTTGCCCGAACTTGCGGGTCTGAACATACAATAGGTGATTCAGACCGCTTGCGAAGTCCCCCTCGCGTCGCTGTGACGTTGAATGAGAATTCGTGAGATGTCGGGTGAGGATTGTTACAAAAACGCTGCGCTCTGGGGGGTTGGACTTGGTGCTTTGCAACATTAGCTGTTGTGATGGACGGACAATTCACCTGCACTTTGCGAAGAAAGGCAAGAAATGAGCGAGCAACCGACCTATACGCCCCCAAAGGTCTGGACATGGGACAGCCAGAATGGCGGCCAATTTGCCAACATCAATCGCCCAATCGCTGGCGCCACCCACGACAAGGATCTGCCGATTGGACGGCACCCCCTGCAGCTCTATTCACTGGCCACGCCGAACGGCGTGAAAGTGACCGTGATGCTGGAGGAACTGCTGGCGCTGGGTCACGAAGGTGCCGAATACAACGCCTGGCTGGTCAATATCGGCGAAGGCGATCAGTTCAGCTCGGGCTTTGTCGGGGCCAACCCAAATTCTAAAATCCCCGCTCTTTGGGATCGCTCGGGCGACAAGCCGACACGCGTGTTCGAAAGCGCTTCGATCCTGTTTCATCTGGCCGAAAAGTTTGGCGCGTTTTTGCCCGCGTCCGGACCGGAACGTACGGAAGTCATGAACTGGGTCTTCTGGCAGATGGGCAGTGCACCCTATCTGGGCGGTGGGTTTGGCCATTTCTACGCCTATGCGCCGGAAAAGTTCGAATACCCAATTGACCGCTTTACGATGGAGACCAAGCGCCAGCTGGACGTTCTGGATCGCGAACTGGCCGACAAGACGTATATCGCAGGCGAGGATTACACCATCGCGGACATGGCGATCTGGCCCTGGTATGGCCAGCTGGTTCTGGGCCGCCTTTACAGCGCCGCCGAGTTCCTAGACGTGGAATCCTACAAGAACGTCATGCGGTGGGCCAAGGCGATCGACGCACGCCCTGCCGTTCAGCGGGGCCGCATGGTCAACCGCCCGTTCGGTGAGCCACATACCCAGCTGCACGAACGTCACGAGGCCAGCGATTTCGAAACCCGCACCCAGGACAAACTGGAAGCAGCTGCGGAATAATCACAAAAAGCCCCGCAGATCAGTCGTGCGCGGGGCTTTTTTTCTACTTCAGAATAGGCGGTTTATCCGGGTTACTGCCGGGTGTCGTCTGCGCGACAACACGCGCCTCTGGCTGTGGCAGATCGAACCGCAAACCGATCCGCGCCAATGAGGCAGCAGCCTGATCGTGTACACCGAAGAACCCGACATCCATTGCCCCGGCCTCAATCCCGGAAAACGTCAACGCCTCGGACGCGGCCTTGGCCAGCGCGGGCTCTGCCCCTTCTACCGCACCAATGAACCCAAGCAGGTGACCGGAACCGCCGCCTTCGGACTTCGTTCCCACCAGATATGCGGCTTCCGCCAGCCCAACTGCGGTGGCAAGTTTCGCGTCCAGTGCGGTCAACAAATCGTCGGGAAGGCCTGCAGGGGGCAAGAACTCTGCCAACCGTTGCTGAACCTCCTCTGGCTCATGCTGCAGAGTTTCCGCCAGCCAGCCCAGCGCCTCGGACGGGATCAGCATAGAGGACGGCGCAACTTCGAGGTTGAGGCCCAGCCCAATCCCTTGCCCCGCGAGCATGGAGGACAACACCCGGCCCGAAAGCGCCACATAAGGGACAGGACGTTCGGCAAACTGCGCCAACCGGTCCTCTCGGTCAAAGGCCAGCACAAAGCGCCCATCGGCGACGTCGAACAACTCGGGTGAGATGTTTTCGCCCTTCGCCTCTTCTGTCAGCATCAGAAACAGCTCGCTGTCGGCAAGCCGTTCGAAGAACCTCAATCGCGCTGCATCATCTTGTGGGGCGGTAGTCATTGCGGCGTAGGTAGCGTCCAGAGCCGTGGTTTCAGTCATTCAGAACCTCTTGCACCCGTGCACGCAGAACCGGCAGAAGGTCGGTCTGGAACCACGGGTTTTTCTTCATCCATGCCGTATTCCGCCACGAGGGATGAGGCAAGGCAAAGACCCGCGGCGCATGGTCCCGCCAGTTGCGAACCGTTTCCGTCACCGAGCTGCGCACATGCAGGTGGTATTTATGAGCGTGCCCACCCACCAAAATAGTCAGGGGTATTTCCCCCAGCGTTTGCATGACTTTGTTGTGCCAGGTTTGCCCGCAGACAGGGGGGGGCGGCAAATCCGCCTTGCGCGCATCATAACCCGGAAAACAAAAAGCCATCGGCACGATTGAAACCCGTGACCGGTCGTAGAACACGGCTTCATCCACCCCAAGCCAGTCCCTCAAACGGTCTCCGGACGGATCGGTAAACGGCCGACCCGATTCATGCACCCGCGCACCCGGAGCCTGACCGGCAATCAAAACTGGCGTTCCCGGCTGAAACCAGACCACTGGGCGCGGCTGATGCGCGGTCTCTGTCGCAGCAAATCTTTCCGCGCAAATACGGCAGGCCGAGATTTCTTTCTGTAGCGAATTCATCAGATGGCAAGGTTTCCTGCATCAAATTGGTTGACGGTCACCCTTAAAGATAGTCAACGCAATGCGTGGGTCCAACCGATGGAAAAGTCACATTACCAACAGCACACGTGCCGGTGCATTGATCATTGCCACTAAAACTCGACATAATATGGCCCACATAAAACGTAGGATAACAACCCGATTACCGGCACATCCGGTACTTTTAAAATGGTGCAAGCAGCAGGCCCTCAATGCTTGAGTTTGAAAATGTCAGTAAGTCCTTCTGGACCGGGACACGCCGCAAGGTGATCCTGGACAGTGTCTCGTTTCGGGTTCAATTGGGCCGTTCGATTGGCATTCTTGCACCTAACGGAACCGGCAAGACTACCTTGATCAATATGATGGCCGGCCTGGAAAAGCCCGATGAAGGCGTGATTCGAAAGTCCTGCCGAGTGTCTTTTCCTATGGGTTTCACCGGAGGTGTCGCAAACAAACTGTCCGCCCTGGAAAACGCGCGCTACGTCGCCAACATCTACGGGATGGACCCCGATTACGTCGAAGCCTACTGCAAATGGCTATGCGGATTGGGGGAGTATTTCAACCAACCTTTGGCCACTTACTCCAGCGGTATGAAAGCGCGCTTTACGTTTGCGTTGATGTTGGCCCTGGATTTCGACATGTACCTGATTGACGAAGGGATGCCGGCGTCGACGGATGTGGAATTCAACAGGAAGGCCGGCGACATCCTTCGGGAAAAACTACGCACGACTACAATGGTGATCGTGTCGCACAGTCCCGCCGTGCTGGAGAAATTTGCGCAAGAGGCTGCCGTTTTGATGGATGGCCAGCTTTACATGTTCGACACCTTGGAAGAGGCAAAGCAGCTATATGACTACCAAACCCAAGGCTAGCATCTACAACTGGCGCCGCAAACGCCGCAACGCGGGAACGGAAGAAGACCGCGCTGATGCCATTTCACGCATTCGCAACGCGACCCAGCCACCCACTGCGGCCAATGACTCGGAGTCCAATACCGAGATTGACGCCATCAAACGCGAGGGACTGACCGGGCGCCAATTGCGGTTGGCACGCAGATTGGCGCAAAAGAACGGCCTAGAGGCGACCTCGGACTATGATGCGGTGCGTTTGCTACGCCAAAAGGGCATCGATCCGTTTCATCGCGCCAATTTGCTGGGGATGGCCGGTGAAACGGCACAAACCGAGGATCAAGCCAAGGACAAAGTCACGATTCATTTGCCGCAAACGGTCAGTGAAGGTGGAAAGACCCTGCCCGGGCCCGAGATGTCTCCTGCGCAACGACGCGAGCTTGAAATTGGCGAGATACAAAAAGACATCGCCCGCCGTCGCCGTCGCAAACTGCTTGCCCTGTTTGCCCGCCTGACGGTTTTCGTCTTCCTGCCCACCTTTATTGTCGGGTTCTATTTCTACCGTGTGGCGACGCCCATGTATGCCAGCGACTCGGCCTTTTCGATCCTGCAGGCGGACGGGGGCGGTGCAGCTTTTGGCGGGCTTTTGGCGGGCACACAATTCGCCACCGCACAGGATTCTGTCGCTACTCAGGAATTTCTTGAGTCCAAGGATGCGCTGCTGAGGCTTGAACGTGACATGGGCTTCGCAGAGATTTTCCAGCAAGACTGGATCGACCCTATTCAACGGCTTTCGCCGGACGCCACGCTGGAAGAAGCCTACAAGCTTTTCCGGCGCATGATCACCATCGGATACGACCCGAGCGATGGCATTATCCGAATGGAAGTTGCGGCACCTGATCCGCAGATTTCGGTGGCCATCTCTGACCGTCTTCTGTCCTACGCCGAAGAAACCATAAACGGGCTCACAGAACTCAAGCGCGAGGACCAGATGCGCGACGCGCTGGATGGTTTTGAAATGGCACAGAAGGAGCGCAGGAGAGCACAGGAAGATCTGATCGAACTTCAGATTCAAGGCGCGCTGCTGGACCCGCAAAACGTCATCGTCAGTTTGCGCGGCCGCATCGACGCCCTGGAAACACAGATTCAAGAAAAAGAGCTGCAGCTGGCCGCATTGCTGGACAACCGTCGTCCGAACCAGGCCAAGGTGGATGGTGCCCGCGCGGACATTGCGCGGCTTGAGACTGTGTTGGAAGAACTCAACTCGGAAATGCTGGATGTGTCTGCAGGCGAAAACTCGCTTGCCCGGCTCAGCTTACGAATTCAGATGGCACAAGCCGATCTTGTTGCCAGGGACATGATGCTGCAGACAGCCATGCAGCAAATGGAAACCACGCGGACCGAAGCAAACCGTAAAGTGCGCTATTTGACAGTGTCTGTGAGGCCGGTGCCAAGTCAGGAACCCACCTATCCGCGCAAGTTCGAAAATACGATTTTGGCTTTTCTGTTGTTTGCTGGTATCTACCTGTTGATCTCGCTTACCGCGTCGGTCCTTCGTGAACAGGTATCCTCGTAAGACACATGAAACATGTAAAAATCTCCGATCTCACGGTCGGCAATGATCTGCCTCTGACGATCATTGCTGGCCCCTGCCAACTTGAAAGCGCGGATCATGCGCAGATGATCGCAGGCAAAATGAAAGAAGCCTGTGATGCCGCCGGTGCGCAGTATGTTTTTAAGGCCTCGTATGACAAGGCGAACCGCACATCAATTTCAGGTGTCCGTGGGCCCGGAATTGCTAAAGGACTGGACATTCTGGAAGGTGTCAAAAAACAAATTGGGGTACCTGTCCTGACTGACGTACATACGCCGGAGCAATGCTCAGACGCGGCCAGTGTTTGTGATGTTTTGCAGATTCCCGCGTTATTGTGCCGTCAAACCGACTTGGTGTTGGCCGCAGCCCAAACAGGCGCAGCGATCAATGTCAAAAAAGGGCAATTTCTGGCACCATGGGATATGGCGAACATTGTCGCCAAGATCGAGAGTGTTGGTAACTCGAATATTCTGCTGACAGAACGTGGCACCTCGTTTGGGTACAACACCTTGGTGACAGATATGCGCTCGCTCCCGCAGATGGCGGCGACGGGCTATCCGGTTGTGATGGACGCAACCCACTCGGTTCAGCAGCCTGCAGGGCTTGGAGGTTCGACCGGCGGACAGCGTGAATTTGCTCCGGTGATGGCGCGCGCAGCTGCCGCCATCGGCGTAGGTGCTGTGTTTATTGAAACACACGAAGACCCGGACAAGTCTCCGTCAGACGGGCCCAACATGATCTATCTGGATCAAATGCCTCAATTGATTGACACATTGATGCGCTTTGATGCACTGGCCAAAGCCAATCCTATACAGATTTAAGCAAGAGCAATAGCATGACCAAACCCATCCCAGAGGTGACCCCGAACACCTGGAGTTTTCTGCGCGATCCGATGATCAAGCCGACCGGCTTTCGCGAATATGACGCGCGCTGGAAATATCCCGAAGAGATCAACCTGCCCGGCATGACCGCGCTTGGCTTGGGTCTGGGCACACAGATGCGCAAACGTGGGATCGAACCGGTGATTGCGGTGGGCAACGACTACCGCGACTACTCGCTGGCAATCAAAAACGCGCTGATCCTGGGTCTGATGCAGGCTGGCATTCAGGTCAAGGACATTGGCCCCGCGCTCAGCCCGATGGCCTATTTCGCGCAATTCCATCTGGATGTGCCGGCCGTGGCCATGGTCACAGCCAGCCACAACCCTAACGGCTGGACCGGCGTCAAGATGGGCTTTGATCGTCCTTTGACACACGGCCCCGACGAGATGTCAGAGCTCCGCGACATCGTCCTGAACGGTGAAGGCACCCCGCATGAAGGCGGAACATACGAATTCGTTGATGGTGTAAAAGAAGCCTACATCGACGATCTGGTCGGCGATTTCAAAATGTCCCGCCCCCTGAAAGTCGTGTGCGCAACTGGTAATGGAACGGCTTCGGCCTTTGCGCCTGAGATTTTCGAGCGCATTGGCGTCGAAATGGTGCCCAGCCATACCCAATTGGATTATACTTTCCCCCACTATAACCCCAACCCCGAGGCTATGGAGATGTTGCACGACATGTCCGCCTCTGTGAAAGCCAGCGGTGCCGATCTGGCTCTGGGCTTTGACGGCGACGGCGATCGCTGCGGTGTTGTGGATGATGAGGGGGAAGAGATCTTCGCCGATAAGGTCGGAGTGATCATGGCCCGTGATCTGGCCAAATTGTATCCGAACTCGACCTTTGTGGCAGATGTGAAATCCACTGGTCTGTTTGCCAGCGATCCCGAATTGCAGGCCCTTGGTGTCAAAGCGGACTACTGGAAGACCGGACACAGCCACATGAAGCGTCGGGTCAAGGAGATCAACGCGCTGGCCGGCTTTGAGAAGTCTGGTCATTACTTTCTGGCTGAACCTATCGGGCGCGGCTACGACTGCGGGATGCGCGTCGCCGTTGAAATCTGCAAGCTGATGGATCGCAACCCGGATCAAAGCATGTCGGATTTGCGCAAGGCGCTGCCAAAAACCTGGTCTACGCCGACCATGTCACCCTATGCCGCCGATACAGAGAAATATGACATTCTTCAGCGGCTGGTCGACAAGCTGGTTGCAAAAGCTGATGCCGGAGACAGTTTTGCCGGTCGCGCGATCAAAGAGGTTGTCACCGTCAACGGCGCTCGTGTTATTCTGGACAATGGCAGCTGGGGTTTGGTGCGCGCATCCTCGAACACTCCGAACCTTGTCGTGGTCTGCGAAAGCAGCGAAAGCGAGGATGAGATGCGCGCAATCTTTGGCGATATCGACGCGGTTATTCGCACGGAACCCGGTGTTGGCGACTACGATCAGACCATCTAAGCGCTACTGCGTTTCGGGGCACTTTCTGCCCCGAAACCCTTGCGTATTGGCGCTGATTAGTTGCCGCCAAACAGCTTCAGCAGCCCCTTGTTCACTTCGTCTTCCAGTTTGTTCTTGATCGCGTCTTCGATCTGATCGCTGTCCGAAATCGTCGTATTCAGCTCGTCCCCGACTTTGTCCAAAACTTTTTGCTTGGCCTCATCTTCAAGCTCTTTGGCCTTTCCTTCAGCAACAGCTTCGATGACTTTGGTTAGATCCGGCTTGATCGACGGGTCGCTCCACGGCCCGACAATTTTCACTGGTACCGCGATGCCGTTTCCCGAATTCGCGCGCAGCGCCACAGGTGTGAAAAGATAGTCGATATCGCGGTTGCCGATTCCGACCCGACCGGAACCGTCGGCCCGGAAGTTATCCAGCGACATCAACAGGTCGTTGTTCCACAACACCCCTTGATCCATGGTGAAGCTGGCAGACAAGCTGTTGAACACGGTTGTGCCGCGCTCGCCCCCGCTGCGGCCCATCAGGCGGTCCAGATCAAATCCCGAGATCACGCCCTTGCCCACGTCCACACGACCCTTGCCGCTGAGTGAGCGCATAATCTGATCCTCGGTCTGTCCAACTCCCAGAAATTCAAACGACCCTGATCCGGTGCCGGACAACCGCTCGATCCCGCCAAGGGCGGACAGAGCTTGCTGCACATCCATGCCATCCGCGGTCAGATTGCCGCCGACCGATAAACCGTTCCGGTTGTTGGCGACCACTTGCCCGTTCAGATGCCCTGAAAACAATGTGGCAGGGTTCATCTGAAGAACCGCTCTGGATCGATCAAGGTTAAGCGTCAGATCGCTGGGTCCCAGCGTCAGACCCGGTACGGCAATGGAATTGGCTTTGAGGCGGATTTTGCCATTCGCCAAGGCCAGCGCAGACGCATCAATCGGGGTGGTCGACCACCCTTGGTCAGGTGACGGCGCCGACCCGCCGCCAGCGCCACCAGGCGTATCATTGAAATGAGTAAGATCCAGGTCACCGCCTTCCAGCCGCGCGGTAATCTGCGGCGGGTTCGAGATAACGATATCTGCCTCACCAGTCAGGCGATTATTATCCAGCAACGCCACCAAATTGCGCAGCGAAATCCGACCATCGCTGGTATAGGTCATTTGCCCGGCCACGTCGGCCTCGCGCCCCAGACCCAATGGCACCCCAACACCGGCCTGACCAAAAGCAGCTAGCATACGTTCCGTGTTCGTCGTTTTGGCCAGCATTCTGCCATCCATTTCACCAGCCAGATTGACCCGGCCTGCAAAACCGAACTCTCCGCCGGGCGCGGTCATGGTCAAATCCAGCGGCGTTACCGCGCCGGACGCGTAAGCTGGCAGATCTTGAATCTTGAGGTCGACATCGACCGCCCCCCCGGGCACTGCCATCTGAGCCTGAACCTGCAGAGGCGCCGAAACGTCCGGCCAACTGGCCGCCAGATCGACATTGGCAAAATCGAATTTAGTTGCGCCGTTTTCGATATAGACCAAACGTGCATTCGTCAGCTTCAGATGATCCAGCGTCACCTCGCCCTGCTGCCCTTGCGGTGCCGCGCCGCTTGTGGCGCCTACCGAGGCTGCGTTTGCGGGTGCCGAAAGCTCCCAATTCCCGCGCCCATCCGAAAGTTCCAACCGCAGAACCGGATTATCGGCGACCACCCGTTTGATGCGCAGGTCCCCTGAGATCAGCGCGGCAGCATCAACCCCCACGGCCAGGCTTTCGGCGCTTAGCATGGGTTCAGGACCGGCCCATTGCGCATTTCCAAGAGTCACCGGACCAGTTTCCAGCCCCAGCACGGGCCAGAAAGACAGGTTCACATCGCCCGTAAGCTTCAGGTCGCGCCCGGTTTGGGTGCGGACCTGCTCAGCCAATATGGTGGCCAGCTTGTCGCCGGGCATCAGCAGCAATGCCCCGATGACCAAGCCAAAAACCGCCACCAACAGGAAAACTATGCGCAACAGCCACTTCATATTCTGCTCTCCGCCTTTTTCATGCGTTAAAAAGATCATCCAAAGCCTGCGCCGCATTTGCAAGGGGAAGCGTTCCCCACTATATGCCGCGCAATGACAACGAACCCGCCAAACCTCCGCCCCGACCTGGCGCCTGCCGCCCGGATGCCCGAGACGCCACGTTCGAACCAGCCGACCATCGGTATGGTCTCTTTGGGCTGCCCCAAGGCCCTGGTCGATAGTGAGCGCATTCTGACGCGCCTGCGTGCCGAAGGATACGGCATCTCGCCCGACTATTCAGGCGCGGATGCCGTGATCGTGAATACCTGCGGGTTTCTCGACAGTGCCAAGGCCGAGTCGCTGGACGCTATTGGTGAGGCATTGGTGGAGAATGGCAAAGTCATCGTGACCGGCTGTCTGGGTGCGGAACCGGATTACATCCGCGAACATCACCCACGCATCATGGCTGTTACCGGCCCGCACCAATACGAGCAGGTGCTGGATGCGGTGCACGCGGCCGTGCCGCCTGATCCTGACCCGTTTGTGGACCTGCTGCCCGTCGCAAGTGTGCAACTGACACCACGCCATTACAGCTATCTCAAGATTTCCGAGGGCTGTAACCACAAATGCAAGTTCTGCATCATCCCCGACATGCGTGGGAAACTCGCCAGCCGTCCGGCACATGCTGTACTGCGCGAAGCTGAAAAGCTGGTCGACAACGGCGTGCGTGAATTGCTGGTGATCTCGCAGGATACATCCGCCTATGGTTTGGATCGGAAATACGGCGTGAACCCGTGGAAGGATCGCGAGGTGCGCAGCCACATTACCGATCTGGCGCGTGAGCTGGGGCAGTTGGATGCCTGGGTTCGGCTCCACTATGTCTACCCCTACCCGCATGTTCGCGAGTTGATCCCCCTGATGGCAGACGCAGGATGCAATATCCTGCCCTATCTGGATATTCCGTTCCAACATGCCCATCCGGACGTTCTGAAACGCATGGCTCGCCCCGCGGCAGCGGCTAAAACACTGGATGAAATCGCCGCATGGCGGGCGACCTGCTCGGATATCACCCTGCGTTCAACGTTTATCGTTGGTTACCCGGGTGAAACTGAGGCTGAATTCCAGACCCTTCTGGATTGGATGGGCGAGGCGCAACTGGATCGTGTTGGCTGCTTCCAATACGAAAACGTCGATGGCGCGCGATCGAACGACCTGCCGGATCACGTTCCAGCCGAGGTCAAGCAAGAGCGTTGGGACCGCTTCATGGAAAAAGCGCAGGCCATCTCCGAGGCTAAGCTGGCCGCCAAGGTTGGCCAGACCATCGACGTGATCGTGGACGAGATTGATGACGAAGCCGCCACGTGCCGCACCAAGGCAGACGCGCCCGAGATCGACGGGAATCTGTTCATCGATGAGGGTTTTGATGACCTGAAGCCTGGTGACATCGTGTCGGTCGAGATCGATGAGGCCGGCGAATACGATTTATGGGGCACACGCACCTAAGCCTAATGTGCCGTTCACCCTCGATAGGCAGAGCGTGATTTAAGTTTATTGGCTTGAGACGGGATTTTCCCGGACCATGAATGAAAACCTCAACTCGCTAGAAGGAGGGTTTTCATGGCATACTTTCGTGCAATCTCTTTCAATTGCATGGCCGCGATACTTGCGTCCCAACTTTTTGCCTTCCCGGCTACCGCAGGCAGCATCACCGTTGGAACGATCGGCCAAATTGTTGTTGGGTCAAATTCGCAGAATGCTCATAGCCGCAATAAAATCCGCATTCACCGGCACTATTACTCTCCGAAAGTCCACACACCCAAAGTCTACCACCCAAACCCGGTTCCTAAGAACGCGCCCTACGTTCAGCAAAAGCTAAAAAAGAAATCCTATCGCTACCTTTATGCGCCACGGTACGGGTCAAAGCGTCAACACTATAACCGCAAGTCATTTGGACACGGTTACTGACGGCTGGTGAGGTGATGATTGCCAATTACCGACGTATTCTGATCCGAGTCCGCGTCGGCATAAAGCGGGCACAAAAAAACCGCCCAACAAGGGCGGTCGGCTGCGTTGAGTAAGCGGGCGGCCAAAACAAGACCGCCCGCAGAATTCTTACTGAGCGACCGGGTTACAGATGGTCTGTCCCGCTTCGGTCGTGGCCAGCTCGGTTCCAGCCGGGCAGCTCGGTGTGCCGAACTTGTCGTACTCAGGTGTGATGTAAACCGGCGTCGGCTCTTCCTGCTGCGAGCATGCAGCCAGAACCAGGGCAATTGCGCTAACGGCAGCAAATTTAAGTTTCATGTCCGTCATTCCTCTAAAAATTTTCTCATATTGCCCTATTATCTGGGGCCAGTCTCAAAATACGACCTCGTTGATATTATTGCAACAAAATCAATCACAGATTCGTGAGAGCGGCAAAACCATGCTGCTTACATAAAGAAACATAAGCGCTCTACCCGCCCCGCGCGAAGGCCTTATAGTTGTTTCACGACATTAGCCAAAAGCGGAGCAGCCACATGTCAGATCAGCCGAAACCTGCCCAAAAAGCCCCCTACCCGGTCGAAGTGACCGAAGGGAAAACCTATTTCTGGTGTGCCTGTGGCAAGTCAGAGCGTCAGCCCTTCTGCGATGGTTCACACAAGGGAACCCAGTTTGAACCGGTGAAGTTTACTGCCGAGACCAGCAAGAAGGTGTTCTTTTGCGGGTGCAAACAAACGGCCAATCAGCCGCTGTGCGACGGTTCGCATTCCAAGCTCTGACTAAGCCTTCAAAGCGTTCAGCGTTTCCGCATTAGCGCAGAATTCAGGTGCCGAATCGGCTTTGACCTGTTGTTTCGACAGCCACAATTCGCATTGGTCGCTGCACCCAGAGGCACGACAGCGCGTCACGATCTCCGCATAACCATTGGTGGTCAACCGCCCCTCGGCCATTGCTTCGGTCAACGAAACATCCATACATCTGGCCACCGACCGGGTTAGCCAAAAGTGTTTCTCCACGTCGCCCAGATTGTCTCGGGTCATTGGCAGATCTGCCTTTTTTTTGCACAAAGCGCCGTCAAACACAGCAATGGCGCGGCATGATTTTTCTTAACCGTCGCGCTTGCTTTCCGACAGCGAAGTGAGGCGGTCAAACAGGGAAGTGTTCCTGCAGTATTCCGGGGTTTTCTGGCCTTGGGCAGATTGTGCCAGAAATTGCGCACAATGATCAGGGTTCGAACAATCACTGCATCGCAGGACCGCATCAGATATCTGGTCAATCGAGACATCACCGCCTATGGCCGCATCTTCCAGATCGACCCCGACGTGGGTTGCCATCTGGTCGACCAGTTCCGCATGTCGTTTCAGAGTATTTTTGCCAAGCATTGCGCTGTCTCCCTGTCGCACAGTTCTGACAGGATAGCGCAGCGGCCCGAACAGGCATTTGACTCAGGTCAAGACCCGGCGCCGATATGCTCCAGATAGGCGCGGGTGGCATCCTGCACCCTGCGAAAGCGGTCACCGCCCAGCTTTTTACCCCCGTACCAGCGGGTGACAATGATGATGTGGCCCTCCAGTCCGGCCCTTTCGAGCATGCGCAGGATGACCATTCCGGCACCGCTTTCGCCGTCGTCGGCCTTGAGAGCCCCTGTCGGCAAGATCGTCGCCCAGGTATTGTGCGTCGCCTTGGCATAGGCTTTGTCGGACTTGAGGTCTTGCAGAACGGCATCCACGTCCTCGCGCGTTTGCACAGCAGCCCCCGACACCGCGTATTTCGATCCACGATCCGTCAGGATTACGCCCAGCCTTGCTATTTGGGTCATTGCGTCAGCCCAAGTTTTCGGGCCGTGTTCTGAACCATCTGCACACGTTGCGCATTCGGCGGATGTGACGCGAGAAAACTGTCCTCCGGGTCCGGGATGCGGTCAAAGTACTTTGCACCAATCAACGGGTTATATCCGGCATTGTGGGTAATGATTGTGCCCAACTGGTCAGCCTCAAGCTCGAAGGCCTTAACATTCAATTGCACACCCACTTCCGCCCCAATTTTCTGTGTACGCTCCAGGTCTTCTCCCTCTTCTCCAAAGAGTTCGCCCAGATTGTTGAATATGACTGCGCTTTCCTGTGCGTTTTCGGCCTGGCGCGGAATGTGACGCAGCAGATGATGAGCAGTCTCGTGCCCGAGTACAAAAGCCAGCTCATCTGGATTTTGCGCCGACTGAATCATGGATCGGGTCATTATGATCACCGGCTGGCCCCTGTCATCCAAGGTCTGAAACGCATTCGCTTCCGCTTGTGGATTGAGATCAACAAGAACCGTGAAATCACAATTTTTGACTTTGGCCCGCTTCAGACACTCTGCCCGGGCTTCCTTGCCGATGGAGCGGCTGACATCTCGAACCGCGGCCGCCTCTACCTGATACTCACCCAAGGTCCCCGACCATTGGGTCGCGGGCTGCAATCGCATCTCGCCAGCACTACAGGCCGCCAGAAAAAGAGGAAGAAACAAACAGATCAGACGATACATTCATAATCCTTTGAAACGGTTGGCCCGTTTTCACGACCATAGCGCGGAGCCGCGCCAATCACCACAGCCCGATTGGTAAGGTACGGGTTGCATTGCATTCGGCTGACCTGCACTCTGCTTTCATGTTTTCGATTGAGCATGAATTCGACTCGACAGTCATTACTCTGGTGGACGAAGGCCCCAAGCCTTTGCAAGAGGATGTCGTCATCAACAGCTTCGCCGAATGTGTGACGCTTGAACAATTGGACCCGCGCACGGATCAGATTCAGAGGATCACGTTATCTCCTGAACAGGTGCGCGATCTGGCGGCGGCTTTAGATTTGCCGGAAGGCGTGTACCAAATCCGGGAAACACCGGATCAGGGCAAATAGACAAACACCTTGTCACGCGACGCCTGCCCCCGCCTGAGGATCAGAGTAGACGGTGCCACCCCCATGGCCACGGCCAATATGTTACGCACCGCCTCGTTTGCTTTGCCGTTTTCGGGCGGCGCGGTAACGGTGATGCGAATGTTTCCCTGATCGGTTAAAATCCCATCCTTCGCAGCTTTCGGCGTGACCCGGACCTCGATCCCTTCATCGGGTACGGCGTGCGCGCTCAGATCCGGTACATTTCGCAGCTTTGGTTTGGCCATCTTCCCTCTCTTCTTCTTTAACACCCTTGCACGAACGCTCAGGGAGTGAAATTGATCTCCTGCATCCAGCCACTTGCCCTTGAAACCCGCCAGATGTTCAACCACATACACAACCGCCTATGTAAAGGAAGTTAACATATGTCCTTGAAGAATCCGGCCGCTCTGGAGTTTCTGCAATCGCGCCGGTCGCGCCCTGCAAAAACGCTGATTGAACCCGCGCCCACGCGGGACCAGCTGTTGCCCCTGCTAACCGCCGCGGCGCGCAGTCCGGATCATGGCAAGCTGGAACCCTGGCGTTTCATCGTACTCGATAAAGGCGCTATGCCGCGCCTTGCCCAATTGACCGAAGAATGTGGCTCGGCGCTGGGTAAATCCGCTGAGGACATAGCCAAGGCCCGCAACCAGTTCGACATGGGCCATCTGGCGGTCGCCGTGATCGAGGTTCAAAAACCCTCCGCGAAAATCCCTGCAATCGAACAGACCTATTCCGCAGGCGCAGTGTGCCTGGCTTTGCTGAACGCGGCACTTGCCGCCGGTTGGGGCGCAAACTGGCTGTCCGGTTGGCAGACCCACGACCGCGACTTTTGCCAAAAGGCGTTCGGACTGCAAGAAAATGAACGCGTCGCGGGTCTGGTCCATATCGCGACCGAGGGCAAAGCACCGCCCGAAAGACCCCGCCCTGACGTGGATGGGTTGACGCAGTGGGTTTCGGAATGACCATTCTCAACGCCTTTTTTGCAGCACTGGGACAGATCGGCGACCCAAAGTTCCGGGCTGTCCTGTTGCGCGGCGTTGGTCTGACGATCGTTTTGTTGATCGCCGCTTGTGCTTTGGCAATCTGGCTGATCAACCGGCTGTCGGGGAACGAGATCTCTCTGCCCTTTATCGGTGCCGTGCCGTGGCTGAACGATGTGCTAAACTATTCCGGCATCTTTATCGTCCTGATCCTGCCCGTGTTTCTGATGGTCCCGGTGGCCTCGGCGATTACGTCGATGTTTCTGGAAGACGTCGCGCAAGCGGTCGAAGACAAGCATTACCCATCTTTACCAACTGTTCCCGGCATTCCGTTCAGCGAAAGCCTGCGCGACGGGCTGAGCTTCATGGGGATTCTGATCGTTGCCAACCTGCTGGCCCTGATCCTCTATGCGATCTTTACTCCGCTCGCCCCCTTCATCTTCTGGGGCATGAACGGTTTCTTGTTGGGACGGGAATACTTTACGTTGGCTGCCATGCGCAGGTTAGGTCGGGAAGGTGCACGTAAGCTGCGCGCCAAACACGCAACAACCATCTGGATGGCAGGCATTTTGATGGCGATCCCGCTATCCGTGCCGCTGGTGAACCTTGTGATCCCAATCCTTGGCGTCGCAACGTTCACCCATATCTACCACAAGCTATCAGGGCCTATGGCTTAAAGATCAACCGCGCGGCTCCAGCTGGTTCAACCAGTCGAAATCACGCACAGAAATCACGCCGGACAGGATGATGCCTGCTATGATGGCCCAAAGCACCACCGTGATACCGGTGGTGATCCACATCTTTTTCTTCAAGTGATGCTCTTCCGGTGCGCCCGCGTGGGTGCCCGGAACGATATCACCCAGATCGCCCTGCGTCTTGATGCGGATTGGCAGCACCACCAGCAAGGTCATGAACCAGATCACGGCGAACAGAACGGCCGCACCAGTAATCGACATCTCATCCCCTCCGGGGTTAGGTTACACCTGTTCCAGCTCGACCAGGCAGCCGTTAAAATCTTTGGGGTGCAGGAACAGCACCGGTTTACCATGCGCACCGATCTTGGGCTCACCCGAACCCAGCACGCGTGCGCCGGTTTCCTTCAGGTGATCGCGGGCAGCGATGATATCCTCGACCTCATAGCAGACATGGTGGATGCCGCCAGCGGGGTTCTTTTCCAGAAACCCGTTGATCGGGCTGTCATCGCCCAACGGATAGAGCAGTTCGATCTTGGTATTGGGCAGTTCGATGAACACAACTGTGACGCCGTGATCCGGCTCATCCTGTGGCGCGCCGACTTTCGCGCCCAGCGCGTTGCGGTACTGCTCAGAGGCGGCCTCAAGATCGGGTACGGCAATGGCTACGTGGTTCAGTCGACCAATCATGGAACTCTCCTCTATTCTGCGTTGCAGCGGTTATGGGGGCAGATTGAACAAAGAACAAGTGCGCCAAATTGCCGTTAACGCCCTGTTAGCCAGAAGTTCCTAGCGTGAGGTATCTGCTGATTAGGAGTTCCGCCATGGACGATTCGAGCCCCTTCGCCTCTCCCGCGCAGCCGACGGCCACGCGGCCCCTGCTGGGACAAACTATTCTGGTTGTGGAAGACAGCCGCTATGCCTGCGACGCCATCCGCTTGATGTGCCTGCACAGCGGCGCGCGCATCAGGCGGGCGGATTGCCTGCAATCGGCACGGCGTCACCTGCAGATCTACCGCCCCTCTGTCATCATTGTGGACATGGGGCTGCCGGACGGGTCCGGCGCGGATCTGATCGCCGATCTGTCTGAGGCTGCGCCCCGTATTGGGGCCATTCTTGGCATGTCCGGGGATGACCACATGAAACGCACCGCAATGCGGGCGGGTGCCGACGGTTTTCTGGAAAAACCCCTCAAATCGCTGGCCTATTTCCAGACATCCGTTCTGGAACGTTTGCCCGAAGATCGCCGCCCCAGCAGCCTGCATGCCGTCCGGGATGAAATCATTAACGCCGATCCGTTGGCCTATCAGGATGACATGGCCCATATCGCCGACATTCTGGCTGGTCCGAATGATCAGCGCACGCTGGATTACGCGGCACAGTTTCTGCGCGGGGTCGCCCGCGATGCCGACGATACAGTTCTGGCAGAAGCGGCGCAGCGGCTGGCCGAGTCCCGGGCAGACGGGACCCCAGTAACGGCCGTCGCCGCTCAGGTCGCCGGGATTGTGCAGACCCGTTTGGAACAACGTGAGGCGATTTGAGATGATGACCGCTTACTTCATAACCGCAACGATCCTGTGCCTTTGGGTCTACTGGCAAACCCGCGCTACCGCCCGTGATATTCGCTCCAGCCGGAAGTCATTTAAGGACCCATGGGAATAGGTCGCCAACAAACGGGCTATGCAGACCTGTGACCAAGCTATGAATACCGGTCCATAGCCATGACCTTTGTACAAGCGCAAACCATGAGAAAACCCGCTGCAGGGTAAGCAGCGGGTTTTGTCATTCTCAGTCTTGAGGGATGATCCGCAGGCCCAGCTCCATCATCTGATCCGAAGTCGGATCGGATGGTGCGTCCATCATCAGGTCCTCGGCACGCTGGTTCATGGGGAACATCATGACCTCGCGGATGTTGGCTTCATCGGCCAGCAGCATCACGATACGGTCGATACCAGCGGCGCAGCCACCGTGCGGCGGGGCACCATAATGGAAGGCGTTGAACAGCGCACCAAAGCGGCTTTTGACTTCATCCTCGCCATAGCCTGCCAGCTCAAAGGCCTTAAGCATGATCTCGGGCTTGTGGTTTCGGATTGCACCCGACACCAGCTCATACCCATTGCAAGCCAAGTCGTACTGATAGCCTCGCACATCCAGAGGATTGCCTTCCAGAGCCTCCATTCCGCCCTGCGGCATCGAGAACGGGTTGTGTTCAAAGTCGATGGCACCGGATTCTTCGTCCTGCTCGTAGATCGGAAAATCCACGATCCAGGCAAAGGCGAAGCGGTCTTTCTCGGTCAGGTTCAGTTCCTCACCGATCACATCACGCGCCTTGCCTGCGACTTTTTCAAAGGCTTTCGGCTTACCACCCAGGAAGAACGCCGCATCACCAACGCCCAGCCCCAATTGCTGACGGATGGCCTCGGTGCGTTCGGGGCCGATGTTTTTGGCCAGCGGACCTGCGGCCTCCATCCCTTCGCCCTGATCGCGCCAGAAGATGTAACCCATGCCGGGCAAACCCTCTTTCTGAGCGAATGCGTTCATGCGGTCGCAGAACTTACGGCTACCACCGGTCGGCGCGGGGATGGCGCGGATTTCGGTGCCTTCCTGCTCCAGCAGCTTCGCGAAAATCGCGAAGCCAGACCCGCGGAAGTGGTCAGAGACCACTTGCATTTTAATAGGGTTGCGCAGGTCCGGCTTGTCGGAACCGTACCACAATGCAGCATCCTTGTAGGAAATCTGCGGCCATTCCTGATCGACCTTACGCCCTCCGCCGAACTCTTCGAACACACCGGTCAGAACCGGCTGGATCGTGTCGAACACGTCCTGCTGTTCGACAAACGACATCTCAAGGTCAAGCTGGTAGAAATCGGTGGGCGAGCGGTCGGCACGTGGGTCTTCGTCACGGAAGCAGGGCGCGATCTGAAAATACTTGTCGAAGCCCGACACCATGATCAGCTGTTTGAACTGCTGTGGGGCCTGCGGCAGCGCGTAGAACTTGCCCGGGTGCAAACGCGACGGCACAAGGAAGTCACGCGCGCCTTCAGGCGACGATGCGGTGATGATCGGCGTCTGGTACTCGCGGAAGCCCTGATCCCACATGCGCTTGCGCATCGAGGCGACAACGTCCGAGCGCAGGGTCATGTTCTGCTGCATCGCCTCGCGGCGCAGGTCCAGGTAACGGTAGCGCAGACGCGTTTCTTCGGGGTATTCCTGATCTCCGAACACCATCAGCGGCAGTTCGTCAGCCGCGCCCAGAACCTCAAGCTCCCGCACATAAACTTCAATCTCACCGGTCGGCAGTTTCGAGTTCACCAGCTCCGGGTCACGTGCTTTGACGGTGCCGTCGATGCGGATACACCATTCCGAACGTACTTTCTCAAGCTCGGCAAAAGCTGCACTGTCGCCATCACACAGAACCTGTGTCACACCGAAATGATCGCGCAGATCAATGAACAGCACGCCGCCGTGATCTCGGACCCGATGCACCCAACCGGACAGGCGGACGGTTTCACCGACATTGGCGGCGGTCAGTGCGGCGCAGGTGTGGCTGCGGTAGGCGTGCATGGATTTATCCCTTCGGGCGTAGAATTCGTCGCGCCGGTACACCCTGTCAGGCTTGGAAAGTCAAGGCAGGTCGCGCCGTCAAAACGGCCTTTGCACGTTGCCGGAATAGAAATAGATGCCCAGACCCGCCGCAAAGATAACATTACCCGCAATAGCGTGCAGCAGGACCGCGTAGAAAAACGACCCGCGTTGGCGGTAGGCCCAAGTGAACAACAGCCCTCCGCCAAAGGTCATGATGGCGACAATCCAGTTCCAGTACATCAGGTGGGCCAGCGAAAACAGGGACGCGTTCAGTAGGTAAGCCGCCTTCCCGTTTGGAAGGATCGCCTGGTAGCGGCGGAAAAACAGTGATCGGAACAAAAGCTCTTGCGGCAGAGCCGAAGCGATCGGGTACGCCAGCCAGATCACTGCCAGGAATTCGGGCCGGTAGAGAAGCATGCGAAATGCAACGTCCGGTCGCATCGCCATAACGACCGCCGAGCAAAACGCCGTCATGGCAACAGCAAAAAGAGCGATTTCGCGCCACGTCCAATTGCGCCAGTTGTACCGAAGTTCGGCCCAGGTAAAACCGGGCGTGTAATGGAGCAGGATGATACCGATGGCCGTGAACGTGAACAGCGACGGAAACATCCAATTCGGAGGGAAGAAGACCGCGATCAGAACTGGTACTGCGACAAAGAACAGGCCGAACTCCAGCCGTAGCCGCAGGTGATGCGTCCCGTCGCGCGCCCAATCGCTCTGTTTGCTCACAATACCGCCAACTCCGCCCGGATCAGGCCACGTAAGGAATTCCCCACGAAAACTTTTTCTGCGTTTTTCAGATCGGTCAAGAACAAGACGCTTTCGGTAACCTGTTTATTATCAATCAGTTCTTCTCGCAGAATCCCCGGAAGCAATCCGCAGGTCAGCTTTGGCGTCAGACGTCGGCCGTCCGGCATGTGCAGGAACAGGTTGGTGATGGTCCCTTCGCACAGCTCGTCACGCTCGTTCAGGAACAGAAATTCGTCTATTCCGTCCGGCAGCGATGCGCGAGCCGTGTCGTAAACAGAGCGTTGGGTCGTCTTGTGCTGCAACCAAACATCCGACGCGGAAAGCCGCATTTTGGTGACCGCGACCCGCCATAATGGTGGGTTACCGGCCAGTACTCCGGTTGTCACATCGTATGTTCCATCAACTGCCAGCGTAAGCCGGCAACGCTGAGGTGATTGCCCTACGACATTGTCCAGTGCCTGGATAGCGGCGCCCGCATCGAAAGGAATGCCCATGGCCACAGCTGACCGAGCCATACGGGCCAGATGCCGATCTCGGCGAACGAACCCTTGCCCGGGTCGAAAGGCCAGTGTTTCGATCAGGCGGAAGTCAGGGTCAGCTGGTGGGCAAAGCGAGCTTTCCATAGCGCTTCCTCATATTCCGATGGGGCCGTGCTGTCCCAGATCACTCCACCGCCGACGTTGAGGGTGGCCGAGCCATCCTCGACCATCAGCGTCCGGATCGCCACGTTGAATTCTGAACGCCCGTCCGGCGCGGCCCAGCCGATCGCACCGCAATAAACATCGCGAGGCCAGGGTTCGAGATTGGACAAAATCTCCATGGCTCGAATTTTGGGGGCACCGGTGATGGAACCGCAGGGAAACAGAGCCGTCAGGATATCGGACAGCTCGGCGCCCATATGCAGCTGCGCCTGCACCAGCGAGATCATCTGATGCACGGTCGCATAGGTTTCGACCTTGAACAGTTCGGGCACCTTAACGGATCCGGGCATCGCGACGCGGCTGATATCGTTGCGCAACAGATCGACGATCATCAGGTTTTCAGCCCGGTTCTTTTCGTCGACCGCCAGGAACGCCCGACGCCGGGCGTCTTCAGCCATATCCTCGCTGCGGGGTTGGGTCCCCTTCATTGGGCGGGTTTCGATCCCGCGGTCCGCGTTCGTGCGAAAGAATAGCTCAGGAGACCGGCTGAGTAGATCGGGCAACCCATCCTGCTGGATCAGGGCGCCGTGACCTACGGGCTGTCCGGCTGTGAGCGCGGCATAAAGCGCGGCGCTGTTGCCCTGTACGGTCATATCAATCGGGAATGTCAGGTTGGCCTGATAAATATCCCCTGCCCCAATGGCGTCATGCACATGTTGAAACGCCTGCGTGTACCGCGCCTCGTCCCAGCGCGGTTCAAAATGGGTCACCCCACCGGATGCAGCGGGCAATTCCCGCTGAATGGGGTGATCATAAACGCCGAAGCATAGTAAAGGCAGCCGACGGCCATCTGGCATGCGGTCAGACAGGCGCGGTTCCAGCACGTACCCCAGCTCATAGCTAGCATAGCCAGCCAACCAAGCCCCTTGCGCGCGCGCCTCGTCCAGCGCCTCCAACGCTTGGGGCACGTCCTCCGCATTGTCCGCGCGGATCATCTCGGCTGGCCGGTCAAAACTGGTTCCTGACCCGGCTGGCCCCTGATCAAAACGAATACGCAATTGCATCCTCATTTGCCGTGCTGCGCGGTATAGAGAATACGCCGCCAAGGGAAAGGGGGGAAAGCGGCAATTTCGCCCCTGTTTCCGATCCCCCTTGCACCTTTTCGCGCGGTCCCTATAACGCAGGACAATTTGGGCGCTTGGGGGTGCCCTGAATCGCGGACAATCGAAGGAACGTGGCCATGCCGAGAAGAACCGACATTCAGTCGATCATGATCATCGGGGCGGGCCCCATTGTTATTGGTCAGGCTTGCGAGTTCGACTATTCCGGCGCTCAGGCCTGCAAGGCACTACGGGAAGAAGGATACCGGGTCATTCTGGTGAACTCAAACCCCGCCACGATCATGACCGACCCCGGGCTGGCCGACGCGACATATATCGAACCGATCACGCCAGAAGTTGTCGCCAAGATCATTGAAAAAGAACGCCCCGACGCGCTGCTGCCCACCATGGGCGGGCAGACCGGCCTGAACACCTCGCTCGCGCTGGAAGAGATGGGCGTGCTGGACAAGTTTGGCGTCGAGATGATCGGTGCCAAGCGCGACGCCATTGAAATGGCCGAAGACCGCGCCTTGTTCCGCGAGGCGATGGACCGGCTGGGCATCGAAAATCCCAAGGCCGAGATCGTGACTGCCCCCAAGAACGAAAGCGGCAAGAAAGACCTGGACGCCGGTGTGGCGCTGGCCCTCGAAACCCTTGAAAATGTCGGCTTACCCGCCATCATTCGCCCCGCCTTTACGCTGGGCGGCACAGGCGGCGGCGTGGCGTATAACCGCGAAGACTATATCCATATTTGTCGCACCGGCATGGATGCCTCGCCAGTGGGCCAGATCCTAATCGACGAAAGCCTTTTGGGATGGAAAGAATACGAGATGGAAGTGGTGCGCGACACCGCCGACAATGCCATCATCGTCTGTTCCATCGAAAACATCGACCCAATGGGCGTGCACACGGGTGACTCGATCACCGTTGCCCCGGCCCTGACGCTGACCGACAAAGAATACCAGGTCATGCGCAATCACTCGATTGCCGTACTACGCGAGATCGGGGTCGAGACCGGCGGATCGAACGTGCAATGGGCGATCAACCCGGTCGACGGACGGATGGTCGTGATCGAGATGAACCCGCGCGTATCGCGGTCTTCGGCGTTGGCGTCAAAGGCAACCGGTTTCCCGATTGCCAAGATCGCCGCCAAGCTGGCTGTGGGCTACACGCTGGACGAGTTGGACAACGACATCACCAAGGTCACCCCGGCCAGCTTTGAGCCGACCATCGACTATGTTGTCACCAAGATCCCAAAATTCGCGTTCGAGAAGTTCCCCGGCTCCGAGCCCTACCTGACCACCGCGATGAAATCGGTGGGTGAGGCGATGTCCATCGGCCGCACTATCCACGAATCGATGCAAAAGGCGCTGGCTTCAATGGAATCGGGCCTGACCGGGTTTGATGAGATTGAAATCCCCGGCCTGAACGTAGGCGTTTGGGACGAAGTCGACGACAAGGCCGCCGTTATCAAGGCAATCAGCCAGCAGACGCCTGACCGTCTGCGCACCATTGCTCAAGCAATGCGCCACGGGCTGACCGATGATGAGATCTTTGGCGTCACCAAGTTCGACCCTTGGTTCCTTGCCCGTATCCGCGAGATCATCGAAGCCGAACGCCAAGTACGCAAAGACGGCCTGCCCGTGACCGAGGAAGGCATCCGTAAGCTCAAGATGCTGGGCTTTACTGACGCGCGTTTGGGAAATCTGACCGGTCGTGACGAAGACAACGTCCGCCGGGCGCGCCGCAATCTGGGTGTTACGGCCGTGTTCAAACGCATCGACACCTGCGCCGCCGAGTTCGAGGCGCAGACGCCCTATATGTACTCGACCTACGAAGCCCCCATGATGGGTGACGTAGAATGCGAGGCGCGTCCGTCTGACCGCAAGAAAGTCGTCATCCTTGGCGGTGGCCCGAACCGGATTGGTCAGGGCATCGAGTTCGACTATTGCTGCTGCCACGCCTGTTTCGCGCTGACCGACGCTGGTTATGAAACCATCATGATCAACTGCAACCCCGAGACCGTGTCGACCGACTACGACACCTCGGATCGTCTGTATTTTGAACCTTTGACTTTCGAACACGTCATGGAAATCCTGACGAAGGAACAGGAAAACGGCACCCTGCACGGCGTGATTGTTCAGTACGGCGGTCAGACCCCCCTGAAACTAGCCAACGCGCTGGAAGCCGAAGGCATCCCGATCCTGGGCACCACGCCGGATGCCATCGATCTGGCCGAAGACCGTGAACGCTTTCAGGCGCTGGTTAATGATCTGGGCCTGAAACAGCCCAGAAACGGCATCGCTTCAACCGACGCGCAAGCGCTGGATATTGCTGAAGAGATCGGTTTCCCGCTGGTGATCCGCCCCTCTTACGTTTTGGGCGGTCGTGCGATGGAAATCGTGCGCGATATGGATCAACTGAGGCGCTACATCAACGAGGCCGTGGTCGTCTCGGGCGACAGCCCTGTGCTGCTGGACAGCTACTTGGCCGGTGCGGTCGAGCTGGACGTGGATGCGCTGTGCGATGGTACCGACGTGCATGTTGCGGGCATCATGCAGCATATCGAAGAGGCGGGCGTACATTCCGGCGACTCGGCCTGTTCGCTGCCGCCCTACTCGCTATCGGCAGAGATTATCGATCAGATCAAGGGCCAGACGTTCAAGCTGGCCAAGGCGCTGAACGTTGTCGGCCTGATGAATGTGCAGTTCGCGATCAAGGACGATGAAATCTACCTGATCGAAGTGAACCCACGCGCCTCGCGGACCGTACCGTTTGTGGCCAAGGCGACCGACAGTGCGATTGCTTCGATTGCGGCACGCGTCATGGCCGGTGAGAAACTTTCGAACTTCCCCATGCGCCCCGCTTATAAGGAAGGTCAGGACACCAAGATTGCCGACCAGATGACGCTGGCCGATCCGGACATGCCGTGGTTCTCGGTGAAAGAGGCTGTTTTGCCTTTTGCCCGCTTCCCCGGCGTTGACACCATTCTGGGCCCGGAAATGCGTTCCACTGGCGAGGTCATGGGCTGGGACCGCGACTTCCCGCGCGCCTTCCTCAAGGCGCAGATGGGCGCAGGCATGGTTCTGCCCTCTTCGGGTCGTGCGTTTATCTCGATCAAGGACGCCGATAAAGGTGCCGCTATGCTTGAAGCCGCTCAAGTTCTGACGGAACAGGGCTTTTCGCTTGTCGCGACCCGTGGCACACAAAGCTGGTTGGCCGAGCAGGGCGTTGCCTGTGAGATCGTCAACAAGGTCTATGAGGGTCGCCCGGACGTGGTCGATATGTTGAAAGACGGCCAGGTTCAGCTGTTGATGAACACCACCGAAGGCGCGCAAGCGGTTGAGGACAGCAAAGCCATCCGATCCATCGCACTGTATGACAAGATCCCATACTACACGACAGCTGCCGCAAGCCACGCCGCCGCGCTGGCGATCAAGGCGCAGGCCGAAGGCGATGTCGAGGTTAGATCGCTGCAGGGCTGATCGGCCTTAACCTGCTTACACGACCGAACGTTTCGCGCGCCCGTTGACCTTGTGTCCCCGGGCGCGCATCTTTTCTATGATTGAGCAGAAGGAAAAAAACAAATGCGCAGGTTTATGGTTTTCGCCGCAATGATGACGCTTGCAGCGTGTGATGTGCCCTTTGTCCCGTTGATCTAAATCAGATTTCAGTGCTGTTTTTCTGTAACCCTCCGATATAAAGGCCGTGTGATACCGTCCCTATATCGGGGGAAGCCGTGCGCCTGTACGTCACTTATGGAACAAATGACCTGTCGCGGGCCATTAAGTTCTATGACGCGATCTTTTCTGTCTTGGATCTGCCACGCCTTCCGGGATGGACCAAAGATCGTGCGGGTTGGGGAACCGAACCAGACGATGGGACCGGGTTCTGGATACACACACCCTTTGACGGGAACCCTGCCAATGTGGGCAACGGGACGATGATCGCATTTCCCACCCAAAGCGCCGCAACGGTCCGACAGTTTCACACAGCAGGGCTGGAGCATGGTGGCACAGACGCTGGTGCCCCGGGTACAAGAGACTATTACGCACCTGATTTCTATGTCACTTATCTGCGCGACCCTGACGGGAACAAACTGTCCTGTTTTTATTATCACTATGACCCGGCAAGGGATCCGGGCGACTGAACCCGGCGCCAGAAATACCGATGAGCTGGCGATCTAAGCGCATGTAAGTTGGCGGCAACAATTCGAAATTGCCAGCAAGTTTAAGGCAACGACTTTGACACAAGAGCACTATCCGATTTTTGCCTCCAGCAGCCTTACGGAACTCGGGCTACGCCGCGAAATGAAACCGGGCCATGTTGGCCCAGACTATACCGAGCACGCGTACGACTATGACACGTTCTGGTACGATGCATTTTGGGACCGGGGCAGCCTGGTGGTTTTCTGCCCAAAACTGTTCGGCCTGTACCACGTGATCCGAGAAGGCCAGTTTTATCTGGATGAAGACAAAGTCGGGAAACCCCGCCTGAAGTCCCATGAGTTCTATGATCTATTGATCATCCGGACGTCAAAGAAGCCACAAACCCTAAGGTTTGAATGGCGCGGTTCTGGTGTCGAGTCGCCCGTGAATTCGGTCCAGCAGGATTCGGCCCCTCACACTGGGAAAAACGTGGCCGTAACCTTGTCGCGTGACAACGACCTGACCTGGATTGAAGATTTTGCCCGTTACCATTGTCAGATGCATGGGCTGGAGCAGATGCTGTTCTTCGACAATGCCTCAACCCGGTATGGGCTGGACGACATCCGCGAAGCGCTGAGGCGGGGTGGGATCCATAACCCAACGGTGCTGTCCGCGCCTTTCAGGTACGGCGTTGTTTCGCAAGACAGAAAGGGCAAAAACCGTCACAATACGATGTTTCTGCAGACTTCGCTGCTGAACATCGCGCGCTTGCGTTTTCTTTCGGGCGCTCGCGCGGTTCTTCAATGTGATATTGATGAACTGGTCTGGTGCAAAAGCGGTTCAATTTTTGACCTCACCCAAAAACGGCCAACCGGGTTTGTCCGCCTGGGTGTGGAATGGCGGTATCCGGATGCAGGCTGCACCGAAAATTTTCGACATTCCGATCACATCCGCAAAAAGGCGGACGACAAACTGTGCAGAGCCAAATACTGCATCGCGCCCTCTGGTCCTCTTTGGTTTACGTCATGGCACGTCCACACAATCGGGCTGTTGAAGTCACGAGGCAGTCTGATCACCCCAAAATCCAATGGCGTCTGGCATTGCAAGGCAATCACGTCGAGCGCTTGGCGAAGTTATGACACTAATGCCCGATCCAACTATGACATTGCCCCTGAAACGCAGGCGGCCTTAGACCGAGTCAATTGGTCGAAAAACCCGGCTGGATAGGACACCAGCCGGGTTTGAGAAATTCGACAAAAATCTGAGCTGTTACGCAGCGGCTTCTTTAATCTCACGCTTTTCATCTCGCGCGAAGAAGATCATGTAGAAGACGGGCGCTGCGACCATCGTCAGGATTGTCGCGAAGGCCAGGCCGCCCATAATCGTCACCGCCATGGACTTGAAGAACGCATCTGTCAGCAACGGCGCCATGCCCAGAATAGTGGTGATCGCGGCCAGCATCACTGGGCGCAGACGTGAGACCGAGGCCTCGATGATCGACTCGCGCAAGCCTTTGCCGGTTTCGCGGACCAGATCGATTTCCTCGACCAAAACAATGCCGTTCTTGATTAGCATCCCCGACAGGCTGAGCAGACCCAGCAGCGCCGTGAAGGTGAACGGAAGACCAGTACCCAACAACCCGATAACCACGCCATTTACGGACATCGGCACCAGCAACCAGATGATAATCGGCTGACGGATGGCGTTAAAAATCAGCACCGAAATCAGCACCATGATCAACAGGCTGACCGGCAACTGACGGCCCAGGCTTTCGTTGGCGTCACCGGCGTTTTCGAACTCGCCACCCCACTCCATGCGATACCCTGCGGGCAGTTCCATCTCTTCGATGGCAGCGCGCACTTCCGAGTGGACCTGAGCCGCCGTCAGACCCGCCGGAATTTCGGCGCCGACGGTAATGGTCAGCACCCGGTCACGACGATGAACCAGCGTGTTGAGCGATTTGTACTCGAACCCGTCGACCATCTGTTCGATTGGCACAAACTTTTCGGACTGGTCCGAGTACACGACCTGATCGACGATCGAGTAATCTCCGTCCGCAGGCCGGCGGATAATGATCGGGATCAAACGGTCGCGTTCCCGGAAGACACCCGCCCTGATGCCATCGGTCGAAAATTGCAGCGTTCCCGCGATATCTTCACGGGTGACACCGGCAGTCTGCGCTCGTTCTGTCGCATAGATAGGCTGAACCGCCAGTTCTTTCTCACGCCAGTCCTGATAGACATGCAAAGCGTTCTCGGACGCACCGCGCATCCGCTGAATCGCCTCGTCCGCAAGCTGCCGCAGAACGGCCGGATCACTGCCCGAGAACCGGGCCTGGATCGGATCACCGCCGCCAGGGCCAAAGATCAGACGCTTGGTGCGGAACTCACCTTCGGGGAATTGAGCCGAGCCAAACGCCTCTAGATCAGCCTGCAATGCGGGAATGTCATCCAGAGTTTCGGTGCGGATTATCATGTGGCCATAGCTGGGGTTCGGTTTCTCTGCCGAATAGGTCAGCAGAAACCGGGTTGCCCCCTGCCCAACAAATGTGGTGACGGCAACGACATCGTCGCGTTTGTCCAGCCATTCTTCGAATACAGCCATATCCTCGGCCGTTCGCGCGATGGGCGTACCTTGCGGCAGTTTGTAGTGCACGAAGAACAGCGGCGTGTTCGAATCCGGGAAGAACTGCTGTTTGACCAGTCCAAACCCGGCGAAACAGGCAACAGTGACGCTAATCAAACCGGCAACAACCAGCCAGCGGAACCGGAGCGCCCAGCGCAGGATGCTGCCGTAGACACGGAACATGATCCCGCCATAGGCATCCACAGCGCCTGCCTCACCCTGCTTGAAGAAATAGTGGCCCAGCATTGGTGTCACCGTCAGTGCCAGCACCCAGCTCAGCAGCAGTGAAATACCGATCACCGCAAACAGAGAGAACAGGAACTCGCCCGTCGCATCCGGGCTAAGACCGATCCCTGCAAAGGCCATGATCCCGATGACGGTCGCGCCCAACAACGGGATTTGCGTCTTGGACGCGGCCTCATCCGCGGCATCGCGCGAGTTTTTCCCGCGCAGCATTGCGATCTGCATGCCCTCAGCCACAACGATGGCGTTGTCCACCAGCATTCCCATCGCGATGATCAGTGCTCCCAGCGAAATCCGCTCCATCTCGATCGAGAACATCGACATGAACAGCAGCGTTCCCACCACGGTCAACAACAGGGTTGAGCCGACAACAACCGCCGCGCGCCATCCCATGAACACCGCGAGTACGATAACCACAATGGTCACGGACATGGCGAGATTTACCAGAAAGTCATTCGAGGCCTGCTCGACCACCACGTGCTGTTGGTAGATCGGCAGGATTTCGACGCCAAACGGGATTTGCGAGTCCAGCTCGGCGAATTTTGCATCAGCGCGTTTGCCGACCTCGACAATGTTTTCGGTGGACAGACCCGCAATGCCCAATGTGAAAGCTTCGGTCCCGTTGAACCGGATCATCACCTCGGGGTCGGTCTGGCGGCCACGATATACGTCGGACATATCAAACAGGTTGATCACCTGCCCTTGCGAACCTACCGACAATCCCGCAATCGCTGAGACACTGTCCGACCCTTCGGCAGTCAGGATGGTCGTGCGGTCATTCTCTGAGCGGACCGAGCCCGAAGCGTTCACCGAATCCGCATTGGCAATGGCCTCATTGAGGGACTGCAGTGGCACATTCTGGTTCACCGAGATGGCCAGATCGGGCTCTACAAAGATCGCCTCTTGCGGCAGGCCCATCACTTCTACGTCTGCGACGCCTTCGACGGTCAGCAATTCGCGCCGCAAGTAGGTCGACAGTTCGTGTTTTTCAGCGTCTGAAAACCCATCAGCCGTTACTGCATAGAACAGCCCGAACACGTCGCCGAACCTGTCGTTGACCAGCGGCGCCTGCACTCCGGACGGCAGGCTACGGGCCGTGTCACGCACCTTGGCGCGCAGCTTGGTCCAGATTTCAGGTAATTCGGATCCGTCATATGTTGATTGGATCTCAACCTCGATCAGCGAAAGACCGGGCTGGTTCACGGATGTGATCGTATCAACCTCACCCATTTGCTGGATGGCGGATTCTAGAGGCTCGGATACCTCCAGCGCCACCTGTTCAGCGGTTGCACCGGGATATTGGGTCACGATGACCGCGTTTTTGATGGTGAAGGCCGGATCTTCCAGACGTCCCAACGACAGGAAACCCCAGACGCCACCAAACAGGGCGATCAGGATTATCAGCCACGTATAGATCGGGCGGTCAATGGATGCGCGCGCAATGTTCATCGATCCGCCCTTCAGTTCGCAAAGCCAGCAAAGCGGCGAACGGCTTGGCCATCTGTCAAGGTGCTGCCACCCGCGACGACGATCTCATCGCCATCGTTCAACCCGGTCAAAACACGGACTTCGCCGGTCTGCGTGGGTTCGATGGTAACCGGCACAAGCTGGACGGCGCCTTCATCGGCCCCAACCGGTGAAAACACCATGACGCCCAGACCGCCCTCTGCGTCCGAAATGATGGCCGTTGCAGGCACAACGATACCTGTCCGAGCGTCCTGGACCTTCACATTCACGGTCACTGACGAACCAGGCAAAATCTGCAATCCTTCGGGTGGCGTGAGGCCAAATTGGATGCGGAAAGTCTGACCCACGCTTGAGGTTTCGGCGTCAAATTCCCGGATCTGCAGAGGGAAGACCTCGTCGCTGGTTGGAAACTTCGCCGTAATCGCAATGTCATCTTCCTGACCCGATCGTTGGAACAGGATTTCCGGAACATCTACTTCGATCCGCAATTCGGACATATCGTGGATACGCACGATGGGCGCCCCTGCGTTTACAGTCGTAAAAGCCTCGACCGTTCGGCGTGAGACCAGCGCGTCAAACGGCGCGGTCAGTGTCGCATGTTCCAGATCGTATTCTGCATCGCGGACGGCGATATCCGCCAGTTGCGCTTCGGTTTCCGCGTCATCCACTGCCACCTGACTGGCTGTGGTTCCCCGCAGACGGGAAAGGCGGGCGACGGTACGATCTGCCTGATCCTTTTGCAGGACAGCGCGGTCATAGCGGCGCTGGAATGGTTCCTGATCCAATTGTGCGATCAGCTCGCCCTTGGGTATCACGAACCCCTCGGTCACCGGCATTTCGACGATTTGCCCGGAAACCTGAAAGGCCAGATCGACCGTTTGTCGCGCAGCGACGCGTCCAAAAAACTGGCGCGAAAAACCGGGCGATGTCTCTTGGACCATCATTAGTTTTACGGGTTTGGCGCTATCCCGCGCCAAAACAGAGGTGGCAAACACGGTCAAAGCGACGCTCAGTACAGTGAAGAGTTTCATTTCTTCAATCCCTCAGGAATTCCTGTTTTCATTATGTTTTCCCGGATCTTCCGGGCCAGTCGTGCAAATTCGGCAGTTTCGTCAGCATCCAGCCCAGAGGCTCGGCGGAACAGATCCCCCGCTTCGGACATCAGCACCTGCCGCATCTCAAGCCCCTTGTCCGTCAGAACCAACAACCACGCCCGACGGTCTTCCGGATCGCGCTGTCGGGTCAGGTATCCTGCCTCTTCTAGCGCGTCAGCGGTTGACGTGATGGTGGACGGCACCGTCAGCATGTCTGCAGCCAAAACGCCCATGCGTTTGGGTCGCTCAAGCTTGACCATCATATGGCATTCCTGATGGCTCAGCCCGACCTCTAGTGCGTCCAGGCTTTCTTCCAGTTTCCAGTACAGCGCATAGACCCCCATCATCGCCTGCACTTCGGGGCTGAGGCAGCGGATCAGCGCACTGTCGTCATGGGTCATCGGTGAATCCGTTTGTAACTTTGGCCCCGCATATACTTCGAAATATGAACTATTCAAGATGTGAAGTGGGTTTCAGCGCAAACTTTGACATTCCCTTGGGTCAACGTCTCTTGATCTAACCCATATATGACTGCATTTTGGGCGAATCCGAAACATTCAGGTCTTATCATGTACACGCCCGCGATCACTGGCTCAGGTGTTTTCACCCCCGAAAACGTCATCACCAACGCCGAGCTCGTCACGGCTTTCAATAAGTATGCCGACAAGATGAACGCCCAAAACGCAGACGCAATCGCGGCAGGTGAGATTGAGCCGATGCAGCATTCGTCGGAAGAGTTCATCTTCAAGGCCTCGGGTATCGAGAAACGCTACGTGATGGACAAGGACGGTGTTCTGGACCCTGACGTGATGCATCCCTTGTTGCGTCAACGTAGCGATGACGAACCGGGCATCATGACCGAGATGGCCGTGGATGCGTGTAAAAAGGCGCTGGAACAGGCCGGGCGCAGCGCCGAGGACGTTGATCTGGTGATCTGTGCCGCGTCTAACCACGAACGCGCCTATCCCGCCGTCGCGATCGAAATCCAGCAAGCGCTTGGGATCAACGGGTTCGGGTTTGATATGAATGTCGCCTGTTCTTCAGCCACTTTCGGGATTCAGGCCGCCGCAGACATGGTCCGCTCCGGCTCGGTCCGCGCCGCATTGGTGGTAAACCCCGAGATTTGTTCAGGCCATCTGGAATGGCGCGACCGCGATTGCCATTTCATCTTTGGCGACGTGGCCACCGCCACTTTGATCGAGCGGGTCGAAGACGCGAAGGGTCCGCATTTCGAAATTTTATCGACACGCTGCGCGACCGAATTCTCGAACAATATCCGCAACAACAACGGCTTCCTGCGCCGTTCACGCCCTGACGGGGTGGTCGACCGTCGTGACATGCAGTTCATGCAGAACGGGCGCAAAGTCTTCAAAGAGGTGCTGCCGATGGTCAGCAGGCACATCTCGGATCACATGGACGCGGAAGGCGTGAACAGCGATGACCTGAAACGCCTGTGGCTGCATCAGGCCAACAAAACGATGAACGATTTCATTGGTAAGAAAGTGCTGGGCCGCGAGCCTGAAGCAAGCGAACAGCCCAACATCCTGCAGGACTATGCCAACACCTCCTCGGCCGGGTCCATCATCGCGTTTTCCAAGTATTCGGATGACCTGTCAGAGGGAGATGTCGGCCTGATCTGTTCGTTCGGTGCGGGGTATTCGGTTGGATCGGTGATCGTCAAACGGCACAGTTGACTTCTTGGCATCGCGACACACCGATCACAATCCAGGATACGCCGCACCACAGCGCGCAAGACGACATTAGGAACGCTTGATTGGGACGCAAAAGGTATAATACCCGCTTAACTTACACTGCGGTGTAGAATCGTGGAAAGGCGTTCGGTTCCATCCCAATGGACAGCCTTCCATCCTGCGGATCGGGCTGCCTCAATATTCGGCAGGGTATCATCGACCAGCAAAAGTTCACCCGGTTGGCGCCCGACCTCCCGCGCTGCGAAAGCGAAGAACTCAGGTTTTGGCTTTCTGCACCCTGCTTTTGCTGAGTACACGATGCCGTCAACTTCATCGCCGAGCGCCATTGTCTGCATGAGATAGATTGCTCTCATGTGATCCTGGTTGGTTGCAAGATAAACAGGTATGCCTTTGCGTCTCGCCTCTTGCACATCCGCAACAGTGGTTTCGACTATACTTGAATCCCCTCTAAACCAATAGTCTATCAAATCAGGAGCTTTGATGGTCGGTGCAACACGCTTCAGAACAGCCTCTAGTATCGGTAAGAGTTCAGCCCGTCCCTCGACAATGGCAGTCCATTCAGTTTTGAAAAACTCTTCCGCAAGCAGATTAGGATCTAGTCCCAGATCCTTCGATAAATCAGTGTCCCATCGCAGACCATCGCCGGGACGACCGTCGACGAGGACACCATCAACATCAAGCATCAGGCATTTTGCCATTACCGAACCATTTGGTGATGTAACTGGAATGGTGCACTAGTCGCTTGCGGAACAAATGAAACGAAACACACCTGTTCAAATCCAATTCAACCTAAAGACTGCTGAAGAGGTTGCGGGTTGTTCACAGGAACATCGTCCTGATCCCTGGGCGGTGCACACCGAAACCTCAGCTCACGCTTTCCTCTTCCAGGTGCAGCTTCATGTCCAGCAGGACCTGTTGCAGCTGGCTCGTTTCCCTCAACAGACGCTTGGCTTCGTTCACCGTGATGATGCCATCCTCGATCGCCGATTGATATTCGGTCATCAGCATCGCAAACCGCTGGCTCAGCGCGATGACGTCAGAATTCACTCCACCGGTGCGGGGGCTGTCGTCATTGCGCCCGTCATAGGACAGGGTGATATTCTTCAGATCGGCAAGCGCCGAGGTGACGTGAGGGAAGTTTGCCACTGCCTCAAGCCGCGCCACCGCATCGACCGGCATGAACCGATCAGTATGTTCGACATTGTCAGAATAATAACGGCCCAACGTGGCTTTTGATTTGCCGGTAATCTCGCACGCGGATTCGATTCCCACGTCTTTAACCAGCGCTTCTGTGTGTTTTTTCAGGTAGGCCCCGATATCTGCCATGTTTTTACCTTTACTGCCTGCACGCCCCACTAAATCTGCCATTGCGGGGGAAAGGGAAAAGAAAATTCCCATACTCGATTCATAATTGAAATGTCATATGTTGGCTATCCCTCAGATATGCGGGGGTTTTGTGAGTGAGTGGCGGCATTTAATGCCGGTAATGAGTGATTGCGGGTCGGTATTCTTGTCCCGCTACGGTTAGGCCGCATGTTGGCCGACGGCGTCGCCGTTGTTGGGGCGGGGGGATCCATCCCCAATGGGCTTACGCTCGACCTCTGCAACGATAATGGCGACGTCGCTTTTTGAAGGCTATTGATGGCTTGCCCGAATTGGACAGGCGTTTTAGACCCAACCCATGGCAAAACTATACTTTAATTATTCGACGATGAACGCGGGAAAATCGACCGTGTTGCTGCAGGCCTCGCACAATTACCGTGAGAGGGGGATGGACACCTATTTGATGACCGCGGCCCTAGATGGCCGGGCCGGTGTCGGCAGGATTGCGTCGCGGATCGGCATATCGGCCGATGCGGACACGTTCACCGCCGAAACCGACGTTTTTGCGATGATTGAACAGCGCCTGAAAAAAGGGAACGTCACCTGCGTCTTTATTGATGAGGCGCAATTTCTGACCGAAGAGCAAGTCTGGCAATTGGCCCGCGCAGTGGATGACCTGCGGGTGCCTGTCCTTGCCTATGGCTTGCGCGTGGATTTTCAGGGCCACCTGTTTCCCGGCTCCGCTGCCTTGCTGGCGTTGGCGGACGAGATGCGCGAAGTGCGGACCATTTGCGAGTGTGGGCGCAAGGCCACGATGGTCATCCGTCAGGACGAAAACGGCAACGCCATCACCGAAGGCGCACAGGTACAGATCGGCGGCAATGAAACCTATGTTTCGCTCTGCCGCAAACATTGGCGCGAGGCCGTCGGGCGCTAGACCGGGTTCGGCAAAGATCGCCCCGCGACGAAAGCTGTAACGTTATCCAGCGCTATATGCCCCATATCGGTGCGGACCTCTTCGGTCGCGGTGCCAAGATGGGGCAATATCGTCACATTCTCCATATCGCGCAGGGCCTGCGGAACGGTGGGTTCGAACTCATAAACATCAAGGCCCGCGCCTGCGATCTGACCGGATTGCAGGGCAGCGATCAGGGAGGGTTCGTCCACAACTTCTCCGCGCGCGATGTTGATCAAGATGCCCGAAGGTTTCATCGCCTCCAGCACCGGCGCATTGATCAGGTGGCGCGTTTGCGCACCGCCGGGCACGGCGAGCACCAGGAAATCGACCGCAGCGGCCAGTTCTTTCAGGTCGGGTATGTTTTCTGCGGGAAATTCCACCTCTTTCGGGCTGCGCGACTGGTACGCCACGTCCATCCCGAAACCAAAATGGCAACGCCACGCGATCGCCTGACCAATACGGCCCATCCCGACGATCCCAACGCGTTTTCCGGTCACATGATGCCCCAGCATTTGCGTCGGATGCCAGCCTTGCCAGTTGCCCGAGCGGACCAGCCGTTCTCCCTCGCCCGCGCGGCGCGCGGTCGACAACAGCAAGGTCATCGCGATGTCAGCAGTGGCATCGGTAACCGCACCGGGGGTGTTAGTGACCTGAATCCCTGCGGTCTGTGCGGCAGCGACATCGATATGGTTGTACCCCACACCGAAATTGGCCAGCAGTTTACAGCGCGGCTGCGGCACTTCGGAGAAGATTGTGGCCGAAAACTGATCCCCCAGCGTCGGAACCACCACATCGAACTCAGCCAATGCGCGCCGCATTTCGTCGGGCGACATTGGCAGCGTGCTGCTGCGGATTTCGACGTCGAACTCGGCGCGGGCGCGCGCCTCGACAGCGGCGGTCATGGGGCGTGCGATCAAAAGTTTCATCAGTGCATCCGTCCGCCGGTTGGAACCTCGCCATCCGGACCGATCAGAACGATCTCGCCCTTGTCATCGGGCAGGCCCAGCACCAGAACCTCGGACATGAACTTGCCGATCTGGCGCGGCGGGAAATTGACAACGGCCATCACCTGTTTGCCCACCAGCGTCTCCGGATCGTAATGCGCCGTTATCTGGGCTGAGGTTCGGCGCTCGCCAATATCGTCACCAAAGTCGATCCACATCTTGATCGCGGGCTTACGGGCCTCAGGATAGGGTTCTGCCCGGATGACCTTGCCGACGCGGATGTCGACCTTCAGAAAATCGTCGAATGAAATCTCACTCACGGGACAGCTCCTTGGATCGGTCAGTTGCGGCCTTGACGGCGCGGTGCAGCAGGTCGGGGAAACCCTCTTCCTCATGCATCAGCACTTCCAGCGCTGCCTGCGTCGTACCATTGGGCGACGTTACGTTGACGCGCAGTTGCGAAGGGTCTTCGTCGGCCGCCATTGCCAAAGCCCCTGCCCCGGCCACCGTGGATTTGGCCAGCTTCATCGCCAGATCGTGCGGCAGACCCTGAGCCTGCCCGGCAGCGGCCAGCGTTTCGATCAGATGAAAGACATAAGCCGGACCAGAGCCACTAAGACCTGTCACCGCATCCATCTGCGATTCCTCCTCAAGGCGAACTGTGTCACCGATGGCGGACAGCAGGTTTTCGGCAAGAGAAACATCAGCATCCGATGCAACCAAATTGCCAATCAGCGCCGTGATTCCCTGCCGGATTGCTGCCGGAGTGTTCGGCATGGCGCGCACGATCGGAGTGCCTTCGCCCAGTACATTCTCGAAGGTTGCAATAGACGTACCCGCAGCGACCGAGACGAAAAGGCTACCGCCACCGCCCAACGCCTTGATCGATGGCAGCGCATCGCCCATCATTTGCGGCTTGACGGCAACCAGCACGACCGCCGGGGCCTCGGGTAATGGAGTGTTGATATTGACGCCCTGCGCCTTCAGCCATTCTGAGGGGTACGGATCAATCACCCAGACAGCTGACGCAGGAAGGCCATGCTCCAGCCAACCGGCGAGCATGGCCGAACCCATCTTGCCGCACCCCAGAAGAACCAGCCCCTGCTCGGCGACGCGTGACATGTCCATGATTGCCCCTCTCCTTATCCGGTTTGGGGCAAAGCTTTACGCGCGGCCGTAGGCCTCTGCAATGGCGACCTGCATTGCATCCTCGGGATCGCGGTTGCCCCAGGTGACCAGTTGGATCGCGGGGTAATAGCGCTCGGCGCTCAGAACCGCAGCGGTGATCATCGTGTCGATCTGTTCCGGGCTGGCCATCTGGCCACCCGCTAGAACCAAACCATACCTGTAGACCATCAGCTTTTGATTGGCCCAGTAGGTGAACGCCCCTGCCCAGCACTGATCGTTCATCTTGTTGAGCAGCTCATAAAGCACGTTTTCACGCTCGGAAGGCGGCTCCATTTCGAAAGAACACACCATGCGGAGCGTTTCGTCATAGTTGGACCAGGCCAAGGTGATCGAATAGGTGCGCCACTGTCCTTCGACAGCCATGGCAATCTGATCATCCCCGATCCGGTCGAAATCCCAGTCGTGGTGTTCGGCAAGATGTTCAACAATGTCGATTGGATGAAGGTCTTCTTCGAGAAACTGTTCGGAAAGGGCCATAATGCCACCTCACTAATCTCTAGCCTTTTAGGGGCTGGCAGCGCCCCAGCGCTAGTTGCTTGCTCTACAAGCCGGGCTTCCCCAGTCTGCCTGTACTAGATATGGTGCGCCGCGGGCAGGGATCTGGCAACCCTATTTGTTGGGGATAACAGCAATAAGTTGTGGACAGTCAGCAACGGCGATCAAAATATTGGTGCTACCGCCAGCTTTGTCTTGATTAAATTTGGTAAGGCGTCAGAATACACAACACCGCACAATCCCAGCGTGGATTGCGCGGCGGTTTTCTTTTTTCAAAATCTCGAGTGTGCGGAACTTATTTGTCCAGTTTGGTTTCAAGCGCCGCAATGCGCGCCTCAAGTGCGGCGTTCTCTTCGCGCGCTTTCTGGGCCATGGCGCGCACAGCATCAAACTCTTCGCGCGTGACGAAATCGCGGTCGGCCAGCCAGCGGTCGATCATCGACTTCATCGCGTTTTCGGCCTCGTCTTTCGCGCCTTGGGCCACGCCCATGGCATTGGTCATCAGTTGGGAAACGTCATCAAGAATCTTGTTACGGGTTTGCATGGCTTTACTCCGGTATCGCGGTTGGTCTCTATATGGGTAAAGAATGGCCCGGGCTCAAGGTTGACTTGCCCCGCTAACCCCGGGCAATGAGACGCACATGCAGGCTGTTCTGAATTTCCCCGACCTTTCGCCCGAAGTTTTCTCGATCTCGCTGTTCGGGATGGAGTTCGCACTTAGATGGTACGCGCTGGCCTATATCGCCGGTATTCTGATCGCATGGCGATTGGGTACTGCGGCGCTGAAGCGTCCGGCCCTTTGGCCTGATCAAACACCACCGATGAAACCGCAGCAACTAGAGGATCTGATCACCTGGATCATCCTTGGGGTGATTCTCGGCGGGCGACTGGGATTCGTTCTGTTTTATCAACCGGCCTATTACTTATCGCATCCACTAGAGATTTTGATGATCTGGCAGGGCGGCATGGCCTTCCATGGTGGTTTGCTGGGGGTTGTCGTTGCGTCCTATCTCTATGCTCGGCGTTACCAGGTGCCAGTATTGTCTTTGGCTGATCTGATCGCACATGCTGTGCCGCCCGGGCTGTTGTTAGGGCGGTTGGCGAACTTCACTAATGCCGAGCTTTGGGGGCGACCCAGCGACGTTCCATGGGCGGTGATCTTTCCAGGTGGTGCCGCACAGGACTGCCCGGGTGTTGTGGCCGGGATGTGTGCCAGACACCCTTCTCAACTTTATGAAGCCGCACTGGAAGGTTTGTTGCTGGGCGCACTTTTGCTGTGGATGGCCTATCGACGTGGGGCGTTTCACAAGCCCGGTCTGGTGATGGGTGTATTTTTGGCAGGTTATGGTGCCTCGCGTTTCATTGTTGAGTTCTTTCGTCAGCCTGACGCACAGTTCGTCTCGGCCGGGAATCCGCTGGGGCTGGCATGGCACGTGGGTGGTTATGGTCTGACCATGGGGCAAATGCTGTCGCTGCCAATGATCGCGCTTGGCCTGTGGTTTGCGCTGCGCGCGCGACGCACTCAATGAACCTTAAGGATCACCTACTGGCGCAAATTGCGCTGAATGGCCCGATGAGCGTGGCCGATTTCATGACTGAATGCCTGCTGAACCCTAAGTTCGGGTATTACACCACCCGTGATCCGCTGGGCGCGCAGGGGGATTTCATTACCGCCCCGGAAGTCAGCCAGATGTTCGGAGAGTTGATCGGGCTTGCACTGGCGCAAAGCTGGATGGATCAGGACAAGCCGGACAGGTTCATTCTAGCAGAGCTGGGACCGGGTCGCGGCACCCTGATGGCGGATATCCTGCGCGCAACCAGCAGCGTATCCGGGTTTCACGAGGCCGCAGAAATTGTTTTGTTCGAAGCTTCCCCTGCCCTGCGGGACAGGCAGGCGCAATCGCTGAGCGGTCACAACCCGCGTTGGATCGATACACTCACCGACCTGCCCCAAGCCCCCCTGTTTTTGGTGGCGAACGAGTTTTTTGATGCCCTGCCGGTCCGCCAATTCATTCGTGACAGCGATGGCTGGTGCGAACGTCTGATTGGTGCGCAGGACGAATCGCTGACGTATGGGCTGGGGCCGAACACGGCTCAGGTCGCGCTGACGGATCGCATGATAGACACCCAAGATGGCGATCTGGTTGAACTTTGCGCGGCCGCAATTCCGATCCTGACCGTGATCGCCGGGCGGATCGCCACTTATGGCGGGGCGGGTCTGATCGTGGATTACGGTGACTGGCATTCGCTGGGCGACACGTTTCAAGCTTTGCAATCACATGAACGTGTTGATCCCCTGCAAGCTCCGGGTCGGGCGGATCTGACTGCGCATGTAGATTTCGAGCCCCTTGCCATAGCCGCACGGGCCGCCGGTTGCGCCCATACAAAGCTGACACCTCAGGGCATGTTTCTGGAACGGTTGGGCATCACGGCCCGCGCACAGGCGCTGGCTGCGCCACTCGGCGGGTCTGAGCTTGAGACGCTCATTGCTGCACATCGCCGGTTGACGCATCCCGAGGAAATGGGAAATCTGTTCAAAGTACTGGGTCTCTATCCTTCTTACGCTGCACCTCCACCGGGACTGGAACCATGACATTGGAAATTCTGACCTCGGACATCTTATCGCCTGTCCGCCACGGGTTCTTCAGCCGTCGGGGCGGTGCCTCTTCCGGAATATTCGCGGGTTTGAACTGCGGCTATGGCTCGTCGGACCAAACCGAAGCGGTGGCAGTGAACCGTCAGCGCGTGGCCGCCGCGATGGAAGTCAGCCCAGACGCTTTGGTTGGCGTGCATCAAGTGCATTCTCCAACTGTTCTGACGGTGGACGCTCCGATAAATGGCGACAAACCCAAAGCGGATGCGGTTGTCACCGCAACCCCGGGACTGGCACTGACGATTCTGACAGCGGATTGCCAACCGGTCCTGTTTGCCGATTCTGACGCGAATGTGATCGGGGCTGCGCATGCCGGGTGGCGCGGTGCTTTGGACGGTGTATTGGAGGCAACCCTGGACGCGATGGAGGCATTGGGCGCAAAGCGGGAAAACACCGTGGCTGTCATTGGTCCTACGATTTCTCAAAACGCCTATGAAGTCGGTCCAGATTTTCTGGATGAATTCGCGGCGGATTCACCCGAAAACCTTAGGTTCTTTGCGAATGGCAATGGGGATCGGCTGCAGTTCGACCTGCCCGCCTTTGGTCTGCACAAATTGCGGCAAGCCGGGGTGGGTGAGGCCGAATGGACGCGGCACTGCACCTATTCGGACCCGGACAGGTTTTATTCCTACCGCCGCTCCACCCACGCGAAAGAAGTCGACTATGGCCGCCTGATTTCCGCCATAAAATTATAGGGCTCGTCCCAAATGTGGCAAAAACGCCGCTTTTTTGCCACATTTGTTGTGTCTGTTTGAGTCGAGACATTTTGATTTTTATTGTCCGTACTCAGGTGTTTATCAAACGATTATCCAGCAGTGCGAGGCATTCCGAAAGAAGAGGATCTGCTGACTTTCAACTTTGCTGCTTTAACCCCGGATCAGCCTTATCGGTGCCGTATTGACGCATCACAGTGATCCAACAAGGGAAACCGGGTGTTCACCCCGATACGAGCAGGAATAATAACATGAAGGTTAAATCTCGCTTTCTTAGCGCCGTTGTTGCGGCGACGCGAGAGCAGGCACCGGAAATGCCGTGGAAACGGGTTTCCAGTACTTCGGTCAGGGTCGCGCGCCGCTTGGCACGCCAACGCTGACCAAAAGCCCAAGGAACCATGCTGCCGGTTCCAAGGGTCAAGACGCACATCGGAGGGGTGCTCCGGGCCGATGTGTGACTAACCGCTGAAATTTCCAGCGGCCATGTTCAGGGGTGTGTGTGCGCAGGTAATTTCCGCCTGCGTTTAGTGAGTTTGTCTGGGGGGTCAGTGTGTTGACCAAAGAAAAGCAAAAACTTATCGCGTCGCGACGCCGGAATGGCGTGCGCACTATGGTCGCTCTCTCATTAAAGACAAAGAAAACGCCGGTCAGGTTGCCCTGTACGGAGGGCTTTACCCGTCTGAACGGTATTTTAGAGGGGACGGAATGAAAATGACAATTCCACATTCCTTGACGCGCGCAGCCAGAAACGCGGTCGAAACTTCGGCCATGCTGCGCGAAATTCCGAGGACAAACGCAAGACCAAAGGCCCAGTTGCGGCGCTATGAGGTCAGTACCTTGATGCCAAACGGAGATGTTTCGCAAACGCGCCACATCGCTCCGGCATTGCCCATGTTCGAAGACGCCTTTTGTGCCTTTACACGCGGATCCCTGGTGGAAACCGAAAACGGCCCATTGGCGATCGAAGATCTGCTGCCGGGCGACTTGGTTCTGACACAGGATGGCGCGCTGCAGACCGTGTTGTGGAAGGGGTCGGTGACCCTGATTCCCGGACGCGAGGATTCGCGTGGTCGAACACGCCCGCTAACTCGGATCATGGCCGATACATTTGGAATGCAAAAGCCGCTGTCCGGCGTAATCGCGGGACCCGCAGCACGTCTGCTGGGCACACCTGCGCATCTGCGCCATTTACACGACGGGGCCGAAATTCTGACCCCTGTCCATGAATTCCAGGACGGTATGAGCGTGATCGAAACATTGCCGCCGACCCCGATTGAGCTGTTTCACATCTGCCTGAAACGTCATTCGGTCATCAAGGTCGATGGCCTGCAATTCGAATCATACCATCCGGGAGTCAATGCCGCACGCCAGGTTAGCCAATCGCTCAGATCGATCTACCTGAACTTGTTTGCGCATATCGAATCGCTGAGCGATTTTGGCCCGCTGGTTTTGCCACGCGCCGGAGACGGTGAGATAGATGCGCTTACGGCCTGAAAACAAAAACTAACTGCAGTGTGGGGGCATTATGCAGCTGATAATTAGTTGGGTTCTATCATTGACGGTCGCAGCATTTCTGCCGCCGTCAAAACCGCATCAAAAGCGAATGATGTTCACGCCGTCCGGTTCATTCGTTCTTCCAGAACGTCGAAGGGAACGCCGGGTTCGTCCTTGGCGCCGCGAATAACCAGCGATGTTTTTACGCTGGCTACATTGGGCGTAGTCAGCAGCTCGCCCGTCAGAAACTGCTGAAAACTGCTCAGGTCGGGGGCGACGCATTTCAGGATAAAGTCCACCTCGCCGTTCAACATGTGGCATTCCCGAACCAGCGGCCATTCGCGGCAGCGTTCCTCAAATGCGTTAAGTTCGGATTCGGCCTGGCTTTCCAACCCCACCATGGCAAAGACCTGAACCTCGAACCCCAACTCGCGTGAGTTCACATCGGCATGGTAGCCGCGAATAAGCCCGGATTCTTCCAACGTACGCACGCGCCGCAGGCAAGGCGGCGCTGAAATACCTACGCGTTTTGCCAACTCGACATTGGTCATGCGACCGTCTGCCTGCAATTCTGCCAAAATCTTGCGGTCAATCTCATCCAGCCGTATCGCGACCATGAAATGCTCCTAATTTTTCGGTTGTTATATCAGCACCCGACCAATGCGCAATTATCTTTCGCACCTGCGCAATATTCTATATTTTCAATGTTCTTTTTTTGGGCACCTTGCCGCAAATGCATGACTGCCTGTCAAAAGGTTGGGGGTTTAAGCCCTGCGCGACGCTCGCTATATCCATCCGTCAGGGGCCACGCGCCCCAATCAGGCAGATCGAGTTGGGGGTACTATGGCCGAAACACGACACACCAGGGTTCTGATCATCGGATCGGGACCGGCCGGTTACACGGCCGGCGTTTATGCAAGCCGCGCGATGCTGGAGCCGATTCTGGTTCAGGGCATCGAGCCGGGCGGCCAGCTGACCACAACGACCGAGGTCGAAAACTGGCCCGGAGACACCGAGGTTCAAGGCCCCGACCTGATGGTGCGTATGCAGGACCATGCCAAGGCGATGGGCTGTGAAATCATCGGTGACATCATCAACGATCTGGACCTCAGCAAACGCCCGTTCACCGCAACCGGCGACAGCGGCACTGTTTACACAGCAGATGCCGTCATTCTGGCCACCGGCGCGCGTGCCAAATGGCTGGGTCTGCCGTCGGAAGAGAAATTTAAGGGCTTTGGCGTTTCGGCTTGCGCGACCTGCGACGGCTTCTTTTATCGCGGACAAGAAATCGTGGTCATCGGTGGCGGCAACACCGCCGTCGAAGAGGCGCTGTTTCTGACCAATTTTGCCAGCAAGGTCACTTTGATCCATCGTCGTGATGAGCTGCGCGCGGAAAAGATCCTGCAGGACCGGCTGCTGAAGCATGAAAAAATCGAACCCCTGTGGTTCCACGAGTTGGAAGAAGTGACCGGCACCGATGCCCCGCTGGGCGTCGAAGGTGTGCGGGTCAAAAACGTGAAGACCGGCGAGATCACCGAGATCCCCTGCAAAGGCGTTTTTGTCGCGATCGGACACGCACCTGCCAATGAACTGGTCAAGGACTCACTGGAAAGCCATATGGGCGGCTATGTCGTGACCAAGCCAGGTTCGACCGAGACCTCGGTGCCGGGTGTATTTGCCGCCGGGGATCTGACGGACCATATCTACCGGCAGGCTGTGACCAGCGCCGGCATGGGATGCATGGCCGCACTGGATGCCGAGCGTTTCCTGGCCGAACAGGATTGATCTGATGCTGGAATTCTCCGGCCCGGTCTGGAGAATTCTTTTTCTGACGCAATTGGACGCCCCTTTGGCCCCTGCTCGGGCGCCAGAGGGGCGTTTTCATTACTCGGGGCAGACGGCGCTTTACGCCTCGCTCAGCGCAGAAGGTGCCGGGGTCGCTATTCGAAGATATGTTTCGGCGGGCGATCCACCACGGGTCTTACAGCGGGCAACCGTGACAGGCGCAAAACTGGTCGACGTACGTGGACAGCGCGAGGCATCGGTCGTTTGGCAGGACATTCACGCCAAGCAGGGCACCTCGCCGACATGGAGCTTCTCGGACCGCGCGCGTGACGCAGGCGCTGACGGGTTGCTATACAGCTCACGCTCGCGCCCCGAACTCAGCCACATTGTCCTGTTCGACCCGTCTCCTTCGCTGATTCGTGCGAATACGCCGTCAACAGATTGGACACCGCCCTATCCGCAACCTGCGCTTGACCGCTAAGCTGCGGCGTATCAGACTCGGCCTCAAGCGAGACCAACGCAGGTGATCTGATTGAAAACTGTTCTGTGGCAAGGCGGGTGGGCGACCCGGCTGAGGATCGGCAGCGGCCTAGTTCTGTTCGCCTTTGCGTTCTTTCACTTCATCAACATCGGCCTTGGTCTGTTTCACACGGACTACCTGCATGACATGCAGGATGCCCGGCATGTAATCACACGTCACGATGTAGGCAGCATAATACTCTATGCTGCTCTTTTGATTCACGCGGGGTTAGCCCTGTACTCGATCAGCCAGCGCCGGACTTTGCGCATGCCGTTCAGCACGGGGTTGCAGATGGTTCTGGGGTTGTTGATCCCATTGCAGCTGATCTCGCATATCGTGCAAACGCGCTATGCGAACACGGTTTACGATGTGAACGATGAAATGGGCTATATCATCGTTCTGATGTGGCCGAGCTACGCGGTCTGGATGCAAAGCCTGTTGTTGCTAGTGGTGTGGGTACATGGCTGTATCGGACTGCACATGTGGCTGCGGCTGACCCGCTGGTGGCCCAAATTGGTGCCATATCTGATTGGCCTGGCTGTGTTTGTTCCGACATTTGCCCTTGCCGGAGTGTTGACGGAGGGGCGCCGTATCTGGGCTGATTTTGCAGACCCGTTTTTGCGCGAACAATATATCGAGCATTACAACTGGCCCTCTCCCGAAGACTTCCAGCACCTGTTCAGCGTAAAAGACAATGCGCTCATGGCGTTCTGGGTGGCCCTTGGCGCATCCCTGGCGGTATTTGCGATCCGCAAGCTGTGGCGCCGCCGACATTCCGTGCGCGTCAAGTACGCTCAAGGCCCTGAGGTCGTTGCCGAAAAAGGGATGACCCTGCTTGAAATTTCCCAAGCCAACGGCATTCCACACACGGCGCTATGCGGTGGCAAAGGGCGCTGCACCACCTGCCGCGTGATTGTCGAGGCGGGCGGGGATCAACTGCCCGAACCTGGTGAGGTCGAAGCCCGAAGCCTAGCTGCGGTCAGCGCCCCGGCGGGTGCCCGGCTGGCATGTCAAATCCGACCGATGGCTCCGATCACAGCGTTTCGCATGTTCCGCCCAGATGGCGCCCGACACCGGGCACATGCAAGCCAGGGTCAGGAACGGCAATTGGCGGTCCTGTTTCTGGACATGCGCGGCTTTACCTCGCGCACCGCTGGCCAACTGCCCTACGACATCGTTTTCCTGCTAAACCGCTTTTTCGACGCCATCGTCCCCGCGATCACGGCCGAGGGCGGAGTGGTCGACAAATACATGGGCGACGGCCTGTTGGCCGTGTTCGAAACCAACGACGCCCAAAGCTCTGCTCGGGCAGGGATGAAAGCGGCCATTGATATCAGCCTTGCCTTGCAGCGTTTCAACCAGCAGCTGGAAACAGAGGGCAGCCCTCGGATCCGCATCGGAATGGGCCTGCATCTGGGGGACCTTGTTCTGGGTGAAATCGGTGCCGCGGGCCACGCCGCCCGTACAATCATCGGCGACACCGTAAACGTGGCCAGCCGGTTAGAGGCGGAAACCAAGAACTTGGGCTGCGAACTTTTGGTCTCGGAAGAGTTGTTGCTGGCGGCAGGATATGACGGCGATATGCGGCAGGTTCGCCCTTTCGACCTGCGTGGCGTGACGCGACCGATTCCCGCCCTGCCCGTCCCTAAAGCGGCGGATTTGAGCGCCAGTGCGGCTGCATAAGAACACTCGCCCTGAATTGGGTGGAATTGTTGCCCACCTCGGGAACCAGCTTCGCAGATTGCCACACAAACCGGAATATCCTTCCATTGCGTGAAAAAACCGCGCATATCGTCCTTTGTTTCACCAATGTATATGGACTTCACCCAAAAGCCGGGGCAAACGCCCCTTAATCAATGGCAAAGCAGCACTTTTACAAGAGTAATCCCATGACGATGTTAAGTAACCTGGCCCCGATCCCCGAATTGTTCGTGTCCTACGATTCAGCACAGAAACTGAAGGTGGAAGCCGCAGATCTGACCAGCTGGGACCTGAGCCCGCGCCAGATCTGTGATCTGGAACTGCTGATGAACGGCGGGTTCAACCCTCTCAAAGGTTTCCTAGGCGAGGCGGACTACGACAACGTCGTCGAGAACATGCGTCTGGCCGACGGCACACTGTGGCCGATGCCCATTACTCTGGACGTAGACGAGGCGTTCGCCGACAAAATCAAATTGGGCCAGGACATCGCTCTGCGTGATCAGGAAGGCGTCATTCTGGGCACCATGACAGTCACGGACCGCTGGACGCCTAACAAGGCACGCGAGGCCGAAAAAGTCTTTGGTGCAGATGACGACGCCCACCCGGCAGTGAACTATCTGCACAATGTGGCCGGCAAAGTTTATCTAGGCGGTCCTGTGGTCGGCATCCAGCAGCCGGTTCATTATGACTTCCGCGCGCGCCGCGACACTCCGAACGAGTTGCGCGCCTATTTCCGCAAGGTCGGCTGGCGGCGTATCGTTGCGTTCCAGACCCGCAACCCGCTGCACCGCGCGCACCAGGAACTGACGTTCCGCGCCGCGAAAGAGGCGCAGGCCAACCTGCTGATCCATCCGGTCGTGGGCATGACCAAACCTGGCGACGTCGACCACTTTACCCGCGTGCGCTGCTATGAGGCAGTGCTGGACAAATACCCGGCCTCGACCACATCAATGTCACTGTTGAATCTTGCAATGCGCATGGCCGGCCCGCGCGAAGCCGTCTGGCACGGGCTGATCCGCGCAAACCACGGCTGCACCCACTTTATCGTCGGTCGTGACCATGCAGGCCCGGGCAAGAACAGTCAGGGCGAAGATTTCTACGGCCCCTATGACGCGCAGGATCTGTTCCGCAAATACCAGGATGAGATCGGCGTCGAGATGGTCGATTTCAAACACATGGTCTATGTGCAGGAACGCGCGCAATACGAGCCAAACGATGAGATTCTGGACAAGGACAATGTCACTATCCTGAACATCTCGGGCACCGAGTTACGCCGTCGTCTGGCCGAAGGTCTGGAGATCCCGGAATGGTTCAGCTTTCCCGAGGTTGTCGCCGAATTGCGCAAGACCCGCCCACCGCGCAGCCAGCAGGGCTTTACTGTGTTCTTCACCGGCTTTTCGGGCTCGGGCAAATCCACTATCGCCAACGCGCTTATGGTCAAACTCATGGAGATGGGCGGCCGCCCGGTTACTTTGCTGGATGGTGACATCGTTCGGAAAAACCTGTCGTCCGAACTGGGCTTTTCGAAGGAACACCGCGACCTGAACATCCGCCGCATTGGCTATGTGGCCAGCGAGATCACCAAGAACGGCGGCATCGCAATCTGTGCCCCGATCGCGCCCTATGCCACGACCCGCCGTGCGGTCCGGGAAGAGATCGAACAATTCGGCGCCTTCTGCGAGGTTCACGTGGCCACCACCATTGAGGAATGCGAACGCCGCGACCGCAAGGGACTGTACAAGCTTGCCCGCGAAGGCAAGATCAAAGAGTTCACCGGAATCTCGGACCCTTATGATGTTCCCGCGGACCCCGAACTGAGCGTCGAGACCGAAAATGTCGAGGTCGACAACTGCGCCCATCAGGTTCTGCTGAAACTGGAAAGCATGGGTCTCATTGCAGCATCCTAATTGCTACAACGAACAAGCAAAGCGGCCAGCATTGGCCGCTTTTTTTGTTGGATTGACAAGCGCACGCTGCCTTGGTGCAAATGCAGACCCTAATCAAAATGCAAAGTGCCCATGACCCGCGACCTGCCTGCAATTGCCAGTTTCTGGTTTGGTTCAGACCTGAGCTGGCTCGAGGCGTTATGCATTCAATCCTATCTGGACAACGGTCACCGGTTTATCCTGTATACCGTGCATGACATCGAAGGCGTGCCTAGCGGCACCGAGATACGGCCCGCTTCTGATATCCTTTGGCCAGCGCCGTTTGATTTTCGACCGGAAGACCGGTTAGGGGTCGCAGTGTTTTCTGACATCTTTCGACTGCGGCTTATGCAGAAAACTCCGTTTATCTGGGTCGATCTGGATGCATATTGTGTCAGGCCATTCGACTTTTCCTCGACTTACGTTTTCGGGTCGTCGCAATCAGGCACCTTTCCCAACGGCGTCCTGCGGCTGCCGGAAGGTTCAGAGACACTGGCGTTATGGATTGACTTCGTGACCTCTGCCAACCCAACCCAACCCTGGCGCGGCGGTCGGCTGCTTCGAAACAATCGCAGGCGCATCCGAAACGGTGAAACCTGGGGCATTGAAACACTGCCCTGGGGCAGCTCTGGCCCCAAGGCGCTGGAGTTCTTTCTGCGCCAGACTGGCGAAGACAGCCACGCGATGCAGCCGGAAGTGTTCTATCCTTTGGACAAGGATCAGCTATGGAAACTGCACGATCCGCGCATTTCCACGGCCGAGATCGAACGGGATAAGGTGCATTCAGTCCACATCTACGGACATCAGAAAAAGTTCATGGCAGGCAAAAACGCCGGGCTGCCGGTCAGCGGATCGTATCTGCAGCGGCTTTGCCTTCGACATGGGATCGACGCCTCGGCGAATCCGATCTTGCCGGTGGGGTGGCTGGCCCCGCGGCCATAGCACCACTAGGCTGCGTTTATCTGTTCGCGCAGGGTCCGCACCGCACGGCCTTCAAAGTCACCGAACTCTGCCGCCTTGCTTTGCGCAGCTTTCATATGCGGCAGGCGTTCGGCATAGTCGTCAGCGGACAGGCTGTTGATCGCGCGCTGAATGTCGGCCTCGGATTCACAGAGGATCATACCGGCTGTGTCCATGAATTCCCCTATATTCGGACACCCCCAATAGATCGGGACCGTTGAGCATAAGATCGCATCTGTCAGCTTTTCCGAGAAATAGTTCTTCTCGCGAACATTCTCGATCACAATGGAATAGCGATACGGGGCCAAGCCGTCGGATTTACGGTCAAATGGCGTGTATCCCCGCCCCATGATATCAACGTCAGCACCCGTTTCCCGCACCCAGTCAATCACCGAATGGCGCAGTTGGTGCCCCTCCAGATCGCGTTTGGCTGAGGCAATGAGCGAGCAGGACTTCGTTTTCTCTACGTTGAGGTCACGCCAATCCGGCACCATCGTCACGCCGTAGGGCAGAAACACCGCATTGGGAAGGTTTCGCAACAGCACATCATGAAACGTCATCACCCGAAAAAACCGCCGCCAAGTGTAGCGGAGCATCTTGTCGTGCTTGGCGTGAATGGCCGACGGTTCGCCCATCATCAGCGAAATCCGGGCGCGGGTGCCCCGGCGCAGGCGCAAATGCACGGTAGAATTGGGATACATGATCAGATGGTCAGTACGCTCAAGATCGCCTACCGTTTTTCCCTCCAACCGCTCGGGGCACCCTTCGGGCCAGATCAGATCGGACAATGGAACCGAAGCCAGTTTCAGCCCTAATCGATGCCCGTAAGGCAGGATGGCGATTGCGGGTTCGGTCATGACAGTTGCCTGAGAAAATTGACCTGTCCGCGCATTAGAATATAGCCGCGACCCGCCACCTTGATACCGGTCATCGCATCGGCGGGTCCAACGCGTTTAACGGTCGCTTGGCCGGGGCGGCCCAAGTCGTGGCCCTGTTCTGCCGTAAACGTATCTTTGGGCATCAAACCATACTTCCACAGATAAGCTGCCATCGCCCCGGTTGCTGATCCCGTGAAGGGGTCCTCGGGCGGGCTGGGCGGCAGCATCAACAGACGTGAGAATGTGTCGCCCGCCTCGGTCGCACCTTCCAGCGTCACAAGGAAGGGCTCGGCCATGTCCGACCCCGAATACCCGCCTGCTTCGATCACTTTTCGCAAAGGTTCTTCAACCAACTTCGCGGCGCGCAAGGCTTCATGATCGCGCAATACGGTGACACAAAAGGGCAACCCTGTGGATACCATCTGAGGTGGGGAGATGATCGCGCTTTCCGGCAGGCTGATGGCGGCGGCAACCAGATCGGCAGGAACCATCGCACCAAATTGCGGGGCAACCTGCGTCATCTCAATCTCATCACCATTGAGTTGGATGGAAACGATCCCTGCCCCGGTGTCCAGTGTCAGTGCATCCCCCTGAAACAGCCCACGCGACCGCATCGCCGCGACAGTGGCAATGGTTGGATGACCCGCAAAAGGGATTTCACGGCTGGCCAGAAAATAGCGCACTTGGAAGTCGGCCACGTCAGACGGCCCGGTAAAGGTACATTCGACCAAGGACGTTTCGCGCACGTAAGCCGTGCAGATATCTTTGGGTAGGACGGCCCCACCATGCACCACGGCGCATCCATTGCCGCCAAAGGCGCGGTCGCTGAATGCGTCCACCCAGTCAAAATCAAACCAACTCATGTTTGGTGCCTCCGCCCTGCGAACCCGTATTGGTTCGCATATCTCACCCGTGGGGCGGCGGATGTCACGGGAAAATCACACGTTGCGCGGGCCGTTTTAGTGCACGGCCACCGGGGAAAAGTCATGTTCGCGCGCCAGAATAAAGGCCAGCTTGCGATCTGCGACCAGGGCCAGTTGCTGACCATCTGAGTCATGCACAGCGTAGAGCTGATCCAGATCACCGGCCTGTTCGCGCACTTCGCGCGGCAGGTCAGCAACATCGACGGCTTTTACATAGACGATCCGGTCGCCTTCGGTGTTGATTTCAATCGGTGTATTCATTGCTCTTACCCCTTCCGTATATTGATTGTCTGAACCACGGTTTCAGGCACGGCGCGGGTCAGATCCACATGCAGCAGACCGTTTTCCATGATCGCCTCGCCCACCTCGACACCGTCCGCCAGCACAAACATGCGCTGGAACTGACGCGCCGCGATGCCGCGATGCAGAAAGATGCGCCCCTCGCTATCGTCGCGTTGACGGCCCCGGATCACCAGTTGGCGATCCTCGATGGTAATCGACAGGTCCTGTTCCGCAAAACCGGCTACAGCCAGCGTGATGCGATAGGAAAAATCCGAGGTCTGTTCGATGTTATAGGGCGGGTATCCTTCGTTTCCGGCCTTTGCAGACCGTTCTAGAAGGCGTTCCAATTGCTCGAACCCCAAAAGATGCGGGTATGAGCCAAGAGTAAGTTTCGACACGTATTTTCGTCCTTTATTGCCAAAGCGACGTGTGGTGCGGTCCCGTTTTGGCAACCGCGTATGATAGAATATGGGAATATGCAGGGATGTCCACAAGGTCTGGCCGGATAAACCCTGACACACTATCTTGTGTGGAAAGCACCACAACAACAACCGAGTCGTTCATGAACGCGCCCACTGACATTTCAATGAAAACAGATGAAGTTCTTCGGGTCGAGCTGGAGGTATTTCGCCGCCAGCACCGCGATCTGGACGAGGCGATCGAGGCGCTGCAAGCGACGGGGACGTCGGATCAGTTAACGATCAAGCGGCTGAAAAAGCAGAAACTGCGCCTTAAGGACATCATTCGCCTGATCGAGGATCGTCTGACCCCGGATATCATCGCCTGAAGGCCCTGTACCGCATTGCCAGATAGGCCGATTTGGCTATAGTGCGCGCTCTTTCGGCAGGCAAGGGCGACAAGCGGATGAGCGATGTGAAAGTGGGGATCATCATGGGCAGTCAGTCGGACTGGCCCACGATGAAAGAAGCCGCAGACATTCTGGATGAACTGGGCATTGCGTATGAAAAACGCATCGTTTCGGCCCACCGCACCCCTGATCGCCTTTGGGACTATGGTAAAACCGCCGTTCAGCGCGGCCTGGATGTGATTATCGCGGGTGCGGGCGGTGCTGCACATCTGCCCGGGATGATGGCCTCAAAGACGCGCGTGCCGGTGATCGGTGTACCTGTGCAGACGCGGGCCCTGTCCGGCGTCGATTCGCTGTATTCCATTGTGCAGATGCCCAAAGGCTTTCCGGTGGCGACTATGGCTATCGGCTCGGCCGGTGGGGCCAATGCCGGGTTGATGGCGGCCGGTATCCTTGCCCTGCAAGATCCCGCGCTGGCTGATCGTCTGGATGCTTGGCGCGCGGCCCTTTCGGCCTCAATCCCCGAGGAACCGCAGGGATGAGCCGTATCGGCTTCATCGGAACCGGACATATTGCAGCCCCCATTGCGCGTTTTCTTGCGGCAAAAGGGCACGAGATCGCTGTGACAGAGCGCAACGCCACAGTCTCGGCCGAACTGAAAGCTGAACTGGATGTCGTGGTCGCGAACCCACAAGCGGTTCTTGACGCATCAGATATCGTTTTTCTTTGCCTGCGCCCCCAAATCGCCCCGGAAGTATTGGAACAGCTAAACTTTCGCTCGGATCAGCAGATCGTGTCAGTGATGGCGGCTGTATCGGTGGATCAGCTTGCTGCGTTATGCGCCCCCGCAACTGACTTTGTGCAAACGATCCCATTGGGTTTTCTTCAGCAAGGTGGATGCCCGCTTGCAGCGTTCGGAAACGGCGCCTTGCTGGCTGAATTGTTCGAGCCCGAAAACCCGGTCGTCAAGGTATCCAACGAGGCCGCGCTGAATGCACATTTTGCCGTCTGCGCCATGGTCCCGGGCATTCTGGACGTGTTGGCAACGGGTGCCGAGTGGCTGGCCGAGCAAACGGGCGACGCGGATGCCTCAGAGTTTTATACGACACAGCTGCTATCCGGGTTTCTGCACACGATGCAAACCGGGCAAGCCGGGCGTTTGGCCGAAGAGCGGGACGCGCTGGCAACGGATGGAACACTCAGCCTGCAAATGACGCAGGCCTTGCATGCGGGCAACGCACATGATGCGCTGCGCTCGGCCCTGCAGGCGATTGGAAAAAGGTTGGAGACTGATTGATGACGGACATGCTTGCTCCGGGGGCGCGGATTGGAATTCTGGGCGGTGGCCAATTAGGCCGGATGTTGTCCGTCGCGGCGGCCCGGTTGGGCTTTGTAACCCACATCTTTGAGCCGGGAGCCAACCCACCCGCCGGTCAGGTGGCGGATCATGTGACGACTGCAGCTTATGATGACGCTGCGGCACTGAAGGCCTTTGCCGAGTCCGTCGATGTCATCACCTATGAATTCGAAAATATCCCGACCGAAGCGCTGGACCTGTTGGAAGCACATTGCCCTATCCATCCGGGGCGCGAGGCGCTGCGTGTCAGTCAAGATCGACTGACCGAAAAGACTTTCCTTGCCGGGTTGGGTTTGAAGACAGCGCCGTTCGCCGACATCACTAATCTGGACAGCCTAAAGGCAGCGATTGACCAGATTGGCACGCCAGCCATCCTGAAAACACGTCGTTTCGGCTATGACGGCAAGGGACAGGCGCGGTTGCGCGGCCCCGAGGATGCCGAGGCCGCACTGGCCGATATGGCAGGCGCGCCCGCAATCCTCGAAGGGTTCGTAAATTTCAGCCACGAGGTATCGGTCATCGCCGCCCGCAGCATCGACGGTCAAGTGTCCTGTTTCGACCCCGGTGAAAACGTGCACCGCGATGGCATCTTGCACACCACCACGGTACCCGCCCGCCTTGCCCCGGCGCAACGAACCGATGCTGTTCTTCTGGCCGCCAATATCTTGAACGCGCTGGATTACGTCGGTGTCATGGGTGTCGAACTGTTCGTCACGTCAGAAGGGTTGATCGTGAATGAGGTTGCGCCTCGGGTGCACAACTCGGGTCACTGGACACAGAACGGCTGCGCGGTGGATCAGTTCGAACAGCATATCCGCGCTGTGGCGGGATGGCCCCTGGGTGATGGTCAACGCCATTCGGACGTGGTCATGGAGAACTTGATCGGTGATGATATGGAGCGTGTGCCGGAATTGGCACGGGAACGCGACGTGGCGCTTCATCTCTATGGCAAGGCTGAGGTCAAACCGGGCCGCAAGATGGCGCATTTCAACCGCATCACGCGGTGACTCAGCCCACGAACCGTGCGGCGATATCGCCGGACATGAAACTAACCCGCCCACCAGCCAGCGTGGCGGCGACGCGGTGGGACCGAGCATCAAGGATCACTAGGTCTGCGCGTTGACCCGGGGCGAGCGTGCCCCGGTCCTGCAACCCAAGAACCCGTGCCGGACCGGAAGTGACCAACGCCCAGGCTCCGGCCAGATCCAACAGACCGGATTTGGCCAGCATCAAAGCCGCGCGCCTGGGACTGGGGTAATGGTAATCCGAGGCGAGCGCATCACACAGCCCCATCGTGATCAGATCCAACGCGCTGACGTTGCCCTTGTGCGATCCGCCACGCACCACGTTGGGTGATCCGAGAATAACGTGATCCCCAGCAGCCCGTGCAGCCTCGGCTGCCTCTAGCGTTTCTGGGAATTCCGCGATCTGCGCGCCCCGCGCCCGCCAATCGGCGCGGGTTTGGGCGGTTGCGTCGTCATGACTGCCCATACGGACACCCTGCTCGGCCAGCGCCGTACAGAGCGTGTCCAAGGCAGCGGGCACATCATCCCGGCGGGCATGCATGGACAGCAGCATCTCAAAATGTGCGTCCGGATTGCGCCCTGCCTTAAGCGCCTGCCCCGTCAAACGTGGCGGCTTGCGCCCCTCGGCCAACCGGTCATGCGGCAAGTGGTCGTTGAACACGACATAGGGCACCTGCCAATCGGTGATGCGTTCAGGCAGGTTGGGGTATTCCGCCAGCATGTGCGTTTCGAACCGTAACTGAGGCAGCAGATCGGTCACGACGCGATCTTTGACCGACGCGATAGCATCAAACACTTGGCCAGCGAATTCAGGGCCGCGTACGCCGCCCTCCCAACTCAGGAACTGGGCCAGAACCGCCGTCGTGATCCCGTTGGCGGCCAGTTCAGCTTCGACCGACAAAATACCCTCGCCCATCTGCTTCATCGCCCCGCGGCGCGGTGCGATATGACGCTCAAACCCATCACCGTGCAGATCGATAATACCGGGCATCGCAAGATATCCCGATAGATCGATTGTTCTGCCTGCGCGGTCCTCTTGCACGATCCCCTCGGCAATGGGCAGGTCTGCACGAGTCATCCCTTGGTCCGGCAACAAGACCTCTGCGCCGGTTAAAGTCAGAGAAAGTGCAGTCATTGGGAAGGCTCCGACGCGGGTTCCGAACAATCCTGCCCGATGCAGATTTCGTCGATGATTTCCATCACCCCGTCCAACCAAGTAATCTGTGGGTCAAACTGCCCAAACTCTATGAAATGCAGCGCCTGCGCCATTACGCGCGGGTTGTTCATCATGAATGTGTGTGTCACCGGCAAAACGATATGGTCCGCCATCCCTTCGACCTTGGTGGTCTCAACCGAGACCTTGCCGTCATCCGAACCGTCAATCATCGACGAAAACAGCGGGTTCAGCGAATTCTCACCGGCGATGACACCCAGTTCGAAATCCGCAGGCGGCAGTTGCCTTGGGATACCTTCGGGGCCCGTGCCCAGCGCCAGGCCAGCCGGGCCATTCAGCATCCCAAACACCTCATACGCGCTAAGTTCGTCCACCAACTGACTACCCTGATTGGGCGGCCCGAGCATGACTACGCGGCCCAGATTCTCCGGATGGTTATCCTGCAACCAATAGCGCAACAGGATGCCGCCCATCGAATGCGCAACCACATTGACCTTGTCGTCACCGCATTCGGCAAACGCGTCCGGCAGTGTCTGTGCAGTCAGGTCGGGAATAGGCAGGTCCGTAGACGGATATCCCGGACGCACGACGGTATAACCATGCGTCTTGAACAGTTGTTCCATGACGGTAAAGGACGCTTCGGTCCGCGCCAGCCCATGCAGCAGGACCACGCATTTTGCCTGCACAATGGCAGGCACAAAGAACAGAAAGAGGGCAAGCAAGTAACGCATAGCCGCCAGATAAGGCCTAACGTCCAGCGAATAAACCCCTACCGCGGCGTCCTGCGCAGAACGGCCAGTGCAATTCCGCCCAATACCAGACCGGCCCCCAGGATCAGACGCAGACTGGCGGCCTCACCCAGCAGGAGGACACCGCCAATAATGGCTATGATCGGAACGCTGAGTTGCACGACGGCCGCCGTTGTGGGCGTCAATTCCCGCAAAACCTGATACCAAAGCGCATACCCCATCCCCGAAGTAACCGCGCCGGCCAACGCGGCCAGCAAGTATCCGTTAGCGGTCATGTGCCAGGCCCCTCCTGTCGCCAACAAAGCCAGCGTTGTCACGGGCAATGCCACGACGAAATTGGCCGCGGTGCCGGATAAGGCATCCGGTTCGGAATTGCCAACCAGCGAATAGATTGCCCAGCCGATCCCGGCTGCAATCATCAGGGCTGCTCCGACCGGGTTGACCTGTATCGATCCGGACGGCCAAAGCACGTAGCCCAACCCCAGCAACGCGATTGCGGCGCCCGCGATCTGCCGACCAGTGGGCAGAGTGCCTTTCACTGATGTCACGGTGAACATCGTCACCTGCACCACCCCGAACAGGATCAGCGCGCCCAGACCCGCGTCCAGCGTCAGATAGGCGACAGAGAATCCGATCATGTACAGGGACAACGACCCCGCCCCGGCAACCCTGCGCCGGTCAAACAGGGGCAAATGACCAGCCCTCAGAAGAACCAATCCAGCCAGCACCACTGCACCGGCTAAAACCCGCACCACGGCAAAGGCAGCGGGATCGCTGGCGCCACTATCAATCGCTAGCCGATTAAGTATCGAGTTGGACGCAAAGGCGCACATCGTCAGGCACGTGAGTAGGAACATTTTCATATCAACCGCATAGCCGGTTTCGGCGCGTTTTGCACACTGACATTCCTGCGGGATGGTCCGCAAAACGAAACGGGGCCACCCGAAGGCGACCCCGTCCCTATATTTTAAGGCTTCCCCTTCGGCAGCTTGGCCTTACAGCCAAGCGCCTGTCGGGACCGTCAGAATTCGCCGAGGCGAATTCGACGTCTTACATCATACCGCCCATGCCGCCCATGTCGGGCATGCCGCCGCCAGCAGGCGCGCCGTCTTTGGCAGGCTTGTCAGCAACCATTGCTTCGGTGGTGACCAGCAGGCCAGCAACCGATGCTGCATCTTCCAGCGCAGTGCGGACAACTTTGGCCGGATCGATAACGCCGAACGAGAACATGTCGCCATACTCTTCGGTCTGAGCGTTGAAACCAAAGGCCGCTTCCGAAGATTCGCGAACTTTGCCTGCAACAACTGCGCCGTCGACGCCTGCGTTCTCAGCAATCTGGCGCAGCGGCGCTTCGATGGCTTTACGCACGATATTGATGCCTGCATCCTGATCAGCGTTTGCGCCTTTCAGAGTGTCCAGTGCTTTACCGGCCTGAACCAGCGAAACGCCACCGCCCACAACAACACCTTCCTGTACGGCTGCGCGCGTTGCGTTCAGAGCATCGTCAACACGATCCTTACGCTCTTTCACTTCAACTTCGGTCATGCCACCTACGCGGATAACAGCAACACCGCCTGCCAGTTTGGCAACGCGCTCTTGCAGCTTCTCACGGTCGTAGTCCGACGAGGTTTCTTCGATCTGAGTGCGGATCTGAGCAACACGTGCTTCGATCTCGGCTTTCTCGCCAGCACCGTCAACGATGGTGGTTTCGTCTTTGGTGATTTCGATTTTCTTGGCGGTGCCCAGCATATCCATGGTCACGGACTCAAGCTTCATGCCCAGATCTTCACTGATGACCTGACCGCCGGTCAGGATTGCGATGTCCTGCAGCATGGCCTTGCGGCGATCGCCGAAGCCCGGTGCTTTGACAGCAGCAATTTTCAGGCCGCCGCGCAGTTTGTTGACAACCAGAGTTGCCAGCGCTTCGCCTTCAACATCCTCAGCAATGATCAGCAGCGGCTTTTGCGACTGGATCACTTGCTCCAGCAGCGGAACCATCGGCTGCAGCGAGGACAGTTTCTTTTCGTGCAGCAGGATCATGCAGTCGTCGAGATCTGCGATCATTTTGTCTGCGTTGGTGACGAAGTAAGGCGACAGGTAGCCACGGTCGAACTGCATACCTTCGACAACATCGGTCTCGGTTTCCAGACCTTTGTTTTCTTCGACGGTGATAACGCCTTCGTTGCCAACCTTCTGCATCGCGTCTGCGATTTGCTGACCGATTTCGGCTTCGCCGTTGGCCGAGATGGTGCCAACCTGAGCGACTTCTGCCGAGTCTTTGACTTCACGCGCCATCTCTTTGATGCCTTCAACGACCTTGGCAGTTGCCAGGTCGATGCCGCGCTTCAGGTCCATCGGGTTCAGGCCAGCAGCAACCTGCTTCAGACCTTCTTTGACGATCGACTGAGCCAGAACAGTTGCAGTGGTGGTGCCGTCGCCGGCTTCGTCATTGGTGCGGCTGGCGACTTCTTTCACCATCTGCGCGCCCATGTTTTCGAACTTGTCTTCCAGTTCGATTTCCTTGGCAACCGATACACCGTCTTTGGTGATGCGCGGTGCGCCGAAGGATTTGTCCAGAACCACGTTGCGGCCTTTGGGGCCCAGGGTCACTTTGACAGCATCGGCCAGGATGTTCACACCTGACAGCATGCGGTTGCGGGCATCGGTGTCGAACTTGACGTCCTTAGCAGCCATGTTGTTTCTCCTTGAGAAAAATGTTGGAAATGAAGATCAGAGAAGCGCGGGCGCTTACTCGATGATCCCCATGATGTCGCTTTCTTTCATCATCAGCAGCTCTTCGCCGTTGACCTGAACCTCGGTGCCCGACCACTTGCCGAACAGGATCTTGTCGCCAGCTTTTACAGCCATTGCGATCAGTTCGCCGCTGTCCTTGCGCGCGCCTTCACCGGTCGAAACGACTTCGCCTTCGCTGGGCTTTTCTTTTGCGCTTTCGGGAATGATCAACCCGCCTGCGGTTTTCTCATCGCTTTCGGTACGACGAACCAGCACACGGTCATGAAGCGGTTTCAATGCCATCTTTGCAGCTCCTTGGGCTCAAAGTTTATCTATCCTCCCCCCGCCTTTCGGCGAGGCGTTAGCACTCGGTAGTGGAGAGTGATAACGACGCATAGCTAGGGGGTCGAAATGACCGAGTCAACAAGTTGCCTGAATATTTTTCGCACGCAGAGCCCCAGAACGCCCGGTTTACACAGCGCCCTAGCCAACTAAGGTGATGGCGACCACATTTGACCAAGGCAGATTCGATGCGTGGGCTCCGGAAAATCAAAATTACCCTGTTGTTTTTAATTACTATTACTGTTGGTTTAGCCACATCAGCACAGGCGCAGCCCCTTACCGAAACGGTCCAGAGCTGGGAGCGCCGCCTTGATGCCCGGATCGGGCTGCTCCTTTATGATCCCAGCAACGAATGGGAGGTTTCATACCGCGCGGATGAGCTGTTTCCGATGTCCAGCACGTTCAAAACGCTCTTGTGCGGCGCCGTGCTGGCAGAGGTGGATGCAGGTACGGAAAGCCTGTCAGATCACGTCACGTACCAGACGACGGACCTGGTAGATTACTCCCCTGTCACCAGCAAACATGTTGAGACCGGTATGACTGTCGGAGCGCTATGCGAAGCAACGATGACGATCAGCGACAATGCTGCGGCCAATCTGCTGTTGCGCCGCCTGGATGGGCCTGCCGGACTGACCGAGTTTCTTCGGACAAACGGCGACGACATCACCCGCCTTGATCGATGGGAGACGGCGCTGAACGAAGCCACTCCAGGCGATCCGCGCGACACTACAACGCCTCGGGCAATACTGGCGACGCTCGACCGCTTGTTATTTGGCCAGGCGCTCTCACCCGCATCCTCCGCACAACTCAGGCAATGGATGATAGACGATCAAGTGGCCAACGGTCTTATCCGCGCGCACGTGCCTGACGGGTGGACGATCGGGGACAAGACCGGTGCCGGAGGCCACGGCAGCCGTGCGATCGTTGCCTTTTTGCAGACACCCGAGCCCCGCACCTATCTGGCCGCCATCTATCTGACCGAAAGCGATGCGCCATTTCCTGAACGCAACGCCGTCCTTTCAGATATAGCCCGCGCCATGATTTCCGAAATCGCCGCACGGCCTGACTAGTTCGCATCTTCCCAGCTATACGCCCAGTGCTTCAACCCTTCGGCCCCCGTAGCCGACAGCGCATAGACCCCTTTCTCGACCTTGTCGAACCACCCGTAGTGATTGTCCCGCATCAGGCGCGTGGCCTGGGCGACGCCGGTGGATTGGGCAACTTCCGCCCCCTTTGTCGCTCCGCATTCGGCCAGATGGGCTGCACATTTCAGCGCGTCCTGACGATAGGCCGTCACGATCCCGTGCCGGGTGGCCCCACCTGCGTTGGGATCACCTTCAAGCCGGTCAAATTCACGGAGCAGACGAGCCGCTTTTGCTTTGTTTTTTCGCGGTGCATACGGGCCCGGGTCACATTGCACCTCGACCGCGCCGTCGGCACGTACAGTGATCAGACCAAGACCAAGCCTGCGGCACAGCGCTAAATTGTCCTTTAACGCACGCCGCGCGGTTCGCCCTTTTGGTTTGCACACACCGACATAGATCTGATCAGTCACCCTTAGCCGCGTGATCGCCTGATGAAACAGCGCCAATGAGAACCGCAGCTTCAGCTCAACAATCACCGGCTCATCGCCATCCCGAACAGCGACGATATCGGCAGCGCCAACTTCGCCTTTGACGGTATAGCCCTGGCGCTCGAACAGCGCCTTGATCGGCGGGTATAGATCCTGCTCGCGGTCCATTCCGCCATGCTATGCAAATTTGCCGCGAACGCCAGCCATCACCTGCATCTGGCTTGAATACAATGCTGCGCAAAGGCAATGTCGCGGTCACACTGAAGATTCCGAGATGATCCTTATGCGCTTGTTTGCACCTCTGCTTTTCATATTCCTGCCCGCCGCCGCACAGGCCGCATGCGAAGGGAATGATCTGAGGCCGGGACTTAGCCCTGCGGTAAAGTCCGAACTGCAACAGGCAGTGGCCGATATCCCGTTTCCTGAAGGTAATCACTGGATCGCGTCCAAGGGCGACACGATCCTGCACCTTGTAGGTACGTTGCATGCCAATGACCCACGCATGGACGCAGTGGTCGAACGGCTAACGCCGGCCCTCAGCGATGCGGACGCGTTTTATTTCGAGGTAACGCAGGAAGAAATGGACGCGTTCGAACAAGACCTGGCCAAGGACATGAGCCCGGTGATGATCACCTCGGGACCCAGCCTGATTGACCTGATGTCCGAGGAGGACTGGTCTGCCCTGTCTAACGGGTTATCCGAACGCGGTATCCCTGGCTGGATGGCAGCCAAAATGCGGCCTTGGTTTCTAAGCATGATGCTGGGCATCCCCCCGTGCATGATGCAGGACCCCACTGCAAACCACGGGATGGACGCCCGTCTGGATCAGCTAGCTGACGAATTGGGCATCCCCAAACGCTCGCTTGAACAGATTGCCGATCTTATGAGTATGTTCGACAGCCACCCCATCGAAAAGCAGGTCCAGTCCCTTGTGCGGATGGCCGGCGCCATGGGCGGCAGCGAGGATCAACTGGCGACGATGGCCAACGCCTACCTGGAAGAGAAGCATGTCGAAATCATCCAACTCGCCCGCCTTCAGGGTTTGGAAGACTCGGGCTTGTCGCCCGAGATTTTCGACGAGGAATGGAAAGATTTCGAGCAAAAACTTCTGGTCGAGCGCAACAGCAACTGGATGCAGAAAATTCTAAACATTCAGGACCAAACTGTCGTGATCGCGGTCGGTGCCGGGCATCTTGGGGGCGACTACGGGCTGCTGAACCAATTGCAACAGACCGGGTACACCCTGACCCGCGCCCCGTTCTGACCCACCTCGATTTCAGACCAACCGCCGCAGCATAAACACTGTCGGGTGACAACCCCGGCGGACCGCCCTATAAGGCGCGCAAAATGATCACCCTCAGGACGCTGACATGACAACGCTCGTATTTGGACATAAATCCCCCGACACCGACTCCACAGGCTCACCTATCCTGTGGTCATGGTACCTGAACGAAATCAAAGGAGAACAGGCTGAGCCGGTTTTGCTGGGCGAACCCAACACCGAAGCGGCATTCCTGCTGCAGCGCTGGGACCTGCCAAAGCCGCGCATCATCGAGGACGTGGCCGAGGGCGCACCGGTAGTCATCGTGGACACCAACAACCCGGCCGAGCTGCCAGCCAGCGTAAACAGCGCCGACATCCGCGCAATCATCGACCACCACAAGCTGGTTGGTGGCCTGGAAACCAAAGGCCCGATCGACATCACCGTGCGCCCGCTGGCCTGCACGGCGACCATCATGATGGACCTGATCGGTGACGACGCCGCCAAGATGCCCGACGCCATCAAAGCCGCCGCACTGACCTGCATCCTGTCGGATACGCTGGAATTCCGCTCACCCACCACCACCGCACATGACCGCGCAGTGGCCGAGAAGCTGGCTGCCGAGCTGGGTCTGGACGTCGCGACCTATGCCGCGGAAATGTTCGCGGCCAAATCGGATGTGTCGTCTTTCTCGGACGCCGAACTGATCCGCATGGACAGCAAGGAATATGAGGTCGACGGTACCAAGTTCCGCGTTTCGGTTCTGGAAACCACCGCACCGGGCGTTGTGCTAGACCGCAAGGCAAGCCTAGCGGGTTCGATGGCTGACGTGGCCAAGGAAGACGGCGTTGATCAGGTTCTGCTGTTCGTGGTCGATATCCTGAACGAAGAGGCCACCCTGCTGGTGCCGAACGATCTAGTCAAAGGCGTCGCGGAAAAGAGCTTTGGCGCAAGCGTGGACGGCGATGCCGTAGTCCTGCCCGGCATCATGAGCCGCAAAAAACAGATCATCCCGAACCTCAAGGTTTGACGCTGACAAACATCCCAACCGAAAGGCGCCCCACCCGGGCGCCTTTTTTCTTTGCTACTAATGTTTTGCGCGAATGGCATCCGTTGGTAGTCTGCCATCAATAGCCAGACAGCGAATTGGGTCAGACGACGTTCATGAGTTCCCGCAAGTTCAGCACCACACGCGACATCCTGAGATTTGAAGGCAAGGACAAATCTGCCTATTGGCGACGGTTTGCCATGCTTCTGACCTTATCCGTGGTGATCGCCACGATGGGCATGCTGCGAGATTCCAGTGCGGTCGTCATTGCCGCAATGCTTGTTGCGCCATTGATGACCCCGATCCTTGGGGTTGCGGCGGCGATGGTGATGGGATGGCTGGGTCGCGCGTTCAAACTGGCTTTGATTGTCTGCGGTGCCGCGGTAATCAGCGTCTTGCTGGCGTGGCTTCTTGTCTATGTCGCAGACGTCCCGCGCGGCATTCTGATCCCCGATCAGGTTCTCGCCAGAACGGATCCGGGCACCGAGGATCTGATCGTTGCCCTCGCCGCCGGAGTGGCCGCAGCTTACGTTCAAATCAACCGGTCCGAGGCCAGCCTGCTTCCCGGTGCAGCCATCGGCGTGTCCTTGGTGCCACCTCTGTCTGCTTCGGGTGTGTTGCTGTATTTCGACGAGCCCGCCGAGGCCTATGAGGCCGGTCTTCTTTTTGCCACCAACCTTGGTGCGATCATTCTGTCCGCTTGCGCGGTTTACATCGTATACGCGGCGCGCGCGGTGGTTTTTAGCAAGAGTCGGCGCAAGCTGAACTTCACCGCAAGCGTGGTGGTGACACTGGCATTCCTGGCCTTCGTTGTCCTTCAACTGGGAAAGTCGACCTACAACCGTTACCTCGAAACCCGGACCGAAGCACAGTTGGCGCAAACGATCCGGGACTGGGCCGATCCGGTGTCGGTCGAGATCATCCGCGTGGACGTGAATGCCAAACGCAAACACGCCGATATTTGGCTGATCGTGGACCTTCCGATTGAAGCCGCTTATAAAGTATCTTCGATCGCCGGTTTGCTGCCCGAAACCCTGCGTGAGACGCCTTTGGTCGACGTACTTCAGAAAGAGCTGGGGCCGGGTTATCTGGTCGTAGTGCGTTTCCAGAACAGGATCGGCGCACAGATCATATTGGGCACCGAAAACGTCCAACAAGCACCCGATGTCGAAGAAATCGTCGAATGACACGATCAGACACACCGTGTTCGACCCGCAATTGGTATTGCGGGATGGCCAAGAGGTGAAAGCTTTGCCATAGCTGTCACAACTCAGAATTTCAGGTCCCGAGGCTCCCATGACCCAGATCATCCACACGCTTTCCGAGATTTCAGGCCGCTACAAGGCACTGTTCGTAGACCTGTGGGGATGCGTTCACAACGGCATCACTGCCTATTCCGATGCGGTCGCGGCTTTGCAAAACTACCGGGCGCAAGGCGGGATCGTTGTGCTGGTCACCAACTCACCCAAACCGCGTGCTGGCGTGGCTGAGCAGCTTGGACAATTCAATGTCCCCGCAGATGCCTATGACACCATCGCCACCAGCGGGGACTCGGCTCGGTCGGCCATGTTCCGTGGGGCGGTTGGTGAAAAAGTCTATTTCATGGGGGAATGGGAACGCGACGCGGGTTTCTTTGAGCCGCTAAAAATACTACACCATCCGATCCACATCGAACGTGTCCCGCTGGATGAGGCCGAAGGGATCGTCTGCTGCGGGCCGTTCGACCCAATGGCGGATCCGGCGGTCAATCGCGCCGATTTCCTCTATGCCAAGCAGAAAGGCATAAAGCTGCTCTGCGCCAACCCCGACATCGTTGTTGACCGGGGCGAGATACGCGAATGGTGCGCGGGCGCGTTGGCGAAGCTGTATACCGAGATGGGAGGCGAGAGCCTGTATTTCGGAAAACCCCACCCCCCGATCTATGATCTTGCGCGGCGCAGGCTGCAGGAATTGGGTCATGACATCCCTGATGGCGACATTCTTGTGATCGGCGACGGCCCGCATACGGACATTCTGGGCGGTATGGGCGAAGGGATTGATTCTCTGTTCATCTCGGGTGGTTTGGCCGCAGCGGAAACAAAAACTGAGCATCATCCGCACCATGAATCCCTAAGTGATTATATTGCAGAGGAAAACATCAATCCTACCTACACAATCGGTCGATTGAGGTAGTCAGAAAAGACTTGATTTTCTGCAACTGCGAAGTAATAAAGTTGCCAAACCGGGGCGACTTGAGTTGTTTTGTTGCCCATTGAACTCGAGTGAGGGCGACATGTTGGATAATCTTCCACGCGGCACGATCTGTATTGAAGACATCGAGATGGGCATGACCCGCCACCTGCGCAAAGTGGTGACGGACGAAGATATCGAGATGTTCGCGCAGGTTTCGACGGACCGGAATCCGGTACACCTGGACGACGACTATGCCCGCGATACGATCTTCGAAGGTCGTATCGCCCACGGCATGTTGACGGCGGGTCTGATCTCGGCCGTGATCGGCGAGCAGCTGCCGGGCCACGGCACGGTCTATATGGGTCAGTCTCTCAAATTCCTGGCTCCGGTGCGCCCCGGTGATATGGTCTATGCCGAGGTCAAAGTGATCGATATTGATTTTGCCAAGCGTCGCGTGAAACTGGATTGTCACTGTGCGGTCGATGGCAAAAAGGTGCTGGTAGGCGAAGCCATGGTTTTGGCCCCTTCGCGCAAGTTCGACTGAAGCCTCGATACATCTATCCTTTTGAAGGGCACTGGGAATGGTGCCCTTTTTTGTTGCGCGGCATTTGTACCAATCAGGTGCTTGAACCCGGTCACCAGTCCCGCTAGGCAAGCTACATGCAGATCATCCGTGATTTCCAGTTTGTCGAGCCAGAAGACCGCGGTGCCAGTGTGGCAATCGGGAACTTTGATGGCGTGCATGTGGGCCATCAGTCGGTGATTGAACTTGCACAAAGCGTGGCCCCGGATGCTCCGCTTGGTGTTCTGACGTTCGAGCCTCATCCTCGCGAGTATTTTGCACCCGATGCCCCACCTTTTCGTCTAATGCGCGGAAACGCACGTGCGCACCGGTTGGAGAAACTGGGTGTACAAAAGCTGTACGAATTGCCGTTCAATGCAGCGCTTGCCGGTCTGACGCCCGAAGAATTTGCCCGCAATGTCATCTGCGAGGGGCTTGGTCTGTCGCACGTGGTGGTCGGCGCGGATTTCTGTTTTGGCAAAGGTCGAAGCGGGACCGCCGAAGACATGGTCCGGTTCGGGCAAGAGATGGGGTTCGATGTCACCATTGCACCCTTGATGGAACGATCTGATGACGTCGTATCCTCAACCGGGATCCGCACCGCACTGTCTGATGGCCGCCCCCGCGACGCCGCGGCAATGCTGGGCCATTGGCACCGCGTCGAGGGCGAAGTGATCGGCGGCGAACAACGCGGGCGCGAGCTTGGGTTCCCCACCGCGAATATGTCTATCGAAGGATTGCACCCGCCAAAATTTGGCGTCTATGCGGTGCTGGTCGATGTGCTCGACGGACCTCATCAGGGCAGCTATCTCGGAGCATCTTCGGTTGGCGTGCGACCCATGTTCAACGGAGAAGTCGCGAATATAGAGACTTTCCTGTTCGATTTCTCGGGCGATCTGTATGGTTCAACCCTGTCCGTCGGCTTGGTCGAATACCTGCGCCCCGAGATGACGTTTGACGGGCTGGATGCCCTGATCGCGCAGATGGATGCCGATTGTGACAAGGCGCGCATCCTGCTGGCCGCGCTATGACCACCGATCCGATCGATCGCAAAGGCCTTGGCCCGCGGTTCTGGGAACGCAAACCGCTAACCAAGATGAACCAGCGCGAATGGGAAGCCTTGTGCGACGGCTGCGGCAAATGCTGCCTGAACAAGCTTGAGGATGAGGACACCGGCGAGGTCGCCCTGACCTGCGTCGCCTGCCGTCTGCTGGACGATGAGACCTGCCGCTGCACACAATACGACATCCGCCACCAATTCGTCCCGGAATGCATCGTGATGAAGCCCAACAACATCGACGATCACGCCTATTGGCTGCCCCAAACCTGCGCCTATCGGCTGCTGTGGGAAGGGAAACCACTTTACGAATGGCATCCCCTGATATCAGGTACACCGGACAGCGTACACGCAGCTGGCATGTCGGTTCAGGGGCGCACGGTGTCCGAGTTCGAGACCCCCTTGGAAGAGTGGGAAGACTATATCATTGAGGAACCCAGCTGATGTATTTCGCCTCTGACAATTCCGGTCCGGTTCACCCGCTGGTTATGGCCGCATTGAACGAAGCCAATCAGGGCTATCAAATGGCCTATGGCGCGGACACCCTGATGAACGAAGTGCGCGATCGTATTCGCGGAATCTTCGAAGCGCCTGGCGCGGCGGTCTATCTGGTAGCCACCGGGACAGCCGCGAATTCGCTGGCTCTGGCGACACTCTCAAACCCATGGGAAACCGTGTTCTGTTCACCCGTCGCGCATATACACGAGGATGAATGCAACGCGCCCGAGTTCTATAGCGGCGCAAAGCTGACACTGGTGCCGGGCGGCGACAAGATGGAGCCCGCAGCGCTACGCCGCTCGATTTTGGCCGAAGAAACACGTGGCGTGCACGGCCCCCAGCGTGGGCCCGTGTCGATCACTCAGGTGACAGAGCGTGGCTCGGTTTACTCACTGGCCGAGTTGCAGGCGCTGTGCAGTATCGCCAAAGAATACGACCTGCCAGTTCATCTGGATGGTGCCCGGTTCACTAACGCATTGGTCGCGCTTAATTGCTCGCCCGCTGAGATGACGTGGAAAGCGGGCGTCGATGCGGTCAGCTTTGGCGGCACCAAGAACGGGTTGATGGGTGTCGAAGCGGTAGTTTTCTTTGACGAATCCAAGGCCTGGGAATTCGAACTGCGGCGCAAGCGTGGGGCGCATCTGTTCTCCAAGCATCGTTACTTGTCCGCCCAGATGGCCGCATATCTGAACAATGATCTGTGGCTGCAGATGGCGCGACAAGCCAACGCCAACTGCGCGCATCTGGCCGATGGTCTACGCGGCAAAGGCGCAACCTTTCTACATGAGCCGCAAGCCAATATGATCTTTGCGCAGTTTTCGCGCGCGCGTCACAAGCAGTTGCACAAAGCGGGTGCGGTCTATCATCTGTGGGGCGCAGAGCTGGACGGTGCGGATGACGACGAGATCTTGGCCTGTCGACTGGTCTGCGACTGGTCGATCAACTCGGACGAAATCGACCGGTTCATCGGCTTGTTGTGATTTCGGGGATTAGGGGCGTCATCCTGTCCACAACATGGTTCAGGATAGACCACCCCAAAACTTTCGAATGACGGCAGCCGTCTGAACCGGGTGAGTGATTGGGACCATGTGGTCAGCACCCGAAACAACGCCCGTTCCGGCATTGGGAAGCCGCCGGGCAAGACCTTCTCCGATCGCGGGCATGACGGGGTGCGTCTCAGACCCGCTCAGGATCAGAACCGGCATAGATGCGCGGTCGAGAACGCCAGGGTTCAGCATCCCCTTCTGATCAAGGAACAAAGCGTCATCAACGGCGGGCACAACGTGAATACCACGGATCATTCCCGCGCGTGTCCGCTTTGGCAATTCGGGCCATCGTGGGCCGTCCTGTGCGCCCCACATCCGGTTGAACAAACGGGCGGCCTGCTCAAAATTTCCGGCCGCGAGCGCATCAGAGACAGGTTTCGCCTCTTCATCATGTTGCCGCACCAAATCGGGCGTGTCCTGAATCGCAACCGCAAAGAACACTGGCTCGATCAGGACCGCACTGCGGACCAGGTCCGGAAACTCGACAGCCAGCCGAAGGGCTAGCATCCCGCCAAAGGAATGCCCGATCACATCCATCGGTTCGGTCAGATGCGCGGCCGACAGTTGGGTCACTTGGTCAAAGAAATCCCCGTGCCCATCCCAATCCGCGCTGCGGCCATGGGACGGCATGTCGGGGGCCGTAAATGTCGCCTCGCCCTCTAGAGCCGTCGCCAGCCCCGACCACGCCCCGGAATGCGCGATTGTGCAGTGCAGGGCGAGCACCTCGCGCGCGCCCTGCCCCAACGTTCTGACAAAAGTGTTGTCTGCCAGGGGGGTGTCCCTCACCCCTTCAGTTCCGACATATGGCGGTCCAGATCATCCAGCCGGTCCTGCCCCCAGAACCGCTGATCGTCTTCGGTGATGTAAAACGGCGCGCCAAATACACCGCGATCCACGGCCTCTTCCAGATTGGCGGCATAAGTTTCCGCGCCCACCAGAAGGCCGCTATCCGCCAGCCCCGGATTAAAACCGGCCTTTGTCAGGCAATCGCGGATCACATCGTCCTGCGCGATGTCTTTCTCCTCGGCCCAACAGGCCCGCACGAAGGAATGCGCAAGTTTGCCAACATCCCCTGACCCGTCCTTGATCGCAGCGATGATCGCATATGATGACGGCGCCGCATTGGTCGGCCAATGCGCGGGCTGTAGATTGAATTCCATACCAAGTTGCTTGGACTGTCGCTGTAGTTCCTGCGCCCGATATTCGATGCGAGAGATGTGGCGGTCTTTGGGAGGAGTGCCCCCCGTACGCCCAAACAGAGCGACAATATCCAGCGGTTTGTAGTTGATCGTCGCGCCATGTTTCGCCGCCACCTCTTCCAACCGCATACCTGCAAGGTAGGTATAGGGCGAGAGTGTCGCAAAATAGTAGTCAATCTGGGTCATCTGCACTTTCTCCGCTGCGTTATCTTTGCTGGACGTTAGACCCGTGCTAAGCGGTGTCAACATCACGAATCTGTCACATTGCCATTGCTGCCCGGGGACCTCAGCCGATGCCGACACTCAACGAACCCAAGCTTATCGCTGGGAACGCCAACCTTCCTCTTGCCGAATCCATCTCGCGACGCATGAGCCTGTATCGCGGCGTCGATCAGAATCTGGTCGATGCGCGGGTCGAGCGCTTCAATGACGGCGAGATTTTCGTCGAAGTTTTCGAAAACGTGCGCGGCGAGGATATGTTCATTGTCCAACCGACGTCGAATCCGGCGAATGACAACCTGATGGAGCTGCTGATCATCGCTGACGCGCTGCGTCGGTCTTCCGCACAGCGTATCACCGCCGTGATCCCTTATTTTGGTTACGCCCGTCAGGACCGCCGCACCAAGGCGCGGACGCCAATCAGCGCCAAGTTGGTGGCCAACATGCTGACCGGTGCAGGGATCGAGAGGATCCTGACCATGGACCTGCACGCAGCACAGATTCAGGGGTTCTTCGACATGCCTGTCGACAACCTTTATGCGTCGCCGATTTTTGCGCTGGATGTGAAACACCAGTTCCAGGACAATCTGGACGAGCTTATGGTCGTATCACCTGACGTTGGCGGCGTTGCCCGCGCGCGGGAATTGGCCAAGCGCATCAACGCCCCCCTGTCGATCGTGGACAAGCGCCGCGAAAAGGCTGGCGAAGTGGCTGAGATGACAGTGATTGGCGACGTCAAAGACAAAATCTGCCTGATCGTCGACGACATGTGCGACACTGCCGGTACGCTTTGCAAGGCCGCTCAGGTCCTGCTGGATAACGGCGCGAAAGAGGTACATTCGTATATCACCCACGGTGTCATGAGTGGCCCGGCGGTCGAACGTGTGACGAATTCTGTAATGAAATCTTTGGTGCTGACCGACACGATCCAGCCTACCAAACAGATCACCAACGCCAAGAACATCCGCATCGTGCCAACCGCGCCTATTTTCACACAGGCGATCCTGAACATCTGGAACGGAACAAGCGTGTCTTCATTGTTCGAGGACAAGACACTGACACCGATCTACGAGTCGATGTATCACATGGACTGACCGAGTTGGGCGGCGTAACAGCCGCCCTTTTTTGTCAACACAGCAAGACAGGACGTACCCGTGACAGCCTCAAAACGCATTGTTCTTTCCAGCGACCACGCGGCTATCGAGCTGCGCCAAGCGGTCGCCGACCACATCGCAGCGCAAGGCTGGGAGGTCTTCGATATCGGCCCCAAGACGCCTGAAAGCACACACTATCCCGTCCACGGAAAAGCTGCGGCTCAGGCCGTTGCCTCGGGCGATTGCCACCTTGGGATCGTCCTGTGTGGTACAGGTCAGGGGATCATGATGGCGGCCAACAAGGTTCCGGGCATTCGCTGTGGCGTGTGTTCTGACGCCTTCTCGGCCCGCATGATCCGCGCGCACAACAACGCCAACATGCTGTCGATTGGCGCACGTGTCGTGGGTGAAGGTCAGGCCCTGGATATCGTAGATGCGTTTCTGGAGGCCGAGTTCGAAGGCGGGCGTCACGCAACCCGTGTGGACATGATCGAAGAAAAAGACGGTTAGGGCTCCGTTCCAAAGGCCATTCAAAGTGAAACTAAGTGCATCACCGCGTGTCCACGACACGGATGCAAACATGTAGCGCCTGCCCCCCTATGAACCGGGTGGGTGGTTCAGCCTAGCCGCCCGTCCTTGTCGCACACCCAGTTACAACGAGTTTCAACGTTGCGCCTGTTTGGGAAAACTCAGAAGCTGCCTCCCGACCAATTGTCACCACATTCCGTCGGCACGATGAAGTGATTTCGAAGCTGAAAGAAGATACCATATGTCAAACACCAATTTTCAAGATCGAATTCAACGCATCAACGCCAAAAGCCCACAGCCGAATTCTGCTCTTGCACAAAGGGCTGCCAAAATCCCGTCATCCCGACCAAATTACGGAAAGGTATTGATTGGCGCTGGGTTTATAAGCACCGGACAACATGCGGTAAGACAGGCGAACGAAAACTACGAAGCGATAAAGCAGAGCTACGGGATCGGTGCAGCAGCCGGGTTGGGGCTTGCGGGCGCGGTGGTGCTGGTGGTTGGCGTTGTCCTGATGTACTGAGGCTTCACTGCGGCCAATAAACAGGGGATCGAACCAATCTCCGACGGGTCAGAAACAGGCCCGGGTCAGAACCGCACGGCGTCCAAAAGGGCGCGGACGCTTAGTTCTGTTTTAGGCCTGATATTCGACGTTTGTGCATGCACAAGCTTAATTCTAGGAGCCGGAGCTACAAAAGTTGCAACCGAGACCGCGTATCAGTTCTTTCGGATTGCTTTTCATACTTCGGTTTTATTGCTTGTTGCCTCGATCGTCATTGGGTTAGTTGGCGTTCTTCTGCGCAGATATGCGCTGGTTCGAGTGCCGGTGTACTTTCTAATCGGTGCTTTGGCGACTTATTCGACCGTCCGCTTCACAGGATTTCCCATTCAGTTCTTGGAATATTTCAATTCTGCGCTGCAGTAACTATGAGCAAAAATAACAAAGGTATTGCCAGACCTTAGCCCCCGGATGCGTTAAGAGATATTCCAATCGTCGTCATGGGCCACCTCTCCGATGGCGGTCCATGTGACCCGTATCCGGGCGATCCGTGTATCGGACCATGTGCGAAAAACGGCGCTAAAGCCCTCTGGCGTGATGTCTTCAGCCGTGACTTCGGCGCGCAGAGCGGAAGATGTATCCACATCCCACAAAGAGACACCGATCTGAACCACCGGATTTGATCGGAAGGGTTGGTTGAACATAACGCTCGAACGCCGCTGGCGCGGTCCTTCGCCCGTCCACATTTCGCCACCATCGGCGAATTCGGAAAAAATAACTGCCTCGCCTTGGTCAATACCAATTGGATGGGTTCGAAACGTCTTCATTGATTTGTCTTTATCTATGTAATTCCGGACCTTAACCCGTCGCATTGATAAAATCACGATAAAAAAAACGGCCCCGTGTTTACGGGGCCGTTTCTAACTGTCGGAATGCGGTGAGCCTTACAGGCTCATATGCGTTCCAAGGGCTTCCATGTCGGCCAGCAGTTTGGCAGCGTCATCGACAATTGTCTGATCATCGCCTGCCTTGGCTGCTTCGTGCGAAGCACGCGCCTCGGCGACCAGATCGTCCAGATGCGACCGTGTCACTTCGGCGACCGGAATGGCTTTTTCAGCCAGAACCGACAGGCCATCGCCATTGATCTGAGCAAACCCGCCGGTGACCAGATATTCACTGGACCCTTCGGGTGCCTCGACCTTCAGGATACCCGGGCGCAGCGTCGTGATGGTGGGGGCATGATCAGGCATCGCCGTCATGTCCCCGTCCGCGCCGGGAAGCTGGACCGCGGTCGCGCTGAGCGAAGCAAGGCTCCGCTCGGGGCTGACGAGGTCGAATTGCATCGTGTTTGCCATCAGGTTTGCTCCTTAGGCGGCTTCTGCGGCCATCTTCTCCGCTTTGGCGATCACGTCGTCGATGCCGCCAACCATCAGGAAGGCTGCCTCGGGCAGGTGATCGTATTCGCCGGCCACAACGGCCTTGAACGACGCGATGGTGACATCCAGAGGAACCTGAACGCCGGGCGAGCCGGTGAAGACCTGTGCCACGTCGAACGGCTGCGACATGAAGCGTTCGATCTTACGGGCACGGGCCACGGTCAGTTTGTCCTCTTCCGACAGTTCGTCCATGCCGAGGATGGCGATGATGTCCTGCAGCGACTTGTAGCGCTGGAGGATCTGCTGAACGTCGGTCGCAACGGTATAGTGCTCTTCACCGACGATTGCCGGATCAAGCAGACGCGAGGTCGAATCGAGCGGGTCAACAGCAGGGTAAATACCCTTTTCCGAGATCGCACGGTTCAGAACGGTGGTCGCATCGAGGTGCGCGAACGACGTCGCAGGCGCGGGGTCGGTAAGGTCATCCGCAGGGACGTAGACGGCTTGCACAGAGGTGATCGAGCCCGACTTGGTCGAGGTGATCCGTTCCTGCATCGCGCCCATGTCAGTCGCCAGCGTCGGCTGATAGCCCACCGCCGAAGGGATACGGCCCAACAGGGCGGACACTTCGGAACCTGCCTGTGTGAAGCGGAAGATGTTGTCGACAAAGAACAAAACATCGGTACCGGTTGCGTCACGGAATTGTTCCGCAAGGGTCAGGCCCGACAGAGCGATCCGCATACGTGCACCCGGAGGCTCGTTCATCTGGCCGTACACCAGCGCGATTTTCGAATCTTCCAGCTTTTCGGGAACGATAACACCGGATTCGATCATCTCGTGATACAGGTCGTTGCCTTCACGGGTCCGTTCACCAACACCCGCGAACACGGACACGCCCGAGTGCACTTTGGCGATGTTGTTGATCAGCTCCATGATCAGAACTGTTTTACCAACGCCGGCTCCGCCGAACAGACCGATCTTACCGCCTTTGGCGTAAGGGGCCAGCAGGTCAACAACCTTGATGCCGGTAACCAGAACTTCGGATTCCGTTGCCTGATCCGAAAAGTCTGGCGCAGGCTGGTGAATGGCGCGCGTTTCTTTGGTTTCAACGGGGCCTTTTTCGTCGATAGGTTCGCCCACAACGTTCAGGATTCGTCCCAGTGTTGCGTTGCCGACCGGAACCGCGATCGGTGCGCCAGTGTCAGTTACAGCTTCGCCGCGAACCAGACCTTCGGTTGCGTCCATCGCAATGGTGCGGACAGTGTTTTCGCCCAGATGCTGTGCAACCTCCAGAACCAGCTTTTTGCCGTTGTTGGTTGTATCCAGCGCGTTCAGAATTTCTGGCAGCTGATCTTCGAAGTGCACGTCGACGACGGCCCCGATGATCTGTGTGACTTTGCCTTTTGCATTCGCCATGTTTCGTCTCCGGTTTGTCTCTACAGCGCCTCAGCGCCGGAAATAATTTCAATCAGCTCGTTGGTGATCACGGCCTGACGCGAACGGTTGAACTGGATCGTCAGCTTGTCGATCATCTCACCCGCGTTGCGTGTTGCGTTGTCCATCGCGGACATACGTGCACCCTGTTCCGAGGCTCCGTTTTCGAGCAGAGCCGAGAAGATTGCAGTCGCAACCCCCTTTGGTAGCAGGTCGGCCAGAATGGCCTCTTCGCTGGGCTCGTAGTCGAACACGGCACCACTGTCGTCGCCCTCGGTATCCTCAAACGAGGCTGGGATGACCTGTTGTGCCGTCGGGATCTGGGTCACAACGTTGACGAACTTCGAGTAGAAGATCGTGGCAACATCGAACTCACCCCCATCGAAACGGGACAGGATGCCCTTGGCGATGTCTTGCGCGTTGGTGTAACCCAGACGCTTGACTTCGCTCAGGTCGATATGTCCAACGAACAGATCGCCAAGGTCACGCTTGAGCGCGTCGCGGCCTTTTTTGCCGACAGTCAAAACCTTGACCGTCTTGCCTTTCAGGCGCAGCTCTTCCGCTTTGACACGGGCCAGCTTGGCGATGCTCGAGTTGAAGCCGCCACACAGGCCGCGTTCAGCTGTCATGACAACCAGCAGGTGGACATCATCACTGCCCGTACCACGGAGCAGCTTGGGGGCGCTGTCGCTGCCCCCGACCGATGCCGCCAGCCCCGCCATCACGGCATTGAACCGTTCAGCATAGGGACGCGAGGCTTCGGCAGATTCCTGGGCGCGGCGCAGTTTTGCAGCCGCGACCATCTGCATGGCCTTGGTGATCTTGCGGGTCGATTTGACCGACTCGATCCTGTTTTTAAGATCCTTAAGATTTGGCATGTGCCCGCCTCTCCCTTAAGCGAAGGTTGCGGCGTATTCGTCCAGCGCAGCCTTGATCTTGTCGGAAGCGTCGCCCTTGATCTTGGGATCTTCGTCGGTGATCCACTGAAGCAGGTCGGCGTGCTTGCCGCGCAGGTGCGCCAGCAGGCCAGCTTCGTAACGGCCAACATCGGAAACGTCGATCTTGTCGAGGTAACCGTTGGTGCCGGCGAAGATGACACAGACGATTTCAGCGTTGGTCAGCGGCGAGTACTGCGGCTGCTTCATCAGCTCGGTCAGACGCGCACCACGGTTCAGCAGCTGCTGGGTCGCGGCGTCAAGGTCGGAACCAAACTGCGCAAACGCAGCCATTTCGCGGTACTGAGCCAGTTCCAGCTTAACCGGACCGGCAACCGACTTCATCGAGTTGGTCTGAGCCGAAGAGCCCACACGCGAAACCGACAGACCGGTGTTCACAGCAGGACGGATGCCCTGATAAAACAGTTCGGTTTCCAGGAAGATCTGGCCGTCGGTGATCGAGATCACGTTGGTCGGAATAAACGCCGAAACGTCACCACCTTGCGTTTCGATAACCGGCAGAGCAGTCAGCGAACCAGCACCGAAGTCTTCGTTCAGCTTCGCCGAACGCTCCAGCAGGCGGGAGTGGAGATAGAAAACGTCGCCAGGATAGGCTTCACGTCCGGGCGGACGACGCAGCAGCAGCGACATCTGACGATAAGACACAGCCTGTTTCGACAGGTCATCATAGATGATCAGTGCGTGGCGGCCATTGTCGCGGAAGAATTCGGCCATTGCGGTTGCGGCATAGGGTGCCAGGAACTGCATCGGCGCCGGGTCGGACGCGGTTGCGGCCACAACGATCGAGTAGTCAATCGCGCCGGACTCTTCCAGTTTCTTCACCAGCTGCGCAACGGTCGAACGCTTTTGGCCGATCGCAACGTAAACGCAGTACAGCTTCTTCGACTCGTCGTCGCCTGCTGCATCGTTGTAGGTTTTCTGGTTCAGGATGGCGTCCAGAGCAACGGCAGTTTTACCGGTCTGACGGTCACCAATGATCAGCTCACGCTGGCCACGACCAATCGGGATCATCGCGTCAACCGATTTCAGGCCGGTTGCCATCGGTTCATGAACCGATTTACGCGGGATGATGCCAGGTGCTTTGACGTCAGCAACGCCACGCTCGGTGGATTCGATGGGGCCTTTGCCGTCCAGCGGGTTGCCCAGACCGTCAACAACACGACCCAGCAGACCGTTACCAATCGGAACGTCCACGATCGAGTTGGTGCGCTTGACGATGTCACCTTCTTTGATGTCACGGTCGGAACCGAAGATAACAACACCAACGTTGTCGCTTTCCAGGTTCAGCGCCATGCCCATGATGCCACCGGGGAATTCGACCATCTCACCCGCTTGCACATTGTCCAGACCGTATACGCGGGCAATCCCGTCACCGACGCTCAGCACGCGACCGATTTCGGCCACTTCGGCTTCCTGACCAAAATTCTTGATCTGGTCCTTCAGGATTGCAGAAATCTCTGCAGCTTGGATTCCCATTTATCCGACCTCTTTCATTGCATTCTGTAGGGAGTTGAGCTTCGAACGGATCGAGCTATCGATCATCTTCGAGCCCACTTTAACGACAAGACCGCCAATGAGGCTTTCATCAACGGTCGCATTTATTGTCACGGTCTTGCCCACACGCTCGGACAGCGTCTTGGACAGTTTTTCCAGTTGTGTCTTGGTCAGCGCCTTGGCCGACGCGACATCGGCGGTCACTTCGCCACGTTCGTCCGCCAGCATGTCGCGCAGAACCTGCACCAACTCGGGAACTACGAACAGACGGCGCTTCTGAGCCATCAGAGCCAGCGTGTTACGCATGATGGCGTGCAGACCCATTTTGTCAGCGATTGCGGTAATGGCGCCTTCTTGTTCGGCACGCGAAACCAGAGGCGATGCGATCAGGTCGCGCAGTTCGGCGCTTTCGCCCAATGCTGCTGCCAGATCGTTGATTCCGGTTTCCAGACCTGCGAGGTCATTATTCTCTTTGGCGATCTCAAAGATCGCGGTGGCATAGCGCTTGGCAATGCCTGTGGAAATCGAAGCTGGTTCGGACACGTCCACCCTTCCGATATTTTGGGCCCCGAATTCGCGTTGCGGCAGCTACCCCGGGGGCGTGAAGAAACCCCGGCCAGACGGTCGGGGATCAAAATCACCGGGGATGTAGCAGAGCCGAACCCAGCTAGCAATATATTATCACGGCAACAGGTTTATCCACAAAATGTTCAATTTCAATTACTTAAGGAGGGTGCGACCCTTTTATCCGGCTGAAACAGACGAAAAATGTTACGAAAGTGTAGGTTTTTGCGATTCCTGTGTCCTTTTTCCCTCAATTTTTGCGAATTGAAGGGGGGAAATGACCGGGCTGCTCAGGCTGGTTTCAGAAGGCCATCAAGCGCCTTTATCGGACGACGTTCGGCATCCTTTGCAACACTGCCGCTGGGCGGTCGGATGTGTTTTGTCACCTCAACCATAAGCACTCCGCCTGCCATGACTGTTGGCAGCCTTTGGCCAGTCTTTTCGATCAGGCTCGCCGACTTCAGCCAGAAACGGCGGAATGACGGCGGCAGATACAGAGCCGAGCAATGGCTTTCCGGGATGAAGTGATGCGCCTTGAGCTGACTTTCCAGCTGCGAGGCTGTGTACGGTCGGCCAAAGCCAAACGGGGTCTTATCCGTCCGAGACCACAAACCAGCCCGATTGGGCACAACAAAGAATGCGCGCCCCCCTGGCCCCAACACGCGCCAGCACTCATTTAGCAATTGGCTGGGCCGCTGCGAGGTTTCAAGCCCGTGCATCACAATCAGCTTGTCGACATGACCTGTTTCAATCGGCCACAGGGTTTCTTCGGTCAGAACCGACACATTGGGCATTCCGGCGGGCCAGGGCATGACGCCTTGCGGGCCTGGCATCAAACCGATCACGCGGCGGGCGTCCGCAAGATAAGGACGCAGCAATGGAACCGCGAAGCCGAATCCAGCAACCGTTTGCCCCTTGGCCTCGGGCCATTGCTCGATCAGTCGCCCACGGATCGCCGCCTGCGCGGCACGACCCAGAGTGCTGCGATAGTAGAAGTTCCTCAAATCCTGCACATCAAGATGCATTGCAGACACCCGGTCAATCGGCTTAGCTGGGCGCAGTCTAGCAACGAAAGGGCAAAAGGCCATGCCTCTTGAGGTCGTTACCATCCCATGTCTCAGCGACAATTACGCATTTCTGGCGCATGACGCCGCAAGCGGCAATACCGCACTGGTCGACGCGCCCGAAGCCGGACCCATTCTGGCCGAGTTGGACAAGCGCGGCTGGACATTATCCCATATTCTTCTAACCCATCACCATTGGGACCATGTGGATGGCCTGTCTGCCATTTTGGAAAAGCACCCGGCTAAAGTTGTTGGCGCGGCCTCCGATGCACACCGCCTGCCCCCGCTGGATCAGCAGGTCAGCGACGGCGATACGTTTGAATTCGGAAGCGAGCAGATTCGGGTGCTGGATGTGTCCGGCCATACTGTTGGCCATGTCGCCTTTTACATGCCGGACAGCGCAGTGGTTTTCACAGCAGACAGCCTCATGGCATTGGGGTGTGGACGCTTGTTCGAAGGCACGGCACCGCAGATGTGGGCCTCTCTCAGCAAGCTGGCCGCGCTTCCCGATGAGACAATCGTTTGCTCGGGCCACGAATACACGCAATCAAACGCAAAATTCGCTTTAACCGTCGATCCCACCAATGCCGCACTGCAAAAACGCGCGGATGATATTAACCGCGCTCGCGCTGCCGGAGAACCCACGGTTCCTTCGACGATGGCGCTGGAAAAGGCCACAAACCCGTTCTTGCGGGCCGCTGACCCGGCGATTCAGGCTCATTTGGGAATGCAAAATTCAGACCCCGCAGACGTTTTTGCTGAAATTCGGACTAGAAAAGACAGCTTCTAGTACCCAAATTGCCTTCCTCACGGCCACGGTCACGTGAAATGTGACTGTCAAGAGCAAGAAAACCCTTGAAGCCGGGCCACTATCAACCAAACTCTAATAGTATGAGGACATGGTTGGGATGGGGTTCCGGCCGAAGCCTGCCCCTTTCGACCCAAGACAGAGGAGCACCCGCGTGCCTTCATTCTCGAGCACATTAGAACAAGCCATCCACGCGGCCTTGGCAGCTGCGAATGAACGGCGTCATGAATTTGCCACGCTAGAGCATCTGCTTCTGGCGTTACTGGAAGAACCTGACGCCATACGCGTCATGAAAGCCTGCAGCGTCGATCTGGAAGAACTGCGCAGCACTCTAGTTGAATTCATTGACGAAGACCTGTCCAATCTGGTCACGGATATCGACGGTTCCGAGGCCGTGCCAACGGCCGCTTTCCAGCGCGTCATACAACGCGCGGCGATCCACGTCCAAAGCTCGGGCCGGACCGAAGTGACCGGCGCAAACGTTCTGGTCGCCATCTTTGCCGAACGTGAAAGCAATGCCGCCTATTTCCTGCAAGAGCAGGACATGACGCGCTATGACGCGGTAAACTTCATCGCGCACGGCGTGGCCAAAGACCCTGCCTACGGCGAAAACCGCTCGGTATCCGGCGCGGATCAGGTCGAGGAAGAAGCTCAACCTGGCGTTACCGAAGGCGAACAAAAGGAAAGCGCGCTTGGGAAGTACTGCATTGACCTGAACGCTAAATCGCGCGCAGGCGATGTCGACCCGTTGATCGGTCGAGCTGACGAGGTTGAGCGTTGTATTCAGGTCTTGTGCCGCCGCCGCAAGAACAACCCGCTGCTGGTGGGTGATCCGGGCGTGGGTAAGACCGCCATCGCCGAAGGCCTGGCACGCAAGATTGTTGGCGGCGAAGCGCCAGATGTGCTGTCTGAGACCACAATTTATTCTCTCGACATGGGTGCTCTGCTGGCAGGTACCCGCTATCGCGGCGACTTCGAGGAACGCCTGAAGGCGGTTGTGACCGAATTGGAGGACCACCCCGACGCGGTGCTGTTCATTGACGAGATTCACACTGTGATCGGTGCCGGTGCCACCTCGGGCGGTGCGATGGATGCGTCGAACTTGCTGAAACCTGCCCTGCAGGGCGGCAAACTGCGCACCATGGGCTCGACCACATACAAGGAATTCCGTCAGCATTTTGAGAAAGACCGCGCGCTGAGCCGCCGGTTCCAGAAGATCGACGTAAGCGAGCCTTCAGTCGAAGACAGCGTGAAAATTCTGCGCGGTCTGAAGCCTTATTTCGAAGAACATCACGAGATCAAATACACCGCCGATGCCATCAAGACCGCAGTGGAACTATCGGCCCGCTACATCAACGACCGTAAACTGCCCGACAAGGCCATCGATGTAATCGATGAGGCCGGTGCGGCGCAGCATCTGGTGGCTGAGAGCAAACGGCGCAAGACCATCGGGGTCAAGGAAATCGAGGCGGTCGTCGCCAAGATCGCCCGCATCCCGCCCAAGAACGTCACCAAAGATGATGCCGAGGTGCTGAAAGATCTCGAGGCATCGTTGAAACGTGTTGTATTCGGCCAGGATCTGGCAATCGAGGCGCTGTCCAGTGCGATCAAACTGGCGCGTGCCGGTCTGCGTGAACCTGAAAAGCCCATCGGCAACTATCTGTTCGCTGGCCCGACCGGTGTGGGTAAGACCGAAGTTGCGAAACAGCTGGCGGATACGCTGGGTGTAGAACTGCTGCGCTTTGACATGTCAGAGTACATGGAGAAGCACGCCGTCAGCCGTCTGATCGGCGCGCCTCCGGGCTATGTAGGCTTTGATCAGGGCGGTCTGCTGACCGACGGCGTCGACCAGCATCCGCATTGCGTGCTGCTACTGGATGAAATCGAAAAAGCCCATCCGGACGTGTTCAACATCCTGTTGCAGGTGATGGACCACGGTGAGCTGACCGATCACAACGGACGTACGGTGAACTTCCGCAACGTGGTGCTGATCATGACCTCGAACGCGGGTGCGCAAGAACAGGCCAAGGCGGCTATCGGCTTTGCACGTGACCGTCGCGAAGGCGAGGATACGGCCGCAATCGAACGTATGTTCACGCCGGAATTCCGCAACCGCCTGGACGCCGTGATCTCATTCGCGCCACTACCGAAAGAGGTCATCCTACAGGTGGTCGAGAAGTTTGTTCTGCAACTTGAAGCGCAATTGCTGGATCGCAATGTGACCATCGATCTGACCCCCAAAGCCGCCGCGTGGCTGGCGGAAAAAGGGTATGACGACAAGATGGGTGCACGTCCTCTGGGTCGTGTCATTCAGGAACACATCAAGAAACCACTGGCCGAGGAGTTGCTGTTCGGCAAGCTGGCCAAGGGTGGTGTGGTCCGCGTGTCTGTCAAGAAAGGCGATTTGAACCTGGATATCCTTGGCCCCGATCAGCCAAGAATTCCGGGCGACAAACCTCCGCTTTTGACCGCGGATTAAGACGCCGCATTCGCCTAACAAATCTAATCGCCCGGTTGTTCAGCAACCGGGCGATTACGTTTCGGCCACAAACTTTTTCGACGGAATAGCCAATTCTGCGCGTTTCATTGTCACTGATGAATTGCATAGGGGATTTTGATGACCAAAACCGTCGCCGTTTGGAGCGTAGCATTCGCCCTTTCCGCCGTTGCCGCCATAGCAACTGCCCAGCACAGATTTCGATATCACGACAAGACAGAAACGCAGCCACTGCGCCTGCAGGCCGCAACGATTGATCCGGGGCACAGCCACTCTGAAATCTCTGAGACCCGCAAAAGTATCCGCGTCTCGGCCAACGGGATCCCCGATCACCTTGTCGGGCGCTTTCCGAACCAAGGCAATCCGCACAGCATTTCCGAGCAGCGCGTCAACTTGAAAGTACCGACGAACCCGAAATCCAATCGATCCACCACCCCGCTTGAAATGGGATGGAACTTTGGCGTGTCTCTGAACGGCGTCGTGTTCGACCCGTTGGCCGCTGAGTTCTGGCAGGGCAATCCCCGCTCAGGCTGGTCCTACAATGCGCTTGGGGGCGCGGTCACTTTGGGGTTCGACGAAAACTATGCCCATGTGCAACCCAATGGAAAATACCATTATCACGGCATCCCCACGGGCTTTATTGAGTTGCTGAACTATACACCCAACCGACATTCACCGCTGATCGGATATGCCGCTGACGGCTTCCCGATTTACGCAATGACCGGCGTTTTGGATGGGAAAGTGACGCAAATGAAGTCGTCGTACAGATTGAAAGGCGGCAACCGCCCTGGAGGAAGCGCACCCGACGGAAAGCATGATGGCACGTTCAATGAGGACTACGCTTATGTAGCAGGCGCCGGAAATCTGGATGAATGTAACGGAGCCTTTACGATTTCGCCTGAGTATCCATCTGGAACGTATGCCTATTTCCTGACTGAAAGTTACCCGGTCGTCCCGCGCTGCTTTGCGGGTAAGCCAGATAACAGCTTTCGGTTTGGTCGTCGCTGACCCGTACCCTTAACGAGTGTCTCGGTTACCTTTCGGTGAGTTTCAGCTCGATCCGGCGGTTTTGTGCCCGGGCCTCCGCGGTGTCTGCCGGATTTACGGGCTGGAACTCACCAAAACCGTTTGCGGCCAACCGGCTCGGCGGGATGCCCAGCGCATCGACCATGTAGCGCACGACGGACAAGGCGCGGCCCTGACTAAGCTCCCAATTGTCGCGATAGCGCCCTGAACCGGCCAGCGGCACGTTATCAGTGTGACCATCGACGCGGATCACCCAGTTCAGGCCCTCGGGAATTTCAGCCGCCACGCTGCGCAGGATATTGGCCACTTTGGCGATGTCCTGCTGCCCGGCCGGCGACAAAACGGCCGAACCCGTGTCAAACAGGACCTCGGACGAGAAAACAAAACGGTCGCCTTCGATCCGAACGCCCTCCTCATCCCCAAGCACGTCGCGCAGTCTTCCAAAGAACTCTGACCGATAGCGTTGCAGGTCTTCGGCCTGCGCGGCCAGTTCCTGATTCTGTCCAGACAGAGCTTCTGCTTCGGCTTCAAGCCGGACACGCTCAGCCTCTTCCAGCAGGCGCCGGCGGCGTTCTTCCGAGGCCGCGCGGGCCAAAGCTGCGTTCAGGTCCTGACCCAGGGTCTGAATTCGAATGTCCGAAGCGGCGTTGCGTTCTTCATAGTCGCCCAACAACGCCTGCAAACCGCCAAGTTGTTGGCGCAGCGCCGCCATCTGTTGGTTCAACAACGCCGTTTCTCGCTGCGCTTTTGCGGAAATCGTTTTCTCCGCCGAGATCGCTTCACGGGCCACAGCCAATAGGTTTGCACGCTCTTCGGCTAATGATCGCTGCGATTGTGCCTCGGCCTGTGCCTCGGTCTGCGCAGCCAAAGCGGCTTGTAGTTGCGCCTGCAACTTGTCCGCATCCAGCGCACCGAACTGGCGCTCAAGCTCGGCCCTGGCGGCTTGTGCTGCGGCAAGCAGGGTCAATGTATCCTCAGCTTCTTTGCGCTGTGCTTCCAAGGCCAGTGTCATTGCTGTCAACTCGGCATCTGCATCCTGCAGACGGTTGCGCAGGTTCTCGGCAGCGGCAGCTTCGGCCAGCTTGGCGGCCTCTTCCGCGCTGATCTGTTCTTCCAGTTCACTGATCCGGGTGGATTGCGCCGCGTCGCTTTGTTCAAGATCCGCAACCAACGCCTCCAGCGCCTCGCGTTGGGCGGCTGCCAGCCGGGCGGCTTCGGCCTGTTCGTCGATCTCAGATCGGCTTTGCGCCAGCGCGAGATTCAGCGCCTCTTGGTCCTCCAGCAACTTGGCGCGCTGGGACTCCAGTGTTGCAATGGCGCCGCGCGCCCGCTCCTGATCCGTCAGAAGTGCGGCGACCTGCGCCTCGAAATCCGTGATACGCGCCTGCGACAAGGCCAGGTCCACTTCGGCCCGCGCCAGCGTATCTTCGGTTTGCGACAGGGTCGTGTTCAACGCGCCAAGACGGGCCTCCAGGCGGGTATTCTCACGCTCCTCCAATCCCAATGCCCCGGCCAGCGCTGCGACTTCATCCGACAGGGCGGTCAATTCGTCCTCTTGCCCGGAAATAGTTTCGCGCAAAACGAACTGCACCACCATAAAGATGGTCAGAACGAAGGTCAGCACCATCAACAAACCGGTGATCGCGTCAACAAAACCCGGCCAAACCGAGCCCTGAAAACGCTGACCTGTGCGACGGGACAGAGCCATGGATTACTCTCCTTCCGGAGCGGTGCGCACGGCGCCTCGGGGCAATGTCAGAGCTTTGACCAGCAATTCGATATCCTTGCGCAGTTCGCTCATGCTTTCCTGACGACCGGCCGAAATTTCTTCGAGGATACGCAATAGCTGAACGTCCATCGACCGCAGGCGCATCCGGCTTTCGGCGTCAATTCCTTCACCCGTGCCCTGATCACGCATGTGATCCAACAGGGCGTCCTGCCCAAGGGCCACGCGTTCCAATGCGGCTGTAACCCCTTCGGATTCAGACTGTCGCACATTCATCTCACCAATCGCGTCGACCAACTGGCCCAGCTTGACCGACACGGTGGCGCGATCAGCCTCTTGCCCCGAAAACAGGTCTTGCAGCGCATCCATCTGTTCAGACATCGCGTCCAGAACAGGTGTCAGGACCGCAATTTCCGCCCCACCTTCCTCAGCCGCGGCAAAGCCAACACGGGTGATTGAGGACAACCATTCCTCAAGCTCGCGGTAGAACCGGTTCTGACCGTGACCCGTGAACAGTTCCAGCAACCCGACGATCAGAGACCCGGCAAGGCCCAAAAGGGACGAACCGAATGCCACGCCCATTCCTTGTAGCTGCGCCTCAAGCCCCACCATCAGGCGGTTGAACACGGCCAGCCCTTCTTCGCCCTCCTGCGGGTTCAGGCTGCGGATCGTGTCGACAATAGCTGGGACGGTGGTCGCCAGTCCAAAGAACGTGCCCAAAAGGCCCAGATAAATCAGGACATTGGTAATATAGCGCGTGATCTCACGCTCTTCCTCGACGCGTTCCGCGACCGAATCCAGGATCGACCGGGTCGAACTGGAACTGATCTGTGACCGTGCACCACGTTCGCGCAGCAATGAGGCCAAAGGTGCCAACAATTGCGGGGTGCGCGCGTCCTCGCGAACAACGCCGCCAACAAAAGCCTCGATCCAGCGAACCGAGCCAATCAGCTGTGTCACCTGAAAGAAACAGGCAAAAACGCCGATAACGAAAACCAGAATGATAAAACCGTTCAGGTACGGGTTGGCCTGAAACACCGGCAACACATAAGGCAGCGCCATGAAGACGCCCAACCCCGCCAGGCCAATTGCGACCAACATCATCACAATCTGACGGATGGGATGCGAGAAATGGGGTCTCGCGCCCTGATGTGCCTGCGCCATGCGCGTGTTTCCCGGTTTTTGCCTGCTCTGGCTTGAATCTAGCCAAAATCCGCCGGTGACGCCAAGGGTTTATACTGTGATACTGCGCACCCGTTGCGCTAACCACTCAAGATCAGGATCGCGCAGGTCGATCTCGGCCAGATGTTCCGCAGTATTATACAGGTATTCCGTATTCGGCCCGCGCCCGCCAACCGCATGCGCAATGATCTGCGCTTGCTCCTCTAGCGGCATACCACCACAGTATTGAAGGTGGTCTGCGTCGATCACATAGGTCACGGCGGTGATGACATCGCCAGTGTTCAGATGCACATCAAGGTTTTTCTCGACATAGGCTGACGAGATCAACTCGCGTTCACGCAGCTCTTGAAGGGTGCGTTCTTCATGGCCGGTTTCGACCGCAAGCGCCAAGCCCGTGCAATTGGCGTCGACCTGTTCGTCCAGCGCCAGCACAAGGCCGGGGTGTTCCTCAGTCCCACGGTGGTGGATCGAACTCATGCAAAAGGAACGCGCATACCCATGCAACGTGGCGTGTTCGCTTCGGGCCACCGGAAAGCCCGGATTCCACAACAGCGATCCATATCCGAAAACCCACATCGTCATTGCTCTGGTCCTTGCCCGTTTCGGCCTATAAACATCAAATTCAACGCGGGAAAAAGGGCCAACTGCCATGCGCGGTCTAATACGAGTAGTCATTTTCTTAACGGTTATCTGGAGCGCCTATTGGTTCGTGGCCGGATTCGGATTGCGCAATGCAATCACCGCCTGGTTCGACAAACAGCAGGAACAGGGTTGGCAGGCGGATTTTTCGGATGTTTCAACTGCGGGGTATCCGTTGCGCCACGTTACGCGCCTGAACAGTCCGGCGCTGGCTGATCCAGTCAACGGCACCGCATGGAGCGCCGATTGGATCGAATTCCAAAGCCCTGCAATCTGGCCGGGACGTCAGGTGCTGCGCTTTGCTGACACCCCCCAGCGCCTGTCCTATTTTGATCAGACGGCAACAATCAAAGCCAGCGATCTGCAGGCCGAGCTGCAGCTACAGCCCGGTGTGGCGCTGGTGCTGGAAAAAATGGCGTTGACTGCTGGTTCATGGCTGATCACCGACGATGCCGAAGCCCTGGCCGGAGGTGATACGCTGACGCTAGTCATGGAACAGACTTCTATTCCGGTGACCTATGCCATCGGTGCCCGTATTGACGGGTTCACCCCGGGTGACGGTCTGCGGGAACTGATGCGATCGGCCACCACATTGCCGCAGGCGTTTGAGACCCTCGAGCTGGACATGACCGCCACGTTCAACAAGCCATGGGATCGCACGGCATTGGAACAGGGCAGACCGCAACCGGTAATGATTGACCTGAACCTCGCCGAGATGAAATGGGGCGCTTTGCGTCTGTTTGCGGCAGGCGAGATTGATATCGACCACCAGGGCATCCCAACGGGCGAAATTGCGGTCAAAGCTGAAAACTGGCGCGACATGATTGCCATGGCCAACGCCGCAGGCGCTCTGCCCGATCAGGCCGTTGATCCGGTGACTCGCGCGCTGAATTTCATGGCCGGGCTGGGTGGAAACCCAAATGCGCTGGATCTGCAGCTTAACTTCCGGGACGGTTTCGTGGCGCTTGGGCCGTTGCCGCTAGGGCCAGCGCCCCGCCTGATCCTGCGTTAACGACAGTATGGCCCGCGACGATGGCGGGCGGTATCCAGATGGAAATGATCCCGGTGATACCGGTCGGCGTTTGGCCCCAATACGGTGCCAAACGGCCCGCATGCATCGCGCCAGATCTTGACCAGTTGTTTTTGCGATGGGTTCTTGCGCCAGCCATTCAGGACCGTCACAACCTCTCCATCGGCCATCTTGAAGGCCGAGATATCAATCGCGCGGCCTTTTCCATGCTCGGAAATGCGGGCGCCCTTACGGTTGTTGCGTGTCCGACACGCGTAGTGTGCGGCAACCTGCAATTGAACCACAGGCCCGCGTCGCTTGAACGTCGGCTTGACCGCTTTCTCAACCCATTTGTTCAGCGCAATTGCCGTTCCACAATCCATCGTGGAGGGACGGCTAAGCGTCACACCTGAGACCGAGGTGATCTGAACAGCGTCCTTGATCCCGCAAGCCTTGATCCTGCCCGGTACCGTCCCGACAGGCTTACCCTGAATATCGATGTCGCCGCATACCGACCCCTTACGCAGTTTGCGCTTTTTGAACAACGCCTCCTGCTCCAAGGCTTTGGGCCGCAAGTAAGGCATCAGCGACGTGTCCGGGCCAAGCAGAGGCAGCTCTGCAGGCCGTGCCGCTGCTGCCAAAACCTGCGGTGAATCCGGCCGCAATTCTGGTCGTATGGTGGCCGGAGGCAGCTGAGGCACTGCGCTGCTAAGGACCGCAAGTGTAGCCTGAGGTCGCGATATCGGTATTAACGAACGTTCCAGCGAACCAGCCTGAGTTGACATTGCGCAAAGCGCTGCAAATCCGGTCAGAATGGTTCTCCAGCCCTGCGTCATGGGTTCGTTTTTCCCCGTCCGAAATCAGGCGCATCCGTATCCTGGCCTGCATCAATGATGCCGCGGCGGATGGCGCGCGTACGGGTGAAATAGTCGAATAACTGCTCGCCGTCACCTGTTCTGATCGCGCGCTGCAGTGCAAACAGTTCTTCGGTGAACCGGCCAAGGATCTCCAGCGTCGCATCCTTGTTGGTCAGGAACACGTCCCGCCACATGGTCGGGTCAGAGGCCGCGATGCGGGTGAAGTCTCGGAATCCTGCGGCGGAATACTTGATGACCTCGGTATCGGTGACCCGGCGCAGATCATCCGCAACGCCCACCATCGTATAGGCGATCAGGTGCGGCGCGTGCGATGTGACTGCCAGAACCAGATCATGGTGATCCGCGTCCATCTCATCGACGTTTGACCCCATGCCTTCCCAAAGTGCCCGCAAACGGGCAATCGCATCCGGGTCCGACCCTTCAACCGGAACCAAAAGGCACCAGCGGTTGTCAAAGAGTTCTGCAAAACCCGATTCCGGGCCAGAATGCTCAGTTCCTGCCAGGGGGTGCGCGGGGATGAAATGCACACCATCCGGGATTACCGGCCCGACGGCCTGAATAACGTGACGCTTGACCGAGCCGACATCAGTCACCGTCGCCCCGGGTTTCAGGACAGGTGCAATATCTTTTGCAACAGCGCCCATCGCGCCGACAGGAACGCAGAGAACGACCAGATCCGCGCCCTCGACCGCCTCTTGCGCAGTATCGCAGACGCGATCACACAAGCCGATGCGGCGGGCCGTGTCGCGGGTGGTCTCGGACCGGGCATAGCCAGTCACTTCGCCAGCAAGCCCGGCACGTTTGATCGCCCAGAACATGGACGAGGCGATCAGGCCAAGACCAATCAAGGCCACACGGTCGTAAACTTGGCTCATGCGACGCCCCCTTTGAACGCGGTGATGGCCGCAACAACGCGGCGGCAGGCTTCTTCGTCGCCTACGGTGACCCGCAGGGCATTTGGCAGGTTGTAGCCCGCCACACGGCGCACGATCAAACCTTGTGTCTTCAGATAGTCGTCACACGCCTCAGCCTCTGCCCGATCGGCAAAGCGGGCGAGGATAAAGTTGGTGCAGGACGCATCCGAGGGCACGCCGATCTTGGCCAGTTCTTCCGACAGCCACACCCGCAGGCGCGCATTTTCAGCCTGACAATAGGACAGGAATTCTATGTCATTCACCGCAGCCTCTGCTGCCGCCAAAGCGGTCAAGGACAGGTTAAAGGGCTGACGCACCCGGTTCAGTACGTCGATAATCGATTGCGCAGCATAGCCCCAACCGACACGCATTCCGCCCAGACCGTACACCTTGGAAAAGGTCCGCGTCATGATCACGTTGTCAAACCGATCCACCAGCGATGCACCACCGTCGAACCCATCGACAAACTCGGCATAGGCCCCGTCGATCACCATCAGGCAGGTCTTAGGCAATGCTTCGGCCAGACGCAGCAACTCAGCCTCGGGGATCATAGTCGAGGTCGGGTTGCCCGGGTTCGTCACAAACACGATCCGGGTCTGGTCGCTCACGGCGGCCAGAATGTTTTCGACATCCACGTGGCGATTGCGCTCGGCCACCATCACCGGTGTCGCGCCCGCCATGCGGGCAATGATCGGGTACATTGAAAACCCGTGCTCGGTATAGATGACCTCATCCCCCGGGCCCGCATAAGCCTGAGCGATGAACTGCAGCACTTCATCACTGCCAACGCCGCAGATAAGCCGCGCAGGGTCCAACCCGTGCCGTTCACCAATCGCTGAGCGCAGGCTTGCGTGATCGGTACTGGGATACCGATGCAGCGTCGCCGCACTATCGCGCACGGCCTCGATCGCCTTGGGGCTGGGACCGAACGGGTTTTCGTTGGAGCTGAGCTTGATCACATGCTCTACCCCGGCCACATGCGACTGGCCGCCCTGATAGAGCGCGATGTCCATAATGCCGGGCTGCGGGGTGATCTTGTTCATAAGAGGCTCCGTTGTTGGAGCCTCTCATACCCGTCTCAACGCGTTGAGAAAAGCGGCAATTCCGTCACGCCGCTTTGAAGCGGGCGGTCGCCGGGTCCGCGTTGTAATAAGGGGTGAATTCCTCAGTCCGGTGGGACAGATCATTGACGCTATCGATGATGAACTGAACCGTCTCCTCGCTCATAAGGTAAGAGAAATTCAGGCGGACCCATCCGGGTTTCTTCATCTCTTCCCCTGCGGACAAAGCAGCATGCAATTCAGTGGACGTTTCACGGTCGATATCCAGCAAGCGATGCGCATATGGCCCGGCACACGCGCAACCACCGCGCGCCTGAATGCCGTAGATGTCGCTGAGCATCCGGGTAAACAGCTGCTGATGCACCGGCTGGCCAGAGTTGTCCCGCACAAGGAAAGAATAGATCGGCAAACGATGCTGGTTTTCAGTGCCTAGCAAAGTCAGGTTTGGATTGTCGCCCCAACCTTTCAAGGCCATTTCATTATATCGTGCTTCGCGTTCAGCAATTTCATCCGTGCCGACGACATCCTTGACGATGAAGGCCAGCGCGGCGCGGATATCTCCGATCACATTGGGTGTTCCGGCTTCTTCCCGCGTGGCCAAATCCTCGCTGTAGTCATGGCGCCAGGGCGATACAAAGCTGACAGTCCCGCCACCAGGCCAACTTGGGCAAGTACGGCGAACTGCGTTCTGATTGACGATCAACACACCGGACGCGCCCGGGCCGCCCGGGAACTTGTGCGGGGAGACTACGATGGCATCCTTGCGCGCATCTTCTGGCCCCATGTCCATCGGCATATAAGGTCCACCACCGGCGTAATCCCAGATCGAAACAGCGCCATGAGAATTGAGCAGCCGCGTGATCGGGTCCGGGTCTGTAATGATGCCGGTTACGTTAGAGGCAGCGGAAAATGAACCGACAATCAGATCGGAATCGGCATTGTCCACCAATGTCCGTTCAAGTGCACCGAGATCAACGCCGCCTTCGGGCGCTTCGGGGATTTCGATGACCTGCGCTTTGCTTTCCCGCCAGGGGAGGATGTTCGAATGATGCTCGTATGGCCCGATCAGAACAACCGGCCGGTCAGCCCCCTCAATTCCCATCAAACTGACCAGCCGGTTAAGGCCCGCAGTGGCGCCGGACCCGGTAAAGATCACCGCGTCGCCTTCCTTTGCTCCAACAATGCGGGCTATTTCCGCGCGCGCTTCGCGGCGCAGACGGGTCATATACGACCCACAATAGGAGGCCTCAGTGTGGCTGTTGGCATAAAAAGGCAGCACCTCATGGGCGACAAAATCCTCTACCTGCTGCAGCGCACGACCCGAAGCGACGTAGTCCGCATAAACCAGCGGCACGTCCCCATTCAGACCGGGGATCAGAACATTCTCTCCGATCAGCCCGTCGCGCAGGGTTGAATTGCGAGTGGTGGATTGGAGGTCTGCGCGAAATTTGGACAAGGTCATGATTAATTCTCCATATTGCATCACCAAATATGATTGAATGAGGACGCAGAAACTTCACCTTTCTTTTGGTAGATTTCTAAATTTTTGTGTCATATGCTTCAGTATGGCAGAAAAATTAGATCATATTGACAAGCGCATCCTTCGCGAACTTCAAACAGACGCAACACTTTCGCAGCGTGAGTTGGCGGACCGAGTCGGGTTGTCGCAAAATGCCTGTTGGCGGCGGCTGAAGGCGTTGAACGAAAATGGCGTCATTACCGGTTCGACCGCGCGGATCGCCCGCGAAAAATTGGGGCTGAGCCTTGTGGTCTTTGTTATGCTGCGCACCCGGCACCATTCGGCTGAATGGCTACAGGCATTTCGAAGCCATGTCCTAACCATCCCCGAGGTAGTGGATTTTCACCGCATTGGTGGCGACTATGACTATCAGTTGAAAGTCGTCACGCAAGATATGACGTCATATGACAAGGTGTATCAGCGATTGATCGACAAGGTCGAACTAGACAGTGTGACCTCGTACTTTGCGATGGAGGCCATCGCCGAAAGCAGGCCGCTGCCAATTTGATTCAGCGCCTTCGGCGGACTTCTTCAATGGTCAGGCTGGAATACTGCTCGTAGGTTGTTACGCGTTCAATTCAAAACACAGCCTGCGCCACCCAAGCGTGTACTTCAGCATTCCCACCCACTGCAGGCGTTCCATTGGGGCACTTCGGTGGATATTTTCTAATAGCCGAGATGCAACTTGCTGGATCAGCCTTCAAACCCAATACGCGTCATCGCATGTCCAAACAAAAAAGGGCCGCGCAAATTGCGCGGCCCTGGAATTCTGGATGTCGGCGAAGATTAGTTCTTCGCGTAGAATTCGACGACCAGGTTCGGTTCCATGACGACCGGGTAAGGCACATCGCCCAGGCCCGGCGCGCGAACGAAGGTCGCGGTCATTTTCGAGTGGTCGGCGTCGATGTAGTCAGGCACGTCACGCTCGGCCAGAGCAGCGGCTTCCAGAACTACAGCCAGTTGCTTGGACTTGTCGCGTACTTCGATCACGTCGCCTTCTTTGACACGGTAGCTGGGGATGTTGACCCGCTTGCCGTTCACTTTGACGTGGCCGTGGTTCACGAACTGACGTGCAGCAAAGACGGTTGCAACGAACTTGGCACGGTAGACAACCGCGTCCAGACGACGCTCCAGCAGACCGATCAGGTTTTCACCGGTATCGCCGTTCACACGTACAGCTTCGGCGTAGATGCGGCGGAATTGCTTCTCGGTCAGGTCGCCATAGTAGCCTTTCAGCTTCTGCTTGGCGCGCAGCTGCAGACCGAAGTCCGACAGTTTGCCCTTGCGGCGCTGGCCGTGCTGGCCGGGGCCGTATTCGCGACGGTTGACCGGGGATTTCGGACGACCCCAGATGTTTTCACCCATCCGGCGGTCAATTTTGTACTTGGCAGACGTGCGTTTGGTCACGGCTGATCTCCTTCGTTAGGTCGAGGCCCGTACAGGCCACTATGAAGGGCGTTGTCCTCTTGAGGTTTCCCCCATGACAGGAATCCCCTTACGGGGCCCACCAACACCAATGAAGCCGCGCTTATATCCGCAGAACTGGCGGAGTCAACACGGCTGTGGATTTTTTGCTATGTGCGAATGCTGTCGGCCTGCTTGGCGTTTTAGTCTGCTACGCTTCGGACGCCCGCAACTGCGTTTTCCCAACTCTTATCCATCGGCGACCGCGTCGGGAAAGCGACAACGTTTTGGTCCGGGAGGCTGGAATTGCTTTCGCTTTCAAACTCGGTATACGCACTGACCCAGAATTCCTGATCGCGCGCGGGATACCCGTTTTCAAAAACCAGCGTTGGGTTTGCTTCTCCGGCGACCAAAAACAGGAGCGCCGTGTACTTTTGCGCACCATTGGTCAGAACGATACGACCCAGCGCCCCGTCCGCCAGATTCGGCGACGGTGCTATGCTGCTTTGCAATTCTGAGGAATTAACTTCGGCCTGGCCTGACAACACAAGGCCCTGCTCGGCCGGACTGGCCAATGAAAGAGCCTGCCCACGCCACGACCATGCGGCTCCGATTTTCAAAAAAGACTGAGGCGCCGCCTCAAGTCCGTTTAACTCTGTCTGCGTCCACGAAATGGATATGCGACCGCTGTCCCCGGCTGTCATTGTATCCGCCTGTACCTTTCAACAAATCACTGCTTACTGAACCTTCTTATCAGGACAGAATCTGGCGGAAAAGAGACCGAAGTGCAGCAATCACGTAAATGTTTCCGGTGTGTCAAGTCAAACTGATACTAAAAGTGAAATAAATTCAACCTTAGATTGTTTTTGAAAAAAAGGCGATGGACCAACCTCAAGAAAGCTCAAAGCGATTCTCTACTCAAATATTTGTTTTTAAATTGCAAATTATACCTAAGGTATTCGCTCTTCATGCACCACCAATTCCCAGCGGTATTTCGGAAACCATGATATTCTGGTTCATCCAATCCTATCTGGGCATCCGATTTGAGCCGTCTGATCGTTGCATTACGGCAACTAAATTGGGCAGTGGTACCAATCTGGGTCAACCCTTGCTTCAACTCATCAATGGATGCCATTCGACCGCTTCAGCTTGTCCAAGTAAGCTCGTTTCGCGGCCGCTACCTCTTCATCGCTCAAATTCGATCGGTTCAGGTCCAGAAAATAGTCCGTGCCTCCGGCTGGCTGGACGTTCCGATTGTCACTTGTGATGAGCCTATCGGATCTCACGTTTAGAATGGACAGTGCCTTAATCAACGGGAAATCGTGATCGTCCGGACCAGAAACGTTGACAGATTCCACCTCGGCGCGCGGTGAAACCACCTCTTTCACGCGGCGGACCACCGCCTCAAGATCTGCACCCTGTTGCAACGCCTTGCCGTATTGTGTCAGATCCTCGCGGATTCTGTGGCTGCGAAGGTTTTGCCAATACGTACTTCTGATCCAATCAGCCGCGTTTCTGGTCGTAAATAGAAAGATAATGCGATCCACGGCATCAGTCAGGCGCAAGACCTCATCCAACAGAATTTTGGCAAGAACGTGCGTTTGCTCATATGACCAAACCCCTTTGCGACCGGGGATCAAACCAGCGAATTCTTCATTGCTGATCAGCAGGGGTTTGCCACCATGGTCCGCAAAAGGCTTCAGCGCCTCGCGAACGATTGCTCCGAAATTGCGAAGGGTGCGATCCTTGGGGGCGACCGCATACCGCCGTGCAGCCAGGCTGGCTTCTTGCAAGTCATCAGGCAATAGAACATTCACGCGATCTTTCAGGTATTCCCGATTTTTCGAGAGCGTCTTTTGCAGGGTCGTTGTGCCCGTTTTATGGAAACCTTGATGAATTACGACCTTCAATACAATACGTCCCGTTCGTCCTTGGCCTGCGTGCTGCAGGGCTTTCAAAAAAAATGCCAAACCTGCTCAACACAGGCTTGGCACTTCTTTGGTCAGACCAATTTGAAACCGGCGCTGAATTTCACGACATCAGCCACATTTTGAATGACCGCAGCTGCGGCAGGTCATGCAACCCTCGATCATCACCATGTCGTACTGGCCGCAGGATGGGCAGGCTTTGCCGCGTGGCGCGTCCATGTTGACGACCTGAGCCTGGGGGTCGGATTTGAGCGCCATGCCCTCGCCCTCAAGAAAGCCAATATTGATCATGTGCTGTTCGATCACACCACCAATTGCGGCCAGGATCGACGGGATATACTTGCCCTGAACCCATGCGCCACCGCGCGGGTCGAATACCGCTTTTAGTTCTTCCACCACAAAAGACACATCCCCACCCCGGCGGAATACGGCCGAGATCATGCGGGTCAGCGCCAGCGTCCAGGCGTAATGCTCCATGTTCTTCGAGTTGATGAACACTTCGAACGGACGACGACGGCCACCAATGACAATATCATTGATCGTCAAGTAGATCGCGTGTTCGCTGTCGGGCCACTTCAACTTATAGGTCGACCCTTCCAGAGATTGTGGGCGATCCAGCGGCTCCGACATGTAGATCACGTCGCCACCGTCAATTTCATGCGGTGCGCTTGCACTTTCACCCGGCGCTTTGTCTTCGCTTTCCGACACGGTCAGGACGGACCCCGTCACATCGTTCGGACGATAGGTCGTGCACCCTTTGCACCCCTGATCCCAGGCCTGCATGTAGACATCTTTGAAAGCGTCAAAGCTGATGTCCTCGGGGCAGTTGATCGTCTTCGAGATCGAGCTGTCGATCCATTTCTGCGCCGCGGCCTGCATCTTGACGTGATCGGACGGGGACAGCGTCTGTGCGTTGACGAAATAGTCTGGCAGCTCTTTGTCGCCGAATTTGTCGCGCCACATCTGCACCGCGTAGTCCACGACCTCTTCTTCAGTGCGCGAGCCATCCTTTTGCAGGACCTTCCGCGTGTAGGCATAGGCAAAGACCGGCTCGATCCCTGACGACACATTCCCTGCATAGAGAGAAATTGTCCCCGTCGGCGCGATCGAAGTCAGCAAAGCGTTGCGAATACCGTGTTCGCGAATTGCATCGCGCACGTCATCATCCATCTGCTGCATCGTGCCGCTTTCCAAGTATTTCTCGGCGTCGAATAGGGGGAACGCCCCTTTTTCCTTCGCCAAGTCGACCGACGCCAGATACGCAGCGCGCGCTATCGCTTTCAACCAGAGCTCGGTCTGACGCGCGCCCTCGTCCGATCCATAGCGCAGACCCAGCATCAGCAGAGCATCCGCCAGTCCGGTCACGCCCAGCCCGATACGGCGCTTGGCCTGCGCCTCGGCGGCCTGTTCCGGCAGCGGGAACTTCGACGCGTCGACAACGTTGTCCATCATGCGGACGGCTGTCGCGACCAGCTCTTGCAGGGCAGCCTCATTCAGATGGGCCGCATCTTCGAACGGCTCTGCCACAAGACGGGCAAGGTTGATCGAACCCAGCAGGCACGCGCCATAAGGCGGCAAAGGCTGCTCGCCACACGGGTTTGTCGCCGCGATGGTTTCGGCATAGCTGAGGTTGTTGGCTTTGTTGATCCGGTCGATGAAAATCACACCCGGTTCGGCATAGTCATAGGTGGCCTGCATGATCTTGTTCCACAGATCACGCGCTTGAACTGTGTGGTAAACCTTGTCGTCGAACACCAGCTCCCACGGGCCATCGGCTTTGACAGCTTCCATAAAGGGATCGGTGACCAGCACAGACATGTTGAACATGCGCAGGCGTGCAGGGTCGGACTTAGCCGTGATGAACTGTTCGATATCCGGGTGGTCACAGCGCATGGTCGCCATCATCGCACCCCGGCGCGAACCTGCGGACATGATGGTGCGGCACATCGCGTCCCATACATCCATAAAGCTCAGAGGCCCGGATGCATCCGCCGCGACCCCATGCACATCCGCTCCGCGCGGGCGAATGGTCGAGAAATCATAGCCGATCCCCCCACCCTGCTGCATGGTCAGCGCGGCCTCTTTCAGCATATCGAAGATACCGCCCATGCTGTCCGGCACCGTGCCCATGACAAAGCAGTTAAACAGCGTCACACGTCGCGCAGTGCCTGCGCCAGCGGTGATACGGCCAGCAGGCAGGTATTTGAAATCTTCCAGCGCTTCGAAGAACTTCTGCTCCCAATGCGCCGGGTCTTTTTCGACCTGCGCAAGATCGCGAGCGATACGCCGCCAGCTGTCCTCAACCGTTTGGTCAATGGGAGTGCCATCGGCCTGTTTGAAACGATATTTCATGTCCCAGATCTGCTCGGCGATGGGGGCGGCAAAGCGGCTCATTGGTGATTCCCTGTTCTGAAAGAGGTATCCAGATTATCCCAGATCACACCTTAACCACAACACCTTGATGACAGGCTTTCTTGAGCTACAATGTATAGACGGTCTTGGGACGACTCTGTGGGAAAGCTGTGGATAAGTACATAAACCTCATAAAACTCTCCGTCGGATCGGAAAGCGTCGACACGCTGATGGAATGGCAGGATAGCCGCAAACCGCTTTATGAAGACGGCTTGCCGCGCCACGTCACCCGCATGTGGCCCAAGCGCGAGGCCGAGATTCTGAACGGCGGATCAATCTATTGGGTGATCAAGGGTGTCGTACAGTGCCGCCAGAAGATCCTGCGGCTGGACGAAGTGCGCGGCGAGGACGGTATACGCCGCTGCGCCATCGTGCTGGACCCTGAGGTGCACCGCACACAGAATGCCTTGAAACGCCCGTTCCAAGGGTGGCGATACCTTAAATCCGAAGATACGCCTGCCGATCTTCCCAAAGGACGGGCCGAGGATGATTCCCTGCCCGACGATCTGAATCGCGCGTTGGCGGACATCGGCGTGCTGTAATCAGCTCAGCCGGTCAAGCAATTCGGAAAGAACCTCTTTTTCACCCACACCATAGCTGGCAACCCGACTACGCCACAGCGTGGCCTGTGATTGCAGGATCAGGCCGTCCGACAGGATTTTTAGGTGGTTTGCGCGCAATGTCTCACCTGTCGAGGTGATATCGGCAATCGCCTCGGCGGTTTCGTTCATCACAGTGCCTTCGGTTGCGCCCTGGCTGTCCACCAGAGTGTAATCTGCAACCCCAGCGTCCGTCAGAAACTCGCGCACCAATCGGTGGTATTTGGTCGCAATCCGCAACCGGTGCCCGTGGGTTTTGCGAAACGCTGCCGCGGCAGCATCTAGATCGTCCAGAGTTTCGACATCGACCCAGCAGGCTGGTGTCGCGATAATCAAGTCGGCTTTGCCAAAGCCCAACTCGGAGACTTCTTCAATCTGCTGTTCCCACCGTGGCAATTTTTCGTGCACCAGATCGGTTCCCGTGACACCCATATGAATGCGGCCAGCTGCTAGTTCGCGGGGGATTTCCCCGGCAGACAGCAGGATCAGCGAGACTCCGTCGATCCCTTCAACCTTACCGGCATATTCCCGGTCTGATCCGCTGCGCGACAATGTGATGCCGCGCTTTTCGAACCACGAAAAGGTCTTCTCCATCAATCGGCCCTTCGAGGGCACACCCAGTTTCAGGGTCATTGCGCGGCCTCCTCGACTTCGAGCATCAGGTCGGGACGCAACACGCCGCCAACAGCTGGAATTTCTGCCCCGTTGCCCAGTTGTCGCGTCAGCGCATCGTAACGCCCGCCGGTGGCAATCGGAGGCAAATCGGGGCGACTTTCGGCATAAAACCCAAAGACAAACCCGTCGTAATACTCCATCGACGTACGCCCATAGGCAGCCTCGAAATCCAACCTACTCACGTCAACACCACGCGCATGCAGGGCGGCAATTCTTGCCTCAAGCCTGTCCAGCGCCGGGGTGATCTGAGGCAGGTCAACGGCCACATCCCGCAACTGCTCCAAAGCAAAGGGCATGGTTTCCCGAACGGTCAGCAGAGATTCCAGGCCTGCAAGCTCGTTGTCAGAAATCGGTGGTGTGTCGCGATCTTCGCGCAACGCGTCGATGCGCGCCTCGATCTCGGCAGCGCGGCGTTTGCCGATCATAGGAACGTCAAACCCCATCGGGTCTGCGGCCTCCAAAAGCATTGTGCGGTGTTCCGGCTCGGGCTTTCGCCCGGCGAACCGATCGAGCAGGACGCGGAACCGACGTGGACGCCACAGGTGGCGCATCAGCGCGGCCTTGCGCCGATCCGTGGTGCGCAGCCCCTGAACAGCCGCCGTCAGGATGCCGATGTCACCGGTTGCCGCGCGCAGGGGCAGCCCCCGCAATTGCAGGGCAAACAGAGAAAACACCTCGGCATCGGCCCCAGCGGGATCATTGCGGTCAAAAACTTCATAACCGACCTGAATGTACTCGTTGGACCGATCCGGGTCATGCTCTTGCCGACGAAAAACTTCACCAGAATAGGTATAGCGTGCGGGTTCAGCCCCTTCGGTCATGTGCATCTGCACGACCGGAAGGGTGAAATCGGGGCGCAGCATCTGCTCACCTCGCAACGCATCCGACGTCACGTAAGCACGCGCGCGGATGTCTTCGCCATAAAGGTCCAGCAACGTTTCAGCCGGTTGCAGCAGGGGCGTATCCACAACCTGCGCCCCGGCGGCTTCAAACCGGACACGCATCATCGCGGCGCGGGCCTGTATCTGGGAACGATTGGGCATCGGTCAGTCCTGACTGTCCAGAATTTCGCGCACTTTGGCGACCAGATCACCACGTGACACTTCGAACTGGCTGGGGCGTTCTTTCCATTCCTCGAGCGTGGCGCTTTCGGCGATCTTCGCGCCAAGGATCAAGTCCTTGATCTGCACGATCCCATTGGCTTTCTCGTCACCGCCCTCGATCACTGCAATCGGAGAGTTCCGTTTATCCGCATATTTCAGCTGATTGCCGAAGTTCTTGGGATTACCCAGATAAACCTCTGCCCGGATACCTGCGTTGCGCAGTTCTGCCACCATCGCCTGATAATCGGCCATCCGTTCGCGATCCATAACGGTCACGATTACAGGGCCCGTAGCCTGCGCGGCTATCCTGCCTTTTTCGCGCAGGGCAGCGAGCAGACGGTCGACACCGATGGAGACGCCGGTCGCCGGAACTTCCTGCCCGGTGAAGCGTTTGACCAGATCGTCATAGCGACCACCACCCGAAACCGATCCGAATTGCCGCTTGCGGCCTTTCTCATCGAGAATCTCAAAGGTCAGCTCGGCCTCATAAACCGGCCCGGTATAGTAACCCAGACCGCGCACGACCGAAGGGTCAATCTCGATCCGGTCCGCGCCGTACCCGCCCGCATCCAACAAGGTGCCGATTTGTTCCAACTCGGCGATCCCGTCCGCGCCGATCTTGCTGTCGCCTACGGCGGCGCGCAAATTGGCCAATGTTCCGGCGGTTTCCGCGGCCTTGGAGGTCAGAAACGCGATCACCGGCTCAGCCTGATCCTCGCTAAGACCAACACCGTCGATAAACGCGCCAGAGGCGTCCAGACGGCCTTTGGTCAGCAGCTCTCGCACGCCCTGCTCGCCAACTTTGTCGAACTTGTCGATGGTGCGCAGAACGTTGTCGCGGGCAGCGACGTCTTCGCCAAGCCCCATCGCCTCAAGCACGCCGTTCAGAACTTTGCGGTTGTTGACCCGCACAAGATAATCGCCGCGCGGAATGCCGACGGTCTCAAGCGTGTCCGACAGCATCGCGCAAATCTCGGCGTCAGCGGCCATCGAGGCCGTGCCCACCGTATCCGCATCGCATTGATAAAACTGGCGATAGCGCCCCGGCCCCGGCTTTTCGTTCCGCCAGACTGGTCCCATCGCATAACGACGATAAGGCGTCGGCAGATCGTTGCGGTGCTGCGCGTAAACCCGGGCCAAAGGCGCGGTTAGGTCATAGCGCAGGGCCATCCAGTCGCCCTTGTCATTCTCGTCGACTTCCTGCCACGCGAACACACCCTCGTTCGGGCGATCTACGTCGGGCAGGAACTTACCCAGCGCCTCGACGGTTTCAACCGCGCTGCTTTCCAAGGCGTCAAACCCGTACTGATGATAGACGTCCGCAATAGCCCGCAGCATCTCGGTGCGCTGCGTGACTTCCTGGCCGAAATAGTCACGGAACCCTTTTGGCGTTACGGCCTTGGGGCGGGGCTGTTTCTTGGGCTTGGCCATGTGGGACGTCCTTGGGAGTTGCCTTGTTCCGCGCGCGGTCTATCCCATGGCCTTCATCGGGGCAAGGCGCGCTTTCGCTGGCCATGCGTTGTCCGGGTCGCTATGACCGGCCTAAGACACAGGAGTCCCCCATGCAGCATCTGGAAGAGCAGATCGCCCATCTTGCCCGTACGGTCGAAGACCTCAACTCGGTCGTCACCCGCCAACAGGACGAGATTGATCGTTTGACACGCCGTGTCGAAATGCTGATGCGCCGCGAAGGCGAACGGGCACAGGAAGGCTCGGGCGGAATCGTTTTGGGCGACGAACGCCCGCCGCATTATTGAGGTTTGACTGATGGCGAAAGATGTGAACGGTGACCTCTGCGTCTGGGTTTCCACAACAGTAAACAACATCAACGCAATTCAAGCGGTTCTCCGAAAGGAGTACGGAGACTGGTGTTTAAAGCAAACTCCGGAATTGGTTGAGTGGTCAAAGAGGATGGTGCGCGAGTCGGATCTCGGCTGGAAGCGTGGGGAAATTCTGACCAAAGAACAGGTTGGCGATATCTGGTATTACAATACACATCCAGAATATGAAGTACCGCCGTTTATTTCCGGGGGTGGATATCCTTTGGTTTCCGAATCCGCCAAAGCTGTTCTGGAACAGTATGATCTTGGGGAGACCGTCTTTCACGCCTTAACTTTGATGGATTCAGCTGAAACGCGCCTTTCAACGCCCGAACCGTATTATTTGTTGAATGTGGGCAACATGCGGTCGATGGGTAACTACGAGGCGCTTGGGCCGGAGGGTGGGGTAAACACACCTCTTGTCAGTATCGCGAATGGTGCTGTCTATCTGCCAAGCCACCACCACGAAGACGAACTCGTCGTTGTTCCGGGCGCCTTGGATGGCCCAGATATCTGGCTGGACCCCAAAGTCCCGTCTCTGTTGTTTCTATCCGACCGTCTTGTCAACTGCCTCAAGGAGGCTGGGATGGACAAGGGCTGGGGGCTTGTGCGCTGCGCTGTGGGCACGCTCTAACGTGCCTAAAACGAACGTGGGTCACAAACCCAGCGACGTTTTCACCGCGTTGTCGACCACGCCGCCCAAAAGGGCATCCTTATCTGCGGCACATCCTTCCGACAGCGCGGCTATGAACGCCTCACGCAGTTGGGCTTTCTCCTCATCCGTGGCTGCATGATCTTCGATATTGATCTGGCGATTGTGGAGAGATAAGGCAGTCATCTTTCCAACAACAGTCACAACAAATTCTTCGTCGCCATCCGCTTCTTCTGCAATCGAGGCGCACGTATAGTGCATGACGGGCAATGCATCCTGTACCATCTGCTCAGCCGCCTCATCGGCCGCAGCCGCACACGGAGCCGCCAGGATTGCGGCGCAAGCGGACATTTTGAGTTTAAAATAACGCATCACAATCACTTCCAGTTATGTCCAATAATGGCTCCGGCCACGCCACCAATCGCTGCGCCTTTTCCGTCACCGACAATCGCTCCAACACCTGCGCCGATCAGCGCGCCCTCAAGGGTCTTCTTTTTCTTCTTGTCGTCCGCCGACGCGACCGAGGCTGCAACCAAGGCCAGCGATGCCGCCGCCCCGAACAAAACTCTTCTGAAATTGAGACCTGCAATTGTCATATCAACACCCTCCTGCGGCATGACCCAAAGACATCTCTGTTGGGTCAGCCTAGCGGGGTGCTAACTGTCTGGCAACAAAGAGAGGTCAGATCTCTTCGACGGACAGAATACCTTCCAGCGATTTTATCGCGCCTTTGATCTGTGGGTTGATCGGAAACTCAGCGCCCAGGTCCATTTCGACATCACCTGGCAGGCTTGGGTCCAGTAACAACAATTGGATCGGTCCGCGCGCTGCGCCTTTGGCAGCGGTAGCGGCATCCTCAAGGACTTTTGCTACGGTTGGCACCGCTTGCGCTGCGTCAACAAAGATACGTAGCCCCGTCGCCCCGGCTTCTGCCACCACGGAATCCGCCGGGCCGACCGAGCGCCCCAGCAGCTTGAGCTGATCCGCCTCCATCGTCGCTTCGGCGGTCAGCACTACCTGTGCTCCGGTTTCCAGATACTCGCGTGACTTTTCGAGCGTTTCTGAAAACAGAGTGACCTCGTACGCGCCCGTCGGATCCGACAATTGCGCAAAGGCGAACCGGTTTCCACGCGCGGATTTACGCTCTTGCCGTCCGGCAACAACACCAGCCATTTTGGCGATAAAGGGGCCAGAGCGTGCTTTTTCGGTTACCTCATCCAGCGTCAGAACCTGCTTTCGCTTCAGCGCGGGCATATAGTCGTCCAACGGATGGCCCGACAGGTAAAAACCGATGGCTTTGAATTCTTCGCTCAGACGTTCCGCCGGCAGCCAGTCTGGCGAAGGCGACAGGCGCGGTTCGGGCAGGTCATCGCCCGCCTCGCCAAAAAGCGACACCTGGTTCGAGTTCTTCTGGTCATGGATGGCGGCCGAATACTGCACCAGCGGATCGAGGCTTTCGAAAACGCGACGGCGGTTCTTGTCGAGCTGATCGAAGGCCCCTGCCCGCGCCATCATCTCAAGCGGGCGCTTGCCGACCCTCTTCAGATCAACCTTGCGGGCAAAGTCGAACAGGTTCACGAACGGCTTGCCTTCGCGACCAGCGACCACAAGGTTCATCGCTTCGACACCCACATTCTTTAGCGCGCCCAGCGCATAGACCAGATGCCCGTCCACCACGTCGAATGTCGACAGCGACCGGTTCACGCAGGGCGGTACATAAGGCAGTTCCAGCCCCTTACGGACCTCTTCGAAGTATACGGCCAGCTTGTCGGTCAGGTGGATATCGCAGTTCATGACACCCGCCATGAACTCGACCGGGTGGTTCGCCTTCAGCCAGCCTGTCTGATAGCTGACAACCGCATAGGCGGCCGCGTGGGATTTGTTGAACCCGTAGTTGGCGAATTTATCCAGCAGGTTCCAAACCTCGGTCGCCTTGGCCTCATCCACATCGTTCTCAGCAGCACCCTTGAGGAACTTGGGCCGCTCTGCGTCCATCGCCTCCTGGATTTTCTTACCCATCGCGCGGCGCAGCAAATCCGCACCGCCAAGGCTGTAGCCCGCCATTTCCTGGGCGATCTGCATCACCTGTTCCTGGTAAACGATGATACCTTGTGTCTCGTCCAGGATATGATCGATGGACGGGTGCAGCGTGTCCCGCTCGCTCAGCTTGTTTTTGACCTCGCAGAACTTGGGGATGTTCTCCATGGGGCCAGGTCGGTAGAGCGCGACGAGGGCAATGATATCTTCGATACAGTCAGGCTTCATCCGCTTGAGCGCATCCATCATGCCCGAGGATTCCACCTGGAACACCGCCACCGTCTTGGCCGCCGAATAAAGTTTGTACGTTGCCTCATCATCCAGCGGGATGGCGTTGATCTGGTTTTCCGCCCCTTCAGCGGGTTCGTAAAGCTCCGTACCATCAGCAGCGACATGCAACGGGCGATCAGATTTGAAGATCAGATCCATCGCGTTCTGGATCACCGTCAGCGTCTTCAGACCAAGAAAGTCGAACTTAACCAGCCCGGCCTGTTCCACCCATTTCATGTTGAACTGAGTGGCCGGCATGTCGGATCGCGGGTCCTGATACAGCGGCACCAGCGCATCCAGCGGACGGTCTCCGATAACCACTCCCGCCGCGTGGGTCGACGCGTTTCGCAGCAACCCCTCGACCTGCTGGCCATAAGTCAGCAGGCGGTCCACAACCTCTTCGTTGCGCGCCTCTTCGCGCAGACGGGGTTCGTCTTTCAGCGCCTTTTCGATGGAAACGGGTTTGACGCCTTCCACCGGGATCATCTTGGACAGGCGATCCACCTGCCCGTATGGCATCTGCAGCACGCGCCCAATGTCGCGCACGGCAGCTTTCGACAGCAACGCACCAAAGGTGATGATCTGCCCCACCTTGTCGCGGCCGTATTTCTGCTGCACGTAGCGGATCACCTCTTCTCGGCGATCCATGCAGAAGTCGATATCGAAATCGGGCATCGAAACCCGTTCCGGGTTCAGGAACCGTTCGAAAAGCAGCGAATAGCGCAGCGGATCAAGGTCAGTAATCGTTAGCGCATAGGCCACCAAAGATCCCGCGCCCGAGCCCCGACCCGGCCCGACCGGGATATCGTGATCCTTGGACCACTGAATAAAATCGGCAACAATCAGGAAGTAGCCGGGGAACCCCATGCCTTCGATGATGTCGAGCTCGAAATCCAAACGCTCTTGATATTCTTCGGGCGTCACTGCGTGCGGGATAACAGCCAGACGTTTCTGCAAACCATCATTTGCAATACGGCGCAGTTCGGCAACCTCGTCATCAGCGAATTTCGGCAGGATAGGATCGCGGCGATAGGCCATGAACGCGCAGCGCTTGGCAATCTCAACGGTGTTCTCAATTGCCTCAGGCAAGTCGGCGAACAAGGTCGCCATCTCCTGCTGCGACTTAAAATAGTGCTGCGCGGTCAGACGGCGGCGGCCTTCCTGCTGATCGACATAGGCCCCCTCCGAGATACAGATCAGCGCATCGTGCGCTTCGTACATATCTGTGGTCGGGAAATAGACGTCATTGGTGGCGACCAGTGGAAGGTTCTTGGCATAGGCCATTTCCACATGGCCACGCTCGGTCAGACGTTCGGCCTCGGGTTGACCACCCTCACCCGGATGGCGTTGGAGTTCGATATAGAGGCGATCGGGGAACATCACTGACAACCGGTCTACCAAGGTCTCAGCTGCGGGGCGTTGACCCTGCTGCAACAACATCCCAACCGGTCCATCCGGTCCACCGGACAAGCAGACCAACCCGTCAGATCGGTCCGCAAGCTCTTCCAAAGTCACCTGCGGCAACTGCCCGCCCTTGTCCACATAAAGGCACGAGCTGAGCTTCATGAGGTTCTCATACCCGACCTCGGACTGGGCAAGCAAAACCACCGGTGCGGGTGTTTTGGGCTTTTCGCCCGGTTGCGCCTGCACATAGGTCAGGTCAACCTGACAACCCATGATCGGCTGCACTCCGGCCCCGCTGGCGGTGACCGAAAACTCCAAAGCCGAGAACATGCTGTTAGTATCCGTCACAGCGACGGCGGGCATATCCATCTTGCCACACAGACCGGGCAGCTTTTTCAGCCGCACGGCGCCTTCCAGCAGGGAATATTCGGTGTGAACACGGAGGTGAATGAATCGAGGAGTACTGCTCATGACTGCCACGCTATCCCAGCCGCGCGCCCGGCAAAAGCAGGAACCTTGGCTTTGGATTGCCAAAAAGATGGGCTTTGATTATTCGGCTTTTCCAGAAGGTGCTTCGGAGCCCGACAGCAGCCAAAGACAAAAAACGCTTTAGTTTCAATCAGGTGATCTCTAAACGAAGATAACAATCACGCAGAGTCAGTGCTCAATGGTGTATCACATAGGTAGTTTTTCTTGCCAGACAACCTGCGCTGTTTCTAACATCAGATGGCAAGCTATCCGCCCGCTACTCTTTCTACGTCGCATCGAAGGGGGGCACGCAAGGGCGCAACCGGGTAAGGCGACGGGTTTCTCGAATGAACATCACGTTTCTTCTGAACGGAGAGACAGTGGAACTGGCGGATGTCAATCCGACAGCGACCCTGCTGGATTGGCTGCGTGAGGATCGCGGCCTGACCGGCACCAAAGAAGGCTGCAACGAAGGCGATTGCGGGGCATGCACTGTCATGATGACGGATGAAGGTGGCCACAAGGCGCTGAATTCCTGCATCCTGTTTCTGCCTCAACTGCATGGTAAGGCGGTTCGCACGGTCGAAGGCGCCAGTGGCCCCAACGGCGAGGCGCACCCAGCCCAGCAGGCGATGGTGGATCTGCACGGCTCGCAATGTGGCTTCTGCACCCCCGGTTTCGTTATGTCGATGGTGGCAAGTCATGCAAATGGCGCGACGGATCACGACACCCAGCTTGCTGGCAACCTGTGCCGCTGCACCGGCTACGCGCCGATCATTCGCGCCGCCAAGGTTGCCGAAGAAGTTCCCGTGCCAGTTTGGGTGAAAGACAAGCCAGTCGCCACGCGGGTCACATCGCAGATGTTGCCGGAGTCTTCGGATGAATTGGCCAAAATCTATGCGGAACACCCGGACGCCACTCTGGTCGCCGGCGCAACGGATGTTGGGCTTTGGGTGACCAAGCAACTGCGTGACCTCGACCCAGTGATTTTTCTGAACCGCTGTGATGATCTGAAAGAGATCACCATCACGGATGACGAGGTTCTGTTCGGCGCGATGGTCGATATGAACCGGATGGGCGAAGCACTGGCGGACCTGCACCCGTCTTACGCCGAAATGATCCGGCGCTACGCCAGCGTTCAGGTGCGGCACGCGGCCACCGTGGGCGGAAATATCGCAAACGGCTCGCCCATCGGAGACAATCCTCCTGCACTGATCGCCCTGGGCGCGACGCTACATCTGCGCAAGGGCGACGAACGTCGCTCGGTCGCATTGGAGGACTTCTTTATCGACTACGGCAAACAAGACCGGACACCTGGCGAGTTTGTCGAATCCGTAAGTTTTCCGCGTCAGGCGGATCGTTTGAAGGCCTACAAACTCAGCAAACGGTTCGATCAGGATATCTCGGCCGTGTGTGGGTGTTTCAACATCTCTGTTTCGGACGGTATGGTTGCTGATGCCCGTATTGCCTTTGGTGGTATGGCCGGAACTCCCAAACGGGCTTCAAATGTCGAAGCCGCGCTGGTTGGCAAGCCATGGACGCATGAGACTGTTCGGTCCGCTATTCCGGCCTTCGACAGTGATTTCACGCCAATGACGGACATGCGCGCATCGGCCAACTATCGGCTGCAGACCGCCAAAGCGCTGCTCGAACGATATTTCCTTGAGGATCAAGGCGAAGTGACAAATGTATTGGAGGTGTCCGCATGAGCGTGACCAAACCCCTCCCCCATGACGCGGCGCCACTGCATGTCGCGGGAACCGCACGGTATGTGGATGACATTCCGACGCCCAAAGGGTCGTTGCATCTGGCTTTTGGCATCAGCCCGATTGCCAAGGGTAAGATCACCACGATGGACCTGTCGGCGGTGAAGGCAGCCGAAGGTGTCGTCATGGTAATGACAGCCGACGATCTGCCGTTTGCCAATGACGTCTCACCGTCGATCCATGATGAACCTCTGCTGTCTGATGGTACGGTTCACTATATCGGGCAACCCGTTTTCCTCGTTATCGCGACCAGCCACATTGCCGCGCGGAAAGCGGCGCGTTTGGGCCAGATCGATTATGCCGAAGAGGCCGCGATCCTGACGATTGAAGAGGCGCTTGCCGCAGACAGTCGGTTCGAGGACGGTCCGCGCATCTACGCCAAGGGCGATGCGGATGCGGCCATTGCGGGTTCGGCGCATGTGATCGAAGGTGGGTTTGAACTTGGCGGTCAGGAGCATTTCTATCTGGAAGGTCAGGCTGCACTGGCCGTGCCCAATGAGGGCGCGGATATGTTGGTGCATTCTTCGACCCAACACCCGACCGAGATTCAGCACAAAGTAGCGGACGCTCTGGGTGTTCCGATGCACGCGGTTCGCGTTGAAACGCGCCGTATGGGCGGCGGCTTTGGCGGCAAGGAAAGTCAGGGCAACGCTTTGGCTGTTTCCTGCGCTATCGCAGCGCGTGCGACAGGCAAAACCTGCAAGATGCGCTATGATCGCGATGATGACATGATCATCACCGGCAAGCGCCACGCATTCCGGATTGCGTATAAGGCCGGGTTTGATGAGAACGGTCACATCCAAGGCGTTTCCTTCCTGCATCATGCGATTTGCGGTTGGGCCCAAGACCTGTCCCTGCCCGTCGCGGACCGCGCGATGTTGCATTCGGACAATGCCTATCTGCTGCCGAATGCCCGGATCGAAAGCCACCGGCTGAAAACTAACACTCAATCCGCCACCGCCTATCGCGGCTTCGGCGGACCACAGGGTATGGTCGGGATCGAACGCGTGATGGATCACGCTGCGTATGAGCTGGGAATGGACCCGGTCGAATTGCGTCGCCGGAACTACTATGAGCCGGCGCATGTTGTTGCGGATCCCGTGATCGCTGAAAAGCCGCTGGGCCATCCTGACCCGCACGAGGACCTGACCAGCCGAGGCGCGGTTGAGATGGGCAACGCCCCGGTGCGTCCCTTGCCCGCAGGTGGCAATACCACGCCGTACGGGATGGAGGTCAGCGATTTCGAACTGCACGGCATGACTGCCAAGTTGCTGGAATCCAGCGACTACACCGCACGCAAGGCTGCCATTGAGAAGTGGAATGCCGAGAACAGCGTGATCAAGAAAGGCATCGGCTTTTCTCCGGTTAAGTTCGGCATTTCGTTTACGTTGACCCACCTGAACCAGGCGGGCGCGTTGGTGCATGTGTATCAGGACGGCTCGGTCCACCTGAACCACGGCGGGACCGAGATGGGGCAAGGTCTGTTCCAAAAGGTCGCGCAAGTGGCCGCGTCCCGCTTTGGTATTCCGTTGGAGATGGTGAAAATCACCGCGACCGACACCGCCAAGGTTCCGAATACCTCGGCTACGGCCGCGTCCTCGGGCAGTGACCTGAACGGCATGGCGGTCAAAGCGGCCTGCGACACGATCCGCGACCGGATGGCCGACTATCTGGCGCATCGACATCAGGCCGATCCCTCGACAGTGACGTTTTCGGATGGCTACGTCTCAGTTGGCGAAGAACGTTATACGTTCTCAGAAGCAGCTGCGCTGGTTTATCAGGGCCGGGTCAGCCTGTCTGCGACCGGGTTCTATAAGACACCCAAGATCGAGTGGGACCGGATCAAAGGCCGGGGGCGTCCGTTCTTTTATTTTGCCTACGGCGCATCGATCACCGAAGTCGCGATCGATACACTGACTGGCGAGAACCGCATTTTGCGGACGGATATCCTGCATGATGCAGGCGCGTCGCTGAACCCGGCGCTGGATATTGGACAGGTCGAAGGCGCATACGTACAGGGTGCCGGTTGGCTGACAACCGAAGAGCTGGTTTGGGATGGCAAAGGGAACCTGCGCACGCATGCGCCGTCGACCTACAAGATCCCCGCTTGCTCGGACCGGCCTGATGTTTTCAATGTCGCGCTCTGGAGCGGTGAAAACCGCGAGGACACGATCTATCGCTCAAAAGCGGTCGGAGAGCCGCCGTTCATGCTGGGTATTTCCGCGTGGCTTGCCCTGTCGAATGCGGTGGCTTCCTGCGGGGACAGCTATCCGGCACTGGATGCACCCGCCACGGCTGAAGAAGTCTGGAAGGGTGTCCAGCGGGTAAAGGGAGAGACCTGATGGGATTTGATCGAGAGGCTTTGAGGGAGGCGGTCAAAACCCACGGCAAGGTGACCCGGGTGGTTATCGCCGGGATCAAGGGGTCATCCCCCCGTGAAGTTGGCGCTGCAATGCTTGTTTGGGAGAACGGGCAGTCGGGCACCATCGGCGGTGGCACGTTGGAGTATCAGGCGGCTGAAGCAGCTCGATCCCAAGCAGCGCCCATGCGCCAAACGCACCATGCCCTCGGCCCGGATATGGGCCAGTGTTGTGGCGGTGCAGTAACTCTGCTGAGTGAAATCTACGATCTTGCGGCCGTCGACCGGCTGGATGATGCAGTCATTGCGCGCTCGGCTTCAGGTGGTGCGATGCCGCTTTCGGTCAAGCGACTGTTGTCGCAGGCCCGCGGTCAAGGTGTTGCGCCCGAACCGCAGCTGATTGACGGCTGGATGGTCGAACCCGTTCACGAACCGGCGCGCAATCTGTGGATATGGGGTGCTGGTCACGTTGGCCGGGCTCTGGTCGATGTCCTGTCACCGTTGCCCGATCTGTCGATCACATGGGTCGATACCGGGCCTGAGCGTTTTCCCGAAACGGTGCCCGCAGGCGTAACCGTCGTTCCGGCAAGCAAACCGGCCGAGCTGGTTCGCCATGCGCCGCGTGATGCCGAGCACCTTGTGCTTACTTATTCACACAATCTGGACCTGGAGCTATGCAACAGGTTGCTTTTGCATGATTTCCGCTTTGCGGGCCTGATTGGCTCGGCTACGAAATGGGCGCGGTTCCGATCCCGGCTGGCCGCTTTGGGACATGCGCCCGAGCGGATTGGCCGGATTACCTGCCCAATCGGAGATCCAGCCTTGGGCAAACACCCGCAGATGATCGCAGTTGGTGTCGCGGCGCAGATCCTGCGCCCTGCCCGGCAAAACGAAATAAAGAAGGACCTGAGCGCGTGACCACTCCACTTCTAAGCTTACAAGGGCTGACTAAAGCCTATCCCGGCGTCGTGGCCAATGATCAGGTGTCCTTTGACATCGGTGAGGGCGAAGTTCACGCCTTACTGGGCGAAAATGGTGCCGGAAAATCCACTCTCGTAAAGATGATCTATGGGCTGGTGAAGCCCGACAGCGGCACCATGCTGCTGCGCGGACAAGCCTTCGCACCACCCGAACCCCGCGCCGCACGGGCGGACGGGATCGCGATGGTGTTCCAGCACTTCTCGTTGTTCGACGCATTGAACGTGGCCGAAAACATCGCCTTGGGGATGGAAAACCCACCAGCCATGGGCGATCTGGCGGCGCGTATTCGCGAAGTTTCGGAAACTTACGGTCTGCCACTGGATCCCTATCGCACCGTCGGCGATCTGTCCGCGGGTGAGCGTCAGCGGGTCGAAATCATCCGCTGCCTGTTACAGGATCCGAAGCTGCTGATCATGGATGAGCCGACATCGGTTCTGACACCTCAGGAAGTCGACATTCTGTTTGAAACGCTGAACAAATTGCGGTCCGAAGGTACTTCGATCCTGTATATCTCGCACAAGCTGGAAGAAATCCGCACACTGTGCGACCACGCCACAATCCTGCGTTTGGGTAAGAATGTCGGCGAATGCGTTCCAGCTGAGACCTCAGCGCGGGATATGGCCGAGATGATGGTGGGTTCGACCCTGCAAACACCCGAGCGTTCGGGGCGTGAGTTCGGTGAGGTCGCCCTGGATGTCAGCGGTTTGTCAGTTCCATCACCATCCGAGTTCGGTACCGCATTGAAGAATGTCCACATGACCGTCCGTAAGGGCGAAGTTCTGGGCGTCGGCGGTGTCGCGGGCAACGGCCAGGACGAATTGTTGGGCGTTCTGTCGGGCGAGATCACCACAGCACCCGACGCGATTAAGTTCAACGGCCAGCCGATCGGAAAACTGGGGCCGACCGCGCGCCGCAAGCTGGGCGTTCTGACCGCTCCGGAAGAGCGGTTGGGACATGCGGCCGCCCCTGACATGAGCCTGACCGAAAACGCTTTGCTGACTGGATCGGTCCGGGAAGGACTTGAGAACAACGGGTTCCTCAAATGGGCAGAAACCAAGAGTTTTGCCGAAAAGATCATCAGTGCCTTTGACGTCCGCACACCGGGGCCAGAAAACGCAGCACGATCTCTGTCAGGGGGCAACCTACAGAAATTCGTCATTGGGCGCGAAGTCCTGCAAAACCCGGACGTTCTGGTTGTGAACCAACCGACATGGGGCGTGGATGCGGCCGCCGCGGCCTCGATCCGTCAGGCCATTCTGGATTTGGCCGCCAAAGGAACCGCAGTCATCTGCATATCGCAAGATCTGGATGAGCTGATGGAGATATCGGACAGCTTTGCAGCGCTCAATGAAGGGCGGCTCAGCGCTCCGCGTACGACCACGGGTCTGACGGTCGACGAAATCGGCCTGATGATGGGCGGCGCGCATGGCATGGAGGTGGCTCATGTTTAATCCGTCGGACCGCCTTCGGCGGGAAAATTTACAAAAAGATGAAGAAACTGGGGGAATGAGCAGATGATTGTGTTGGAGAAACGGCCGCAGCCGTCCAAAGCGTGGTCTTACGCGACCCCTTTGGTTGCCGTGCTGGCAACCATGGTTTTCGGCGGCATCCTGTTCGCCATTCTGGGCAAGAACCCGATCCAAGCCATTGGCACTATTTTCTGGGAGCCGCTGTTTGGTGAGTTCGCTTTCTACTACCGTCCACAATTGCTGGTCAAAGGCGCGCCGCTGGTTCTGATCGCCATTGGCCTGTCCTTGGGTTTCCGAGCCGGTATCTGGAATATTGGCGCCGAGGGGCAATACATCATGGGCGCTATCTTTGGCGCGGGTGCTGGTCTGGCCTTCTATCCGCTGGATGCGTTCTACGTTTTCCCGATCATGGTGATCGCCGGCGCATTTGGCGGTTGGCTTTGGGCGGCAATCCCGGCCTTCCTAAAGGTGCGTTTTGGCACCAACGAAATCCTCGTGTCACTGATGCTGGTCTACGTGGCCGAGCAGATGCTGGCTTCGGTTTCCCTTGGTCTGCTGAAGAACCCCGAAGGGTTCGGCTTTCCCGGATCGCGCAACCTGCAATCCTATGAAAGCGCGCATAACGCCGAGCTGATCGCAGGATCGGGAATGCACTGGGGCGTGGTGACCGCGCTGATCGCAGTGATCTTTGCCTATGTCCTGCTGAACCGTCACATGCTGGGCTTCCACATTCGCCTGACGGGTGAAGCGCCTCGGGCGGCGAAGTTCGCGGGTGTAAACCCAGCACGTCTGATCCTGTTCTGTCTGGGCATGTCCGGCGCCCTGGCCGGGTTGGCGGGGATGTTCGAGGTCGCAGGCCCATCAGGTCAGGTCAGCATCGACTTTAATGTGGGCTACGGCTTTACCGCGATCATCGTGGCCTTTCTGGGCCGTTTGCATCCGGTGGGTATCCTGCTGGCAGGTGGCTTGATGGCGTTGACCTATATTGGCGGCGAAATCGCGCAATCCCAGTTGGGCCTGCCTGCTGCTGCCATTCAGGTCTTTCAGGGCATGCTCCTGTTCTTCCTGCTGGCTTTCGATCTTTTGACCAACTACCGCATCCGTGCGGCCCGTAATGAGGTGGCGTGACCCATGGACCTAGGTGAAATCAATCCCGTACTTCTGGTCGCCTCGCTTATGGTGGCCGCAACCCCCCTGCTGCTGGCGGCGATCGGAGAGCTTGTCGTCGAAAAAGCAGGTGTTCTGAACCTTGGCGTAGAGGGCATGATGATCGTCGGCGCAATCAGCGGATTTGCGATATCTGTCGAAACAGGATCACCCTGGCTGGGGTTCATTGCAGCAGCCATTGGTGGCGCGGTTCTGTCCCTGCTGTTCGTCCTGCTGACGCAGTTTGCGCTGGCGAACCAGGTGGCCAGTGGTCTTGCACTTACCCTGTTCGGCCTAGGCTTCAGCGCACTGATGGGTCAAAGCTATGTAGGTGTCAAACCGCCCAGCATGGGAGATATCCATATCCCGTTGCTCAGCGATATTCCGGTGATCGGCCCCATCCTGTTCCAGCATGATCCGATCCTGTATCTGGGCATCGCGCTGGTTGCAGCCGTCTGGGCCACGCTGAAATACACCCGCGTCGGTCTGATCCTGCGCGCAGTGGGTGAAAACCACGACGCCGCACACGCCCTGGGCTACAAGGTCATCAAAATCCGCATCCTGGCGATCCTGTTTGGTGGCGCCTGCGCGGGCCTCGGTGGAGCCTATATCAGCCTGATCCGCGTCCCGCAGTGGACCGAGGGCATGACCGCCGGTGTTGGCTGGATCGCTCTTGCGCTGGTGGTCTTTGCCAGCTGGAAACCATGGCGTGCATTGCTGGGTGCTTATTTGTTTGGCGGAATCACGGTGTTGCAGCTTAATCTGCAGGCAGCAGGCGTTGCCATCCCAGTCGAGTATCTGGCAATGTCGCCCTACATCATCACGATCCTTGTGCTTGTGATCCTTTCGGCCGACAAGAGCAGCGCACCTGCCTCACTGGGCCGGACCTTCCACGCCTCGCACTAGACGGGGCCAATTGAACCAACTTGGGGAGTAACCACATGAAATTCACTTCACTTCTTGCCAGTGCTGCGATGGTGCTGGGTCTGGCGACCGGCTCGGTCGCACAGGACAAAACAAAAGTAGGCTTTGTCTATGTCGGCCCGGTGGGCGACGGCGGCTGGACCTATGAACATGACAAAGGCCGTCTGGCGGTCGAGAAAGAATTCGGCGACAAAGTCGAGACTGTGTTTGTTGAATCCGTTCCCGAAGGCCCGGACGCGGAACGTGTGATGACGCAGATGGCGCTTGAAGGCGCTGACCTGATCTTTACCACCTCGTTCGGGTACATGGACCCAACGATCAACGTGGCCAAGAAATTCCCGAACGTGAAGTTCGAGCACGCGACCGGCTATAAGACCGCCCCGAACGTGTCCGTCTATTCGGCCCGTTTCTACGAAGGTCGTGCCGTTCAGGGCCACATCGCGGGTAAAATGACCGAGTCGAACATCATCGGATACATTGGCTCCTACCCAATCCCCGAAGTGATCCGCGGCATCAACTCGGCCTACATCCATGCCAAAAAGGTAAACCCGGATGTCGAGTTCAAGATCATCTGGGCCTACACTTGGTTCGACCCGGCGAAAGAGGCTGATGCCGCAACCGTTCTGATCGAACAAGGTGCGGACGTGATCCTGCAGCACACCGACTCGACCGCGCCGCAGGCGGCTGCGCAAGAGGCAGGCAACGTGATCACTTTCGGTCAGGCCTCGGACATGAGCGAATATGCTCCCAAGCCGCGCGTCTCTTCGATCATCGACAACTGGGCGCCTTACTACATCGCACGTACCCAAGCTGTCATGGATGGGTCGTGGGAAACCGTGAACACTTGGGACGGCATCAAGGAAGGCATGGTTGAGATCGGTGAGATCTCGGACGCCGTTCCGGCCGACATCAAAGAAGAAGCACTGGCGATGAAAGCGGCCATGGCAGCGGGTGAATACCATCCCTTCACAGGCCCGATCAAAAAGCAGGACGGCAGCGACTGGCTGGCTGAAGGCGAAACCGCCGATGACGGTACACTGGCAGGCATGAACTTCTACGTTGAAGGTCTGGAAGGCGAAATTCCGCAGTAAATCTTTGCACGAACACGCTGAAGGGCTAGCCATTTGGCTGGCCCTTTTTCGTTTCTATGCGAGCACCTCGCCTAACCTTAACTAATTACTGTCTTGACGATTGCAGACACGACGGACCTGATGGGGTTAATGTTTTACCTGTCTCAACACGAAACGTAAAAATCCCATGGAGATCAAAGCGCAAGACCACAGCCGCTGGTGGATACTCTGCGCAATGGGCGCCATCTTGGGTGTTATTCTGCTGGACGAAACGGTCGTCAGCGTCGCGCTTCCGACCATCCGCGATGAGCTTGGCCTGTCTCTGCTGGAAGCGCATTGGGTGGTGAATATCTATCTGCTGGTGTTGGCTTGTTTTGCGGGCGCAGCAGGACGATTGGGCGATGTTCTGGGCATTCGTGTTTTGCTCAGTGCGGGTTTATTGATTTTCGGCTTATCCTCTGCGCTGGGAGGGTTTGCCGAAAGCGGATTTGAACTGCTAACAGCGCGCGCCGCACAGGGCATCGGTGCAGCACTGATTTTCCCGCTGTCGCTAGTGGTTCTGATCCAGTCTTTTGACGAAAAGGAACGCGGGCTGGCACTGGGTTTATATGGCGGGATCGGGACAGTATTCCTGTCAATGGGTCCGCTGGTTGGAGGCGTTCTGACCGAATATCTGTCTTGGCGCTGGATCTTCTGGGTCAACCCCCCAATCGTGCTTGTGGTCGCTCTGGTCGCAAGGGCTTTCTGGCGGGACCCGCCACACCAACGGGAGCGCGAGTTCGACCTGAAAGGCCTAATTCTACTGGTGACGGGGTTGGCGGCTATTGTGTTTGGTGTCATGGAGGGCCCGGACAGAGGCTGGGCACAGCCCGAAGTTCTTATGGCCCTGTCAGCGGGTCTTATTTTTTTGGTGTTATTTGTCCGCGTCGAACAGAGGGCAACATCGCCTCTGATTGCCATCTCCCTTTTTGCCGGCCCCGGGTTTGCTGCTTCAAACATGATCCTGTTCACCGCACAATTCGGCAAGATTACTCTGTTCGTGTTCGGCGCATCCTACTTTCAATCAAAGCTCGGGTTTTCACCGCTGACTGCTGGTGTCGCCCTGTTGCCGATTGCTTTTCCGCAGATTTTCATTGCCCCGATGGCGGGGAAAATTGCTGATAAATTTGGCTCTCGCGGCCCTTCTCTGACAGGTACAGCGCTGGGTACGATTGCCATACTTATTGTCGCACTGGGAATGCATTTGGACGTCGCCGCGCTGATCTATGCTGGCTACTTCCTTTGGGGTTGTTGCGTGCCGTTTCTGTTTGTCCCCCCAGGGCGGGCCATCATGTCAATGGTACCACAAGCTCTGCACGGACAGGCAAGTGGCATCTCGATGACATTTCAGCTGCTGGGCGGTACGGTCGGGATGGCCCTGGGCAGTTCGGTTTTTGCCATAACCGGCTCGTTCACTCTCGTTTTCTGTTTTGTTGCGGCGTTCGCTGTCTGCGTTCTCGCGTTTGCTTACGTGTCCCTCGCCTTAGATAACAAACCCGGCCGCCCAGCGGTTTAAACCTCACACAGGCCGGATCTGAAATCAAAACGCTTGAATGGATCAATGCCCGGTCAGCACCAGCGTATTCACCGGCATCAGGATCAGACGCAGGCGCAAGCCCGCCGCGTGGACAACACCGATCGTGTCGATCACATGCAAGGCGGCGGCGTGCCAGAATCCCAAATCCTCATGCTCAAGCCGTTCATGGTTATCGGTGTAGACATTGGCCAGACAGTTGCTGCCGGGCGGTATGTCATCGGCCATGTTTTTGTACAGCGGCTCCATATAGACCAAAATCGAGCCGGGCACCTTGTTGGTCTGAACATCGCGCAGCTCATCTGTGGGACGTATCTGACCTGACGGGATGACATCCTGCACCTCAACCACAACCATCGGGGTCACGGTGAAGGGCTTGGTCATGCAGCCCAACTCTCCGATCATGCCCGGCTTGATGACCTGAGCGGCCATCTGGTTGAATGCAGCCTGAAACCGGTTATGGCCCGAGCTTGACGGAACCAGAATGCCCGCAGGCCGCAGCAAAGGACTGACATAGTCGCCCACCTGAAGGCCAAATTGTTCAACCCGACCGGTCACACCTGCGCTTACGAGTGTTTTGTCCAGCTCGGTCAGCGCGGCGTCCAACTGGGCGTTGGCGCTGGCCAGTTGGGCCGGGATCAGTTCTTCGATCTGCTGCACCACGGCGGCACGGCGGGATCGCGATGCGGTCAGCTGCGCTTCACGCTCGGCAACAAGGTTTTCCAACCGGTCGATTTCGGCCAATCGCACGGCGCTGGAGCCTTCGTCCCGCAGGGTGGTGTTACGCTCCAAATCCTCAAGCGATTGATCCAATGCAGCGCGCGCGCCTGCGATGCCTGCGTCGGCCTCGGCCAGATCGGTTTCCGCCACTTTCAGCGAGGCCTGAACCTGCGCGATCTGCGCGTGCGCGGCCTCGACCTGTGCGGTTTGGGTGAAATCCTCGATCCGGAAAATCGGTTGGCCGGCAGTGACCTGCTGATTGTTGGTGACGTAAATTTCGGACACGCGACCGCCGAGTTGAGGCAGAATTGTCACCGTTCGGAAATAGGACGCCGCCGTTTTACTGGCAGGGTGGAAGTAAAACAGCGTGGTGATCACGGTCAGCGCAAGAATGGCGCAGGTGGTCAGGCCCCAACGCAGTTCATACCACATGGTGAACAGTGTGATTTCATGGCCTATACGTTTGCCCTGTACGTAACGGCGAAATAAGTAATCCGGCAACACGGTGACCAGCGCGCACATCAGTGTTTCAAGCATCTCTTACTGCTCCTGCTGCGCGGTCGGTTGCGATGGGGTCGCTGGGGCAGGAACATCGTTGCCTTGATTGCCCAAGGATCGGATTGCGTCGGCAATGGCGCGCAAGGGGGCGGCGACATCCGGGAACTGGAATCCGGCTACAAGAATGGCCGCCACCCAGAACAGACCATTGTGGGTAAACAGAGCCAACAGCGCCAATATCCCCACAAGCTGAAACTGAGGGTGGTTGGATTCATGCGCGATTTTTTCCGGGATGGAGTGCAGCGTAAAGTAGCCAACTCCGATCAGAACGATCACCAAAACGGTAAAAACAAACATGAAGGTCAGCAAAAAGTCGCTGCCATCTGCCTGCGTGACGTATGAGGGGATATGCCCCGTGGCCATTGGATGTAATTCTGCCGGTGTCACGTCTTTCTCCGATTCCGATGATAGCTGCACTAAAAACAGGCCGGTCTCTTTGGTTCAAGTTTACATTGCGGAAATTACGCCTCTTTTCCAATAGTGTTACGCATGCGAAGCTTTGCGCATGAACAAAAGCAGATCTCAAATCCACCCGTTTTGGGGTGATCCTAGGGCGGAGTTTCTAACATGATCGATTTCCTGGTCATCGGTGGCGGCATCGCCGGATTAAGCGCGGGCGCGCGTTTGTCCGAACATGGTCATGTCGTCGTGCTCGAAGGCGAAGACGCGCTGGGATATCACACCTCTGGCCGGTCAGCGGCGTTGTTTGAAAAGGGGTATGGACCACCTTCCGTCAAGACCCTGAATGCAGCGAGCGAAGCTTACCTCAGATCGAACGGCTATCTGTCGCCACGCGGGTTGATGCTGATTGCCGGGCATGATCAACGGGACGCGTTTCTTCAGGATCAGGCTGACCTTCGTCTGTCAGAAATCTCGGTTGACGAGGCCATTTCGCGGGTTCCGATACTGAACCCACAGACTGTTGGGTTTGCCGCCGCCAGCAGCGTTGCTTTTGACATTGATACCGACCGGATGATGCAAGATTTCGCACGTGTAATCCGGGCCAACGACGGCTTGGTTCTGACCCGTCAGAAGGTCAACGGCATCATCAAAGCCCGACACTGGCTTGTCGAAGCGGCAGAAACCTTCGAGGCCCGAGCCCTTGTTAATGCCGCAGGCGCGTGGGTGGATGAGATCGCCATGATGGTCGGCGTTACACCGATCGGCATAGAACCGCGCCGACGATCAGTGGCCCGTATTCGCGCCCCTGCTGGTCATGACGTGACGGGTTGGCCTTTGATGTTGGGCGCTGGCGAAGGTTGGTATGCGAAACCGGATGCCGGAAAGCTGATCGTTTCCCCTTGCGAGGCTGACCCGACCTTTCCCCATGATGCCTATGCGGACGACATGGTGTTGGCCGAGGGTCTGGCGAGGTACGAAGCGATGGTGACCGAGCCGGTCACAAGGGTCGAGGCGAACTGGGCTGGGCTTCGCAGCTTTGCGCCGGATGGTACGCTGGTCTTAGGCCCCGACCCCGCCGAACCCACGTTTATCTGGTCGGCTGCGCAAGGTGGTTATGGCTTTCAAACGGCACCGGCGGCCTCACAGCTGGTGGCAGATTTGACGACTGGTGCTCGTTCAGAATTGGAGGCGGCGAGCGTTTCCGCCCTAAGGCCAGAAAGGTTACGTGGATGACGAAACGCAAACTTCCCGCAAATGCCAGCGTGGCGACGGTATCCGATGGGCAAAAATTGGTTGCTCCGGCGGCCAGCAGGAATGCCGACGCGCTGTGTGATTTGCTGGCTCAGTTCGCCCCTGTGTCCGGTCGCGCGCTGGAACTGGCCAGTGGTACAGGGCAGCACGTCGTGGCTTTTGCAAATCGACTGCCCGGCCTGAATTGGCAACCCAGCGAGATTGACACTGAACGACGCGCTTCAATCGACGCGTATGCCGAAGGCGTAGAAAACATAGCCCCGGCGATAGAACTCGATGCGGTCCAACCCGGTTGGCATTCTGTTCACGGGGCAAATGACCTGATCCTCTTGATCAACTTGCTGCATCTGATAAGCTGGTCGGAGGTGGAAGCCTTGGTGACCGAGGCCGCGCTGGCGCTGAACCCGGGCGGTCGGCTAATCCTCTACGGGCCATTCATGCGCGGCGGTCGGTTAACCAGTGCCGGAGACCAGAACTTTCATGCTGCGTTGAGCCAACAAGACCCGGACATCGGATACAAAGATGACGCCGACATTCTGGACCTGCTGCGTCGTGTTCAACTGAAATTAATCGGTGCTGTTGAAATGCCGGCAAACAACCTGGCATTTGTCGCTGAAAGACCTGCAGTCTGATCAAGATCAAAGTCAGGCAGCTTCCATAAACATATTCACAAGGTGATATGTTTAAAGGAAGCCCACAAATGAATTGGCAAGACAAGCTGTCGGATACGCGCAACAATCTGCGCAACCTCAACGCTGCAATCCCTGATACCGCCCGTGCCTTCGGTGCGCTGGGAAAAACCGTTAAAGAAGGCGGTTCGCTGGACTACAAAACCAAAGAGCTGATCGCTTTGGGTATGTCCATCGCTGCCCGTTGCGAACCTTGCATAACGCTACACACCGAAGCTCTGATCAATACCGGAGCAAGCCGCGAAGAAGTGTCAGACGTTCTGGCCATGGCCATTCAAATGGGCGGAGGACCGTCGATGATGTATGCGGCCAAGGCGTTGGAATGCTTTGACGAGCTATCAGTATGAAGAAAGGCCCCGGAGATCTCCGGGGCCTTTGCTTGATCATCCGTCCTTGCGGATAGTTTCGTTTTTCGGATCGTAGGGGCTGTCGCATGTTACGACCGCATCCCACAATTTGTCCTGAAGCTTGACCTTCAGCTTGGTGCCTTCGACCGCCAGATCGGGTTTCACATAGCCCATGCCGATGGATTTCTCGAAGGCGACCGAATAACCGCCCGAGGTCAGACGACCGACGCGTTCACCTTCCGGCGTATACAGCACTTCACGGCCCCACGGATCGGCATCCTCCGGCCCGTCGATTAGCAGGGTGCAGCATTTCACGCGTACGCCAGTCTCTTCCAGCTTGGCCTTGCCATAGAAGTCTTTGGACAGGTCGACAAAGCGCGGCAGGTCGGCTTCTAGCGGGGTCGCGTCGCGGCCCAGCTCGGTGCCGAAGGCGCGATAGGATTTCTCCTGACGCAACCAGTTCTGGGCGCGGGCACCGACCAGCTTCATACCGTGTTTCTCACCAGCTTTTTCCAGTAGGTCGAACAGGTAGTTCTGCATCTCGATCGGGTGGTGCAATTCCCAGCCCAGCTCACCGGTATAGGCCACACGGATCGCGTTGACCGGGCACATGCCCAGTTCGATCTGGCGGGCCGACAGCCATGGGAAGCGCTTGTTGGACAGTGCGGTTTCCGGATCGGCGTCTTTGATGACCTCTTTCAGAACGTCCCGCGATTTGGGTCCGGCGATGGCAAAAACGCCCCACTGAGTGGTCACATCTTGGATCTCGATGTAACCGAACTCCTCCATCTTGTCCTCGGCCGCCTTGCGCAGGTAATCGGCGTCGTACTCAGTCCAGGCACCGGCAGAGACGATGTAGTAGTTGTTCTCGCCGTTACGGACGATGGTGTATTCGGTGCGGGTGGTACCGTGCGAGGTCAGCGCGTAGGTCAGGTTGATACGACCGACCTTGGGCAGCTTGTTGCAGGTGAACCAATCCAGGAACTGGGTCGCACCGGGGCCTTTGACGACATGCTTTGTGAAGGCCGATGCGTCGATCAGGCCAACGCCTTCGCGGATCGCCTTTGCTTCGTCAACGGCATGCTGCCACCAGCCACCGCGGCGGAACGAGCGGGCATCATGGTCGAAGTTTTCGGGTGCATCCAGCGGACCAAAGTAGTTCGGGCGCTCCCAGCCGTTAACCCAGCCAAACTGTGCGCCACGCGCTTTCTGACGGTCATAGGCCGGAACAGTCCGCAGCGGGCGGCAGGCAGCGCGCTCTTCGTCGGGGTGGTGCAGGATATAGACGTGCTCATAGCACTCTTCATTCTTACGTGCTGCAAACTCGGTGGTCATCCAGTTCGACGAGTAACGTTTGGGGTCCAGCGAAGCCATGTCGATCTCGGCTTCGCCGTCGACCATCATCTGCGCCAGATAATAGCCGGTGCCGCCTGCGGCGGTGATACCGAACGAGAACCCCTCGGCCAACCACATGTTGCGCAAGCCAGGCGCGGGACCAACCAGCGGGTTGCCGTCGGGCGTGTAGCAGATCGGGCCGTTGAAATCGTCTTTCAAGCCGGATTCGGCACAGGACGGCACGCGCTCGGCCATTGCCATATACTGGTCTGCAATCCGGTCGAGATCGAGCGGGAACAGATCAGCACGGAAGCTGTCCGGCACGCCGTGTTCGAACTGCGCCGGCGCACCATGTTCATAGATCCCCAAAATCCAACCGCCGCGCTCCTCGCGTGCATAAGATTCGTTGTCAGCATCACGGACAACAGGGTGTTCGGGGTTGCCCGCTTCACGCCATTTGACCAGCTCAGGGTCTTTGTCCATGACGATAAAGGTATGCTCGACCGGGATCGCGGGCATCTTGATGCCCAGCATCTTGGCCGTGCGCTGCGCGTGGTTGCCCGATGCGGTCACGACATGCTCGGCGGTGATAACCACCTGCTCATCCGACGGAATGAGGTTACCGCCCTTCTCGACCATTTTGGTGCAGGTGACTTCCCAATGAGTGCCATTCCAGTGGAAGGCATCGGCCTGCATCTTACGGACAATTTCCACACCGCGCTGACGGGCACCCTTGGCCATCGCCTGCGTTACGTCGGCGGGGTTAATGTAGCCATCTTCGGTGTGATAGATCGCGCCCTTCAGATCTGAAGTCTCGATCAGTGGCCAGCGTTCCTTGATTTGATCAGGGGTCAGCCATTCATATGCGACATCACAAGTCTCAGCCGTGGACGCATAGAGCATGTATTCATCCATGCGCTCTTGCGTCTGTGCCATGCGCAGATTGCCAACTACGGCAAAGCCCGCGTTCAAACCGGTTTCTTCCTCAAGCTGCTTGTAGAAGTCGACCGAGTACTTGTGGATGTGTGTCGTCGCATAGGACATGTTGAACAGCGGCAACAGCCCCGCTGCGTGCCATGTGGACCCTGAGGTCAGCTCATCCCGTTCGACTAGCATCACATCGTCCCAGCCTGCCTTGGCCAGGTGATATGCAATCGAAGTGCCGACGGCACCGCCGCCAACAACCAGTGCTTTGACTTGGGTTTTCATTACCGGGCGTCTCCCCTTGAATTCAGTTGACACCATATGGCGCATTTGAATGCCCCGGCGCGACATTCATCCGACCAGTGATATAAAGAAAACGACCCGTGCACGGCGCAGAGCGTCGATTTTTCGTGCGAAGGGTTTCAGTTGCCCCCGACAGAGCACCGTTTGCTGCTGCCCAACGTGGCACAGGATGACTTACCCAAACCGCCCTTCCTGACCTTGACCTCAGCCGATGGGGCAACCTGAGGTTCGGGCTCATCCGCGTTCGCGTTGGCGTGGGCCACTTTGCCCATCAATCCCTTAATGAACCCACCGATACCACCTGTGCTGGCCACTTCGGTTTCCACCTCGCTCAACGCGGAGGCAAGCAGCAGGTTCTGCGTGCGAATGTAAGATAGCTGCGACAGTTCCTGATTTTCGAAGACTTCGCCGTTGGTGATGTCCATGACGCCCTCGGAATTAAAGCCCGAACTGCTTAGCGTATTCGCTAACAAAGCGGCCGCATCCAGATTTTCCAGCTTTTCCTGACCCAACCTTAGCTGCGCGATTTGCATCGTTTCATAGAGATCGTGCATTTCACCCGCTATTTCGGGCTGCCGGATCAGGGGAACTTCGATTCCGTTGCCGACAACCAGGGCCGGATGCGGCAGCAATGCGTTCAGGCCTGCATAATCGACGAGGCCAAGAAACTCTCGGATCGTCGCATCGCTGGCATCTGCGTGAAGGCGGATAACCACCTCTTGATCAAAACCGATACGCCCTGTGAACGCGCGATGGTTGGTCTTTTTGGTATCATCCAGCAGATTTCCGGTTGTTTCGATGAAAGCGACGCCGTCAATCACCGCATACCCTCGTTCGGCCTTCATCCCATCCAGAAAAGCATCCTGCGCACTCAGTGCCAATCCGGCCAAAGTGTTTCGTGCCGCTTGGGGTTTGAGGGTGATATCAAGCCAGATCAGTTCATCTTCTTTTGCGTAAACAGTGCCTGTCTCATTCAGCTTTCGAAGCGCACCGTCTTTACCGGCAGCGTTGAGCTGAAGCAATTCGGCGGGCCCGCTGATCGAACTAATAAGGGGTACTGGCCCAAATTCTGAAAGAACTCTGGAGACTGCCTTGGCGTCGGGCTCGATCAGGGCATATTGCGCCCACCCTTCTGGGGGGCTCGGAAGAAAAGCTTTTGCACCGGCATCCCATAGCTTTTGACGTTCTCGCGCCGCTTGTTTCACTTCCCGCTCTTTTTGGCTTTGATCGAACCGAGCTGAGATGGTTTCAACATAACCGCTCAACGAAAGCGTACCGTCTGTTTTTTTGTCCTGCTGGAAGTAATCTAGCCCCGCAAGGACCAGACCAACTATCAACGCAAACCCAATGAACCTTAGCGCGCCCATTATGACCTCAAAATCAATTGCTCCTCATTTTCGCAATTGATAGCAGCAGAATTGGGCACCCTTGTGGCTCTGAGGCGGAATTCCCAAGGATGCGCCGTTTCTACGTGTTCGACAGGATCTTTCCGGGGTTCATGATGTTATCGGGGTCCAGTGCCTTTTTGATGGCAGTCATATACGTGACCGCTGGTCCAAGCTCTTTGACCAGGTAGGGCTGTTTGCCCTGTCCGATCCCATGTTCGCCCGTGCACGTGCCTTCCATCGAAATAGCCAGATCATTCAGCCAACCGACGAATTGGTCAGCTTTGCTGACTTCGTCCGCGTTTTCCATGTCGATCAGCAGCAAGGAATGAAAGTTGCCATCCCCGACATGCCCAACCACGGGGGCCATAAGTCCTAGCTCACGCGCTTTGTCCTGAGTCGCTGTGACGCACTTTGCCAAACGCGAGATCGGGACGCAGACATCCGTGGAAATTCCCCGCGCGCCCGGACGCAGTTGCAAGGAAGCCCAGTACATATCATGCCGGGCTTGCCAGAGTTTATTGCGTTCCTCAGTCGTTGAAGTCGCCGCAAAATCGGTGCCACCGAACTCTTCCGCGATCTGGTTAAAGGTTTCGGACTGTTCGACCGCACCGTTTTCCGATCCGTGGAACTCGAGCAAGAGCAATGGAGTTTCCGGCAGGCTCAGCCCGGAATAGGCATTAGCGGCCTGGACCGACATTTCATCCAGCAGCTCGATCCGCGCCACCGGAACACCATATTGGATCGTCATCATGACAGCCTGACAGGCCGCATCCACCGACGGAAATGAACAACGGGCCGAGGTGATCGCCTCGGGGATGCCCTGCAGGCGCAAGGTGAGTTCGGTGATGATGCCCAACGTCCCTTCGGCCCCGATCAGCAGTCGGGTCAGGTCGTAACCCGCCGAGGATTTCTTGGCCCGGCGCCCGGTTCGGATGATCTGCCCATCCGGCATGACCGCCTCAAGACTAAGGACATTGTCCTTCATCGTGCCATAGCGAACCGCGTTGGTCCCGGACGCCCGCGTCGCCGCCATTCCGCCCAACGAAGCATTCGCGCCGGGGTCAATCGGAAAGAACAAACCCTGATCCCGCAAATGGGTATTCAGGTCTTCGCGCGTCACACCCGGCTGTACGACGCAATCCAGATCACCCGGGTTCACAGCCAGCACCTTGTTCATCTGGGTCAGGTCAACCGAGATACCACCAGCAGGGGCGTTCACGTGACCCTCCAACGATGTACCCGTACCAAATGCAATCACCGGTACCTTGTGCGTGGCGCAGGTTTTGACGATCTCGGAGACCTCTTCCGTGGAATGCGGAAAAACCACAGCATCCGGGGATTGGTTTTCGATCCAGGTGGTCGTGTGACCATGTTGTTCGCGGATTGCCTGACCGGTTTGCAACCGGTCACCAAACTTTTGCTTCAGGATGCCGACAGCTGCCTCGATCCCCACTTCATTTCGCGGCAAAGCGACTGCCTGCACCATGGTCTTCCCCTTTGAAACGCCGGGCTATTCGCCCAGCGCAATTCCTTCACGACGTGGATCGGCACCACCGACCAGCACATCTCCGATCTCAATCGCATGCAGGCCCGATGTCAGGTCGCGCGGGTTCACTTCAAAACCCAGCTCGATTAGCGGGTCCGAGAACCCTTCGGCGGCGGTTCCCACTTCGACATCATAAGTGCCAAAACGATTGACGAGATGCGGCAGTGAAAGAGCTTGCTGCACATCCATGTCCCAATCTGCCCAGGCGATGATCGACTTGGCAACATAGCCGATGATACGGCTACCGCCCGGCGATCCGATGGCCAGAACAGGCGCGCCGTCCTGCATCACAATTGTCGGGCTCATCGACGAACGTGGGCGTTTGCCAGGCTCCAACCGGTTGGCAATTGGAACACCGGCACTGTGCGTTTTGAACGAGAAGTCCGTCAATTCGTTGTTTAGCAGAAACCCGTTTGTCATCAGTCGTGAACCGAACCCGTTCTCAATCGTCGTCGTCATCGACAGGACGTTTCCGTACTGATCAACGATCGAGATATGCGAGGTTGAGGGTAACTCGATCGAGACATCGTCGGCCCAATTCGACGCATGATCAAACTCGGGGTTACCCGGTGCGACCTCTGTCAGTGCGGCTTCTCCGCCTAACAGAGCGCCACGGTCGGACAGATAAGATGGATCAACCAAGCCCTGTGTGGGCATGGGAACAAAATCATGATCGGCCATATAGCGACCGCGATCTGCGAAAGCCAGACGAGAGGCATCACCGATCAGGCGCCATGCATTGGTGTCTTCGGGGCCCATTGCAGCCAGATCATAGCCGTCCAGCATGCCCAGAATCTGACCGACAGTCAGCGCGCCTGACGATGGTGGGCCCATGCCGCAGACCTCATAGGCGCGATAGGTAGCGCACACTGGTTTACGCTCGATCACCTGATACAGCGCCAGATCAATTCCCGACAGAACGCCCGGGTTGCCTTCGGCGTTGCGTACGGTGCTGACGATGCCAGCGGCAACTTCACCACCATAAAAGCCAGCCGAGCCTTCGTCGGCCAAAATACGCAGAGTTTCGGCATAGGCCGGGTTGGTCAGGCGTTGCCCCTGCTCAAGCGGCTTACCGCCGGGCAAGAAATATTCTGCGGTTGCAGGAAAGCGCGACAGGCGTTCGGCATCTTTTTCGATCAGGCCAGCAAGGCGCGGAGATACCAGGAAGCCGTCGTCCGCCAACGCGATGCCATCGGCAAACAGGCTTGGCCAGGGACTGCGGCCCCAGCGCCGGTGTGCCTCTTCCAGCAAGGCCGGTGTCCCGGGTGTGCCCACCGACAATCCGCCGACAACTGCATCAAAGAACTTCAGCGGTTCGCCGTTTTCGTCATGGAACAGCCTGTGGTTCGCCTCAAGCGGGGCCGTTTCACGCCCGTCCAGTGTGGTCAGCTTGCCCGATGCAGCGTCATACCAAACCAAAAATGCACCGCCACCAAGGCCCGACGATTGCGGTTCGACCAACCCCAGCACAACCTGAACGGCGATCATTGCATCAGCCGCAGACCCGCCAGCGCGCAAAACCTTTGCGCCTGCTTCAACCGCCAATGGATTCGCAGCAGCGACCATCCAGTTTTCAGATGTGACCGGCTGCCCTGCCATCTTTGCCTCAAGCGCAGCGATCACCTCTTCGGTCAGGCCTTGCACCTGCCCCTCGGACGCGCCTTCGGGCGCAACGGCATCCGCCGTCTCCTGAGCAGTCAATGGTCCTGCCAGCACCACCGCCGACAGCAACACTCCCGAAATCAGACTTCGTTTCATCGTATCCTCCTGAAAATATGCGTGTGTAAATTGGCACCGCCCGCATCAAAACGCGGGAAACACCTGATCAAAGCATTGCGGGGACCACCTGATCCGGCGGGCGGTGACCGTCTTCGAAAGTCTTAATATTTATAATAACTTTCTCGCCCATTTCGATCCGGCCCTCTAACGTGGCCGACCCCATGTGGGGCAGCAGAACAACGTTTGGTAACTGTCGCAATCTTGGGTTCACATCCGTCCCATGCTCATAGACATCCAGGCCCGCGCCGGCGATTTCGCCCGAGCGTATCCGACGCGTCAGAGCGTTTTCGTCGATCACCTCACCCCTTGAGGTATTCACAATAACGGCTGTCGGCTTCATCAATTTCAGCCGCCGTGCATTCATCAAATGGAAGGTAGACGGTGTCGACGGGCAATGGACCGAAATCACATCCATTCGCGCCACCATCTGATCAAGGCTTTCCCAGTAGGTCGCTTCCATCTCTTGTTCGGTCTCGGGGCGAAGCCTGCGACGGTTGTGGTAATGTACTTGCATTCCAAATGCGCTGGCACGGCGGGCCACGGCCTGGCCGATACGCCCCATGCCAAGAACGCCCAAACGCCGCCCGCCGATACGTCCGCCCAACAAGGCATTCGGCGCCCACCCGGTCCAATCGCCCTTTTGCATGACAGACAGACCCTCGGGAATTCGGCGGGTCACAGCGAGAATCAGCGCCATGGTCATATCAGCGGTATCGTCGGTCAGAACCCCCGGGGTGTTCGACACCAGAATGCCCCTCTGACGCGCGGTCGAGACATCGATATTGTCGACCCCTGCCCCGTAATTCGCGATCAAGCGCAGGTTTTCACCCGCTTGCCCCAAAAGGCCACCGTCGATCGTATCGGTCACGGTTGGCACCAGAACATCGGCGGTTTTCACGGCCTTCACCAGTTCTTCGCGGGTCATCGGGCTGTCATCGTCGCGCAACTGCACATCGAACAATTCGCTTAACCGGGTTTCAACCGCCTCGGGCAACCGTCGCGTAACGACAACACTCAGACGTTCTCTTGACACCTCTGCACTCCCACTGCTTTGCAAACCTTCGCGCGCCATGTCATCGTGGCGCAGGATAAGGCGGGGCACAAGAACCCCATAGGCATTGAGTCGACCTTTTTTCGAAGCAAGATCAACAGGCACAAGAGCAGACAGTAAGTGAGTGGTTTTCTACCCGTAAAACGCCTTGTTTCGGCGGCATTCGCTGTTTTCCTAACCGTGCTTGGCACCCTGCCCGCCAGCGCGCAGGACAAGCGTGGCCAAGTCACCAACCTGCCCCTTCCACGGTTTGTCTCGATGAAAGCCGCCGAGGGCAATGTGCGCCGAGGCCCATCACTGACTCACCGAATCGATTGGGTTTTCAAACGGCGCGGCATGCCACTGCAGATAACGGCAGAATACGGAAACTGGCGCAGGGTTCAGGACCGCGACGGCGCCGGGGGATGGGTGCACTACGCCCTGTTGTCCGGTGTTCGAACGGTGTTAGTCGATGCCGAACTACTGCCCGTGTACACCAGTCCGGACCCAAAGGCCCCGGTCAGCGCCCAATTTGAAACCGGCGTCGTGGCGCGCCTTGGCAGCTGTTCGTTGGATTGGTGTCAGATTTCTGCGGGCGGGTATCGCGGCTGGGCACAGAAAACGAACCTTTGGGGCGTCGACCCAGCCGAAATCCGAGAATAACCTAGTCGGATAGGGGTGTGCGCGCGATGAAATCGCAGGTCAGCTTGACCAGTTCCGGACCAACGTCTTCTTGCAAGAAATGCCCCGCATTCGGCAAGATAACATGAGGCTGCCCTGCGGCCCCCGGGCACAGTTTCTGGAACACCGCATCAATCCCCGCCATGACCAGATCATCGGCCCCGAAAGCAGTGAGGACAGGTGTCTGAAGCCCTCGGATCACCTCCCAAGCCCGCCGGTTCGGACCCGAGGACGGATCATCAGGCGTCGCTGGCACTAGCATAGGAAACTGCCGCGCCCCGGCCTTGTAACTTTCATCTGGAAAAGGCGTATCATAGGCCGCGATAACGTCTTCGGACAGTGACGATACAGTTCCGCCTTTCAGAATTCCACCGGCCGGAAATACCGGAACCTCCTGGCTGAACCTGCGCCAGTTCTCAAACGCTGCGCCCATTGGCTGATCGCCAGTTGGCAGCGCCGTGTTGGCAATCACTATGCGCGCGAACCTCTCCGGCATCTCTGCCCATAACCGCAGCCCGATTAGCCCGCCCCAGTCCTGGCAAACCAGAGTGATGTTGCGCAGGTTTACCTTGCGCAACCACTCACCCATCCAAGCCACGTGCCGCTCATAAGTGTAGTCGCTTCGTTCAGTTGGCTTGTCGGATCGCCCGAACCCAATCAGGTCTGGCGCAACCGCGCGATGTCCCTGCGCGACGAATCCCGCAATCATGTGACGGTAAAGGTAGGACCAGCTTGGCTCGCCATGCATCATCAGTATCGGATCGGCCTCGGCTGGCCCTTCATCCACATAATGCATCCGCAACTGGCCGCCTTCGGTGTCATCCACCTGCGCGTAATTCGGTGCAAACGGATAATCTGAGAGCCCGTCAAACCAGGTATCTGGCGTACGTAGAAACTTCATTCTCTTCCCTTTCAGAGCTTCCAACCCGAACGCCCTGCCACCAATGCGCGCATCCAGCCCATCGCGAAACATTAGATTTCAAAAACCGCACCGCAAGATCAGGCTTTATGGGCGACCCATTCCGCATAAACTCCGCGGCTCTGGCAAACGACCAGATCACAGCAGGATTGAACACCTTTCCCAGGAAAACAAGCCACTCTCAGATCTTCGATTAGCGCCTTTAGATTTTTTTCAATCCGCACTCATTTTTTTGTCTGAAAGGTCTTGAACCCACCGATCAACAATCGTAGACAGCGCCTCACCGTTGGGGTGTAGCCAAGTGGTAAGGCAACTGTTTTTGGTACAGTGTACCGTAGGTTCGAATCCTACCACCCCAGCCAATTTACCACATAAGTTATTGATTTTATTGAATAAAATCTAGTGAAGCTGACCTCCGCTTATATCATTCGAACCTATTCCCGCAACAAATCCCGCAACATTGCAAACACAAAGAAGGGGCAGCCCGAAAGCCGCCCCTCCCTTAGTTCTTCTTTTAGCGCAAGCCAGTTGACCTATACAGGAACCAAAATCGGCCATGCACGCAGCCCATACGCGCTCGCGTACAGTCGCTTTCCGGTCTTGGGACACGTCCGCCATGGGCGGAACACGTACCGGTAACCGGGAGGCGGCGGAGTGAAAGATACCTTAGTCATTCCACTACCCTCCTTAGGGGCGTATATTGCCCTTTAACCCGATATGCGCTAAACCTGTCTTTGCTTAGGAGACTGGGTTGCGCTATCGAGAGGCTCCGCATCGTCGAGCCCCGGTCGCACGATACAGAATTCATTTGAAAGCTCGCGTCAGAAATGACCCGGGCTTTCATTGTTTATTCGGCCTTGCTGGCCCGGTACTCCTCGTCCTCATCATCCACTTTTAGCTCAACGGCTGAGTACTCATTTTTGACCACCCTCCACTGATGAGTTTCATCGCTGTAATAAAGGCGGCCCTCTTTGAGAAACCTAGCCATATGGCTCCTAAAAGTATTGTAGTTGACCGCATCAGTTCCCACCATTTTTCGCTCAACATGCCGAAAGAGTTCGCGTGTACTGGACCCGCCGTAAACAACGCGATCCTTCTCGCCCAAATACTCTGCGACCAACGCAAGAACTTTGAACTTACTCGCATACCGCGCAGTTAACTTATCTCCCTCCTTCAGCAATCCTTCCCACTTCGCCAAAGTTGGCCCAATCGAACCCCACAATATCCGCTCGCACTCTAGGTCGTAGAGTTCCCGCTCAATTGCCTCTAAGCGCAGATCAATAATGGCACTTTGTTGCGTCATAAGAAAACGCATCGCATATTTGAATTTACCTGGCAATATTGTGTTGACGGCGGCGCCTCGGGAAAGAAAAGAATTTTTACCATTATTTTTCAATGTATTAGGAAGTTGACATGAATATCACAACCTTGTACAATCTTGATTTATTAAGATTGTACAAGGTTGTGGGTAAAACTGCAGCAAGTGTAAAAAACTGGAAAAATATTTTTTTAAAAGGGGTTATTCTGAATATTCGTGAACTTAAAGTCTCACGCAAAGCGAATCAGGATGGCTCGAAAGGTTTCGATTTGTAGATTACTGTTGCGATTTTTTAAATTTGCAACAACTAAGGATTTCCCGCAACAAATCACGCAACATCTCATAAGAAAAATTCCCATAAGATACTGTTTTTAAACAACTATGACGTTGCGCTCCAATCCTACCACCCCAGCCACCTTTTCAAGAAAAGTCAGGAAAATAAGGGGCGACAGAGCCCCCGAAAAATCCGATGTAACACAGACTGCCAGAAATCGATACGGCGGTCTGTAGCGCAAACCCGGTGACTATGCAGGCCCCTAACTAATGCGCCGCGACCGTATTTTCTATTTCCGAAAACGCCTGCCAAAAAAAATATCAAACCAGGTCCCAAACCAGTTTCTTTGCCTGCCGCTGCAAACCGACCTCCCGCTCGACGCCGTGAATCGCGCAGCCGCGTTGCTCACCGTCCTCGAACAGATGGAGAAAATACACGTGGAAGCACTGATTAAAGATTCGCGGACCCCCGAGACCGCCAAAGCCGTCTTGACCGAGATGCTACGCTCAGCACTTGAGGTCATGTTGCAAGAGCAAAACCAAGACAGTGCCTTGAGCGCTGGCGAGGTCGACCAGAGGATCGAAGCGCTGCAGGAAGAAAACCGACGTCTCCGGCAGACCGCAAGGAACAGACAATGGACCGACGTCGAGCCTTTGCTGCGCGCCGCTGGAGACCGCGTTGCCCTAAATCTTCCAACGCCGATTTCAAACGATCTGGGCAAACGTGCGACAGCTTTGCAACGTCGGCTCAATGACGCGGAAGTTGCCGCGCAAGAAGGCGACGACGTGCACTATGCCGGCTCGGAACTCTTAGCTGAACACGGCTGGATGACTTCGGCAAGTTCGTTCAGGCACCGGTTCAGCTTTCCCGGGCACGCACAGGAACCGACAAAAACTATCCCACCAAGGCCATGAAGGAAATAACAGCTTCCGTTTTTCTTTCTGTCTTTCTTTCAGCCTACGCCGCTTGATGTCAGGCCGCGACTAATCTTCGGTTTGCCATAGCAATCTTTGCAACACTAAGACGGGTATTTGCTCGAGCACGGATGTTCATTCTCACAAGAAACTGGGCGCGCCTGAACGCGCCCAGTTTCATCAAGTCGCGACGTGAGATATCTCTTTGTCCGGCGAGTATATGTCCAAAATGTTCCAATGTCCGGTCGTTGGTGTTGGGTTGTTGATCATTGGCACATCGAGCACGGTTGGCTTGCCACTGGCGATTGCCGCTTCCAGTGCGGGCAACAGTTCGTCGGCAGCGCTGAGCCTATGCCCTTCCGCGCCGTAGGCTCGCGCGATGTCGGCATAGCCCGGTCCGTTTGCGGGTGCGGCGGCTGATCCGGGGAACGTGGTTCCATAGGTCAGACCGTAATGCGCCTTTTGCAGACCTGCTATGGTTCCGAAGGCGTTGTTGTTCATGACCAGCCAGATAATGCCCAGATCGAGTTCGACGGCCGTTGCCAGCATCGACGGGTTTTGGCCGAAACCACCATCGCCAACAAGGCTGATCACCACACGATCAGGTGCCGCCAGTTTCGCGCCGATCGCACCCGGAGGACCGAAACCCATCGTCGCGAACCCGCCCGGGGTCAGGATTGAACCCGGCGTCAAAATGTCGAACTGTTGCCCGACACCGTTCTTGTTCCACCCAACGTCAGTGGTGATGATGGCATCCTCGGGCAGTGCCTTGCGGGTATCTGCCAGAATACGCTCGGGCATCATCGGAAAGGCTGCTGAGGTCGCCATTTCCACGTTGTGTGCTTTGAAATCCGTGCGGAAGTCGGCGATCTTCTGTTCCAGAGCGGGGCGTTTGAAACCGTCCGGATACATCTCGCGGGCGACCCGGTTGAGGACGCGCAAAGCGGCCTTGGCGTCAGCAACGACGCCGATCTCGGTGGGATAGTTCCGACCGATTTCCTGCGGTTCGATGTCGATATGGATGACCTTCGAGCCGGGAATGTTGAACGTATAGCCGGGATACCAGCTGGAACAATCGGCCTCTTTGAACCGGGTTCCCACCGCAAAGATGTAGTCCGCATTCAAGCAGGACTGGTTGACCAATTCGGTGCCCCAAAACCCGGTCATTCCCAGCACAAGTGGATGGTCGTCTCGCAACGCGCCTTTACCCATCAGGGAATGCGCGACTGGAAGGCCCATATGTTCAACAAATTCTCGCAACTCCTCGCTGGCCTGTGCCAGAAGAATACCACCCCCGACATAAGCGACTGGGTTTTCGGCTTTAGCCAACGCTTCGACAATCTCTCCCGCTGTCTCGTCGTCAATCGACGGTTTCTTGAGCGCGCGCGTGTTATCGCGGATACGGTCGAAGCTGTCCGAGGGGATCACCTCGGAGAAGATGTCCATCGGCACATTGACCAGCACCGGCCCGGGCTGACCGCTTTCAGCCAGATGGAACGCCTTTTCCAAGATTTCGGCCATCAGGTCGGCGCGATCCACCCGCCAAGCACGTTTGACGAAGGGGCGATAAATCTCCCATTGGGCAGCGTCTGCGTGCAGGTTCACCTCCTGATGCGGGTGTTTACCATAGTAATGCGTAGGAATATCGCCCGCGATCACGACCATAGGGATACAGTCCAAGGCCGCGTTGGCGACCCCGGTGGCGCAATTGGTCAGTCCCGGGGAGAGGTGGGACAGCACCACCGAGGCCTTGCCCGTCACGCGGGCATATGCGTCCGCCGCGTGGCTGGCTATTTGTTCGTGCCGTACGGTGACGAAATCGATGGGGCTTTCCGCCAACGCGGCCAGAACCGCTATATTCGTGTGGCCGCATAGACCGAACACATGTTTGACCTCACGACGCTCAAGGAAATCGACGATGTGCTCAGCAACGGTTTTGCCTTCCAATTTAGCTCCGTCCATCACGCGACCTCCTGTCCGTAGAACTCACCGAACAGGTCCGGCTCCGAGGGGCGATCCTCAGGGATCGGACGGCTGACCCAAGTGTAGTTCATCATGTGTTTCATAGTGACGTTTTCGTTGGTGATGTTGCCGCCCCAGATGCCGCAGCCCAGGCTGCTGGTCATAGGCATGCCATTGGTCCAGGCACCCGCATTGGCCTTGGACTGAGGCTGTCGCACCATCATACGGCTGACCGGAGCAAGGCGAGCGAGCCGATCGATGTGATCGTCATTATGGCTATAAATCCCGCAGGAATGGCCCTTACCTCCGGTATTGTAAATCCGGCTGACCGTTTCCAACGCGTCATCGAACGTGTCGAAGTGATAAAGCGCCATCAGCGTGGTCAGTTTTTCCTTCGAGAACTTGTGCTGCGGCCCGATTTGCCCCTGATTTTCAACCATCAGAAACTTGCGATCTTCGGGGATGCTAAAACCGGAGACCTTGGCCGTTTGCTGCGGCGGACAGGCGATGGTCGGGAACGTACGGTTTCCCTTCTCGTCCCACATGGCCGCTTCTAGCATGGCCTTCTCTTCATCCGAACACAGGTAGCCACCCTCAGCTTGAAGCGCCTGGACCATATCGTCGTAAACTGAGCGCTGGATGATGATGTTGCCGTCGGCCGAGCAGCCCGACCCAAAGTCGGAGGTCTTTGAAATGCGAGTGTTCTGCGCAGCGATGTCCAGATCGGCGGTTTCATCGATGACGATGGACGAATTGCCCGCGCCGACGCCATAGGCCGGGCGCCCAGAACTGTAGGCCGCTTTGACCATCGGCTTGCCACCCGTTGCCAGAGTCAGGTCACAAATCTCCATGAGGTGCTGTGTTAACGGGATCGATGGTTTGCGGATCGACTGGAATAGGTCTTCGGGGGCACCGGCGGCACGGCAGGCTGCGCGCATGACCTCGACCATCTCAAAGGTGGTATGGGCGGTTCGCGGGTGCGGGCTGAAGATGACTGCATTCCGGGCGTTCGCGGCGGACACGCCGGTCACCGGTGGCGTCATCGCAGGGTTGGTCATGGGAATCAAGGATGCGATCACACCAGCAGGTTTGGCGTATTTCGAGAGCCCCTTTTCTTCGTCGACTTCGACGATCCCCGTCGAGGGCGTGCGCAGAACATCACGCAGCACCATGTGAATCTTAAATCGCTTCGCAGGACGCCCTTCGCGATCTCCGATACCGCTTTCGTCCACGCCTTGCTGGGCTAGACGCGTGAAGGTTTTCTCGTTCCCAGCATACCACGCGATGGCTTGAGACAGGCGGTCCAGCCTGCCCTGATCCCAATCCTCGATCTCGGCCATGGCAGCACGGGCGCGTGCCAGCATATCGGCCGCCATGTTGCGGTCGTTTTCAGTGAGCTCTTTGCCCATGATGATCCTCTTGGTGTTTTAGAATTGCAGCATCGGGCACACGACGCTGTGACCGCGCCTCGCCGAATGTTCGCTTGGCGTGGCTGAGACAGCGACGCGCGTGTTCTTCATATCCCAACTCGGCAACGCGGCTTTGGTTGGGCAATTCAATGGAATAGTCGACGGGTGGCATCCGTTCGATTATGCCGGTGAAATCAATCCAGCCTTCGCCGGGATAGAGCCGCGCATCGCGGGCCAACTGGATCATGCCCTCACGCGTATCGGCGATGCCAGGCAGGCAATCAGAGATATGCAGGAAATGAAACAGATCCGAGGGGACGTGTAGCAACTCTCCCAAATCCACGCGGCTGAGGTGCAGGTAAAGCGTATCGACCAGAATACCGCCGTTGGGCTGATCGGAGGCACGCACGATATCAAGCGCCTCATCCAGAGTGCGCAAGCGGGAGAAGCTTGGAAACTCAAGGTCCACTGTTAGCCCATACGGAGCCGCCAGTTCGCAGGTCTCGGAATAGACGTCGATCAGGAAGTCACGATCATCGCGGGTGTTGGTCCACGCGCTCATGATCATACGCTTGGCGCCCAGTTCCCCGCCGATCTCCAGCGACGGCTCGAAACTGCGCGGATCAACATCTTCGGTAATGCGCGCAAGCTCGACATCGAGGACTTTCAGACCGGTTGTTGAAAGCGCAGTTTTGGTAGCCTGCACCTGAGCCTTGTCGATCGGGGACTGGGTGAACTCTCCAGGCACATGCATCGGAATGAACCGGGGGCTGACGGCATCGTAACCGGCCCGTGCGGCGATATAGACCAGCTCGGGCGGCGTACAGCCAATCAGCGTCAGATGCGCCAAGGAATAGAGAGAGGGGCGTGTGCCAGCCTCTTCGGGTTTCGCCATGAATGACAGCTCCGGGTGTCTGCGAATCTTATTTTCATCACACGTAGTTAAAAATATCTGATATTTTTTAAAATATCAACTTTTAATGCTGAGCAGAAAATAGAAACGCCCGAGCAATAGCCCGGGCGTGTTTAACCTTTGTGCTGGCAGAGCATTAGATGGTGACCCAGTCACCTCCGGACTGGTGAGAGCGCACAGAGGCATCAATGAATCGGACACCGTCTGCGCCTTGTTCGACACTGGGGTAAGCAAGCCAATCGGCCGGAACGGTAACGCCATCCCGACGCGCGGCTACGGCCATGGCAAATTCCGTGTAAAGGTTGGCCCAAGCTTCGATAATCCCTTCGGGGAAGCCGCGCGCGGTACGGATCAGACGTTCTGCGCCGGGGCCGATGCCATGCCCGTGACCTCGGCTTATGATATTATCCGGTTCACCAAACCGATTGAACTTCAGCTGCTCCGAATTCTCTAAATCCCACTCGAGGCCGCCTTCGCTCCCAAATATCCGCAACCTCAACCCACCCCGATTTCCCGGGGCAAGGCGTGTTGCCATCAAGGTTCCCGGAATTTCATTTTGGTAGCGGGTGAACATGAACACCGTGTCTTCCAAAGGCTTTGGCGCGCCGCAGACATGAAACTCAGCCCGTAGGTCGGTCAAGGGCAGGCCCGAGACAAAACTGGCGAGATGCGCGGCATGGGTGCCGATATCGCCGACACAGCTGGTCGGACCAGAAATCTTTGGGTCCAGCCGCCATTTGACGTGGGGCGCATCAGCCACATCATCGGGCGTCATCCAGTCTTGCATGAACTCGACGTGGATTTGGTTGATTTTACCGATGCCGCCTTCCGCCACGATTTGTTTGGCCTGACGGATTACTGGAAAACATGACATCGCATAGCCGACAGCAAAGATGTGTCCCGTGCGCGCGGTAATGTCCTCAAGCCCCTCGGCCTCGTCGACTTCGTTGGTCAGGGGCTTGTCGCACAGCACGTCAATACCCGCCTCCAGAAACGTTTTGGCGGCTTCAAAATGAACGTGGTTCGGGGTAGTGATCATGACGGCATCTACGCCATCCGGGCGCGCCGCCTCGGCCTTTGCCATCTCGTCGAAGGACGCATAGCACCTGTCTACTGGCAAGAACCACTCAGCTCCGCGCGCCTTGCTGCGCGCGCCATCTGAACTGAGCGCGCCTGCGGTGACCTCCCACCGGTCGGTCATCCGCGCGGCCGTTGCTTGCGTAACAGAGATCCGTCCTCCGCCAACAACGCCCAGCCGCAAACGGCGAGACAACCGGGGGAAAGGTCCGTCAAAGTTCAGGTCTTCGAGTAAAAGTCTCTCAGCCATTCTGAACCTCCATTTCCGGGACCTGTACGCCTTCCGGCAGCATTTCCACCGCCATGAAAATACTGGGGGTAATTGTCTCGTATTGATGCCAGGGATAGTTGCCTTCGGCGTCATACATCGGCTTGTGCGTCGTGCCCGGAGCCATGAATTCTTCAAGGTAAAGGGTTTCAACGTCCCGTTCGCGGCATTGCTGCATTTTGCCAAAGCCAACGATTTGCGTATGCACTTCGCGAAACCCCGGTACCGGGCAGAACGGATGATCCTTATGCAACCCGACATTCAATGGGACCGAACCGGAATGGTACATGGTCAGTCCAACGTTACCCACAAAGACCTTCGGCGACATGTAGTGGCTGACACCAAGCAGACGCTCCTCTTGGCGAACATCAAAAGCAGATGGCCATGTATCTTTCACCCATGCGAACAACTCGTTGTCATCCGCATGGGCGTCGAAATCGTGGACAATGACTGCACGTTCCACGCCGCTAAGCGTGCTGTCTTGCACGATCACAGAGGAAAGCGGTCCAATGGTCTGATCCTCGACAGAGAGATTTCGCCCCCCAAGGTTAAGGACGATGGCGCGACCCTCGATAGAAATTCTGCGCTCGTCAGTTATGTGCTGGACGCGAAAGAATGGCTGAACAAAGTCGAGTGTCTCAATCGGCATGAACCAATTCCTTCCTTTCATCGTTAAGGAAATCGACCGGCAAAAGCTCCGGAGCCGCGCAACGGCTTTCTATCGTCTGATAGGCGCCAAATTTCGGTGCCCGTTCGATCGCGTCCATGACCTCGAAAACGTGGTAGGCAAGCGCTCCACTTGCACGGGGTTGGCGTCCTTCTTGCGCCGCCAGGGCCAGATCCAAAAGGCCGAGCCCACGGCTGTCTTCATTGAACCCGTGTTTGTTTTCGACCACCTGCCAGTCTTCGCGACCGGTTGGACGAGGCTGATGAGACCAGCGCGAGGTCTCCCGCGTTTTCAGCCAGACATCCCCTTGAAAGATATTGGCACCATGAACCGGGTCAGGATCAGGAATGCTGATGGTGCCGTTTTCACCGTATATCTCGAACCGCGGAGTTTCGCTGTCCCAGACGTCGAAGCTCATGGTCATCGACCCTATAGCTCCGGATGAGAACTGAAGTAGGCTTAGGGAGTGCGTGTCGACTTCGACATCTATCCATTCGCCGTTGCGAGGGCCGTTTTCGATCATCCTATTGTCGAACGTGCGCCGAGCCATTCCGGCAACCCGGTCAACGGGACCAAGGCAGCAGATCATGGCGGTCAGGTAGTACGGCCCAAGGTCCAGCAATGGCCCACCACCCGCCTTATAGTAGAAATCCGGGTTGGGATGGTGGCGTTCTGTCCCGTGGGTACCGACATGGGCAAAAACCCCTGTCGGTTTGCCAATGGCACCCTCGTCGATCAAGCGCCGAACGGTCTGCCAGCGACCGCCCAGAAACGTGTCGGGTGCGCAACCGACCAGTAACCCCTTTTCAGAGGCCATGTGCAGGATCGCCTTACCATCCGTTCGATTCATAACCAGCGGCTTTTCGGAATAGACGTGCTTGCCCGCCTCCAACGCGCGCAGGCTGATTTCGGCATGCGCCGCCGGAATTGTCAGATTCAGAACGCAGTCAATCGTCGGATCGTCAAACACTTCATCTGGCGTGCAGGCCTTGGCGACACCGTATTGATCCGCTTTGGCGCGGCTTTCCGAAGGATCAAGGCATGTACAAGCCACGACCTCGACGCTCGAAAAATTGGATAGTGTCTTTAGATAAATATCGCTGATACGACCACAGCCAATAAGGCCGACCCGGAAGGATTTCGATGTCTCACGTGTCATCATTCCTGTCTTCGTAGAGGGGTAAGTAATTCGGGGGCATCGGCCCTTTGTTCCGACCGCCCTGCCCCATTTGCTCCCAAGCGTGGGCGAGTATTCCGACCGAGCGGGACAGGCAGAACAGCCCTCGTGACAAGGGCGCAGGAAAGCCAAGTTCGCAGAAGATCACAGCTGTCGCGCCGTCGATATTCATGGCAATTGGCCGACTGCCGCGTTGACGACCGAGTTCGGCTTGAACCTCTTCTCCGATATCGGCAAACCGGCCAGATACTGCGCCTACTGCCACCGCATCACGAACAAGTTTCATCAATCGTGGTGCGCGTGGGTCGACAGGCTTGTGAAACCTGTGACCAAAGCCCGATACGATCTTGCCGTAGGTCTCGCGCCAACTGTCCAAGCCATCCCGAACAGCGTCATTCAGCGAAGCTCCCGCATCCATGCGGACTGCGATATCATAGTACAGCTCTGCACACTGCTCTCCTGCCCCGCCGTGCACGTCGCCCAGCATGTTCACCGCAGTCGCCATCGCATTATTGAGACCTACCCCGCAGGTGGCGGCCATACGCGCAGCCGCGATTGAGGGAGCCTGTGGGCCGTGATCCACGCCTGCGACCAAAGCAGCTTCGAACAAGCGCGCTTGTGCGTCGCTGGGCAGATCACCCCGCACCATCAGCCAGATCATCTGCGGGAAAGATACGTTCCCGATCAGGTCCTCTATGGCGTTGCCACGAAAAGCGATCTGACCGGGCTTCATGTCGATGATGGAGGTACGCCACCATTGGCGGATAGCTTGCTCGTCGTTTGTCATACCGTTGCACCTCTAAACTCGCGCATGCGCTGCTGACGAAGTGAATCGAAAACGTTTTGAAGACGACTGATTGAGGCGGTGCAGCCGGTGAAGATTCCAAAAGACGCTGCAGCCTGATGAACTGCCATTCCAGCACCATTCATCACTTTTAACCCAGTTGTGCGGGCGCTGCTCAGAAGATGTGTCTCGAGCGGGAAATATACTATATCTGCCACCCAAGCATCCGGCCGCAACAATGATGGATCAATTACCGACCCGGGGTACTTATCCATCCCGAGCGGTGTTGCATTGACCACTCCGTCCACAAATTTGACCCGTCCCAACGAAATCGAGGGGGAACCCTGAAGCTTCGCACAAGGGCGCAAGACCTTTAGTCGACTGACCAGCGCCTGCGCTCGGTGGAAGTCAGGATCGATGATCTCCAGATCTCGAACACCTGAATCAAGCAAAGCCAAAGAGACTGCACTGCCCGCGCCACCAGCACCAAACATGAGAACCGTTTCAGTCTTCGATGATCCCAAAAAATCTCCGAAGGCACTGTGGAAACCTATGTAATCGGTGTTGTGGCCAACCATTCGGTCGTCACAAAAAACCACCGCGTTGACAGCTTGAAGCTCCTCAGCAGTCTTGGAAAGCTCATCGAGATGATCAATGACCGACGCTTTGTAGGGGTGTGTCACGTTGACCGCCGCACAGCCTAATTCAACGGAATAATGCAGTAAATCAGCGACCGACATTCCACGAAATGGCTCTTTTGCCGTGTCGATCCTACCGTAGCTCAGATCGATACCCTGCGCCCGGCCCTCCGCCTCGTGCATCTCAGGCGTCATGGAGCCAGAAATCCCTTGTCCGATTAGTGCGGCCTTCATATTAGGTTGTTCCTTCCGCCACGTGGTGTCGCGTTTGCGCCGCTAATCGAAACGCAGCGTTACGCGCGCCATAGCCGGCGTAAGCAGTTCGGCGCTCAACAATTTCAAAGAAAAAGCCGTTAAAAATGGGGCGACTGTAGATCTGAAAGTACTCGGCACCCGCCGCCTGATCGTAGAGTATGTTATCCCTGCGCATTTGGGCGATCAGGTCTTCACTTAACCCGAATGTCGCTTGCAGATCAGCGTAGTAGTTTTCTGGGATGGACAGGCTGGGAAAACCGGACTTCCGCAATTGGGCTGAGGTTTCAAATATGTCGTCCGACTGGAAGGCGATGTGCTGAACACCGGCACCAAAACCGTCTTCAAGGAATGAAGCCGCCAGTGTTCGACGCCCAACTGCACCATTCAGGTTTAAACGCACTTCGCCTTCGGGGCTTTCGATGGCTTGGCTTTGCACAACACCCAACGGGTCGGCAACGTTCACGATCGGGGATTTTGCCATCTCAAAAGTCGAGATGTAATAGAGCAGCCAGCTTTGCATCTCATCGTTACGCATCGTCTGTGCCAGATGGTCGATGCGGCGCAGACCGGCGGGCTGGATCGCTTTGGTCTTGGCGACTGGCTCGAACTCGATATCCCACACCCGATGCAGATCGGATTTCTCATCGATGAAATGGACAACATTGCCACCAACGCCCCGAATGGCCGGGATATCCAGTTCCCCTGTTCCCACCGGCTGTGAGAAATTCGGCGCGCCCAACGCGTTCGCGCGCTGAACCGTCTGATCCGCATCTTTGACACGCAACCCCATATCACAAACGGAAGGGCCGTGACCCAGGAAGGCCGAATGGGCAAAACCTTCCTTTTCGGTATTCACAACGATGTTGATCGCGCCTTGCCGCCACAGCTCGACGGACTTGGCGACGTGTTTTCGCTCCATTCGAAAACACATTGCTGACAGCATATCTGCCAGCTGCGCGCCGCTTGTTTCGTCGGCTGTAAATTCGACGAACTCAAAGCCTGACGCGTAAACGCGTTCCGGCAGGTTCGGGATGCCGAAATCGGTTCCCGGCTCGGTCCGCGACACCTCGTCCAGCAGATTGACCAGCGATCTGTAGCTGTCTCGGGCCAGTGTTCGACCACCCGGTTGCGGGGCCGCTTCGTTGACGCGCGCGATGGACCAGGGCCCCTTGTACCCGGCGCGGGACAACACCCGCACGAAGCCCGCAAGGTTCAGCGATCCCAGACCGGGCAAAAGCCCGAAGTGCCGCTTGAGCCTGCGGATATCCATCTCAAGCCGGGGTGCATCGGACAGTTGCAAATGGAACAACCGCTCTCCGGGAATGTCTCGAAGGCGGGCGGGTTTAGACCCGTCAGCGAGCGAGAAGAATGAGTTCAAAGCCAACCCCAGATGAGGGCTGTCGACAGCTTCAACGACGCCTAACGCCTGTTCATCCGAGTGAATAAGATCTGACCACGGCAAGCCCATATAGGCCAGACGCAATCCCATCTCTTTCGCGATCTGGGCCGCTTCGCCAAGATCTGCGACTACCTGTTCTTCGGTCGCAGCGGCATCGACCTCGAAGGCAGACCCGATAAGCAGTAATTCCGTTCCCAAATCGCTCATCAGGTCGAGTTTACGCTTCAGCCGATCAAAGGCGCGCTCCCGTCCGGCGTCGGCCTGGCCTTCAAGGTTATGGAAGGGTTGTAGCAGGCAAATCTTCAGGCCGAGATCTGATGCAATGTTCCGAATTTGCGATGGCGGCCCGTCAAAAGCGGTCAAATCCGGTTCGTGTAATTCGACACCTCCGAATCCCGCGTCAGCGATAGCACTCAGTTTTTCGGCCAGATCACCGGGGATCGACGTTGTCGAAACCGAGAGGCACATTATCCCTGATATCCAAACATACGCGGCAACCACAGGACCAGATCCGGCATCAGCATCATTATCACCAGGGCGAAGATGAGAACCGCGAGGAAGGCCCAGATTTCGGAGATGATTTCGCGCAGCGGAATGTCCGTCACGGCGTTGATCACAAAGAGTAGAATGCCATAAGGCGGAGTGATCAGGCCGATCATCGAGTTCACGACGACCAGCACTCCGAAATGCACCAGATCAATCCCAAGCGCTTCGCAGGTTGGAATGAACAGGGGCACAATCACGAGGATGATCGTTGTTGCGTCTAACACGCATCCCAACGCAAGGATCAGCAGGTTAACCAGGATCAGGAACACAATCGGGCTTACATCAGAACCCTCCAGCAGCGCCGAGATCGACTGAGGAATTTGCTCCTGAATGACGATGAAGTTCAGAATGAACGCGCCACCAATGACCACCCCGACGGCCGCGGAAGAGCGCGCGCTGTCGACGAACACTTGATAAAGGCCACGGAAGGTCAGTGCGCGGTAGAACAACGCTGCAAGTAGCAGGGCGTAGAACGCAGCCACGGCTGCAGCCTCGGTCGGAGTGGTGACGCCGCCATATATGCCGTACAGCAGGATTGCGGGCATCAGCAGTGCCGGAAACGCGTTGGCGGTTTTAGCCGGCAATTCGCGCAGTGGAACAGGTTCTTCCAATGCAAAGTTCCGCTTTCCGGCCAGATAGTAGTTCATCGCCATGAGGACGACGCCCATGATCAGGCCCGGCAGAATACCGGCCAGGAACAGCGACCCGATAGAGGCCTTGGAAACGAGCGCGTACAAAACCATCGGGATCGAGGGCGGAATGATCGGGCCAATCGTAGCCGACGCCGCCGTGATTGCGGCTGCGTAACCTCGGCTGTAGCGGCCATCCTTGGTCATCATCTCAATGATGATCTTGCCGATCCCCGCAGCATCCGCGACGGCCGAACCGGACATACCCGAAAAGATCAGAGACGCTACTACGTTTACGTGCCCGAGGCCGCCCTTGAAACGACCGACAGCAGCGACGCAGAAGTTCAACAGACGGTCCGTGATCGACCCAGCGTTCATGATATTCGCAGCGACGATGAACAAAGGCACGGCAAGCAGGATCGTGCTTTTGTAGAAGCCTTGCAGGATCTTCTCGCCCGCGAGGGCGACGTCCAGTCCGGCCGTGCCCAGGTACACTAATGAGGCCAAGAGGATGGAATAGCCGATAGGTGTCCCGATGCCTGCCAGAAGAAAGAGAGCGAGCAGGCAGGAAAGAAGTTCAAAACTCATTTCTTAACTTCCTCGTCCTCATCGACGTCGACACGGGGATGGTCGTCAACCACGTTGTACCCGACGACCAGTTCCAACTCTGTCTTTGGTGGGCCATTGCGCATGACGTCGAAGAATAGCCATGCGTATCGCGCTGCGACGACCAGCATGAATACCGCGTAAATCGAGAATACTGTGCGCAACGGGATCTTCTCGCCGGAGAACGGATTGCGGACAGTCGATGTTTTGCGGATTTTCATCCAATCGATGTAGTCCCACGTCGGAAGGAAGCTGTAGAGCATACCGACCACAATCGCTGCGGCCGCCAGCATCGCAAAGACCTGCCGCACGCGCATCGGCACCGAAAGGTAGATGATGTCGAACTTCACGTGATCACGTTCACGCACTATGAAAGCGCAACTGAAGAAGATCACCCAGACCCACAAGATACCGATCAGTTCCAGGGTCCATCCTGCGGGGGTAAAGAAATACCGCAGCAGGATTTGTAAAAGGAATATCAGGAAGATTGCCGCCAGCATCCCGCCGGCAATCGCTTCGGTCAGTCGGGAGAACCCCTTGATGAAGGCTTTCATTGTGGTTCTCCCTCCCTTCGCTACTCAGATTTAGTTGCCCAGAGTGTTGATCTGCTCGAGCACGCCTTCCGGCCAAGCGCCCGCAAATTCGCTGTCCAGGTACATCGATTGTACCTGATCGCGGAACGCGGCGAGGTCGGGTTCGTAGATTTCCATGCCCTGTTCTTTGAGGAAACTGACCAGATCTTCTTCTTTTTGCAGCTGCTTCTGGCGACCCGATTCAGCGGCTGCGTCAGCAGCCTCCTGCACCTTGGCCTGTTGTTCGGGGGTCAGCCCATCCCAAACCTGTTTGCCAATGGCGATATAGTTCAAATCAACCAAGTGCGATGTCAGTACGATCTGATTGGTCACTTCGTAGAATTTGGCATCAACCACGGTCGGCAGCGGATTGTCCTGACCGTCAACGGCACCGGTCGACAATGCCGTATAGACTTCAGAGAATGCCATTGGTGTCGGGGCAGCACCCAGTGCCTTGCCAAGGAACTGCCACGCATCGGTGCCCGGCATCCGCAGGTTTACACCTTCCAGATCGGCGGGCGTCGCAATTGTCAGCTCATCCTTTGGCTGGCGCAGGTTCACCTGACGTCGGCCGAGATACATGACTGACAGGAGTTTGACGCCCAGTTCCTCTTCGGCCTTTTGCTTGAAGGCATCCATCAAGGGGTCGTTGAAAACGGCCACCTGATGCGCCGCGTCCTGATGCACGTAGCCTGCGGTAAAGATCGAAAACTCGGGGAAGAACTGTGCCAGTTCCTGCGCCGAAGTGATCGACATTTCCAAGTTGCCTCGGCTGAGGGCGTCCAACTCGGTGCCCTGAGCGAAGATGGTACCGTTATAGCTGGGTTCATAGCTTGCGAAATCGGCGACCATGGGCGCGAAAACCTCGGCCATTGCGACCGAACGCTGATCGGTCTCCGATCCTGATGTTGCGAGGCGTAGTTGTACTTTGTCTTCTGCCAGCGCACCACTTGTTGCGCTAAACAGAACACCGGTTGCGACCAGGGCTGATACAGCAGCCCGGCGGGTAAGTTTGGTAATCACTTTGCTCCTCCCTGAGACATCATGATGCTTCTTTTTTGCGATTCAGAGTTTTGACCTATTTTGGACATTTTGCAAGATGTTTTGCAAAATATCAGATATTTTTCATTACCTGCAATCTCTGTTGCTGCGTTTCCTGAAGGTTTCTTATCCTGACAGTCTCGCCAGTTCTGCAAGAATTCTGAATAGCTTCAATAACTTGAAGCGTTCTGAACCCTTCCCATCCAGACACAATCGGCACTGCTTCGTGCCGAGCTACTTCAACAAAGTGCCTGAGCTGATTGACCAGAGGGTCAGACGCACCCTTCTTCAGCGCGGTCGATGAAATAGGTGTCCACCAGTCCCTTTGCTCACTCTGGTAACTCCACAATCGAAGATCGGGAACAGACAACGAACCATGAGAGCCACCTATCATATAGCTACTCTCAGTGATTGAAGGATAGATTGGATACTCTTGAGACGTCATTTCCCAGCTCCATGGAGCAACGATGCTGTCGGACACACTTATGGTCCCTATCGCTCCGCTTTCGAACGTCAATAGAGCACCGGCAACATCTTCGTTGTCGTAACCCCGCTGCGATGCAGCCGACTGAGCCTGTACGGTCATGACTTCTCCGGCCAGGTACCGCAGCAGATCCACATCGTGGACAAGATTTACCGAGATGGGCCCTGCACCGGGTTTCTTTCTCCAAGGCGCAGCATCAAAATACTCGTCTGGTTTATAGAACCAGCAATTCGCATGGACAGCGCGCACATCTCCAATCTTCCCATCGGCAATGGCTTCCTTAGCCGACCGGATCAGAGGATTGTGTCGACGATGATGTCCGACCATCAGTGGCACATTGGCCTTCTCCGCTGCTTGAACAAGCTCAAGTGCAGCGGTGGCTTCTACGGCGATCGGTTTTTCGACAAGTACGGGACACCCATTTCGAACACACGTGAGGCCTTGTTCGACATGAAGTGTGGTCGGGGTCGCAAGAACAGCTCCGTCCGGAGTTTGATTTGCAAACATTTCCTCGAGGGTCCCGTAACATGCGACCCCGTGCTCAACGGCGTAGGCACGACCTTCATCGCCGGGGTCGACCACCGCGACGAGATCAACATGGCGCAACGCTCGGATAGCGTCTGCGTGGCGGCGTCCAACAAGACCAATGCCGACAATGGCAATGCGAAAATTCTTAGACACTTTGCTTCCTTCCGGAGGGTCCGGAAAATCCCGAAACCGATGATTGCGATCGGGCTGCTTTGCCCAACTTGGCCACGACCGTATTGGGGTTTTCGCGATTCCGCAATAATGTATGATATTTTTATTTTTACCATACATCAGTTTGGATTGCTGATGTCTCTGAAAAATGCTAATTGAACGAGGAAACTGATAATATCGGGTGAAACGCATGGCGAAACAGCCGTCTACGATAGGTGCAAGTACCTATCAGCGCATCAAGCGGGACATCATCTTCGGGGAGTTGCAGCCTGGCTCCAAACTGAAGCTGGACGCCTTGAAGGAACGCTACTCGGCAAGCCTTTCGACACTTCGTGAAACGCTGAACAGGCTCGCCAGCGACGGATTTGTCGAAGCTCCTGAGCAACGGGGGTTCCTGGTTACACCGGTCTCCCGTGAAGACCTGATCGAGATATCAGAGCTGCGTGTCCTGTTGGAATGCCACGCGTTGGAGTTATCCATCGAGAATGGTGACACGGATTGGGAGGGGAACCTCGTCGCCGCGCATCATAAGCTGCATTTGATGGAGCAGCGGCTTCTCAAAGGAGATGACTCTGAGAAAGAAACCTGGAAGAGGTACGACTCGGAGTTTCATCAAGCAATGATAGCAGCCTGCAACTCCAAGAATCTTCTATCCCTTCACTCAATCATCTATGACAAATATCTTCGCTACCAGATGCTCGTACTGACCTATCGAGGTGAGGTAGCAGCCAAAGAACACAAACACATGTTCGATGCCGCATTGGCCAGAGACGCGAATATGGCCAAGAAACTGTTGGAAGATCACATCCGAAACGGCCTCACCCACACGTTAGAGGCTATGTAAGGCGGCATGCTGATTGCGTGCTTCGACGTCTTCAGGTCGATTTGGCAGGGAATAACTCATAATTCTACATCTAAATCGAGAAGTTTGTGAACGGCCCAAAGCGGACCTTCACGCGTCGGGCAGTGAAGGTCCGAATTAGCAATATTAAACTCGGTCTGGTGCAAGAAGCCGCCAGTGAGGGGCTGCCTTTTGAGCTCACCCAACGCAACTTAAACCTACGGTCATGAGTCAAATATCAGGAACACATAGGTCATAAAGGCGGCCAGATGCACGACACCCTGAAGCGCGTTGGTGCGGGTTCCGACAAAGGTCAGGATGCTGATCCCTATTGTCAGGGCCAGGAGGACGATTTCCGCGCCGCCGAGCCCAAGTTCGATGGGAAGCGCAACAAAATGTGCCGCGATCAGCACAGCGGGCACTGTTAGGCCAATGGTTGCCAAAGCCGACCCCAGACAGATGTTCACGGCCCGTTGCAGTTTGTTGGCCCGCGCAGCGTCCAGCGCGGCGAGGGCTTCGGGTGTCAGGATCATGGCGGCAACCAGAAAGCCACCCAACGCGACAGGTGCGCCAAATTCCAGCAATTTGAAATCGACAAACAGTGCCAGTTTTTTGGACATCAAAACCAGGGGCAACATCGCCAGCACCAACCAAAGAACATGGAAACCGATGCTTTTGGTTTCCAGATGATGCGCATCCGAGCCACCGGTTGTTGGCAGGTCTTCCTCAGGCTGTCGAAAAATCTCGGGTTTGCCGGCGGTTTGATAGACGAGGAAAATCCCATAGAGCACCACGGACATGGCGATCATGAAGACAGTTTGCAGAGCCGACAGACCACCGCCCGGGGCGGAAGTGGTGAAGCTTGGCAAGACGAGGCTGACGATGGCCACTGGCAACAGCACCACAAGGTAGGCATTAGCACCCGAGAGGTTGAACACCTGCAGCCCGTGCCGCAGCCCCCCAATCAGCAGGCTGAGACCAACCAATCCGTTCATGACAATCATCAACACGGAAAACATAGTGTCCCGAGCCAGTGTCGGGTTGTTGTCTCCGGTCAGCATAACAGCTGTGATCAGAGCCACTTCGATGCCGATCACCGACAATGTCAGGATCAATGTGCCATAAGGCTCGCCAAAGATGACGGCCAAGCACTCGGCGTGGTGCACCACGCGGAAGACCGCGGACAGCATCACCCCAAAAATACCGCCCAGCAGTAGCCAGGACATGCTGGAACCCATGGCCGTTGGCTTGATGAGGTCGCCGGCGAAGGTCATGGCAACAAATACGAGCCAGATGAGTAGAGTGGCTTTTTCTGCGCGAAAGAGGTTTGTGGAGGTGGTGGTCTCCTACCTTACCGTTTCTGGGTGGGGACGGATTTGAGGCTGGTGGTTTCGGTCGCCTTAAAGTGGGTTTGTTCCGCTCTGGCAGCCGGGGCCACTGTTTTGATCCTGAAAGCGGAGAAGCCCGCGAAGACGGCCATCGCAAGTACAAGAATCCAGCCCATGACCGCATCGCCAAATACCGCCGAAAGCGCGCTGGTCATGAGAGGGCCTGCAATGCCGCCGATAGTGAAGACAAACAGCATTGTGACAGCACTGGACGCGACATAGACGGGCACAGTGCGGTCCATCGCGTGAGCCAAAAGCAGCGAGTAGAGGGTGAGCATCGATCCGCCCAGGAGGATCAATCCGGCGAGCATTGCAATGTAAAGTGGTGTGCCCACGATGGCTGAGTAGCGCGCACCGTCGCCAGTGGCGAAAGTGGCGAAGGCCGCAAGGGCGCCGGTTGCGACTGTCGCCGTCACTACAATGACGCGGCGCCGATCCATGCGGTCTGACACAAATCCAAGCGGATAGAGAAACAGGATACGCCCGACGTAAATAGCAGCGATGCCAATAGCCACATCCGTGGCATCAATGCCAATGACAGCCGCCCGATACGGCACAACATTCATGAACACTGTGGACACGATACCAACGGTGAGCGCGCCGAGAGCGGCAGTGGGCGCGTCTTGAAACAGCGCCTTGAAGCGTACATTCGCCCGTTCTTTGCCCTCGGGCGGCGTGCTGGGCGTCGCGGCGATCACCACAATTGCCAGACAGTAGAGCAAGGACATCAGCACAAAAGACTGGTTCAGGTCGTCGGGTGTAACGATTACGAGAACCTGACTGAGAACCGACATCAACCCGAGGACAATGGCAAACACGGCAAGCAATCGGCCCCGCGATTTTTCGTCGACGGTTTCGCTGATCCAGGCGTCACCGATGGCAAAAAGGCCCGCGGTTGCAACGCCGGTCATCAGGCGCACGATTAGCAGCGTGGGCTCGTTTTCAGTCACGGAAAAAAGCAGGGCGGCAGCGGTGCATATGGCCGCCCCCGCAGAAAATGCACGAATATGTCCAATGCTGGTGATCCAGCCTGCAATGTAGAAACAGCCGATCAGGAATCCCAACGAGTAAGCAGCGGGCGCCAGCGCAGCGATTTCCTGAGACGCGCCGGTTTGGGCAAAATAGAGCGCGACGATGGTGCCCGATGCCGCAGTCACCAGCTGTATCGCCGCGACCGCGATAAACAGGTATTTCAGGGTGTGGATTTGATCGCTGAACCGGGCCATGGAACTGCTCCAGGAAAGAGAGGAAAAGTGAGGCGCGCCTGACGCGCGACCTGCTTTAGTTTGGAAAGCTAACTTTGACTTCGACGTTCAAGCCGGGAATAAGGCCGCGCTCAAGATTTGGGATTTCCGCCCAGATGCGCAGGGTTTCGTTCGCGGCCAGCACGCTTTCAGCAAAAAGCACGCGGCCACCCTGTGCCAGTGGCTGAACGTCACCTGGCAAATGCAAGTCGACCTGAAAGCGCTCCATCAGAGCACTCAGGCCCTCTGGCGTCGACTGGTCCAGCGCGATCAGGGATTTGTACGGCATTCCGTACACGACTCGGACCGTGTCTGTGTGCACAATCTGCGCCAGCGCTTGACCGTTTTCTGTGTCCAGATAGGTGCCCACCTGTTTGCGGGCGAGCCCAATTTGCCCCGAAATCGGCGCCCTGATCTGTGTCGAAGCCAGCTCAAGCTCTGCCAATGCACGGTGCACCTGCGCCTCTTGCAACGCCACCTTGGCCAGTATCAGCCGGTCCATAGCGTCTTGAACGGCCTGTTCGGAAACCACATCGCGCGTGCCAAGTTTCGCCTGCCGTCGCGCCTCGGCCTCCGCTGTTGCCAATTCGGCCTCACGACGGTTTTCGACCGCACGGCTTGCGGCGAGCTTTTGTTCGTAAGCCGGGGCCGCAATTTCAAACAGCAATTGGCCTTTCTCCACCGTATCGCCCGGCTTGAAATGCACCGCCGCGAGGATGCCGCGCACCGAATTGGCCACAAGGGCGCTCTCACTGGCCTCTATCCGTCCGGCAAATGTCTCTGCGGCGAGCATGTTGGTGAAGTCTTTCACAGGCTCTGCGTGGGCACTGTGTGTCATCAGAAGACCCAACAGCAGAAGTGGGAGTTTTGCAAAACCAGTCATGGTTAGTCACTCAGATGCAGGTCAAAGAAGGTGTTGAGCTCACGCCAAGCGTCATGAGTCTCTGGCGCGTTCACGAAGAAACCTGCCATGTAGTCGCCGTGTGACTGGCCGTCGTAGACATGCAGATCGGCGGCAACCCCGGCGGCGCGCAGGGCGCGGTGCATGCGCACCGTGTCGCTTAGCAACAGGTCGCGTGTGCCGGTCAGAAGAACCGTCGGCGGTAGGTTGTCCAGATTGGCATAGATCGGGGACAGTCGCGGATCGGTGCGGTCGGTACCGTCCGCATAAATGTCAAACGTGCCTTCAATCACACCCTCGCGGGCGCCAAGCGGATCAAGACCCTGCAACGTGATCCAGCTGTCCGACGTCTGCGCCAGATCCACAGCGGGCGTGCCTGCCATAATGGCTCCAGGCAAAGGGGTGCCCATGTCGCGCAGTTGTAAAACCGTCGACAACACCAGGTTGCCCCCCGCAGATGTGCCAAACATCGCAACTTTGGCTGGATCATGGTCCTTGATAACTTGCTGCCACACGGCGATCACATCATCTGTTGCAGCAGGAAACGGATGCAGCGGTGGGCGGCGATAGTCGACAGACACCACCTCAACACCCAAACCATGCGCCATCCAGATCGCTTCGGCCATGGCGGCCTCACCACCATTAAAAACGAAGGCCCCGCCGTGCACATGCACAAAAACGGTGTCCGCCCACCGGGGATCAATGGTGATTGGCGTGACACGGTAGGTGGTCACCCCCGCCACGTTCTCGATGGCGAATTGAGCGCCGGTCATCTCAAGCAAACGTGCGACCCCTTGCAGGGAGGCAGCGTCAAACTCAGCTTGCAACGCAAGCCATTGCTCGGTGGAGGATGGCGTATCGGCATGCGCACCAACTTGACGGCTTTCGATGAGCCCAGCCAATTCCGGGGACACGCCCGCAGGAACCGGTGCGGTCCGCGCCGCCATTGGCAGACCTTCAATCACGGGTTTTGCGCTGTCTGCGGTGGCGGCCGCAGGCACCGAAAGAGCCGCAATCAGTGCGCTTGTCAGAACAACTTTCAGGACGGAACGGCGTTTCATATTTGGTCTCCAACTTTCAGTTTGGGTTGTTCGTTTCGCTAAACTGAAGGTAATTTGCGGGGGGAGGCCACGCCACTTCCAAAAGTGATCATTTCACGACAAACTATCCGTCATGGACACGGTTTTGCAAAGCACCTTGGCGTTTCGCCCCGCGCTACAAGGGCTTGACCAAATTGCATCGCCGCGGGTGTCCGAACATGCGCTGAAGGAAGCCGGGCTGACACGAGCAGTAATGGAAGACCCGACGGTGTTCCTCCCCTATCGACTTCAGGCGCGGTTCATGCAAGCCGCCAGCCTGAAGATCTCCGAAAAACACATCGGTGCCTATATCACGCAAGACTTCCATTACGCCTCCTTTGGGGCCTACGCAGACTATGTGCTCGGTGCGCCGAAACTGGATGTGGCCCTGGTGCGGGCCGAAAAAATCCTGCCGTTCCTGCAACGGGGGTCAGTTATGCGCACCCGCGTGGTTGGCGATCATTTTGTGCTTGGGTTTGATGCCATGCTCGGCGGAATCGCCGGGGCAAATTTGATCGATCAGGACCTACCGTTTGTGCTGCAGTCTGTGGTGCGCGAGTTCTGTGGACGCCGCTGGCGGCCGAGCTGGGTTGAGATGCCAGAGTTGCACCGAGGCACCGAAACCGCGCTGCAGTACATCTATAATGCAGAGGTGCGTGTGGGGGGATCCGCCGCCAGCATTGCGATCCCTCTGTCAGAAATCGAAACCCCTAATCCGCGGACAACCGATGAGAGGCTGGCGATGACGTTGGCAGGCATCCGCGATGTGCGGTCGCGGCAAACGCCCTCAACCACCAAAGAGGTGGTTGGGAACGCCTTGCGCACGCAACTCGCCATGGGGCACGCCGACATCGAAACGGTGGCGGCCACATTGGGTGTCAGCGTACGCAAGCTGCAACGGCAACTCACTGCGGAGAACACCAGTTTCAAAGAGATCCGTGTGGCTGAACAGACAGATCGAGCCAGGTCGCTGCTGTCGGGCACTGACCTTTCTGTCGCGGAGGTTGCCTTCAATCTTGGTTTCAGCGAGGTCAACAGCTTCCGCCGCACATTTGCCAGCTGGTTTGGAATTTCACCATCTAAGTTTCGCAAATTGAGCGGTACGTAGGTAGCAAGGCCTCAATGGAGCGGACACTGGCGCAATGCACAGCGAAGGTTCAGTTTCCGTCCGATCCCGCGCAAGTCGTATGACCGGCGAACTCGCTAACGTCCAAAATGTCAAAAGCAGAACAGTGAGGCACAATACTGGACTCAAACCAATTTCCGAACACTACCCATTGGCCACATTTCCTTTATTTTGTTAATTTTCAATATGTTGACAAAAAATCCTACCACCCCAGCCATAAATTTCCTTTTACCGTCTGATACAAATCGCAGCTCGTCCGGCTAGAAATCCATCGCTTGTCAGGTGGGATCACGATTTCGTTCGTCACAGGCCGTTTTGTGCCGCCGTTTCGGCGGAAAACCCTGACCTCAGGTGACAGATGTTGGACAGCCGAGCACGGATGAAAAGGATGCCGCGTTTTCAGGCGGCAAAGCTCCGCCGTATTAGGCCTGCTCCGTACAACCAATTAACTAACATCGTCAGGTTAAGCTACCTTAGGTTGTGCTGAGGCGAGTCGCATATCGACCCGCCATCCATTCACCAGATCAAAAAGCGAGGCTCACATGGTTACTACATTGGCTGCGGGTGATATTGCGTTTACTGGGTTCAATTCCGACAACCCCGACGAGTTCACATTTGTTGCTTTGACCGACATCGAGGCAGGAACTGAGATCAAATTCACTGATAACGGTTGGTTTGCAGCCGGCGGATTCCGCAGCAGTGAGGGTATATTCGTCTGGACGGCACCTGCGAACATCGCTGCGGGTACAGTTATAAACCCCGCATTTACCGGGCCAAACTTTTCGGCCAGCGGCGATCAGATCCACGCGTATCAGGGTGACGACGACACGCCCAGTTTTGTCGCATCGGTTCATTTCAATGAAGACGGATATGAGGCTGACGCAACATCGTCGAATACGTCTGCACTGCCCTCGGGGCTGACAGTCGGCACCAGCGCAATCGCCCTCACCGAAACCGATAACGGTGTTTATTCCGGCCCGCTTACCGGTACCAAAGCTGAATTGCAGGCCGCCATTAACGATCCCGCCAACTGGACGACCGACAATTCCAGAATTGAAGATGTTGAGCCTGCAGGCTTTAAGGTCACGGATGCCGCGCCTTCACCATCGGTCATCATAAATGATCTGGACCTGGCGGCCGATGAAGGGGGCATGGCGGATAGTTATGAAGTCACGTTGTCTGTCGCGCCCGAGCAACCCGTCACGATCACCATAGCCGCAGGAGCTGATCTTGACGTTGCACCAACCGAATTGGTTTTTGACGCGACCAATTTTGATCAGCCACAACAGGTCATAGTCACGGCCGTTGACGACGATCTGCCCGAAGCAGCCGAGGTCGCGGACATTCAGCACACGGTAACCTCGGGCGATCCCGCCTTTGACGGTATTCTGGCCCCTGTTGTCGAGGTATCCATCTCGGCCAGCGACATCGAAATAGTGTCAATCTATGAAATCCAGGGCTCAGGCCATGTGTCTGAATTTGTTCTGGCAGATGGACAAACGGTTGCCGAATTCTTCGAGGACTTGCCTGCCGGCCCATCAAACGTTCTGGGCGATATGGTTTCAACCAGTGGCATCGTCACTGCGGTAGATTCCAACGGATTCTATCTTCAGGATCCGGAAGGCGACGGAAACGATGCGACCTCAGACGCGATTTTCGTGTTCACCGGATCAAGCCCTATAGTGTCAGTAGGTGACGCCATTTCCGTGGGCGGAACCGTTGCCGAGTTCTTTCCCGGCGGCACAGGCAGTGGCAACCTACCGACCACCCAACTGACCAATGTTTTTAATCTTGAGGTGCAGTCATCGGGCAATGATTTGCCCGAGGCGGTTTTGATTGGCAATGATCCGGGTGAGCGGGCGGTGCCCAATCAAAGCATCGACGATGATGCGTTTGCCTCATTCGATCCAACCCAGGATGGCATCGACTTCTTCGAAAGCTTGGAAGGGATGCGCGTGACTGCAACGGATTTGCAAGCCGTCAGCGGAACCAGCCGGTTCGGTGAAATCTTTGCGGTTGCCGATCAGGGCAGTGGCGCAACTGGTCTTTCAGAGCGCGGAACGCTCAATATCTCACCAGACGACTTCAATCCTGAGAAAATCCAGATCGACGAAGACAGTGGGATTTTCGATTTCGACTTTCCCACAGTGAATGTCGGCGATCACCTTGGCGACGTCACGGGTGTTGTGGGCTATAGTTTCGGAAATTACGAAATCCTGCCGACCGAGGATTTTACACCGAATATCCAGTCAGCCGGGTTGGAACAGGAAACGACCACCCTCGCCAGTTCAAGCAACGAGCTGACGATTGCCACATACAATGTTCTTAACCTCGACCCCAATGATGGCGACGGCGATCAGGACGTTGCCGACGGTCGGTTTGCCGCCATTGCCGAGCAGATCACCAATAACCTCAACAGCCCAGACATCATTGGTCTGCAAGAGGTGCAGGACAATTCGGGCTCGGACGATGACGGAACAGTCTCGGCGTCCGAAACCCTGGCGGAACTGGCCGCGGCTATCCTGGCGGCAGGTGGTCCGGCTTATGAGGTGATCGACAACACCTTTATCGGGGACGGAACATCCGGGGGTCAGCCCGGCGGCAACATCCGAACCGCCTTTCTCTACAATCCTGATCGTGTCTCGTTAGTGGAAGGATCCGTGCAGACCATCAGTGGGCAAGGTGAAGGCGAGGCATTTGAGGGCGCACGTTTGCCATTGGTCGCTGATTTTGTCTTCAACGGTGAAACCGTCACGGTGGTCAATAACCACTTTTCATCAAAAGGTGGTTCCGCGCCCATTCTGGGAACCGAACAGGACTTTGCCGCTCGCCAAGAAGACGTTGATGTGAACGGCAGTCTGGATGAGCGCCAGGCCCAGAGCCAGGCCGTTCAGGATTTCGTCAACGGGCTGGGTGATGGCGCCAATGCTGTTGTGTTGGGTGACTTCAACGAGTTTGAATTTGTCTCACCCGTAGCTGACCTTGAGGCCAATACCGACCTCGTCAACCTTACAAACGATATCCCGGAAGACGAACGCTATAGCTTTGAGTTTCAGGGCAACAGCCAGTCGTTGGATCATATTCTGGTGTCCGAGGATCTGCATTCCGGCGCACAGGTTGACATCGTCCACGTCAATTCAGAGTTCGCCGCAACCAGCGGGCGCGCCTCGGATCACGATCCCATGGTGGCAAGCCTGTTCATTCCAGAAACCCAGAGTTTGGCGGTTGAGTTCGAGGCCGGTCGCTGGTTCAAAACCAAAGCCTTTGAGAGCATCGATGGCGAAGTCGTGGATGTCGACAAGCTCGGTCCGGTTCGGAACAGCCTGACGTTTTCGGATGTGGGTATCAAGGTAGATGCGGTCGATCCGACCGATTTTGAACTGGTCGCGATCAAGCATGGGGCGATTGGCGTGTTCTCATTCGACGACTCGTTGTTTAGCCGCGATGCTGCATCGGTTGACGGTGACGAAAGCCTCAGAATTGCGTTGGAGGACACGGACCTAGAAGCGGTGGAATTCATCTTCAGCTTTGGCGACAGTCACGGCAGCGGTGAAGTCGAGGTTGCCTTCTATGATGACGGTGTTCTTGTCGGCACCATGGTGGCGGATGCCGACGACGGTGATTTCTCGGGCTCACTCGGGCGCACAACCTTTGATGCGGTAGAGCTGTCAGCGATCGACGACACTATGTTTACAGTCGACGAATTCTCGTTCGAGGTGATCGACCAAAACTTGATTGCGTAAGACAATGCCACACGGGGTCACCCCTGTACCACCGTGTGGCATACCACTGCCGGATCCAACCGCATCGCGAACACCAAAGAACTCGAACAGAGAATTTTAGCCTAAGTGATTTAGTGAACGTGGTGGGTTGCAAAAAAAAGCCTGGCTGCTGAACCGTGCAGGTTTGATCCCATCTGACGACCTGTAAGAACTCCATCCGCAGCTTTGTTATGGCTACCGGCCATTCACGCCTTGCACAGCATTGATCAAAATGGGCTCAAAGCGACCCCATGCCGTGTTGATCAATGTTCTCAAGGCGACGACGCGAACCGACGTTAGCTTGATGTCTTTTCTCAAAACCTTGACGTGCAATCGCAATAAACCTGAGCCGCAGAATGCCAAATTGAATGCACACAAAGCGTTTCAAGCACGCTCAACCGAAAGGGACCAAGAAATGAAAAAAGTAATAATTGCATCTGCTACCGTGTTCGCACTGATCGTAAGTGCTGGAATGTCCTCGGCGCACCCGTTGGGTGACATCGACCAACAAACCGTAAATCTGTCCGGCCCCGGCTTCCAGGTGACACCAGAGCTTTCGAATTCCGACTCTTGTGATTCATGCAGTGATGCCTTCTCATAAACGCGCTGACACATAAAAAGCGGATGCCTGAGGCTAAGTCTAAATAGATCACCATCCGCTTTCTTGCCCGAGATCACTTTACCAACCGAGTTGCATGCCCTGAGATCACCTAAACTGTTCGAACACTACCCGGAGATTGGCCCGTCCAGGTCTTGTAGGCATTGGTAAACGCAGCCTGGTCAGAGTAACCGAGCGCAAAAGCAATATCGGAAAAACTTAGCTTAGGGTCATCAAGATACTGTTCTGCCAGCCTTGCGCGAATGTCCTTCAGCAGTTGTTTGTAGGTTGTGCCTTCTTTGGCAAGTTTGCGTCCGAGTGTACTGATGTTCATCCCCAGCGTCTTCGCGATTTCATCTTGTGTAGGAGCATAAAAAGACAGTCGCGCCGTAATCTCGCTTTGCACCAAAGAACTTGTTTCGCCGATTGTGGGCGGCAAATCCTTCATCAAAGTCTGCACATGTTTTTCTAGATGCAGAAGCAATGCGGGGTCTGTATCTTTGATCGGAATATCCATCACTGTCTTGTCAAACAAGATACCCGGAACCCTTTGACGCTGTTTGATATTGACCGCTAAAGCACCGGAGATTTCGGATTGCCTTTCTTCGGTCAATTCATGCGGAAAACGTATCTCAAGGACTGGCAAGGGCGCTTCAGCTGCAATCTGAATACTGGTCAAGAAAGCGGATATTCGAAACTCATTATGAGCTCCGTCAGAACGCATTAGTTCAGCGATAGAATCTATCTCCAAGAACATGCCACGCTCTTCTTCATAAAATGACAGTTTGGCGAAACCCCGCGCCAGGCGCGCGTAGGTCACTGCCTTCTCAATTGCGTCGCCAGCGGTCGGAGAGTTCAAAACGACATAGCTAAGAAGTGTCGTTTTTCTGGGGTTAAATGTTTTTCCTGCGGAGATTGCAAATAGGGGGTCCCCGGTCTCTTCAATGGCAAGCTCTAGGAGGCGAAGCTCATTCCGGATATCAACAAAATCCGGTGGGGTTTCGTGGAGGTCAACGGGTAGGTTGGCCGATCTCAGAAGCGTAACAATATCCGAACCACGGTTTCCCAGAAGCTTGGCAATGTGATGCACGCCAAAACCTGGAACATTCCAAGTTTCGCTATCAGAATTCAATTTGTTCTCACTCATGTTGCCATACCGCCCGAGACTGAAACACCCCATTTAACTTGGGCGCTTTGTGTTTTGGGCGATAATAGACAGGCTGCAAAAGCTATGCCAAGCAATCGTTTGGTTGTCGCTAGAAGGGCAGGCAAACGAATGTCTGCTGCCGCATAATCTTGCGGCCTTGCGCCACCGGGGTCACCTTCGCTCCATTGGCACCCGCCGTCGTGACAATCTTAAGATTGAACGCGCCATGCAAGATAGCCGATTTGATCGACACAACTTTTGACGATGTGCAGAGATAGACACCAACTGTGCATCTTTGAGCCTAACGGTGCGAGTTTTCAGCACACACATGTTTGCGGAAAGGAGTAAGCGCATGCTTGATACATACGACATTCGCACCGCCGATATGCCGGGCGAGATGCAGATCTTGCTCGAACAATATCCACGCGACAGCTGGGAAGCACACCCCGGCTTCACCGAGAAAACCCGCCATTGGCTGGGTGCCCATCTGATGTTTCGGCGCCTTGCTCGGCTGGTTCGCTCTGATGCAGAAAGCTATCTTGAAAAGGACCTGTCCCCCGAAGAGTATGCCGCGCGCCTTTCCTATTACGGAAACGCGCTTGTTGGAAACTTGCACGGCCATCACGGTTGGGAAGATCATAGCTACTTCCCCGAGCTTTCTGCCGCGGATTCCCGCTTTGACGCCGGACTGAAGGTTTTGGAAAAGGACCATGCCGATCTCGATCTGGTCCTTGACCAATACACACGGACGGCCAATCGTGTGATCAAGCTCATTCAATTGGATGAGGCTCAGGCCCGATCCGAAGTTGGATCTCTGCGCGACACCTCGGAGGCCATCGAGGCCTTTCTGAAACGCCACCTGAGCGATGAGGAAGACCTTGCGGTTCCAATCATCCTGCACCACCGCCTAAGAGGATAAGGCCGCGCATGACCGACCATTCCAAACAGGAAGATCAGGCCCATGCCTCAGAACGCCGCGCACGAGGAGAATTCGTGCGCGGCGTCAGTGGTTTTCGACATGCTATCGACGACCCAGAGTTTCCGGCTGAGCCGGGGCGCTATCACCTGTTTGTTGCGCTGAATTGCCCGTGGTGTCATCGGGTGACGCTGGCGCGCAATGTGCTGGGTTTGCAGGACAGCATTTCGATGGATGTGGCCTTCCCCAATCGCACCACAGAAGACGACCCAGAGGGTCCGAACAACTGGCAGTTCGCCCCCGAGCTTGTTGCTTCAGCAACTGGGGCAACGTTGCCTGAATGCACCTTGGAAACCGCAACGGGACAAGGTTTCAGGTTGGTTCGCGAAATTTACCGGGCTGAAGGCTCAGAAGAACGTTCAGTCCCAATCCTGTATGACAAAATAGCCGGCCGTATCGTGAACAATGAAAGCGCCGAGATCATTCGAATGCTGAATGGCAATGCGGCGCTGCTGGGCAGCTACTGCAATGAAGCCAACCGGCCCAACCTCTACCCGGATGATCCTGCGATCCGGGCTGAAATTGACGAACTGAACGTGCAAATCTACGTCGCCATCAACAACGGGGCATACAAGGCCGGGTTCTCGTCTGATCAAAACGTCTATGCCACCAGTTTCGGGACTTACTTCAAGACATTGGCGCAGTTGGAAGATCGCTTGGCCAGCGATGGCAGACCTTTTCTAACCGGGGAGCGATTTACAGAAGTCGATCTGCGCCTTTTCCCGACGCTCTACCGCCACGACCCTGTTTACTACGTGCGAATGAAGCTGAACGGCGCCAAGATCCTTGACTACCCGCATCTCTGGCGCTGGCTTTGTCGCGTCCATGACCTGCCCGGGGTGGCGAACAGCAGTTCACTGGATCACTGTCGGCAAGGGTACTTCGGCCGAAGCTGGAATGGTGTTATTCCCGCAGGCCCGTTTGTTCCCATGGCATATCCCGAAGCCTATGGGCATCCTGAACTGACGGTCCAGCGTGTGACTCCGCCGCTCATTCCCAAGACAAATGTTTAAAGCGCCGAAGCAGCGAACTTGGTATAAACTGGCACGGATTTTTCCAACCAAGAGAGGGATACCGCCATGGGAATTCGGCAGACTGAGGGACGCAAACGGCTTTATGACAGTGTTCTCGATACCGTAGGTGACACGCCCTGCATACGCATCAACAAGATCGCGCCGTCACATGTAACGGTCTACGTGAAATTCGAGGCTTTCAATCCAGCGGCTTCGGTCAAGGATCGTTTGGCGCTGAACATTATCGAGGCGGCGGAACGTGACGGGCGGCTGAAACCCGGCCAGACCGTGGTCGAGGCCACATCCGGCAACACTGGAATCGGCCTTGCGATGGTGTGTGCTGCCAAAGGGTATCCCCTGGTGTTGACCATGGCCGACAGCTTCTCGGTCGAGCGTCGCAAGCTGATGCGCTTTCTGGGGGCGAAGGTCGTGCTGACGCCGCGCGCGCAAAAGGGCTTTGGCATGTATGTCAAAGCCAAGGAACTAGCCGAACAGAATGGATGGTTTCTGGCCAGCCAGTTCGAGACGTCGGCAAATGCCGATATTCACGAGAACACCACTGCCCGAGAAATCATGGCAGATTTCGAAGGTGAGCGGCTGGACTACTGGGTCACCGGCTATGGCACCGGCGGGACCGTTTCCGGTGTCGCACGCGTTCTTCGGGCGGAGCGCCCCGGCACGAAAATCATCCTGACAGAACCCGCCAACGCGGCGATTGTGTCATCGGGTTATACAAACACCCGCAACAAGGGTCACCAACCCACGGAAAGCCACCCGAATTTTGAACCTCACCCCATTCAGGGCTGGACCCCAGACTTTATCCCATGGGTTCTGCAAGAGGCGATCGATAAGGATTACTATGATGAATTGATCCCTGTCCCTGGTGCCGAAGGGATTGAATGGTCCAGACGGCTGGCGTCGGAAGAAGGGATTTTTACGGGAATATCTGGTGGCTCGACGTTTGCTGTTGCTATGAAGGTGGCCGAGCAAGCACCACAGGGTTCCGTTTTGCTGGTGATGTTGCCAGACACGGGCGAGCGCTATCTCTCCACGCCACTTTTCGACGGGATCGAAGAAGATATGACTGAAGACGAGCGCGTGATTTCGATGTCGACACCTTCGGCACAGATGGCCGCTGAATAGGCAAAGCACACTTCATCTGGACGCTTCTATGACTATGGCATTCGGGATGGCCTGCGCCCCGAATGCCCTTTTCCCAGCGCGCTCACAACCTTCGGAACACGCAGGTCAGTCTGTAGTCGAATTCGCGCAAGACGTCGTCACCCGAATGAATTCTTATCGCTAAATCAATTGTATATGCCCGGGCGTTTCGCCGATTTTCGGGTTTGAAGCTTGACTCGGCGACCCTCCCTTCGTGCATGATGGAAGAATAAGCATCGTATTTTAGCTGCTTTTTCGAACGGTCTGAATTCTCAGGAGGCGGACGATGGAAGCAATTGTTAACGGCATTAACTCTATTCTTTGGAACTACGTCCTGATCTACGGGTTGCTCGGCGTCGGCATATTTTTCACCATTCGTCTGGGTGCGCTGCAGTTTCTACATTTCGGCGAGATGATCCGCGTCCTTACCTCGTCCAAATCCACTGACAAACGCGGAATTACACCGTTTCAGGCACTGACCGTTAGTCTGGCGTCACGCGTTGGCACCGGAAACCTGGCCGGTGTCGCCGTGGCTTTGACCCTGGGTGGCCCCGGTGCAATCTTCTGGATGTGGATCGTAGCCTTGGTCGGGATGGCCACGGCTTATTCCGAAAGCACTCTTGCGCAGCTTTACAAGGTCACGTCTTCAAACGGGCGATACCGCGGCGGTCCTGCTTTCTACATGGCCAATGCGCTGAACGCGCCCTGGGCCGGTGTGATCTTTTCGATCTGCCTGATCGTCAGTTTCGGTCTGGTTTTTGTCGCCGTCCAATCCAACTCAATCGCCGAGGCGTTCGAAGGCGCGTTCGGGTTGAACAAATTGATTGCTGGTCTGGCGCTGGCGGCTGCCGCTGCTGTGGTCATTTTTGGCGGCATCCGAACCATTGCGCGGTTTGCCGAAATCGTCGTGCCGCTCATGGCCGGGCTTTACCTGTTGCTGGCCTGTGTTGTCGTTGTCCTGAACCTGCCACAGGTGCCTGCAATGCTGTGGTCTATCGTTGCAGGGGCCTTTGGCCTTCAGGAAGCCGCAGGCGGCGTCACAGGTGGCGTGATGGCAGCAGCGCTCAATGGTATCAAGCGCGGGTTGTTTTCAAACGAAGCTGGCATGGGCTCGGCCCCCAATATCGCGGCTGTTGCCACACCGGCTCCGCACCACCCGTCGAGCCAGGGTTTGGTGCAGGCGTTTGGCTGTTTCGTGGATACGATACTGGTCGCCACCGCGACCGCATTGCTGATCCTGCTGTCTGGAGCCATCGAACCGGACGGAGCCACCGGTATGCGGTTAACTCAGGATGCGGCAGCGGTCCATCTGGGTGAGATCGGCCGCCATTTTATCGCAATCGCAATCGTGTTTTTTGGCTTTACGTCGATATTGGGCAATTACTCATACGCAGAAAACGCCATGACGTTTCTGAAGCTGGAAGGCAAAGTGCCTATCTACATCTTGCGCCTGGGTTGTCTTGCCATGGTCGTCTGGGGCGCGGTGCAAGCGGTCAGCACAGTGTTCAATTTTGCAGATGCAGCCATGGGCGTAATGGCAACCATCAACCTGGTCGCCATCGTGCTGCTATCGGGCACGGTGTACAAACTGACCGTGGACTATTTCACACAGCGCAGACAGAATCTTGAGCCCCGCTTTGTGGCAAGCAAATTCCCTGAATTTGACAAAGGCGTGGATCACTCAGTCTGGACGGAGGAGGCATATGCCGAGACCCAGCGTGGTTGAAACCGGTGAGTTGCAGGTCATTTTGGATGACATCGCCGATCGCGTTGCCGGCATGTCGGAACGCGGGAAGGTCGCCCAATATATTCCCGAACTTGCCAGCGTTGACCTGAACCAGTTCGGCATCGCTGTCGCACCCATTGACGGCGCGCCTGTTTCGGCCGGAAATGCGGACACGCTGTTTTCCATTCAAAGCATTTCCAAGGTTTTTTCGCTGACAGAGGCCCTGCAACATGTGGGCGCGACCCTTTGGCAACGTGTGGGGCGCGAACCTTCGGGCGATCCGTTTAATTCAATCGTCCAGCTCGAACATGAACGTGGAATTCCCAGAAACCCGTTTATTAACCCCGGCGCCATCGTCGTGGCCGACGTTCTGCTAGAAGATCGAAGCTCTGATGAGGCGGTCAACGATGTACTGAACCTTTGCCGGACGCTCGCAGAGGATGCGTCCATTCAAGTGGATAAAGCCGTTGCAGACTCCGAGATGCGGACAGGGTCCAGAAACAGGGCACTTGCGCATTTCATGAAAGCCGAGGGAAACCTAAAAGCGCCGGTCGAAGATGTTCTGTCGCTGTATTTCCGCCAATGCAGCATCGCCATGTCGTGTCGTCAGTTGGCGGTTGCGGGCCGCTATTTGGCCGCCGCAGGCCAGAACCCTGCAGACGGTTCAACCGTTCTGTCCGCGCAGCGCGCCCGCAGAGTGACTGCGCTGATGATGATGTGCGGATCTTATGATGCCTCGGGCGAGTTTGCATTCCGCGTCGGACTTCCTGCCAAAAGCGGTGTCGGCGGCGGCATCCTGTGTATTGTTCCAGGCGTCGCAGCGGTCACAGCATGGAGCCCGGGACTGGACGCAAAAGGCAACTCTCATCTGGCAAGCATTGCATTTCAGGAGCTGGTCCGCGCAACCGGATGGTCGGTGTTCGGGCCAAGTGTTTGACAAACAGAAACACGCCGTTCACCCACGCCGCTGCGCTCGTACATTTCGCGTGGTTTTGCGCAACCTTCCGGGGTTCCTCCCGTCAACCGCAAAGACACGTGGCATACGGCCGGCGTATGACGGACTTTCCCAAGAGATCGAGAGGTAACCTCCACCCGACTTTTGCAGCGTAGCGTTTCAACAGCAAATATAATAATGTTTCAATATGACAAACAGCCTGCGCTGTGGAGTCGGCATTCTGAAGGGGAGATTAGAATGAAATTGCAGTGTGTTTTTGTGTTGTCGATGGGCTTTGCCGCCTTATCAGCTGAAGCGCAGGAAAACCCAATTCAACACGATGCGGAATTCTATATCCTTCAAGCACAGCTTGGATCGCAATGGGCCCAGGACGACGAGGCCGTTAACGAAGCACTGGCTGCGTTTCGGGAAAGCAATGGGGGAACCCCCCCGAACATCATCAGTGTCTTGATCGATGATATGGGCTTTGGCGACATGGGAATTCCCGAGCTTAACGCCGTTCGGGGATATGAGACTCCGAACATCAATGATTTCTCAGATCAGGCACTGCGGATGGTGCGGATGTACACCGAGCCTTCGTGTACGCCGACCCGCGTGGCGCAAATGACCGGGCGTTTGCCTGTGCGAATGGGCATGGGCGATACGACCGTGGATATCGCTGGCTTTGGTTTGCCCGGCGATGAGGTGACGCTGGCTGAGGTGTTGAAACAGGCGGGCTATGCTACCAGTCATGTCGGCAAATGGCACATGGGCGATATCGCTGAAAGCTGGGCGATGAATCAGGGTTTTGATTATGCCCAGCACGCCATCCATCAGCAAGGTCAGTTGACCATCTTCAACGACGACGCGATCAAGGAGCAGGTCTCGGTCGCGATCAAGGACTATGACGACAAATACACGCTGGACGGTTGGTTCAGACCGGACTCTGCCGCGATGATGACAGTTATCGAGGGGGAAACCGGCGGTCCGATCCGCGAAATCCGCATGGAAACCGGTGAGCGCTGGAACGCAGCGAAATACGACGAGATGAACCAGGCGTTTCAGGACAAGACGCTGGAAGAACTGGACCGTCTTGCAGGCGGTGAAGACCCGTTTTTCCTGCAATACTGGCCGATGATCCCGCTGGACAACACCCGCGCCGGACGGTCGGGGCCAGAGAGCGTGAACGGCGGTCTGTATGTGGACAAAATGCAGTTGCTCGATCAGTGGCTGGGCGACTTGTTCGCGCGACTGGAAGAGCTGGGCCTGACGGAAAACACTGTGGTTGTGGTCATGGGCGACAATGGCCATTTCACCAAATACGCGCCGCAATCCGGATTCACCCCGCTGATCTATGCTGGCGGCAAGGGTGACACGACTGAGGGCGGAATCCGTGTCGATGCTTTCATCCGCTGGCCCGGCATGATTGAGGCGGACGGTTTGCTCAACAGCATCATCCATGTCTCGGACCTCTATACGACATTGTCGCGCTTTGCCGGGGCAGATCAGTACATTCCGCGAGATAGACTGGTGGATGGAGTGGACCAGTCTGCCGCCCTACTGTTTGCCGACGAATCCAAGGCCCGTCGCGATCACGTCATCGTCTATTCGGTGAACAAGCCCGAGGCGGTCGTGAAAGACCAGCTAAAGCTGAAACTGCCGGGACCGGGGGAAAGCGCTATTCTGGCAAAATTCTTTGATCTCTACCGGGACACGCGTGAAGAATACTCGGTCTCGACAGAGGTTGGTGCCTGGGGCGGGCAGGAATTCGCACGCATCCTTGGCCGCCACATGGCCCGCAAAGAGAAATTCCCCGACACCGCACCCGCCTATGGCGTACCTTACGAAGGGATCGAGAATATTCGCCCGGAAACCCAACTCGCCGTCGACGCGTTTCTCATAAAACGCGCGTCACCGCAGCAATAATTCCTGACCGCCCGCGGTTTTCCTTCAGGCGGTCTATTGGAACCCAAAATCAGGATAAACATATGGCAGGAAACATCATTTTCGCTCTGGGTTTGGTCGTTTCACTGGGAATCGGGTTCGTCTATTTCCGCGATCTTGGCGACATTTCGCAAATGGTGCTTAAGGTTAAACGCAAAAACATGATCCGGTTTATCCGACACGAATACCGCCTGATCGCAGTGGGGTTGAGCGGATTTGCCGTCGCTACGCTTGCGCATTTCATTCTGGGCGGCGGCCCGTTCTGGCTGTGGCTGATTGCGGCGCTGCTAGTTTTGGTTTTGTATGGATTTCCCTATGTGTGGGTCCATCTGGGGCTGAGGAACCAACTCAACACTGCGGCCTTCTTTCCTATTGCCGAGGCGCAAAAATTCATCGGCCCGACCGCGCCGGTCATCGTTATTGAAAACAATGGTCACGCCCGCGCGCATCCCGATGCGCAAATCATGCGACCCCACTTGGCCGGCAATGCTGACGGGCTGGGTGGCGAAGATATCGTCATGACCTTTTGCGCGATGGCCAACCTTGGGCAAGGCTATGCCCCACGCATCGAGGGCAACCGACTGGATCTTGAAGTTCTGGCCCAACACGGCAACAACCTGATCCTGCGGGACAACGAAACCGGGGAACCCATCCAGCAGATCTATGGGTTTCGCGAGACGGATCGCGATACTGGCGCGGATGGGCCCGCCTGCCCTGTGCGCCCCGAAGCAAAGATGCAGCCCTGGCCCACGTATCGGATGACGTTCCGCGGATTTCAAAAAGCGTTTCCCGATGGCGAGGTGTATCTGAACAAGCCCTCGCCGAACCCGTTTTTGCGGCTGCTGGATATGGTGACGGAAATTACGTTTGGCTGGGGGATCGCGCGCCAGCATCAGGAAGATGCGCCCGTCATGGACAATATGGACCGATCGGACGACCGGCTTCCGAATAAGTCCTATGTCTGGGGGATCACGATCGGCAATGATGCCGCCTGCTGGACCGATGATTTCGTGGTCGAGAATGACTGGATCGTAAACGCAAATGTCGGTGGACGAGACGTGGTTGTCAGTCTGGACCCAAAGTACGAAAGCCTTGGCGTTTGGTACAATGACAAAGGCCAGCCAATCACCCGCTGCGATTTCTGGGGGATGTCGGATCAGGGAAAACTGCAACGCGTCGAGACCCTGCGTGCCGGTGTATTCTGGCATGTCTGGTCCGAGTTCTTTCCGGAAACCGATATCAACCGTGTCGGTGCGCGCGTACAACAGTCTGGCGAAGCCGCTGAATGAGTGAGCAATCAGATCAGATTGCCAAATTGGAACAAACGGAGGATCAAAATGGTCTTTAAGAGGGCAATAACAACCGCTGCGTGGGCCGTGGCGACCTGGATTCCAATGACAACTGCCGCTGTGGCGCAGCAGTCCGACTGGTCCTATGAGGCAACAATATACCTGTTCATGCCTGAAACGGAGGTTACGCAGGAAACAGCCCGCGGCACCGTTGATGGAACGCTGAGTTTCTCTGACGCGCTAAAAAATCTCGATCTGGCGTTCATGGGCGTCTTTGGTGCGTCGAACGGGCGCTGGTCACTATTGGCCGACTATAACTACGTGGACGTCTCTTTCAGCAATGACACGCCCGGTCCGGCAAGTTCTGGTCTTGAAACCTCTCTCACAACGCAATTTTTCAGCGGTTATGTAGGTTACCGGGCTTATACTACAGATACGTCCTACGTGGACCTGGTCGGCGGTTTCCGCTGGTTTCGGACGCAGACCGATTTCACCGTCCTTCCCGGAGCAGCCCCGGGCCGGTCCGTCAGTGTCGATGAAAGCTGGACAGACCCGGTCATCGGCGTTCGAGCCCGCGTCGCATTCAACGACAGGTGGTCCGGCACTGGCTTTTTTGATTACGGCGGCTTCAGCAGCGACAGCGAAACATGGCAGGTCTTGCTGACTGCGGATTATGAAATCAACGACAGGTGGGTGATCCGCGGCGGTTATCGCTATATCTCTTTCGATCACGAGATTGACGGCAACGATTTCACGTTCGAACAGTCCGGCCCCATGATTGGTGCGACTTATCGGTTCTGAGGGGCTCTTTTAGCCCTTCAAACCTTACCCTATCCAAAGTCACTTAAACATCGGGGTGATCATGACCGCGTAGTTGTCGGCCAGCATGGCGGCGTCTTCGCGGTTGAATTTGACTGATGAGAGCATACGCAGGTCGACTTGCGTGGGCCCGTCAAATAGCTTTGCAACATCGACGTTCATGTGCAGGTCCACATCGCCCTCAACAACGATATCCGGTGGCAACTGGATATCGACCTCGCGCGCGTTTTCCGAAAACCCAACGTGATAGACCAACGGCGAGACCTCTTCGCCAATCCGCAGCGTTCCTTCCATCACGACGAATTTATAGCCGACCTCCCAATTCCATGCCATTTGACTGTTGGGATCAAGATCCCCGCGCGCTTGGATCGAGCCATTGGCTTCTGGGTCTACGCCGATCATGAAACGGATGTGCTCAATGCTGCTCAAGGGAATGTCGTTCAGCCTGATCGAATGGGTTGTTTCCGGATTGTCGAACCGGAGCAGATGATAGCTGTCAGGCTCAGCAAACAGCGCTCCATCTTGCGAGAGGGTCAGGTTGCTGAGGTAGAGCCGGAAGTCACGAACCCTGAACGTGCCGCGCCCGGCGGGGTTTTCGTACACGAACTCATCAAACACCAACGGATGATCACCCATCTTCGCATGAAAGGTCAAAGTAATCGTCGTAGTGCGCTGAGGACCAAGGGCAAAGAACAGCGCTCCGCCAACGAACAACAGTATCGCAAGCGCCGTCATCCAAATACGCATCAGCCGTCTCCTTCGAACGGATTGGAAAACTGTGTGTTTGTCAGAAAACCCTCATCCGTCAGCGTGTTCAGGAACGCGATGATGGACTGCACCTCGTCGGGCGTCATACGCAGGCCCACAGTGCCCTGCCCGGCCTCTGGCGCATTTTCGGCCTCAAGGATCAAAGGGCTGAGCGTATCGCTGACGACAATCCCGTCATTGTAGTGATCCATGACCTCTTCCAATGTCTCGAACCGGCCATCATGCATGTAGGGCGCGGTTACTGCGATGTTGCGCAGTGTCGGCACTTTGAAGAAGCCCTTGTGCGCCGGATTGCCGGTCACGGCCATCAGGCCATCCGGCAGGTCGTCATCGGAATCCAGCCCATTGTTTGAAAACCCATCCAATGCGTCCCGAAACCCGGAAGTCAAAAACTGGCTGTGGCAGTCGATGCAGTTCCCACCACGTAATGAAACCTTGGTGTCCGGATGCGCCATGAATAGTTTGCGCCCGTGTTCTTCCTGCGCGGTCAAACGCACTTCGCCACGCAGAAACCTGTCGTATTTTGAATCCGACGAAATCAGCATTCGCATGAAGGTCGACAATGCCCGGGCCACGTTTTCGGCGCTGACTTCCCCGTATGCCTTGCGGAACATCCGCCGATAGTCGCGGGATGCCTGCAATTCTGTGACAAGCTCTCCTAGGTCCTGATCCATCTCGTCCGGGTGTTGAATCGGCATCAATGCCTGCGCTTCCAACGACGTTGCGCGACCGTCCCAGAAGAACCGCTCTTGGCCCCAAAGAAGGTTGGTCAAACTCATGGAGCTGAACTCCAGCTCTCCGCCAGACAATGCGGGCGACTTTGCCAGACCATCAGTGAAGGCAAGAGCCTGCATATGGCATGTCGCGCAGGACACCTGATTGTTGCCGGACAGGATCGGGTCGTAGAACAGGTGGCGCCCAAGGGCAAAGGCCTCTTCCGTCAGCGGGTTGTCCGGCGGCACAGCAAAGCGTCCGAAAACAAAAGGCGCCGAGAAGCCAGCAATCGGCGTCGCCGTGGGCCCGCGCGCGCGGTCCCAGAAGACCCACGCCGTCGCCGCGATCACCACGGCGACGGCCGCTGTCAAAAACACCCGAAGCATAACGCCCCCAGAGCATTAATGGTGGTGCACAAAACCCGAACCAAACAGCCCTTCAACGTTGTCCACGCCTTTGTTGTAGCGCTCCTTGAAATTGACCTCGGCGATACGTTCGCCCGTCTCAAGATCATGGATCGTGATCGTGTGTGCGTTCAGGTCGGCAATAAAATCCACATCCGTTGGGTCGTCATCAGCCGCGTTGCCCAGATTGAGCAGGTTATTTTGAACGGCGATCAGGTCTCGGCCCGAAGCGGACGTGAAAAAGATCATGTGATGTGCACCCGGATCGGCAACGATGTCCGGCCCGCTGGACACAAGCTCGGGCAGTGCGGCCAGTTCATAGCGCTTCACAACACCCGGTAATCCATGAGAGATGAACAGTTCATCTTCAGTGCCATAGAACTCCAGCGGAACAGCGGTTTCATTGGCCACGCCACTATATATGACTTCGGCTTCTCCAAAGGTTTTGGAATCGGCGTCATAGGGGATTTTCCAGGTCTCAAATCCGAACATCGTATTGGCCAGAATGGCCGGTTCAATGTCAGCATGCATGTCAGGTCGCGCGAACAGAACCTCGACAGGTGAAGACGGAAAATCCAACGGCTTTTCGTTTTCCACCACGATGTTTTGGATGGGTTCAAGCGTGTTGAGGTCTATGATCGTCAACACATTCCCTACGCCAGTCGTCATATCGGGATGTATCGTCGAGGTGACCACCATGCGGTCGTCGAACGCAGATATCCCGTGTGGGTACATGATATATGGCTCACCCTCGCCGACTTGGCTTTTGCGTGCTTCGATAATTTTGACCACCTCGTTGGTCTGTGTGTCGAAAACACCGACCGAGCCGCCATCATCGCCTCCAGTGCCACCCATGAAGGTCACGAACATATACTCCTGCCCGTTCGACGTGGCCCACATGATGTCCTCGCCAACAATCTGCCCTTGGGTATCCAGACAGGTAAAGCCCTCAATCACCGGCTTTCCGCTGGAATCGCGGGACAGTCCAATTTCAGCCAGGCTGCAGGACGGGTCCAACCCGGTCGAATAGAGACGCCCGTTCGGGCTGTAGTAGAGGTGATGCAATGGATGCTGAATATCGGGCTGCTCAACTTCACTCAGTAGCTCTCCGAACTGGTCGGATTCCGGATCCAGCTCGACAATCGCGATGCTGTGATTTGTATCCAACGTCGGCAGACCGCGCAGCAGAACCATGCCCTGACTTTCCTCGCGGGTCTGAGACTGCGCCGGCGTTAGGCCAACCATCAACAGCCCGGCACCGATAAGTACACTCTGCGCAAGCAATTTGAATTTCATAATTTCCCCCCTTGCGATGAAACTTCTAAAAATGTTTTTGAAATTCACTTTACGTAGCGTCATATCACATTCAGGAAACTGCATCAAATTGGGGTGCAATCGACCAAAGAAACGCCGCCCCGAACGGGACGGCGTAAGCTGAATACCTGCAGGTCGACTTCTTTAGGACGCTTGGACGGCCTTCATAAAGCGGTCGCGGATCACAACCGGGTCCATCGTGATTACCGGCATCTTGGCATTGCCGCTTTCGCACTTGCTGACGATGATTGTCATTTGGCTGCTGTCGAGCGCAGCCTGCAATGCGGCCCCGGTGTCCTCGGCCTGGCACTCGACCACATTCTCGCAACCACAGGACTGCGCCACAGCCGCCAGCGATGTCTTTTTGCCCGCGTAAGTCGGCTGATCCCCGGTCGACCCATAGGATCCGTTATCGACAATCAGCAAGATGTAATTGTCAGCCACGTTGTTGGCGATGGTCGGCAAGGTGCCGAGGTTGGTCAGGATGGACCCGTCACCGTCGATTACGATGACCGGCTTTGGCTGAGACAAGGCCAGACCCAGGCCGATGCTTGAGGCCAACCCCATTGTGCCCAGCATGTAGAAATTGGTGGGCTGGTCGTCGATGGCGTGCAACTCCTGGCTGGGAATGCCGATGTTGCACACAACCAGTTGATCTCGCAGGATCGGGGCGATTTCTTTCAGGATTTCAGAACGGATCATTGGTCGCCATAGCCTCCCCAGAAATTGGCGTCGGTCAGAATGGCGACCGGCTTGTTGCACATGAAGGTGTATTTCAGGATCGCATCCAGCTCCTCGACATCTGCCTGATGATGGAAGTGGTAGGTCGGGATGTTCATCTGTGCCAGAAGCGCCTTGGTATGCACCGCCATCTCGACTTGGCAGGCGACGGGTTCGCGCAACTCTCCGCGATATGAGATCAACATCGGCAATGGCATGCGGTAGTACTGGATCAACGTTGCCAACGTGTTGATGGTTACGCCGATGGCAGTGTTCTGCATGATTATCGCGGGGCGTTTGCCGCCCATCCAGGCACCAGCACACAGGCCCATGCCTTCATCCTCTTTGTTCGACGGAATGTGAAAGATGTCTTCACGCGCGTCGATTTCGTCGATAACGCCGGCCAATTGCTTGCACGGAACCGTGGTGACGAATGAGATGTCGTTGGCCACCAGATCGTCGGTGATCTTTTTGTCTATGTTCATGTCCGATATGTAAGTCCTGTATGGGCGCTATAGGCGCGATTGACGGGTTAAAGCCTGCGGTGCACATGCACGGCGCAAGGCGCATGACGGACGACACGCGAGGCGGTCGATCCCAGAAAATAGTCGCTGACGCCCGGTTCGTGCGAACCGATGACGATGCAGTCAAATTTGTTTTGTGTCGCAAAGTCGATCACCGTGCGAGCCGTGTGACCTTTGACAATCTCGGCCTGAACACCTTCAAGCCCCGAAACTTTTTCCCGCAACAAAGTGCGTGCCGCGCGAAAGCCTTCGGCGACGACATCCTTGTCGAGATAGGCACTGACAGAGCCCTGAGGCATCTCGTAGACATGCAGGGCCACGATCTCGGCCCCTTCTGCCGACAAGGCTTTGGCGATTTCCAAAGTGTGCGGCGAAATCCCATGATCCAGCGCCATTGGGACGAGAATTTTTTTATACATGAATACCTCCGTTTCTGCCTGGACTAGACCCAGGGTGCGAGGATGATCTTAGGTGCGGCCACAGCACCTTTCCGCAAATCGCGAAAGGCGGCGGCAGCTTCAGACAAGGCCCGCTCCTGTATCCAGTTCAACGGGCCTAAACGGCCATCGAAAATCGCCTGCGCGGTTTTTCTGAAATCCTCGGCAGTATAAGTATAGGTGCCGATAAACGTGATCTCCTGCAAGGTCATACGACGTATATCCAAACCGCCAGCATCCTCACCCAACCCAACATGCACGATAACGCCGCCCGGCTGAACGTGATGGGAAGCGGCAGCACGGGTCGCAGAATACCCCACTGCGTCAACAACCAGTGAGAACGTATCATCCGTGGCTTCAACCACATTGAAAGAGCCAAAACTCTGTAAATAGGCGCGCCGCATATCATTCGGTTCGATGATGACAATATCGTCAACGCCGGCCGCTGCCAGTGCCAAAGCTGCCGCCACACCAATCGCGCCGCCGCCAATCACCAACGCATCACGCGCCATTCCCTGATGCAGCGCCTCAAGGCCCAAACGAACCGCATGCCAGCTAACCGCCAATGGCTCAGCCAAAGCGGCCTGCTGAAATGATACGTGGTCCGGCACCTCAACCAGATTTGCATCTGGCATGGCCACATATTGGGCAAAAGCCCCTTCACGCGGTGGCATCGAGATGATCTGCCGGCTGGGGCACAGGTTTTCCCGACCTGCCTCACACGCCGGGCAGACACCGCAGTTGACCAAAGGATTGATCGTTACGCGCGTACCGTCGCGTGGACCTCCAACAATCGTCCCTGCGGCCTCGTGACCCAGAATAAGCGGTGCAGGTCGGCGCGCGTCGTGACCCAAATAGGCGTGCATATCCGAGCCGCAAATCCCAACGGCCTCGACCCGGATCAATTGCTCACCTATGTCGGGCGCAGCATCTGGTACGTCCTCATAGGCCAAATGCTCAACACCCTGATAAACAAGCGCTTTCATTTCGCAGTAAACCCTCCATCGACCATCAAAACTTGCCCTGTGACGTAGTCGGATGCCGGTGAGCACAGGAACAGGATCGGCCCATCGATATCTTCAATCTGCCCGTTCCGGTTCATACAGGTTTGCGCCGCGTTACGATTTGCCCGGTCGGGGTCATCGAAAACGGCCTGCGTCAGCTCGGTCGGGAAAAACCCCGGCCCGATGGCGTTTGCAGTGATGCCGTCAGCGGACCATGCCTCGGCCATGGCCCGCGTCAGTTGCCCAACCCCGGCCTTGCTGGCTCCATAAGCAATACCGCCCGGGAAAGCGCGCGTGGTCTGGAGCGAGGCGAAATTCACGATCCGCCCCCACCCCCGAGCTTTCATCGCAGGCACCAATGCCTGGCTTAGGAAGAACGGGGCGCTCAGGTTCAGCTCAAGCGTCTTGTCCCAGCCTTCGGCGGTCACGTCATCTGCCACTTCGCGCGTGTTGATGCCCGCCGCATGCACAATGATGTCCGGCGCGCCAAAACTGGCTGAGACCTCTTCGGTGAGCGATGCCATGCGCGACCGATCGGCCACGTCGGCAACAACTGTGGCCACGCTGTCGCCCCCTTCAGCTTGCAACTCTGCTAGTGCTTCCGGTCGACGGGCGACACCAACGACGCACGCACCCGCTGAGGCCAACACAATCGCCGCACGACGCCCAAGGCCCGAGCTTGCGCCGGTCACGCAAGCGACATGCCCGGTCAGATCGAACAACGCGCGCGGATCATTCATCGGCGGTCAGGTTGAACTGTTCGTCAGGGAAATATTTGGCAAGGCGCACGTCTGCAGCCCGCGCATGCCCTTCCATGCCTTCCAGCCGGGAAATACGAGCGGTCGCCTCGGCAATGGATTTCGAGCCTTCGCGTGTAGCGCGCTGCCATGTGACGATCTTCATGTACTTGTGAACGCTCAAGCCGCCGGTATAGCTGGCCGCGCCGGATGTCGGCAGAACGTGGTTCGTACCGGTTGCCTTGTCACCGTAGGACACTGTTGTTTCTTCACCCAGAAACAGCGATCCATAGCAGGTCAACCGACCCAGCCACCAATCCAGGTCCTCGGCCTGAACGGTCAGGTGTTCGGGCGCGTAATCGTCCGAACAGGCCGCCATTTCTTCACGATCTGAACAGACGATAACTTCGGCATAATCGCGCCACGCAGCAAAGGCGTTTTCCCGGTTGAGTTCAGGCAGATCCTCGATCAGCGCTGGCACCAGCTCCATGACTTTTTGCGCAAGGTCCCGGTCATCCGTCACCAGCCAAACCGGAGAGTTATAGCCGTGTTCCGCCTGGCTCACCAAATCGGTGGCCACCACTTGCGCATCTGCGGAACCGTCCGCAAGGATCAGGCTGTCCGTCGGCCCGGCAATCATGTCGATGCCAACTTTGCCATAGAGAATACGTTTAGCCTCGGCCACAAACTGATTGCCTGGGCCCACAAGAATATTTGCGCTCGGCAGGCCGAACAAACCATAGGTCATGGCGGCCACGCCCTGAACGCCGCCCATGGCCAGAATGCTGTCCGCACCGCAGATATGCGCTGCATAGACAATCGCAGGCGCCACGCCTTCACCCGGACGTGGCGGCGAACAGGCTGTGATGTGGCGGCACCCGGCAACCTTTGCCGTAGTGACCGTCATGATCGCGCTGGCAATATGGCTATAGCGTCCGCCGGGCACATAGCAGCCAGCCGCGTCCACAGGGATGGCCTTTTGGCCAGCGACGAAGCCCGGGACAATTTCCATCTCAACGTCAGACACCGTGGATTTCTGCGTTTCAGCAAACCGGCGAACGTTGTCGTGAGCAAACCGAATATCCGCCTTGAGCCTTTCGGGGACAAGCGCGCAGGCGGCCTCGATCTCATCGGCGGTCATCAACACGTTGCCGTCAAACTTGTCGAACTTGACTGCGTATTCCAGCGCTTTGGCATCCCCTCCAACCTCAATGTCGGCAAGGATTGTCTTCACTGTATCATGCACTTCCGTGGCATGAGATTGAGCCGTCAGGGTCGCCTTTTTCAGATAGTCGCGAGGCATTTTCAGTAGGTCCTATTGGTAGATTTCAGGAAGCAAAGTGGTCGAAACCGCCGGAACGTAAGCAATCAGAAGAACTACGATCAGCATTGTTAATACGAATGGAATAGCACGGGCCGCAATCTTCAGAATGGACTCACCCGTAATGCCAGATACGACGAACAGGTTCAGGCCAAGTGGAGGCGTGATAAACCCGACACCCAGCGCGGTAATCATCATGATGCAGAACTGAATTTCGTTCATTCCGATGTTATCGGCCAACGGTTTAAGGATCGGGGCGAGTATCACGATGTTGGGGGTCGTTTCCATAACGCAGCCCGCAGCAATCAGGATACCGATCATCAGCAGGATCAGCAGGTACGGATCGTCGGTCAGCGACGTGATCGAGGCGACGAACCCTTGCGGCACGCCCATGATCGCCAGCGCCTCGGCCAAGGGGGCCGAAAAGGCAATGATCGGCAGGATCACCCCGTTCACCTTGGCTGAGCTGACCAACATCGACGGAAAGTCGGCCAGTGTCAGGGTGCGCATGATGAAACCCATGATGATGGTGACAACCACGGCAGTAGCGCCCGCCTCGGTTGGGGTCAGGCGACCCGAGAAGATGCCGTAGAAGATAATCCCGGGGACAATAAAGGCGTACCAGCCGGATTTCAGGGCCTTGCCCAAATTGGCCAGCCACTCGCCCATCGTCATCATGCCGCCACCCTCATAAGCGTAAAGACGGTTCATGATGATGTTGGTGATCAGGATCGAAACCAGAATCGCCAGACCGGGAATCAGGGCAGCCAGGAACAGGGTCGACGCGGAAATCCCCAGCACCAAACCGATGATGATGTAGGCAATCGACGGTGGGATCAGGATGCCGGTACAAGCCCCCGCCGCGACCAAGGCGCAGGCGTAGGGGCGCGGATATCCACTTTCGACCAGCCGGTTGATGGTCATGCGACCGACAGCGGCCGCGCCAGCGGCATCCGAACCCGAAATGGCGGCGAACATGCCGCAAACCAGAACGGTGGCCGAGCCAAACCCGCCCTTGGCGAAGCAAGTCAGCGCCTCAGCCACATCCAGGAATTTACGTGACAAACCGGTACGGACCAGCACGTCACCTGTCAGGATAAACAGCGGCACCGCTGTCAGGGCAAAGGCGTCGATCCCGGTAAACAGGCTCTCGCCCACCAGGCTCAGCGGTAGATCGCCCGACATGACCAACATCACGATGGCAGCAGAACCAATCGCCGCCCAAACCGGAACAGCCATGGCGATCAGAACAACGAACAGAATGACGGGCAGGTAGAAATCCCAGCCCAGTTCTACGGTTTGATTGAGAGTGTTCCAGAGCATATCAAATCCCCTCAGTCAAACAGCTTGTCACCTTCGAAGACGGGCGTGCCGTCGCGAAGGGATTTGATGTCACGCATAAGAGATTGGATCAGGCGCCAGATCATCAGCGCAAAACCGGTCGGCACCGCCATCAGGAACCAGACTTTGGACACCCGGAGGCCATCAGTCACTGACCCGAACTTGGCCGAGACGTGAACCGCCTCATATGACCAATAAAGCGCGATCACAGCGACGGCGAACATCACAAGATCGCCAAAGATGTACAGCAGGGCCTTGGGACGCGGCCCGAGGTAATGCATGACGACATCAATCCGGATATGCGCCCGCTCTTTGACCGCTGCCGCGGCACCGATCCAGGCCAAATAGATGAAGGAATACCGGACGATTTCTTCTCCCCAGATCGAGGAATAAGCGAAGATTTCGCGCCGCAGAACCTCGATGGCCATGGTGATGACCAGCATCACGTAGAACACCAGCAGCAGCCAGCGCTCGGCGTTGCGATCAATATTTCGGAGTAAGGTCATCGTGTTCCCTCGGCGACAGAACAGTCAGGCGCGGCCTTCTGTTTCGGGCCCTTTCAGGCCTGACTGCTGTTGAGTGATTGCGGACGTCTAAAAGACGCCCGCCGGTTTAGGTCATGCGTCGTGGACGTAGTACTTGCCTTGCGTCCCGGCCGCCTCGACAAGTTTCTCAAATGCGTCCATCGACCCGGCCAACTCTGTCTTGAACGGATCCCAATCGGCGTTTTGGTAGCCGCCGACACTTTCCCATTCAGCCAGTTGATCCGCGTTGAGCGAATGGAATTCCACTCCGGCCTTGTTCAGTTCGGCCATGGCAAAGGCACGGGCCGAGGGAACTTTGGAAAGGTTCTGATGGCTGGTCATTTCCGAACCCCACATGATGCCTTCCTGAACGTCCGGCGGCATCGAATTGAACCATTCGAGGTTACACGAATAAACCTGACTGTCCGGAACGGCCTGCGTAAAGGTCACGTGGCTGAGGATGTCCTTGAAGCCAAACACATACAGCGCTCCGACCGACGGATCGAGCGCATCCGCAACACCCTGTTTGATCGCCGATGGGGTCTCACCCCAGGCAACAGGTGTCGGGTTCGCGCCGACCATGCGGTAGTACTGCTGCAGCATTTTCGAGCCGGGCACGCGGAACTTCACGCCGCTCATGTCACCCGGCGTGATGATGGCATTACCACCCTGACGCACGGCAACGACGCGCGGGTCGATCACCACATAGAACAGGGCCTTGAAGCCGGCTGCTTCGACTTTCGGGTGTACTTCGTTCTGCCATGTGTCGGAATGCACAAGGTTGGTGAACCGCTGGTTCGAGCCGCACAGGTACGGCATATTGATAAGGTCTACTGTCGACGCGAACGGGGCGAAGTTGGACAGCGAATGCTGCGCCGCCTGAATGGTTCCGCCCTGCACTTTCTGCACCAATGCACCACCGGCACCCAGCTGACCACCCGGCGCAAGTTTGACGTACACCTTGCCGTTCGTCGCGTTCTGGATGTTTTCTTTCAGATCAAGCTGCATGATCGGATAGCTACGTGACGCGCCCAGTACATATGCGGTCGCGACCGTCATGACATGATCGGCGGCCTTTTCACGCTCACTTTCTTCTTTGGCTGTCTGCGCCACGGCCTCGGACGACCAAAGGACGCCGCCTGCACCTGCGACCAGCGCTGCAGTGAATGACCCACTGGCGCTGAGCTTCAGGAAATTACGGCGTTCGACGGACGCCAGTTCATTTCTGTCGTTTTTCATTTAGTGCCCTCCCAAGCAAAAAATTCAGCCATCCTTTTTTGCGTCGCGGACAGCTTCCCTTTTTAGAATTGCGACAACGAACAGGATCGACGCCGCGAACAGAACCAACATCTCTCCGACGTCACCAAGAAAGGCGCTGTTTGCAAAAGCCCCCAACGCCACGTTCGCAAAATAGACGGCAAACACGAGTGCGGACGCAGCCAGAAACATCTCTTGGACTCCCTTTTCAGATTCGGCCCAACGTCATTTGTAAGCGCTTACATGCAAAATGCAAGCGCTTACATAATTGCTTCCCTCTCACCGCAGTTGAGTTTAGAGTTATCAGCAAAAGCAAATTGCGAGTTTGGAAATGGCGAAATCCCGGTCGGCGCCGACACTGGATGATGTGGCAAAAATGGCAGGTGTTTCGACGGCCACTGTGTCGCGCTGCCTCAACAGTCCGGACCGGGTGGTCAAAGCTACCCGTGAACGCGTGCAGTCCGCGGTTGATGCGCTTGGGTACACGCCAAACTTTGCAGCCCGTGTAATGGCGGCCAAGCGGTCGTTCACCATCGGCGCGATCATTCCAACCATGGAAAACGCGATTTTTGCGCGGGGCCTTCAGGCATTTCAGGAGGAACTGCATCAGCGCGGCTATACGCTTTTGGTTTCAAGTTCGGCCTACAAACCGGAAATCGAAGAAGAACAAATCCGGACCTTGATTGCGCGTGGTGCTGACGGGTTGCTGCTAATCGGGCATGACCGCGATCCCGAGATCTATGACTTTCTGGACCAGCGCAATATTCCTGCTTTGGTCGCCTGGTCTTATCTGCCGGACTCCAAACTGCCTTCGGTCGGCTTTGACAATCGCGCGGCGATGTTCGACCTCGCCAGTCACGTTATTGGGTTGGGGCACACGCGGATCGGCGTGATCTCGGCTCGCGTTGACGGAAATGACCGCGCCCGTCTCAGGGTTCAGGGCATCCGAGAAGCAGTCGCTGATCGTGGGCTTGAGGCCAACAATCTGACCGTTATCGAAACGTCGTATGAAATCGAAAACGGCGCCAAAGCCTTTAGCGACCTGATGAACGCCACCACGCCGCCGACAGCAATCCTGTGTGGTAATGACGTGTTAGCCGCTGGTGCTTTGCGACAGGCGCAAAAAATGGGGCTCGATGTACCCGGCGATGTTTCGATCACGGGCTTCGATGATATCGAACTGGCCCGGATCGTCTCCCCGGCGCTGACCACAGTGCATGTCCCCCACCGTGAAATGGGGCATAAAGCAGCCCTGCAATTGATTGAGATGGTCGAAAACCAAACCGCAGGGACTGGCGAACAACTGGCGACGAGAATTGTAAATCGACCGTCGCTTGGCAAGCCCGCGTCGGGCTAAGCCGCTTCGCACTCCATCGTGCGGAAATCGTCTTTCAACCAAGGATGCTTGGCGCACATTGGGCGGGTAAAATGTTGCCGGATCAGTTTCACCATAACTTTCTGGATCAATTCCGAGGTCGTCACGGGATACACTTCGGTCGTGAACAGCGACACGGTTCGCACAAAATTTCTGCCGGGGAACGGCATTGCTTTGACGCTGTTATGGAACCGCTGGGTCCGGTGAAAACAGGCGGCCGTTGTGATCGCCCAACCGCTACCCTGGGCTACCAAACCGATGATCGACTGGTTGCATTCCAGTTCGAACCTGTTCGGCAAGCTGAACTTGCTACGCGCCAGCTGGATCTCGATTTGCTTCCCGATCACGTAGTCCCGAGAATATCGCAACAGGGGTAGATCCGCGTCCGGGTGAAACAACTCTTCGGGCGACCCTTCAAAACTGTTGGGAAGCACGACCAAAAACGGGTCGCGCATCAATGGGTACTCGATCAACCCTTCGGTTCGTCCCGGTGGTCGGGTGGCAACGCCCACATCCAGTTTGTGTTCCTGTAGCTTGGAGAGGATTTCGTGGCTGGGACGCGTATAGTGACGAAAATTGCAACGCGGCAATGCCTGCGCCAGAAACCGGACCATATCAGGCGCGATCTGGTTGTCAAAATCGTCAATAAGCGCCAATCGCAAGTCGGTCGCGTGTTGCCAGTTGCCCGTTCGTATTTCGGCCTCGCCCCGCTTTAGAACGGTCAAACCGTCGCGGACATACCGCGCAAAGACCTCGCCCGCGGGTGTCAGGCCCATGGGTCTGCGCCCATGATCGACCAGCTCGATACCAAGCGTGTTTTCCAAGCTGCGCAGGTGGTTCGAGACCGTGCTGATCGACAGACCCGTTTCGGACGCGACCTGTTGGATCGATCCGGATTTGGCGATCAATTGGAAGATTTCCAACCATCTCAGGCTCAGCGATTTGGACATGGGTGCCAATCATTGTTTCGATTTGCTCGAAACTAGCCAAGCAAAGATTTGACCGAACGGCAATGCTGAATTTGACTTTGGGTTCAGGCTTACGCCTTCATCCGGTCAAAGCCCGGGTCATATGGGCATGGCGGAATGACCGTTGCGTGCACCCTCTGCCCGCAGCTTTCCAATTCCATTTCGGAGCCTATGTCCTTGAAGACGGGGTCGACAAATGCATGCGCCAGGTTCAACCCGGTGCGGTGCCCCCATTCGCCTGACGTGACGGTGCCGACCACCTGATCCCCCTGCATCAAGGACGCTCCGGGATGTGCAGGACCCAGGGTCGAGGAGACCTGAAGTGCGGCAAGCTGTTTGCGAGGACCTTCCGATTGCCGTTTTATCAACGCGTCGCGCCCGACAAAATCACCCTTATTCAATCGGACGAACCTGTCCAATCCGGTTTCAAACGGATCGAACTCGGTGATCAGGTCTGCTTTCCAATGAAGGAAGCTCTTCTCCATCCGCATCGACTCAACGGCCCGCGCTCCGAACAGTTTCAATCCGTGCGCCTCACCTGCTTGCCGTAACGCCAGATAGGCCGCGTAGAGTGAGGCGTTGGGCACGTGTATCTCATAAGCCAATTCACCGGAAAAGCTGAGGTTCATGACTGTAGCCGGGGCGATGCCAACAAAGCACTCGCGCACACTGAGCCATGGAAAAGCCTCAGCCGACCAATCCGCTCGGGCGCTGGCCAACAGGACATCTCGCGCCTTCGGACCAGCGAGGACCAATATGGTTTGGTCATTTGTCAGACTACGCAGTTGAACGTCTTCATCGCCGTGCATGTGCAGACGCAGCCAATCCATGTCATGAAATTCGCTTGCTGCGGCTGAGCCATACCAGACACGCGCCTCCCCCCTATCGCTGGCCGGTATATTGGCCACAGTAGCCTCGGCTTTGATCATACCGTGATGGTTCAGCAGGTACCCCAGCCCAACACGCGCCTCGCGCCGGGTCACAAGCCCACAGAACATCCGGTCTAGAAAAGCATGCCGGTCGTTTCCAGTGATTTCGATCCGATTGAACCCGTTCACCTCGGCCAGTCCAACACCCGATTGCACATTCCGAACCTCAGCGGCGACCACGTCAAATGATTCGTCAAAACCGAAACTATGCGTCGGCGTGAACTCCGGCGAGGGTTTGAAATAATCCACCCTCTCCCACCCATTGACCACGGTGAACTCGGCCCCCTCCGCCGCCAGCACCGGCGTCAGAGGTGTGGTCTTGGCGGGACGTCCTGCAGGGCGATGTTCATGCGGAAAGTGGAACCGGAATTCGTTTTGATAATCTTCAATGGCCTTAAGCGCGGTCAATTCGACATTTGCATGACCAGTGAACCGCCGGGGGTCGAGGCACCACGTATCGTAACACGCCTCACCATGCACGATCTGCTGGGCTAGCAGCCACCCATGCCCACCCCCTTCGCCCAGCCCTGCGCGCAGGCCGATGATGCAAAAGGCGTTGCGTTTGCCGGGGATTGGGCCCACCAGCGGAGCCCCGTCGATCGTATAAGTAATCGGCCCATTGACCACGGTGTGAATACCAACCTCCATCAGCGCTGGCATCCGCGCGAATGCGCCCTCCAACACGTCCGTCACGCGATCCAGATCGTCGGGGCAAAGGGCGTTCACAAAGTTCGGATCAATCCCGTCCATACCCCAGGTTTTGCAGTCCTGTTCGTAAAACCCGAGCAACAGGCCGTTTTTTTCCTGCCGGCAATAATAATCGCTGATCGGACAACGCAGCAGCGGCATCCGGTGACCCGCGTCGCGTATCGCTTGTATCTCTTCGGTCAGGAAGTACTGGTGCTCCATCGACGAGACAGGATGATGAACGCCCATCATGGCACCGACTTCGTTTACGCGATATCCGCAGGCGTTGACCACGATGTCGCAATCGATGTCACCATGCTCGGTCTGCACAGTCCAGGTGTCGTCGGCGTGCTGCACCAGACCAGTCACTGGTGTATTCCGATAAACCTCTGCCCCTGCCTTGCGCGCCCGGCGCGCCAATGCCTGACACAACTGAGCGGGGTCAATATCGCCGTCCAAGGGGTCCCACAGCCCACCGATCAGGTTGTCGGTTGAAATCAGAGGGTGGCGGCGGGCGCATTCGTCCGCGTCAATCACCTCGAAGTGCACATCCATTCCCCGCGCCATGGATGCAAAGTGGCGATAGCCCTGCATCTGGCCTTCGGCGTTGGCGAGGCGTATCCCCCCATCCCCGTGGTGGTAGTTGATCGGATAATCCGGATCGTCGGCTAACTCCTTGTACAATTGGATCGAGTGCGTTTTCAGGCCCACCATCGTCTGGTTCATGCCAAAGTTCGTCACCTGCGCGGCCGAATGCCACGTCGTGCCCGAGGTCAATTCGTTCCGTTCGACCAGCACCACGTCGGTCCACCCCTCTTGCGTCAAATGATAGAGGGTCGAACATCCGGCGATGCCGCCACCTATCACAACGACTTTGGTACGCGACTTCATTGGCTTTGCTCCGTAAGATTTCGTCCAAGTTTTGCGGAAGAAAAGGCTTAGGCGACAACTGCGCAAATGCGGGTGCAGGAAAATCGAAACTGCGATTTCGGATTCTGAAAACGGCAATTCGCCTTTGATGCCGGGATGTTCCGCCCCTTACGGTGCAGGAAAGTGATAAAAGGGAATTGGACCGGATGTCATCAGAGGGTTCTAAACGCAGCGGCCGAAAAGCGCGGCATGCCCAGCGAGCAGCCAAACCGGTCGTAGACCCCTGCCCACCCGGCCAGAAGGGCGGCGCTTATAAACCTCTGAGCCAACGCGAGATCGAACAGATATACGATACAGCACTGCAGCTGTTGGAACGTTTGGGCATGGGAAACGTGCCAGACAAATTAGCGGCAGACCTCAAAGCCGCAGGTGCGCAGGCGGGTCAGCAAGACCGGTTGCTGTTCCCGCGTGAAATGGTTCAGCGCGCAATCGATACAGCCCCCAAAAGTTTCGTGCTCCATGGCCGGGACGAAAACCGCTCGATCGAGGTTGGCGGCGACCGCGTGTATTTCGGCACGGGTGGCGCCGCCGTTCAAACGCTGGACATCGATAGCGGCCTTTATCGCCCCTCTACCTTGGCGGATTTGCACGACTTCACCCGATTGCAGGACACGCTGGCCAATGTCAGCTGGTTCACCCGATGCTGCGTGGCCACAGACGTACCTGATGTATTCGATCTGGACGTCAACACCGCCTATGCGCTGGTGCGCAATACGACCAAACCAGTGGCAACATCGTTTACTCTGGCCGAACATGTCGGCCCCATTGTCGAGTTGCTGGATATCGTCGCCGGAGGGCCGGGTGAATTCACCAAACGCCCCTTTCTGAAAGCTCATATCAGCCCAGTGATTTCGCCACTGCGGTATGGGGAGGATGCGGTTGATGTCGTCTATGAATGCGTCGCCCACAACATTCCCATGTCGTGCATCACGGCGGCCCAGGCCGGTGCCACGGCCCCGGCGACTTTGGCCGGGTTTTTGGCGCAATCGCTGGCCGAGACATTGGCCAGCCTTGTCATGGTCTACGCGATCAGACCCGGATTTCCGATGGTGTTTTCCAATTGGCCTTTCATCGTAGACCTCAGGACCGGGTCTTTTGCCGGCGGCAGCGGAGAGACGGCTGTTTTGAACGCGGCCTCGGCGCAGCTCACGAACTGGTTAGGTTTGCCCTCGGGCGTAGCCGCCTCCATGACCGACGCAAAGGCTGTCGACGCGCAGTACGGCGTTGAAAAAGGCATGACATCGCTTGCCGCGGCACTGGCTGGGGGGAACCTGATCTATGAAAGCTCGGGAATGACCGCATCCTTGTTAGGCGCAAGTTTCGAGGGGTTTGTTCTGGACAACGAAATGCACTCACACACTTATCGGGCGCTGCGCGGGATTGAGGTGAGCGAGGAAAACCTGGGTTTTGACGCCATCTGCCATTCTGTTCTGGGTGACGGGCATTTTTTGGGAAGTGAACAAACCTATGCGGCGATGGAGCGGGATTACTTTTACCCCGAACTCGCCGATCGACAGGAGCCCCGCACGTGGCAAAACGATGGTGCCAAAGACGCGTGGTCATCTGCCCGGCATCACGCCAAAGAAGTTCTGGCCAGCCATCACCCAGAATATTTGAGCGCCGAACAGGATGCTGAAATTCGCAAACGATTCCGCATTCTGAGATAAAAACCACAGAGCATTCCCAACACTTCATTGGGCCGCTAGGGTCCAATGGGAATTGCGCGAAGGATAAGGCCATGACCGATTCATTTTTTCAGCCGGTATCGGCGATGGAGCTGGCCCGGTTTGCCGGCATCCCCTCGTTCATGCGTTTGCCCAGCCTGGACCTGGATCACGAACGGATTTTAGATGTTCAGGTCGGTCTCATCGGCATCCCGTGGGATGGCGGCACTACCAATCGCCCTGGCGCGCGGCATGGTCCGCGACAATTGCGGGACTATTCCACGATGATCCGCGCGATGAACCCAGTCACAGGCGTCGCGCCGTTCTCAATGGTCAATTGCGCCGATCTTGGCGACGTTGCGCCCAATCCGGTTGATATCGAAGATACTCTGAACCGGGTTAAGGATTTCTACTCGACCCTACAGGCAAAAGGCATTGTTCCGCTCACCGCTGGCGGGGACCACCTGACCACCCTGCCCGTTTTGCGTGCGCTTGCCGCCGAAGGCCCCATTGGCCTGATCCAGTTCGATAGTCACACAGACCTGTTCGACAGCTATTTTGGGGGCCATAAGTTCACCCACGGCACTCCGTTTCGGCGGGCGGTAGAAGAAGGACTGGTCGACCCCAAACGCTTTGTTCAGGTTGGCATCCGGGGCACCGCCTACAACACCGAAGACATCGAGTGGGGCGAGGCACAGGGTATTCGCATCATCCGTATCGAAGAACTGTTTGATCGGGGCATCGACGACGTGATGGCCGAGGTGCGCGGTATCGTTGGGCAAGCACCAACTTATTGCACCTATGACATTGATTTTGTTGACCCAACCTACGCCCCTGGCACCGGAACGCCCGAGATCGGCGGACCAAACAGTTTTCAGGCGCAGCAGGTCATCCGCCAGATGTCTGGCGTGAACCTGATTGGCGCTGATCTGGTCGAAGTATCGCCCCCATTCGATCCGAACGGAGGCACCGCGTGGCTGGGCATTTCGCTGATGTTTGAACTGCTCTGCGTTTTGGCGCAGGCCGTGGACGCACGGCGCTAGCTGGCGTTTTCGGCGATCATCGAGATCATTTCGAACATCACCGCAGCTGCCGTTAGCGCGGTGATGTTGTTCGGGCTGTCCTTGGTTGGCATCATGCAAACGACGTCCCCGCCCACAATGTTCAACCCGCGCGCGGCACGAAGAATGCCGACAGCCTCGTCAATATCGAAACCCTTCTCGCCCGGTTCCAGATTGGACACGGCAGGCGCGACAGTGGGATCAAGGCAATCCAGATCGAACGTGATATAGACTGGGCGGTCCCCCAGCACTTCTTTGGTCTGAGCCACGACATCCGCCAGCCCGCGCTGGCGAAATTCAAGCATGGTGACGATGTTGTAGCCATAGTCGTAGGACGGCTGCAGCCAGTCCAAGCTTCGTGGATGGCCCCTAAGTCCGATTTGCATGGATCGCGTGGGGTCGACCTGCCCCTGATCCGCCAGATACGCGCCCCAATGGGCCGCTGATTTCTTCGCCCCCAGGAAATGATCGACCTTGGTGAAGACGTCAGTATGCGCGTCCAAATGCAGAAAGCTGACAGGCTCTCCACCAGCCAGTTTACCGCGACCCAGCGCTTGCACGATCCCGCCAGTGATGGAGTGGTCGCCGCCAATCGACACCGGGCGCGCACCGGCTGCATCGATGTCTTTGTAAAAAGCCGTAATCCGTTCGATGCAGTCTTCGTTATCATTTGCCCGCGGAAATGGAACGTCGCCCACATCTGCAATCTTCGCACAATTCCAAGGATCAATTTCAAACACCGAATGTACCCGCCGCTGTACGGCCGAGACATGCCGCAAAGCACGCGGGCCCAGATGCTGATCCCGCTCGGTTGTGCCGTTGCCTGCCGAATGCGGCACTCCGACCAAAGCGATGTCCTGCCCTTCGGGACCCTGATTGGGGCACCGAAATAGGGTCGGTATCCCCCACCAATATAGATTGTCCATCATAGACTGTTCGTAACGGTCGGTCATCTGCGTCTCCGGTGAAAGAAAAACACCCCCGATGTGAACCGGGGGCGTTTGCGTTCAGAGTTTTTCGTCTTCTCGGCGGAAGGCGCCTTGCACGATACGGTCCATGACCATGGCCAGGAACAGGATGGCGAACCCACCCAGCAGACCCGGACCTTTGGCAGCGTATTGCAGCGCTTCAAGGATTTCCTTGCCCAGACCTCCACCGCCGATCAGCGAGATGATCACCACCATCGACAAGCACATCAGGATGGTCTGGTTCACGCCGGTCATGATCGACGGCAGGGCAAGCGGGATCTCAACATCCTTGAGCAACTGCCATTTCGATGCCCCAAAAGCCACGGCAGCTTCTTTTATGCTTTCCGGAACCCCGCGCATCCCCAGCGCGGTCAGACGAATGACCGGCGGCATGCCAAAGATGATCGTCGCCAGAATGCCCGGTGGGTTACCGGTGCCAAAGAAAGCGATGATTGGGATCAGGTAGACAAACGCCGGCAATGTCTGCATCAGGTCCAACACTGGTTCCGCCGCGCGATAGGCGCGTTTGGATTTACCAAACCAAATTCCCAGCGGAATGCCGAACACAACGCACAACAGCACCGCCGCGCCCACCAAGGCCACGGTTTCCATCGCCACATCCCAATACCCCAGAAGCGCGATATAGGCCAACGAAGACGCGGTGAAGATTGCCACCCTTGGCCCTGCCGCGCGCCACGCGGTCACACAGATCACCAACATCACAACCGGCCACGGGGAACCGATCAATGCCACCGTCAACGCATCCAGAACAGATCGCACACCCGCCACGATACCGTCGAATACATCCCCGCCGGCTGCGGCGGCTGCATCTATCTGCGCCTCCATCCAGCTTGCCAGATTTGAGAACAACGTTCCGTTGCCTTCGCCCAATATCATCGCGGAGACTTCCTGCTCGGGGAATGCATCCAACAATGGGAGTGAGGCGTTGACGGTGAATTTGTACACGATCAGTGGGCCAATTGCGGCCACCAAAACAGCACCCAGAACAGTGTTGCGGGTCGAGCGGCCGCTTTCGGTGCTGGCAGGATCTGTCCGCCAATTCGAGTACTGCTTTTCGTACACACGGTCCGCATAAAAACCTTGCGCAAGCTTGAAAACCAACAACATCAACAGGCCTGTAACCATGATGCCAAACGCCTCAGACTGGGCGGACGCCGCTTTCTCAAAACTGGCATCTGCGGCCTTCTGGATATTCGCTGCCAACTTGTTGAACCGGTCAATGTCCGCCTTTTCGGTGGCCGCAGTCGCACGTTCCAATAGCTCGTTCGCGCGGGTCTGCTGACGTTCAGCCCGTTCGGCCAGATCAGCGCCGGGGTTGCCCCAGGCACCGCGGCCGATCTGAACCCAGGCGATGATTTCCAGGATCAGGAAAGTCCAGAACATCCCCCAGATCGCGCGGGACGCAGACCAGAATGGTCCCAAAACAGCCGCCCAGATGTTGAAGGTATTGGGAATACCGCTGGTCGCGTCATGAATTTTGTGAAACGCGTTGACGTAGTAGTCGCCGTTTGGCCCGGTAAATTCGTGGATCGAGCGGTCCAGCGCCTCGCGGTCGACTTCGATATCCGAGGCGGCCGTGACTTTTACTTCCGTGGTTGCATCAGTCATTTTTGCCCCCCTGAATTCCGCGCAGCAAACGCGGTTTAGTGACCACGCCTACATCAGCGCCAGCATCGGTAATGATGACCGGAAGGTCCGTATTGACGGCAAGGTCGATCAACTGGTCCAAATCCGCCCCTTCATCCGCGCGTGGTGCGCCATCGGTCGGGCCAGAGTAACTTTCGATCGGCTCCATGATCGAATGCGCCTTGACCAGTTTCAGCTTGGAAATGCCCTGCACGAACTCTCGCACGTAATCGTCTGCCGGGTTCATGACGATGTCTTCCGGCGTACCTATCTGCACAATGACACCGTCTTTCATGATGGCGATGCGATGGCCTATGCGAATGGCCTCGTCCAGATCGTGCGTGATGAACAGCGTCGTCTTTTTCAATTGCGCCACCAGTGCTTTGAACTGGTCCTGCAATTGCAGGCGGATCAGCGGATCAAGGGCTGAAAACGGCTCATCCATCAGCAGGATCTCGGGGTCCGAGGCCAGCGCGCGGGCAATCCCAACACGTTGCTGCATGCCGCCCGACAATTCTTTGGGCAGGCGGTCTTCGTAGCCCGTCAGGTCTACCAACCCTAATGCGTGATCCGAAACCGCCCAGCGTTTCGATTTCGACACTTTGCGGATTTCCAGCGGGTAGGCGACATTATCGCGAACCGAGCGGTGCGGCATCAGTGCCATGTGCTGAAACACCATCCCGATTTGCATGGCCCGAATGCGACGCAGCTCGGCCTCGGAAATCTTGGAGACATCCTGCCCCAGAATTTCGATCTTTCCGGCGGTCGGTTCGATCAGGCGATTGACGTGTCGTACCAGCGTAGATTTGCCAGAGCCTGACAGGCCCATGATGCAGAAAATCTCGCCCCTTGGCACTTCGAAGGACGCGCCCTGCACGCCAACAACACAATTGAATCTTTCCAAAACTTCAGGCTTTCCGATGCCTTCATTCCGGACGGCTTCCATGGCTTCTTCGGCTTTTGCGCCAAAGATTTTCCAGACATCCGTCAGTTTAACGACTGTTTCGGTCATTTTTGTCCCTTTGGTGCAAAACAGGCCGCCGGGGCTGTCCCGACGGCCTGCCAGAGTTTCAATTCCGGTGGGCGTCAATCAATTTGACATCCAGCCCAGAACGGCATCTTCGTTCGCACCGACCCATTCCTCGGCATAAGCCAAAGGCTCTTGGCCTTCGATCACCAATGCAAAGGTCATCGCCGAAACCGTGTCCGTATCCAGTTTCATGTTGGACAGCATGGTCGCCACTTCCGGATATTCTTCCTCAAGCGACTTTGCGAAGTGCAAATGCAGGTAGGCAAGATCCCAGGCAACGCCGGCCTCGGATTTTTCCAGCCAATCTGGGTCGTCTGTGGGCTGCAGCACGTTCCACTTGGCCGCGTCGTACGCCGGTTCTTCCAAGATCTGCATGTCATGCAGGGCAAACACATAGTGCGGCGTGTAGCAGAACCCTACCCAAGGCTCGCCAGCTTTGATTGCATTGTCGAGATTCGCGTAAGCCACTGTCTCGTCAATTTCTGTCAGTTCAAAAACTTGGTCATAACCGTAGGATTTGGCCCGAATTTTTTCGACGTTGGTCGACGCCCATCCCGGCGCACCGATCCATAGCTCACCCTGCCCGTCACCGTTGCTGTCGAACAGCGCTGCATTGTCGGGATTTGTCAGGTCTTCAATGGACGTAATGCCATGTGCTTCGGCGGTTGCCTTGTCGACGCACATACCCTGAAAGGCTTCAACGCCATTCGCGTTGAACGTAACCGTACCCTTATCTTTTACGTAGGTATCATGCAGGTTTTGCTGGTTGGGCATCCAAACTTCGGGGTGTACGTGCATGGCACCGGAGTCCATTGCCTCGAACACAATCGGGTTGGTGCCATTCTGAAGTTCAACCTCAAGACCGAGGTTCTGTTCGATCGCGACCTTCAAAATATGTGCCGTCGCATTTACCGAAGGCCAGTTCGGCACGCCGATCACGATATCAGCAGCAAGGACGGGTCCGGCGATCACAACGGATGCGCCTCCCAGTAACGTGGCTAGTTTCTTCATTTGTGTCTCCATGTTGGGCGTCTGCGGCGCTGTTTTTCTATGCCCGAGGGCCGTGCTGCACCTTTCAAACAAAGTCGGAAAGCCGATGCTTTCCCATTTTTGGGTCAGCCGCACGATGCGCCGACCCGGCAAGAAAAATTGAAACATGGCGACGCGTCACCCATCAAGCGTTACGTCCAAGAAGCACTCAAATTCGATATTATCATAGAAATGTTTCGGCTTTGTCGAAAATTGGCCGTGAACTCGTACTCTGCCATCAGGCAGCGCCCAGTTCCAGAATGTAAGCGACCGCCTCTTCGGTCAGATGCTTGAACCGCGCATGTTCACTGACATAGAGGCAGACCTGGCGCTGATCGGGCAAATCCGCAATTTCGCGAAACGCCGTCGCCTCGGGCATGAAACTGGCGACCGATTGCGGCAACACCGTTACCCAATCCCCGGTCTTGACCATTGTGATAAGGGAATGGGTGTTGTGAACAGTAACATCCGCCTGCGCTTCGGATGCCCGGAACTTGGGCGATTGAATCAGATCGCACAGCGCGTTTCGTATAAACGGAAGTGTCAGGACTTCGTCAATTGTTGGCGTATTTGGCTGTCGTATCAATCGGTGATCAGAGGCGCATACCAGCCCAAACCTGTCTTCGAACAACGGAAGCGACCGAACTCCGTTCAGCGCGTGCTGACCTGAGGCGATGCCAATATCCGCTTTACCCTCAACCAGTGCGTCCAATACCTGCTGAGTATCTGTGTCGCGCAATTCGACTTTTACTCCGGGAAAGCGTTCTGTGACATAGGCCAGAACCTTAGGAAAAATCAGCGCCGCAACCGATGGAACGGACGCGATGCGCAGCAACCCGTGCTCTGCTTTTGCTGCGGCCATTATATCCAAGACGGCCTGATCGAATTGGCGGACTTGTTTCAAAGCCACTTCGAAAACCTGTAACCCCAACGGGGACAACTGGTTTTTGCGCTCTCCTTCAAAGAGCTTTTTACCCAGATGATCCTCAAATTGCTTGAGGGTCATCGAGACCGCCGACTGCGTGCGGCCCAACCGGTCGGCCGCCTCGATCAGGTTGCCAGTTTGAGCGACGGTGCAAAAACACCGTAGGGTCTCGATCTTGATCGCCAAGCTTCACCTTTTTTGAAGTTTGCTCAATTTATTTGAGTTTGACTGATATCTACTCAAAAAGCCATTCTGCGCCAGACCAATTTTCATGACTCTGGGGCGCATCGTGACAAAACTGAACCTGATTGCTGGCGAATGGCTGGCGGGCGAGACCGAAATTGAAAACCGCAACCCTTCGGATCTGAGCGATCTGGTTGGCATGTTCGCACAGGCCAGCGCGGATCAGCTTGAGGCCACATTGGATCAGGCGCGTGTTGCACAGGCAGAATGGGAAGCCTACGGCCCCGAACGCAAGCAAGCGGTTCTGATGAATATCGGCAACGAGCTGATGTCGCGCGCCGAAGAGCTGGGCACCTTGCTTTCCCGCGAAGAGGGCAAGCCGTTGGCCGAAGGCAAAGGCGAAGTGTATCGCGCTGGTCAGTTCTTCACCTATTACGCAGCCGAATGCCTGCGCCAGATCGGTGAGAACGCCGACAGCGTCCGCCCCGGTGTTGAAATTGACGTCCGCCGCGAGGCCGTGGGCGTCGTAGCCATCATTAGCCCTTGGAACTTCCCGACCGCGACGGCCTCTTGGAAGATTGCTCCGGCGCTGTGCTATGGCAACGCAGTTGTCTGGAAACCCGCCAACATCACGCCGGCTTCTGCCGTAGCCCTGACCGAGATCATCGAACGTCAGGACATCCCCAAGGGTCTGTTCAGCCTTGTCATGGGGTCGGGCCGCTCGATCGGTCAGCGGCTGGTTGAAAGCCCCAAGGTCAACGCGATTTCCTTCACCGGTTCCGTTCCGGTTGGCAAAGGCATCGCCGCCGCTGCGATTCAGAACCTGACCAAAGTTCAGATGGAGATGGGATCGAAAAACGCGCTGGCCGTGATGGATGACGCCGGTCTGGATTTGGCGGTGACGCTGGCATTGGGCGGAGCTTTTGGCGGTACAGGTCAAAAATGTACCGCATCCTCGCGTCTGGTCGTTCATGCCGGTGTGCACGATGCATTTGTCGAAAAACTTGTCGCGGGTGCGCAGGCCATGAAAGTCGGCCACGCGCTGGAAGACGGCGTTCAAATGGGGCCGGTCGTCAGTGAACAGCAACTGAACGAAAATTTGGCCTATGTCGATCTGGGTAAATCCGAAGGTGCCGAGCTGGCCTGCGGTGGTCAGCGACTTGAGATGCCGCATGACGGTTTCTACATGTCCCCCGGCGTGTTCCTGAACACCAACAACGATATGCGGATCAACCGCGAAGAGATGTTCGCGCCGTTGACCAGCGTCATCAAGGTCGGCAGCTATGATGAAGCGCTGAGCGTGGTGAACGCAACCAACTTTGGACTGACTTCGGGCATCGTGACGCAAAGCCTTGCGCGCGCAACGCACTTCCGCCGCAACGCACGCACCGGTGTTGTCACAGTCAACCTGCCGACCGCAGGCACTGACTATCACGTTCCGTTCGGCGGGCGCGGCGACAGCTCTTACGGTCCACGCGAGCAGGGCAAGGCAGCGGCTGAATTCTATACCACTGTTAAAACAGCCTACATCAGCGCGGGAACACCGGTCTGATGCGCATCGACGGGCTGCAATACGCCAACTGGTCGGAGAAGATTTTTCGGCAGCTACGTGAAGGGGGCGTGGACGCAATACACGTCACCATCTCGTATCACGAGAACTTCCGAGAAACGGTTCTGAACTTTGAAAAGTGGAACCGCTGGTTTGAGCAATTTCCGGACCTGATCATGAAAGGCCGTTGGGCCAGCGACATCGACATCGCCCGGGAAACCGGGCGGACGGCTGTGTTCTTTGGCTTCCAGAACCCCTCGCCCATCGAAGATGATATCGGGCTGGTGGAAATCCTGCACGATCTGGGCGCGCGGTTCATGCAGCTGACCTATAACAACCAGTCTCTTCTGGCGACCGGTTGTTACGAGGCCGAAGACACCGGCATCACCCGTATGGGCAAACAGGTTATCAAAGAGATGAACCGTGTAGGCCTTGTCGTCGACATGAGCCATTCGGCGGATCGTTCGACAATCGAGGCCGCCGAGCTGTCCGAACGTCCCATCGCCATCACCCACGCCAACCCGCACGAATGGTCCCCGGCCCTGCGCAACAAACGTGATTCGGTGATCCGGGCAGTGACCGAAAACGGTGGGATGTTGGGCTTTTCGGTCTACCCTCATCACCTGAAAGACAAATCCGACTGCACGCTGGAGAGTTTTTGCGAGATGATCGCCCGTACGGCCGAAAAATACGGTGCACAACATCTGGGGATCGGCACCGACTTGTGTCAGGATCAACCCGACAGCATTGTCGAGTGGATGCGCGTTGGTCGCTGGACCAAGGAAATCGACTACGGCGAAGGTTCAGCCAGCAATCCCGGCTTTCCGCCGATGCCCAGCTGGTTCGAGGACAATCGCGACTTTGGCAATATCGAAACCGGGCTGCGCAACGTTGGCATGAACGCCGAAGAAGTTTCGGGCATCATGGGCGGCAACTGGTACGGCTTTTTCGATCAGAACTTTGGACCACGAACTGCATGAACCACGTCAGTACTGATATCCCGCGACGCGATCCTGCGCAGGTTATGCGCCTGTCGCGGCTGGGCTCGCTGCATCAGTGCAGACTCAGCTTCATGCGGCAACTGACCCGGCGTATGGCGCGTGAGAACTGGGCCTTTACGCGCCCTGTTTTTGAGATCGACGAAAACGGCGTCGGCCACGCTGTCTACACTGTGCAAGGTCCGGATCGCGCCTATTCGCTGGTTGCGTTTGCCCATGACCTGCCGCCCGAACAACGGTCGGACCGGGTGATCGCCGAGGCGTGGGACGCCACTTTCGCATTATTCGATGGCATCCCAACGGAAAACGACATTCAACGCCTGTCCCAAAACGTGCCTTTGCAAGAAGCCGGGCGCGTAAGCGAAAGCGAGCTGTCACTGTCCCGCGCCAACCGGTCCGTACGTTTGTGGAAACACGTGGTCGACAGGTTGGCTGCCGGACAACAGCCCGACTTGGAGCAAATCCATAAAGTTGGCTACCTGATGCGGACGACGGCCGTATACGGATCGGGCAAGTTCGGCGCCGCAGATCGCGAGAAGATAGCGAACCGACCAGAACTGCACGCACCGTTTCAGGCGGAAATGCTGTCGGTCTACCTGACGCGAACATTTGTCCGCGATCTGGTGCAACATATGGCCCTCGCCAAAGGCGGCATGCAGACAGCAGATCTGGACCCCGAGATTGCGCAGTGGCTGGGCATCGGTAACTCTACCGGCCTTGGCATGGCTCCGTTCATCGTAAACCACCCGGTACTGTTCAATAATTGGATTATGACGCGCGAAGAAGCTTTGGCGCGGGTGCGATCCCTGCAAACAGCGTCTGAGGATGAAGCCCGACACTTTCGTGAAATCTACGATCGTAGCAAACTGTCGATGTCGTGGTGGCGATCAGAGCATCCGGTCCAGATTGAGAAGCTTGCGTCGCTGAATGCCGATCTTGCGGCAATTACCAGCTACCTGGATCAGAATGACCTGAGGCAGGACCACCCGTGGGACAGGTTGATCCGATGGTCCGAAACCGCACTTGGCGAAGAAGGGCAGGAACTGCTCGCCTCACTTGTTCTGGAACCCTATGGCGATCTGGTGGATGGCCTGACCGGCTGTATGGCTGACGGGAATGCGCAGGCACAGGTTATCAACGGGGGCATGACCGTCGATCAGGTCCGCACCGCGATTCAGGACCGCTTTGGTTGGGCGTTGGATTTGGAATGGTCGGCGGAGGCAAACTGCGCGCGCGCCTGGTACGTGTCTGAAGAAAAACTGGAACCACGCTTGGGTGAACGGTTCGAGGAACCAATTGCCGAATACGAACAGCCCCTTGCCCCGGCCAGAGACGCCGCGCTGGCTTTCGCGGACCTTGAGAATTGGCAGGACGACAGGTCGATAGCCGAGTTCCTTCTGTGCCATCCTGAACACCGTCACACGATCCGGCGTGCGCAGATCGGCCTTGTCGCACCATATGGCGAGCTTCGCGACAACACGATCAGCGCTGGGGTCATGCCCATCGATATGCTTCGGGCCAAGTTATCCTTTTTTGGTGCTACGCATTTTGACCCACGCTCGGACCGCTGGGTGCGTATCTGCATGTACGCTGGCGCGCCCTACCCCGAAGATCTGAATGCCAAAACCGCAGATCTGTGGGTCTATCCGGAGCTTTCCCAATGAACGTCTCGCTGAATGAGGTCGAAGCCACCGCAAAGCGTGCGACCCGAGGAGCTGGATATAGCTGGGGACTTGCTGAGGAAGCCGCGAAAGCAACGCGCTGGCTGTGCGCGCACGGGCAAAACGGTACCGGTGCTTTGGCTCAGCTTCTGCAACTTGATTTGGCGAGCACACCAAAGACACACGCCCCGTCCGATCTGAGCGGCGAATGGCAGAGCGAAAACCAGCTGTGCCCATTGGTGACCGGCGCATTATTGTCCGATTGTGCCCACCGCCTGAATTCATCCCCGATAGCAATAAGAAACGTAGCCGTACCCGCACTGCTGCTTCCATTTGCGGCCAATGCCGCACGCGTTCTAGCGACCTGCGTGAGCGTAGATTATGACCACGCACTAGCGGAAACCGACGGTTTTGACTTGTCCCTGGACGCCCCGATCCCGGACCGGGCACATCAGGTATCTGTGCACCTTGGCGGCCAACTTACCGCCCCCGCCCCGCATCGAACACGGGCTGAACCCGATCCGACCGATTGGGCGGTACTAAACCGGTTCGCCCACCGCACATACGCCCCTGCCACCGAGGAATCCCGCCTGCGCGGGGCCGGAGCGGGCTTATCCGACAACGACTAAAGAGGCCCCTATGATTGAAACCCGTACCCTGACCCTTGAGCAGATCGAAGATCTCGCCTTCCGTGCGCTTGTTGCCGCAGGAACCGCTGAAGCCAACGCCCGGCCATTGGCCGTTGCGACGGCTGCAACCGAGGCGGATGGGGTTGCCAGCCACGGGCTGGCCTACATCCCGATATATTGCGAGCACGTCCAATGTGGGAAAGTGGACGGAACGGCCCAACCGGAACTGTCGCGCCCGCGCCCTGGCGCAGTGAATGTGGACGCAGAAACCGGCTTTGCCCATTCCGCAATTGATATGGGTTTTGAGGTCCTTATCCCAGCTGCACGTGAACAAGGGATCGCGGCACTGTCGATCCGCAACAGCTATAACTGCGGTGTCCTTGGCTACCACACATACCGGTTGGCGCAGGCCGGGTTGGTTGGGTTGGGGTTCACCAATGCTCCGGCTTCGATCGCGCCTTCGGGCGGTGCGAAACCCGTCGTCGGAACCAACCCTTTCTCGATCGCGGCACCGGGCGCGGACGGCCAGCCTGCCCTGCTGATCGACCAAAGCGCCAGCACGATTGCTAAAAGCGAGGTCATGAAACACGCGCGCGAAGGCAAACCGATCCCGGTTGGCTGGGCTCTGGACGCGGATGGCAACCCGACCACAGACCCCAATGTCGGCCTTAAGGGGTCGATGGCACCGTCAGGCGGTTACAAAGGTGTCGGTGTTGCCCTGCTGACCGAGGTCCTGGCCGCAGCTTTGACCGGAGCGACCCTTGGCATTAACGCCTCGCCCTTTTCCGGCACCGCCGGTGGGCCGCCCAAGACCGGGCAGTTCTTCATTGCGATAGACCCGACCGCCACCTCTGGCGATGCGTTTGCTTCGGGGATCAGCGAGTTGGTCGGCGCAATCCGCGCACAGAACGGAGCGCATCTGCCCGGCGATGGTCGAGGCGGCAAGCGCAGGCAGGCACAGACCGACGGCGTTGCAGTCAATGCGGCCACGCTGGATAAGATTGAGGCAATCATAGCCTAGCTATTCTGCCCAGGCCTGTCAGGTCGCCAGCAAACGGGTCGTTTGTCTGGCGACACATTCCAAATCACAGCGGATGCTGAAATGCTTTGGGTCATCCGACGTGATGAAATCGGTGAATTTCTCACCGGCCAGTGCTCCGATGTTTTCTGCAGGAATGCGGATGGTTGTAAGGCCAGGCTCGACGTCCGCTGAGCCTTTGAAATCTCCGATACCAATTATCGACAGATCATCTGGAACGCTTAATCCAAGTTTTTGGGCAGCGAACAGCGCCCCCTGTGCAATGACGTCATTGCCACACAGCAATGCCGTCGGACGTTTCGACGTCGTCAAAAGGGCCATGGCCGCCTGCTTGGCCTGAGAAACACTGTACGGCGCTTGGGTTTCATGCTCATCAGGTACGGAAACCCCCCGTTCGCCCAACGCATCATGCACAGCGGAAAGGCGGTGTTGCGCGCGGTCGTTCCCCTGAGTTTCGGGAAAGATCAGCCCGATGTCACGGTGCCCCAGATCTAGCAGGTGTTCGGCCGCCAATCGTCCGGCCAGATGGTTGTCCGCCCCCACACAAGGAAGGGGTGATTCTTCTGAGTAATTCCAGATTGCCAATGCGGGTATCTTTTGTTGCGTGATTAAGCGGTTGGTGGCGTCGGAATGTTCCAACCCGACCAGCGCCACACCGTCCACGCGATGTTCAAGAAACTTGCGAACCATCGCGTATTCCCGATCCAGGTCATACCCATGCGACACCAGCAACAGGCTAAACCCCGCTTTGTCGATCGAATCCGAAAAGGCCTGAATGACCTCGGAAAAAATGGCGTGGTTGATTGTGGGCACAACAAGGCCAATTGTTCCCGACCGTTTTCCATGCATCGTTTGGGCCGCGCGGTTGCGGATGTAACCCAATCGCTGCACGGCCTTGTTGATCTTTTTGCGAGTCGCCGGGTTGACCAGATCGGGGTGATTGAAAGTACGTGAAACCGTAGACGGCGACACCTTTGCAGCCTTTGCAACAGCTACAATATCCACCTTACCCTTTTGAAAGTTAGCCATAATTTTACCCTACCCGGTCAAATTTATGAAAACATTTGCAATACTATTTTCATCCCCTAACCTGATTTGTCAACAAAGGTAAAAGTGCGAACGGACGGGTTGGGAGGCCCAGGATGGAATTCATTTACTACTTCGGAGATGTGTTCACGCCGATGTCGTTCCTGCTGCTTTTGGGCGGCACGATCGGAGGGTTAATTCTGGGCGCGACCCCCGGCCTGTCACCAACGATGGCGGTGGCCCTGTTGATCCCGTTCACCTTCCAACTTGAGGCCGCGCAAGGCCTGATCCTGCTGGGGGCAGCCTATACCTCGACCGTGGCTGGCGGCGCGGTCAGCGCCATCCTATTGAAGATCCCTGGCGCTCCGGCGAATATCGCCACCACTCTGGATGGCCACACGATGGCCAAAAAGGGCGAAGGTGCCCGCGCCTTGCAGCTGTCTTTTCTGGCATCGGCCGTGGGCGGAATCTTTGGCGTTCTGCTGCTGATCTTCCTGACGCCCGTTTTGGCGCAATGGGCGCTTGCCTTTGGCCCGTCGCACCTGTTCTGGCTGGCCATTCTAGGGGTCACGGTGATTGGAACACTGGATTCCGCGTCGGTGGTCAAAGGGCTGCTGTCCGGATGTATCGGGTTGTGGCTGGCCACGATCGGGTTCGACGACATCATGGGTGCACAGCGCTTTATCTTTCATCCCGCGTTGGGCGGCGGTATCAACATCATCGCCGCGTTGATTGGCTTGTTTGCGATACCTCAGGTGTTGACCATGTTTGCCAAAGGGCGTCACAACACAGGTGCCGAAGTGATCGAAGTGCAACGCCACTCGATCCTGGCGGCGTTCAAGGAACTGTTCAGCCGCACGCGCGCGCTGAGCATCGGCACGCTGACGGGCTCGATCATCGGCCTGATCCCCGGTGTCGGTGGGCAAATCGCGGGCCTTGTCGCCTATGACCAGACCAAGAAGTTCTCGTCGGAAAAAGAAAAGTTCGGCACCGGCCATTCCGAGGGTGTCATCGCCGCGGAATCCGCAAACAACGCGATGGTCGGCCCCTCGCTGGTCCCGCTGCTGACGCTGTCCATCCCCGGCAGCCCGACCGCCGCCGTGCTGTTGGGCGGGTTGCTGATCCACGGGATTTTCCCGGGCTCGGACCTGTTTGATAATCACCCCGACGTCGCCTGGACCTTCATCAACTCGATGCTGATTGGGCAGGTTCTGATGTGTATCTTCGGCCTCTATGTCGCGGGTCTTGCCGCTCGCGTCGCACAGGTTCCGCAATCGGTTATGGCCGCCATCGTTCTGGCCCTTTCGGTCTTTGGCGCATACTCGGTTCAGGGTTCGATGGGCGACGTATACGTGATGGCGTGCCTCGGCATCGGCATGTTCTTTTTGGAACGCTTCGGTTTCTCGGCTGCACCGTTGGTACTGGGCCTGATCCTCGGGCCAATCGCCGAGGCCAACTTCATCCAGGGTGGAATGATCGCTGACGCGACCGTCGGCAAGGCTTCGTACTTCATGACCGGTGGATTGAACCTGTTCCTGATCGCAGTGGTACTGGCCTCGATCGCCTATTCGGTTTGGATGGAACTGCGCAGCCGCCGCTACACAACCAAAGAGGAGGCACAGGCATGAACCGCTCACAGCACGTATTCGGGTCAGGTCTGGTCTTTGCAGTTGGCCTGTGGGTCGCATGGGTCAGTTACACGCAACAACCCGCCGAGGCATTCCTGTTCCCACGCCTGATCGCAACGGTCTTTGTGGTTCTGGCCGGATGGACATTTGGCAAAGCAGTTATGGGTCTGTCCAAGGTCGGAAACGGCGTGACGCGGACGATGTTCGTGAACATGCTGCCGGGACTGATCATCACGCTGATCTACGTATTTTGGGCGGCGAAGACGCTGGGGTTCTACACCGCAACAACCATCGCCTTTTTTACCCTGCTGTCGATCTACGACCCCGCCCCCCATTCCGAGGTCAAAACCTGGATCAAACGCGGGATCATTACGGCGGTCTTTGTGGCGGTTATGTACGGGCTCTTTGCCATGCTTTTGAACGTCTACACACCAAGAGAAATTCTGTTCTGAACACGCAAATGCGCGGATGAACCAAATCAGGGAGGAAACGCAAAATGAAACGATTGATTGCAGGGGCAGCAATAGCTCTGACGGGCCTGACGGGTGCGGCAATGGCCGAGGAATATCCCGAACGGCCGATCATGATGATGGTCAGTTACGGAGCCGGAGGCGCGACCGATTTCCAGGCCCGGATCGTCACGATGACATCTGGAAACGAGGATGCGCTGGGAATGCCCATCGCCATCATCAACAAGCCTGGTGCCGGTGGGCGCGTTGGCTGGAACTGGTTCGCAACTCAGGCCGATCCGGACGGCTATACGCTGGGTGCCTACAACGTTCCTCATTTCATCGCCCAGTCGATCAAGGGTGGCGTCGAATACTCGACCGACAGCTTTGAACCCATCGCGAACTGGGGCGCAGACCCGGCCGTGTTCGTGGTTGGCGCCGACAGTGAATTCAACTCGATGGATGATGTTGTCGCCTATGCCAAGGAAAACCCAGGCAAGCTGACGGTATCCGGCGCGGGCCTTTTTGTGGGCCACCACATCGCGGCGCTGCAGATCGACAAGGCAGCCGGGACCAAGATGGCCTACATCCCGACCAAAGGTGGCGGAGCAGCAGCCATGAAGGCCGTCATCGCTGGTGAAGTCATGGGCGGCATCAACAACCTGTCCGATGCGTTCCGCGCACAAGAGGCGGGCAATGTGAAAATCCTCGGCGTTGCCGATCTTGAACGCAACACGTTCCTGCCGGATGTTCCGACGATGATGGAACAGGGGCTGGACGTGGACAACTCCTCGGTCAATTTCCGGGGTGTAATGGTGCCCAAGGGAACACCTCCTGAGGTGATTGAAAAATTGGCCGCAACCGTGCCCGAGATGTTCGCCAATTCTCGCGTTTCCAAGAAGATGGAAGCGGGTGGCTCGCCCATGCACATCATGACACGTGACGAAGTGATCGAGATGTGGGCGCAGCGCCAGCAGACGCTGAACGAATTGCTGGCGGGTCTTTAACCGACCCCAATCGGGGCGGGCAGAACCCGCCCCGGACAACCAATCGAGGACCAAAATGAACGCTCCAAACGACATAGCCCCCGAAATCGCCGAAGTGGACCGGATCGTGGCACAGGCGCGCAAGGCTCAGATTGCCTATGAGGCAACTGGCAGTCAGGCGCTCTATGACAAGGCTGCGCTGGCGGCAGGCTGGGCGATCATGGAACCCACTCGCAACCAAGCACTGGCTGAACTGGCGGTTGAAACCACCGGGCTGGGCAATGTCCCCGATAAGATCACCAAAAACCACCGCAAAACTCTGGGTCTTCTGCGCGACATTGCCGAGGCAAAGACATATGGGGTCATCAGCGACGATCCTGAAACAGGCATCACGGAAATCGCCCGTGCGATCGGCGTCGTAGGCGCGGTCGTTCCCTCAACCAATCCGGCCGCAACACCGGCCAACAACATCATTAATGCTCTCAAGGGTGGCAATGCTATCGTCGTCGCCCCCTCGCCCAAGGGCGTGGCATCCTGTGAGATGCTGCTAAGCTTCATTCACGCCGAGTTTGACAAGCTGGGGCTGGATCGGAACCTGGTCCAGATGATCCCCGCACCGGGATCAAAGGCCAAAACACAACGGCTGATGGAGACCTCGGATCGGGTGATCTGCACCGGCAGTCAGAACAACGTCCACCGGGCCCAGTCCTGCGGCACACCGGCCGTCGCGGTCGGCGCGGGCAATGTCATCGTGATTGTCGATGAAACCGCCGATCTGTCGGCGGCCGCGGCCAAGATCACAGCGTCAAAGTGTTTTGATAATGCGACTTCGTGCTCGTCCGAGAACGCGGTTGTGGTGGTGGACGCAGTCTATGACGACTTCGTCGCAGCAATGGCGGCCGAAGGCGGTGCGCTGGTCCCTGCTTCCGATGCCGCAGGGATCATTGCACGTCTCTGGCCGGACGGGCACCTCAACCGATCGGCGATCGCTCAGGATGCCGGCAAGACGCTTGATGCGTTGGGGATGGCAGACAAAGCGCCCGAAGGCACGAAGTTTCTGGCAGTAGAGACCGATGGGATCGGTCCCGATCATCCTCTGTCTGGAGAGAAGCTGAGCCGCGTTCTGGCGCTGTACCGGGCGTCGGACTATGCGGCTGCCAAGGCCACTGCAGCGCGTGTTCTAGCCCATCAGGGGGCCGGACATTCGGTTGGCATTCACACCAGCGACGACGCGCGCGCTGTTGAGTTGGGCCGCGAGCTACCAACCTGCCGGGTTATCGTGAACCAGGCGCATACCTTTGCAACAGGCGGCAGCTTTAACAACGGAATGCCCTTTTCGCTTTCGATGGGATGCGGCAGCTGGGGCGGAAACTCTATCGACACCAACCTGCATTGGCGGCACTTCGTCCAGACCACCAAAATTGTGCGTGAAATAGCCCCACGCGAACCCGCGCTCGAGGATGTATTCGGCGCGTATTGGAGGGAGGCTGGCCAATGATGGAACCGCCCAAAGGAACGGTCCGCGATTGGCTGAACCTAAGAGCCGATCAGGGCGGAACCGGGTTTGTTTTTCCCGATGGCGCACAGGATCTGAGCTGGGCTGAACTGCGCGACTCGGCCAGAAATACTGCAGGCATGCTAACCCGCCTTGGGGCGCAAAAAGGCGAAAGCGTCGCCCTTATCTATCCCAATTGCCGCGAAGCGCTTATCACCTTGTTCGGCGTACTCTATGGCGGATTCCGGGCAACAATGATCAATCTCGTCGCTGGCGACAGTGCCGTGGCCTACGCCCTTGAACACAGCGGCGCGCGCTTTGCCTTCGTGCACCCGGATCAAGCCGAGCTGTTCGGCCGAACAGCCGACCCGGCCGTGACCACACCTTTGCAGATCGCCGATGCTGGTGACGCAGATACCCAGCTTTATGACCTGAAGCCGGAAGATCATGCCCTTCTCATGTACACCTCAGGCACAACCGGCAGACCAAAGGGCGTTGTTCATACCCATTCTAGCCTTTTGGCAGGCGGCTGGACCACCGCTGTCGCACATGAGCTGACCGACACGGATCGCGGTTTCTGCGTCCTGCCGATCTATCACATCAACGGTCTTTGTGTGACTGTGATGGGAACCCTAGTTTCAGGCGGGTCCCTGGCTATGTGCGAACGGTTTTCGGCCAGCCGGTTCTGGGACAATCTTGGAAAAACTGAGGCAACTTGGTTTTCGGTAGTCCCGACCATCATCTCTCATTTGCTGCAATCCGACACCAACCCGGACAGCCAAACCCGTCAGCGGTTGCGGTTCGGGCGCTCTGCTTCGTCCGCGCTGGCACCGGACGTACAACGGGCTTTCGAAGAACGGCTCGACGTTCCCATCGTCGAAACAATGGGCCTTACCGAAACCGCTGCGCAGATCCTTTCGAACCCACTTCCGCCGGGTGTGCGCAAGATCGGCTCACCAGGTGTTGCCTATGGAAACGACGCCGCGATCCGCGATGCGAACCAACAGCCCGTCCCACACGGAACCGAGGGTGAACTGGTCATACGCGGACCAAATGTGATGCTTGAATACCTTAAGGATCCGGAGGCGACCGCAGGCACGTTTACTGCCGATGGATGGCTTCGCACCGGCGATCTGGCGCGTATGGATGAGGATGGATACGTATATGTCACGGGCCGCTTGAAAGAGCTGATCATCAAGGGCGGCGAGAACATCGCCCCGCGTGAAATCGACGAGGCACTTTATTCCCACCCCGACGTTGTCGAAGCCGCAGCCTTTGGACGCCCCTGCCGCAGCTATGGCGAAACCGTCGAGGCCGCTGTCAAAATCCGGGAAGGGTCCGTGCTGACGCCGCTGACCTTATTGCAGATTTGTGAGACCAAACTGGGTCGGTTCAAATCCCCTGACGAGGTTCACATTCTGCATGATCTGCCAAAGGGGCCATCGGGTAAGATCCAGCGCAACCGGATACTCGAAATCGTTGACGATCAGGGCTGAGCACTAGCGGGACTATGACCGCTGGCGCGCAGCCGGGGCCGACCCTGTGCATAGAACGGCGCTAAGTCTTGCGCCGTTTCGGCACAGCCTCTCCGCCCTTGCCCGCTTTCGCGGCTGAAACGCGGGCGCGATTCTTCTTGCTGCTGGGTTTTCCCTTGGGCGGCGGCGGGCCTTTGGTGGGTTTACCGCCGGGCTTTACGCTTCCGTCTTTGCTCTTGTTAGCGGGCGTTTTGTGGGTTTTCTTCTTTGCGCTCGTTGCCGTGAATTTAACATCCGGCTCGCTCAGTGACGAGTCGCGGTGCGGTGTCGAGCCATGTTCTTTTGATCGGGTCTGTTTGAAACCGCGTTCCGCTGCTTTACTGGGCTTGCGATCTTCGGGCTTGGGTTTGCGGTTACGGGGCGTCGGGGCATCGTTCCAATCAACGGGGGTGGTGTCCCCTTTGCGCGGGCGCGGTTTACCCTTGGGTGGGCGGTTGGACCTTGGACGCTCAAACGCTGGCACGTCAGGCGCGCCATCCAAGCGCACAACGTCTTTCGAACCTTCGATTTTCATACCCGGTCCAACAGCCGCCAGAAAGCCCGCAACACTGGCTTCGCGGATCTCGACGTAAGACACATCATCGGCAATCCGGATCGCACCGATATCGTCTTTGGTCAGATCACCGGCCTTGCAGATCATCGGCAGCAAATGGCGCGGCGAAGCATTTTGGTTGCGACCTTCAGACAAGGAAAACCAAACGCTCGGACCAAAGGCGGCGCGGGGTTTGGGGCGGTCCGCTGTAACCGGGGCCAACTCTTCCGGTGCTGAATGGCGCAATTTATACTGACGTAGATACGCTGCTGCTATTTGCTCAGGGGTAAATTTTTCAACCAGGTGCTGAACCGCATCCTGTTCGCTTTCGGTAACTTCGACTTGCCAGTCATCCGAGGCGAGCATCCGCGCCTGATCTCGCTCGTTCACCTCATCTGAAGACGGGGCGACGCCCCAATCCGCCGTGAGCTTTGCGAACTTCAGAATACGCTCAGCCTTTTTCCGCGATGACGGTTCGACAACCAGGGCGCTGACGCCCTTCCGCCCTGCCCGGCCCGTGCGTCCAGAGCGATGCAATAGCGTCTCGTGACTGTTGGGCAATTCAGCATGGATCACCAGATCGAGGTTCGGCAAATCAATCCCGCGCGCCGCGACATCCGTCGCCACACATACCCTCGCACGCCCATCGCGCATCGACTGCAACGCGTTAGAGCGTTCACTCTGCGTCAACTCACCAGACAGTGCCACCACCGAAAACCCGCGGTTGGAAAGCCGCGTGGTCAGTCGCGACACCATCGCGCGGGTATTACAGAAAACGATGGCATTGGGGGCTTCGTAATACCGCAATGCATTGATGATCGCGTTATCCCCGTCCCGCGGCGCCACCATCATCGCACGATATTCGATATCAGCATGTTGGGTTTTCTCGCTGACCGTGCTCACCCGCTCGGCATCGCGCTGATAGCGCGTTGCCAGGCTAGCAATGGCGCGCGGGACCGTGGCTGAGAACAGCAACGTTTGCCGCTCTGCCGGAGTTTCATCCAGGATGAACTCAAGATCCTCGCGAAATCCAAGGTCCAGCATTTCATCGGCTTCGTCCAGAACCACAGCCCGGATCGCGGTCAGATCAATGGAACCACGCATGATATGATCGCGCAGGCGACCCGGCGTTGCGACAACAATATGCGCCCCACGCGCCAAAGCCCGGCGTTCATCACGCATATCCATGCCACCAACACACGAGGCCAGAAACGCACCGGCATCAGAGTACAGCCAGCTCAGCTCGCGCTTGACCTGCATGGCCAGTTCCCGCGTTGGCGCAACCACCAAAGCCAACGGCGCGCCGGACGCCCCGAACGTCTCATCTTCGCCCAGCAACTGTGGTGCGATCGCCAACCCGAACCCGATGGTTTTTCCCGATCCGGTTTGCGCCGACACCAACATATCGCGCCCTTCCAGCTCGGGCTGTGTCACGGCCTGCTGGACTTGTGTCAAAGTATCGTAACCCTTGCGGGCAAGCGCATCTGCGATGGTCTGTTTCACGGTGGTGTTCTTTGTATCAGCCGGGGGATACGTGCCTTGCGGTATTGCAATCAGCGCATCTTCCAAGGTTAAAGACCGCCTCTTAACGGGAGTCGCTGGCAATGTATAGCCGTGTCTTTTGTGGTGACCGAAGTAAAAAACCGCCGGTCACGTAGGTATCTTTTGATGAACTTGTCTGCAGTTTCAGCCAACTGTCAAAAGCCGATGCGAAACCAATACTTTACCAGATAAAGTGGTGCCCGGGGGCGGAATCGAACCACCGACACGAGGATTTTCAATCCACTGCTCTACCCCTGAGCTACCCGGGCACGGGAACGGCGTTTACCGTTGGGTGGAGGCCTTCTATGACTTGCTACAGGCAGTGTCCAGAGGCTTTTTCACATTTTTTCAATGTGGACGTTGTTGCTCTGGTTCGGGATCGGAAACTTCTGTTTCAACGTCCTCTTCCCGCTGCGATGGAACCGCGTAGGACCCGTTCAGCCACTTGGCCAGATCAATATCAGCACACCGCTTCGAACAGAATGGCCGAAACTCGGTTACAGACTTTTCTGCGCAGATCGGGCAGCTCATTTCAGCACTTCCGACAACGGGATACGGCCGCGTTTGCGCTGTAGCTCGTAGTGGCCAAGAGGGGTCCAACCTGCCAGCGTGGTTTCGACCGAATCTGCCTTCAACGCAGCGCGCAGAGAGGCCTCGAACCCACGGCGATCCTTTTTAGGCATTGGTGCTAGGTCCAGAGTGATTTGCCCCCCAAGACCGCGAACGCGCAAGGCACGGGCAAGCCCCTTGGCACAGGCAAAATTGACCTTGGTTCCGCCTGCCATCGACGTGTCGGACCCGGTGTTGACATCCACAGCGACCAAGGCCCGGGTGGGCTGAATATATAGATACCCGCCTCCGGGCAGCGGCTCGGAAATACCACGCGCCACGTCCAATGCATCCAATACGCCATGCGTTTCGAAACTGCCCGGCTGCGTCACAACCTCAGCCGGGTCGGTCCAGTCGCGCCAGGCCAGAACATGGGGCCCGTCACCTTCCAGCAGCAGCTCGGGCTCAGTTCCCGGATCGTTCAAAACCTGATCCGCATGGGCCAGCATCGCGCCGATATCTTCGGCGATTTCAGCCGCACCTTCGCCCTCACAACAGGACCGCAGGATCAGGCCATGGCTGCTGCCCTCCATGCTCTCATGAGCGATTTCAAGAAGGCGGTCACGCTCATCTTCGTCGTGGATGGAACGTGAGATATTCAAACCGGGCGCATCAGGCGTGACAATCGCATAGCGGCTTTTGAACAGAACCCGATCGGTCACTGGCAACGCCTTACCGGGTTCGGCATAGCCCGTCACCTGAACCAACATCAGTGCACCGGGTGCGAGCCCTTTGATCTGTCGTAGAAAGGCCGGACCGTCAGGTGTGGTCAGGAACATGCCGCCCTGCCCTTTGACCGGTCGGTCGGCACGGGCACGGTAAATCGTACCCGGCGCGGACGCGTCAGCTGCAATCAGGAAATCGTCCAGCTGACCGTCGACCATAAGGGCGGCAGCTTCGCGGTTTTCGATGTGATCCAGAACAATGGTTCGACCCTTCATGACACCTCACGATACAGGGGATAGCCGATGCCTTGCAAAAGCGCGGCAGTCTCGGACAGGGGGAGCCCCACGATGCCGGTAAACGAACCAGAAATCCAAGGGATGAAAGCCCCGGCAGGGCCTTGAATGGCGTAAGCGCCTGCTTTGCCCTGCCAGTCTCCGGTCGCCAGGTAAGCGTTGATTTCGACGTCTGACAGGCGTTTGACCTTGACCTGAGACACCACATCACGTTGCAGAACGCGGTCCCCGCATCGTACGGCGACCGAGGTGATTACGCGGTGCCGTCGACCGGACAAAGCATGCAGGAACTCAGCCGCCTGGCCCGCGTCTTCCGGTTTTCCCAGAATACGGCGGCCCAGTGCGACAGTGGTATCCGCACAAAGAGTTACATCGTCGCCATCGGCCTGTACCGCCTGCACTTTTGCCCGCGTAATGCGATTGCAATAGGGCACCGGCAGCTCACCTTTCAGCGGCGTTTCATCAATGTCGGGTGCACGGATGGCATCGGGCTGCACGCCAAGCTGGGCCAACAGGTCCAGCCGCCTTGGGCTGCCCGATCCTAAGATAAACGCCATTGCGGCAGGCGTTACTTGAAGCGGTAGTTGATCCGACCCTTGGTCAGATCATAGGGGGTCATCTCGACCTGAACTTTGTCGCCGGCCAGAACACGGATGCGGTTCTTGCGCATCTTGCCTGCCGTATGTGCGATGATCTCATGGCCGTTTTCCAGCTCGACCCGAAACGTCGCATTAGGCAGGAGTTCCTTCACGACACCGGGAAATTCGAGCGTATCTTCCTTGGCCATGTTGTCTCCACATTTAAGTTGCACCCGCAGAATCTGCGGGGATGTGCGCTTAAATGAGCCTATTTTGGCCCTATTTCAAGGGCGGAATCACCTATAGGGCGGATATTGTGACCGAATCGACTCGGGGTGATTGCTCATCCCAATGCGTTCGGTTGAGGACATGGCCATCGGAACGCACACAGGCGATGGCCGACATGTCGACCTCAGCATAAGTCCAGCCGGGTTGGTTCAGCGAGCCTTCGGCCAGCACTCCGGTCGCGGGAAAGCCCTTGTCCGGTGGACCAAATATACCGCCAGTGCCGGTGTTCAGATCAACGGCTTCGGACCAATCATTAGCGCCCACCAGGGACGACATCACCGTAACGCATTGATTTTCCAATGCTCTGGACATCGCGCCGATACGCACCCGCCAATAGCCTGACAACGCCTCGGTGCAGGATGGGACAAGGATAAGGTCTGCCTCGCTGAGAGCACGACCCAACAGCGGGAACTCACTATCGTAACAGATCAGCACCCCGATTTTGCCCAGCGCAGTATCGAACAGTTTCAGTGGGCCGCCAGGGGCAATATCCCACGACTCGCGTTCGAACCGGGTCATGATCTGTTTGTCCTGGTGGTCCTGTTTGCCATCTGGGGCATAGAATGCAGCCCGGTTCACAGGTCGACCAGGGCCATCCACAACCGGGGCCGATGCGCCCAAAATGTACGTCTTGTACTCCTGCGCGAGGCGCCGGTGCAGATTTCGCACATCCGCCATCCGATCCGAGACCGCGTGGATCGACCGCTCCAGATCACCCGCCACCTCGGCCCCGTCGAGCGTAGACAGCTCCATCGCGCCATATTCAGGAAAAACCAGCAGGTCCGCCCCCTGCCCCGCGGCGTCTGAGACCCAGCGGTCCAGCTTGTTTTCATACTGCGCCCAGCTGTCGAGCCAATCGAGGTTATAGGCGGCAGTAGCGACTTTCATGGGCTATCCTTGCGGTCCAAACTCGGGCGAATTTAAGTGTGAGTTCGCGGTCTGTATAGCCCCATCCTGTCAACATGTGTATTGAATGAACAACTCCACTGTGGGCTCAGTGCCGACTTCTTTTTCAAGCGCAACATCCATCACAACGAGTGCATATGCGTCTTCCAGTTCAGCCATTGGGTTAACAACGGCACAGGGAACTGGCAAAATCTTGCGGGAGAATTGGCAAGCCCCTTTTCATTTTCGGTCAAACCATCGTAGAACCCCGTTAGTCTTCGAACCGGCAATGAAGCGTCTTGGAATACAGCACCTACAAAACAAATACGATTTGGCCGCGCCTGTCCGGCACCGCCCGAACCGCGATTGCGGTGGGTGTTTTTTGTCTTGTCTCCGCCTGCTCCGAGCGTCCAACCGATGCAGACCTCAATCCGGAACGTCAGTCAATGGCTTTGCGGGAGGTCGCGCAAAAGCAAGCCCGGGGGCAAAGGGTGTGGTGCGTTCCCTACGCACGGAACCTCAGCGGCATCCAAATTCGTGGCAACGCCAAGGATTGGTGGGGAAGGGCGCGCAGTACATTTGAACGCGGCAATGAACCAGCTGTCGGTGCTGTGATGTCGTTTCGGGCAACCCGCGGAATGCCCCTGGGTCATGTGGCTGTCGTGTCGGATATTGTCACGGACCGGGAAGTTATTGTGAATCACGCCAACTGGCTCCGAAACAAGGTATCGTTGAAAATGGGCGTCAGGGACGTATCCAAACGCAATGATTGGACCTTGGTCCGTGTTGAAACCCAACCGGGCCGGTATGGCAATTTCTACCCAGTGAACGGGTTTATCTATCCGAAAGATGACGGGTAGCTCAGTTTCTCTTCGCGTCCACCGCGAGGCATCGGAATGCGCCACGAGCGTTTCCTGCTTCGGCCGTGAATCGCGGGCACTTACCGTTTGCGCGGGGATGCAGAACGTCGATATCGTCCACAGAGAACAGAAAACTATCTATAAATCCCGCATCCAAAACTGCAGTCGCTTTGCTGTTTCGCCCTCTTCGCCAACATCCTTCCAAGAAAACTGCGCGATCACACCACGTAGCGGTTCGTATCCACGCGCGTGCCAGAAGGCATCCAGGGGGCGATAGTTTTCCGGACGCATCGGGTGATCAACAGGGCGCTGCACGCTGCAAAAGGCGCATTTTCTGAAGCCCAGCTTGCGTGCATGTTCCTCGCGAAGGTCAAAGAACTTATGGCCAACTCCCTGCCCTCGATAATCCGATAAAAGGACAGACTCGGCGCAATAGAAGACTTCGTTCAGATCCAGACCAGAGCCATCAAAGGCGGCAGCGAAATCATCAGCGTGGTCGGTCAGTGGGGCACCGGTCGAAGCGCCTATCAGGCGGTCTCTATCAAATGCCCCGACCACGATAGCCTTATCGCTGTCCCGGTAGGACTGAAGGTACTTCCGCTCGTATTTGATGTCGCCGTCATACAGATACGGCCACGCCCGAAACACCTGGATCCGCAAACGCGCCACATCATCCAAGGCATCTGTCAGCGCCGCCCCGGTCAGGGGACGAACAGCTGTAACCTCAGCCATTCGAGACCTGCTTGGTCCAGTCAGCGAGGTTGTAGAACGTGGTGACGCGGGTGATCTTGCCATCCTTCAGGTCAAAGAACGATCCGGCCGGCAGGCGATAGGTCTGGCCATGCGCATCGGGCAGACCTTCGTCGGTTTCCAGATAGGTGCCGTTCACGGTGAACTCGGCTGCGGCGCGAGTGCCGTTTTCGGCTTCGAACACCACGATGTCAGTCAAGTTTTCCCGATAGCAGCGGTTCATATGGGCGCAGAAGGCTGCAAATTTTTCCTTGCCGGTGCGGATCTGGCCTTCGTTCACGTGATGCGCCACATCATCGGACAGGCAGGCCAGCATGCCGTCGACGTCACCGGCGTTGAAAGCGTCGAAATAGGTTTTGACGGTCTGGTTCATGGTCACTCCGTAGGTTCGCCCCAGCGACCTTTCAGATGCTGAATGATCTGGTCGCGGGTCTGTCGGTAGTGAATTAACTTGTCTGCGCGGCTTTCGCCCAGTCCGGTAGGGTCCATTATTGGCCAATAATCGACATCCAGGTGAAAAATGCGCGTCAATTCCAGCGCCTGGCGCTGACTTGCCGGCGACAACGCAACAATCAGGTCGAACGAGCTGAGGTCGTCGCCCCATTCCTGCATTTCATCAAACGAGCGTGACCGATGACGGGACAGTTCAACGCCGACTTCTTGGCAGACCGCGATGCAGAACCCGTCAATCTCAAGGTCATTTCGCACACCGGCGGATTGTACGTAGGTGCCAGTGCCGTAGAACTTTTTCATGAGCCCTTCGGCCATAGGGGACCGAACCGCGTTATGGTCGCAACAAAACAGGACCGACTGCGGCAAAGGCTTCACGCGTCAGCCCCCGAAATGCAGCACGCAGATCAGCGTGAACAAACGGCGTGCGGTATCGGTGTCGATGTCAGCCTTACCTTCAAGACGTTCTTGCAAAACGCGGCTGCCTTCGTTGTGGATGCCGCGACGGGCCATGTCGATGGTTTCGATCTGGCTGGGCGGCAGGGTCTTTACCGCGTTGAAATAGCTTTCGCAGATCTGAAAGTAATCTTTGACCACCTGGCGAAACGGCCCCAGTGACAGATGAAACTCTGCCGCCTTTTCCTCGGCCTCTGTGGCGATGTCGAAGACCAGCCGTTTGTCGCGGATCGATAGCTGCACACGGTACGGTCCGTCGGGCACGACACGGTCATCGCGTACAGGCAGCGCAAAGCTGTTTTCTTCCAGTAGATCATAGATCGCAACCTTACGCTCCTGCTCGATTTCGGGGGTCGGCGGAGGCAGGTTTCGGTCATCTAGTTCGATGTACGAGATACGAGTCATAATGCGTGGTCCGTTCAGGTCGGGACAGACTTATCGCAATTAAAAATGATGAACAACGCAAGAGCAGATCAAATCGGATGCTCTGCAGGGTCGATTTGATGGTTTTTCAGAAGCTGATCGATCAGAGAGCCTTCATTAAAGCTCTTTACGCCTGAAAACATCCGGCGGAACCATGATCCATAAAAGTGGATCGACATCTTGTCCTGCCATTCGAGAAAATCCAGCTTTGAGATATCTGGGTCGTTCCACAAAGCACGGAAGCGCGGCGGAATTGAATACAGCTCGGTTCGAGGCGTTGCCATCGAATTCTCGTCGCTTCGAGAGACATAGTAATACAGCATTGGAGGCCCCAGGCTAAACAGGGGCAAACTCCAATACGTGGATTTTCCAAAGATACGCAGGTAGGCTTGTTGCTGATCTTCCGGCCACCAGGGCGGAACAAGATCGCTTTCGAATGCAAATTCGCACATCTGCTTTAACGCTAGGCTTCCAGATGGAAAGGCCAGAACGCCATTCATCAACCGTTGTTTGTTACGGTTCCCTTGCGGGAACAGGTAGCCCTGGTTCGTCTCGAACGGTCTGTTCGCATAGGCATCGGCATCCACCCAGATATAGTCCGTATCCTGCATAAGTTTCAGGCGGAACAGATCCGCATGAACGGCAACGGATCGGGTGATTGGATCACGGTAAGTCTCGGACGTGTCGAAAATTTCGCGTGCGTCGCGCGCCTCAATGTAGTCCGGAATGTCCTCTAGGTCGCCATAGTGGTAGACGATCGGCTTCTGGTCCACATCCGCGAAGGATTTCAGGCACAAATGCTCCAGAAAACTAAACCGCTTGCCGATCCAGAGTGTTGCCACGCGTTCCAAGTCTGGCTCCTATTTGTCAGGCCCTGCGGTCAAGGCGCCGTTGAACAACCGATTGTTTCAAGTCCCTACCTACATAATCCGTGCAGGTTCGCGGCGGGTGTGACCCTTAGGCCATAAGGATTTAGCCGTTCAGTCGCTTCAACCGCGCCGTTACTGAAAGTCCATGCGCCTCAAGGCTTTCGGAGTGGGCCAGCTGCTCGGCTGCGGGTCCAATCGCACGCAGGGCTTCTGGTGTCATTTGGCTGAGTGTCGTGCGCTTGAGGAAATCCATCACACTGAGACCAGAGGAGAAGCGGGCCGAACGCGCTGTTGGCAGCACGTGATTGGGGCCACCGACATAATCGCCAATGGCCTCCGGTGTGTACTGGCCCAAGAAGATGGCCCCGGCGTGGACAGTCTTAGCGCTCAACGCCGCTGGGTCAGCCACGCACAGCTCCAGGTGTTCGGGCGCGATGCGGTTCGACAACGCTGCTGCCTCGTCCAGATCACGTACGGTGATGATCGCGCCGAAATCACGCCAGCTGGCCCCGGCGATGGCGCGGCGTTGCAGGGTTTCAAGGCGTTTGTCGACGGCTTTGGCAACGGCCTGTCCAAACCCGGCGTCATCTGTAATCAGAATCGATTGCGCGCTTTCGTCATGTTCTGCTTGGCTAAGCAGATCCAACGCGATCCAGTCGGGGTCGTTGTTTTTGTCGGCAATCACCAGAATCTCGGACGGGCCGGCGATCATATCGATGCCAACTTTCCCGAATACACGCCGCTTTGCGGCGGCGACAAAGGCGTTGCCCGGCCCGGTGATTTTGTCGACGGGCGCTATACTGTCCGTGCCATAGGCCAGTGCGGCAATCGCCTGTGCCCCGCCAATACGATAGATCGTGTCCACACCGGAAAGCTGCGCCGCCAGCAGGACCAACGGGTTCACTTGCCCGTCTGGTGTCGGCACGGCAATGGCCAGACGCTCAACCCCAGCGACCTTCGCGGGGATTGCGTTCATCAGCACGGAAGACGGGTACGATGCCAGCCCACCGGGCACGTAGAGTCCGGCAGCCGACACAGCAGACCAGCGCCAACCCAACGTTGCGCCCGACGAATCTGTCCATTCGTGATCCTCTGGCAACTGCTTTTCGTGATAGGATCTGATGCGCTCAGCGGCCAATTCCAAAGCAGCCCGATCTTCAGATGAGACCTGATCAACAGCCTCGGTGATCTGTTCAGCGCTGAAGGCCATTGTTTCGGGCGTCAGCTGCAGCCGGTCAAACTTGGCGGTCAGCTCGATCACCGCCGCATCGCCACGTTTCCGCACGTCTTCGATAATCCCGGCGACAACGGCGTCCACATCCGGGCTGTCCTCGCGCTTGGCGGACAATAGTGTTTTGAAGGCGGTCTCGAATTCAGACGACGTCGTGTCGAGGAAAACAGGCATGTTCTGGCACTCCGGAGCGTTTGATCGGGACATACCGCCCAGATGGGCCGGCCTCAACCCTCAGTCCTGTAGGTGCAACGATTTGCGCATACACAGACAGGACACGTCATTGCGCTGACTGCATCCTCCGGTGGCTTCCCAGCCGTGCCGCACATAGAAACCCTGTGCCGTTTGGGTGGCTTCAAGCTGCCCCTCGGCACAGCCAAAGTCGATAAGTTCTTGCTCAAGCGCCTTCAACAAAGCGCCGCCAATACCCCAACCAATGTGATCTGGATCGATATACAAAAGCGTGATTTCTCCAGCTTCGGTCAGCCCACCGACTGCCGCAGTCTGCCCGTTATTCTCGGCAAGCCAGATTTGTACGCCGTTCCTGATCCAGCCCCTGATCGTCGCCGGATCCTTGTTTGCGGTCCATTGTGCGATCACCTTAGGATCATCCTGATGGTCCGCCGTGCAAAGCTCGGTAATTGACCGGACCAGAACACGGCTTAGATCGAACACGTCGAAAACGGTCGCACGACGCAGCACCAGACCCTGGGGGGGGCCGGTGAATGCCTGCGCTATGCCGCGCTTATTCCGGATGGTGCGGTGCCTGACCGGATGGGGCCTGATACGGCCGGGTCACGTCCTTGAGGGTGACATCCAGCGCCTCGACCGACAAGCGGATCGTACCATCTCCGGCCAGTGTTAGCATGATCTGCCCGGCACCGTCTTCGCCCGCTTCGAAATCAATCGACAGCAAGGACATCACCATTTCCTTGTCGCCGCGTTCGACCCCCTGGCTCGCCACAGACAGCACTGAATCGAAAACCAGAACCGACTGTACCCGTTCAAACGGGCGGTCGCGGCGGGCGGCGGCATCCTTGTCTTCCCAGCGGAACCGGTTCAGCAACAGGCCAAAGCGACGCTCAGAGGGCCGCCATGTCATCTCGGTGATTGGGAAAATCGCATCCTGTGCCAAGGTCGAGATCACCTGAAGGTCATCAGCATCCTCGGCCCCCAGATTCAGTGGGGCCTCACGTCCGTCTTCGAAACTTGCATCTGTCATTGGCCTTTGATCCGTTCAATCTTTGCGCCCACGCCTTCCAGCTTACGCACCACATGTTCATATCCGCGGTCCAGATGATAGACCCGACTGACTGTCGTTTCCCCTTCAGCCGCCATTCCGGCCAGAATCAACGAGACTGAGGCCCGCAAATCCGTCGCCATCACGGGCGCTCCCTTCAGACGTTCAACCCCGGTCACGGTCGCCGTACCACCGTGCACTTCAATATTCGCGCCCATGCGCACCAATTCCGGGGCGTGCATGAAGCGGTTCTCAAAGATACGTTCTTCTAGAACAGAGGTACCTTCGGCCGTGCACATCAGCGCCATCATCTGCGCCTGCAAATCCGTCGGGAAGCCGGGAAACGGCTCGGTCACAACGTCCACAGCGTTAACACGGCCGTTCTTACGGGCAACCTTCAGGCCATTTGGGGTTTCTTCGACATGCACTCCCGCCGCATCCAGCTTGGCCGCAAAAGATTCGACCAAAGCCATCCGACCACCCAACAACTCAACTTCACCGCCGCACATGGCCGGGGCCAACATATATGTGCCCAGTTCGATCCGGTCGGTCACCACCTGATGCGTTGCACCATGCAGGCGATCAACGCCCTGAATCTCGATGGTCGAGGTCCCCTCACCCGAAATCTGCGCACCCATCTTGCGTAGGCACTCAACCAGGTCAACAATCTCCGGCTCACGCGCGGCGTTCTTCAGAACGGTCGTGCCTTTGGCCAGCGTGGCGGCCATAACGATGTTCTCAGTCGCGCCCACCGAGGCAAAGCGCATCTCATGCACTGCGCCTTTCAGCCCACCCGGGGCTTTGGCGTGCAAGTAACCGTCTTTAAGCTCGATCTCGGCGCCCAGCGCCTCAAGACCTTCGACATGCAGGTCCATCGGCCGCGCACCGATGGCACACCCCCCCGGCAACGACACAACGGCCTGTCCAAAACGCGCCAGCAAAGGACCCAGCACCAGATTGGACGCCCGCATCTTGCGCACGATCTCATAATCCGCTGTCTGACTGGTCAGATCATGGCTGGACATCGCCAGCACCTGACCATCCTGCAACGAGGACACCTCGGCCCCGAGCGATTGCAACAGCGCAGTCATTGTTTTGATGTCACTCAGTCGCGGTGCATTGGTTAGCGTCAGCGGTTCTTCGCTGAGCAACGTTGCGGGCATCAGCGTCAGGCATGCGTTCTTGGCCCCCGCAATCGGTATCTGACCGTTCAGCGGCCCGTTGCCCGTTACCAAAATCGAATCCATCTGCTCTTATCCCTCGTCCTTGCCGGTCTTGTCCTCGGATGCCGCCCGCGCCTTGGCCTGCGCCTTGCGCCGCGCCATATTCGCCTTAAGCGCGGCCTTAAGCCGTTCTTCGCGCGCGTCCCCGGATTTACCGTCTTTTTTAGGTGAATTTTTATCTGCCATTGTCTTTCTCTACAGGAGACGAAAAAAACCGTCCAGACACCCTTGCGCCGCGTTTCGTTTGAGTCTAATCACCCGCCCACAGCGCTGCTGTAGCTCAGAGGTAGAGCACTCCCTTGGTAAGGGAGAGGTCGAGAGTTCAATTCTCTCCAGCAGCACCATATAATCTTCATTGAATAATGCGCACGCTGCTCGGTTATGAGCATGGCTGCCCAGTACCCGCTCGCATGTGCCATGGACGTATCAAGCCCGGTGGTGCGGTTCGAATTGCGCGTGAGGTATTGAGTTTACTTTGGACCATTCAGCTCAAAACGCCTTGTTCGCGGAGTATGAATGCAACCTTCCTCAAACGGGGGTGGGACTTGACGTTTGTAAGCCCCACTTGCCGGGATAAACTTGAATTTGTCGATCCACTCTCCCATTGAGAAACCGACAGTGCGTGGAATTATTTTTTGTCGAAATTGCCCAGCGCGTGTGGGATCCCCGGTCGCGTCAAATACGCCGTTCCGACGCTGACAATGCGCCCGCAAGCGAGCTCTTGATCTCTGACGGGGTGTCCCGACCTTGCTGATTCAGCTTTGCGGCGATCCAGCCCGCAGAATGTCCACGGCATCCGATCTTGTTCAAGCGCGCCGCGGCCGGTGTTGTCACTTCACCCTGAGCCAGGGCCATGGATGCTTCAACCTCTGTGTCCGGCAGGATCATTCTAACGGCGCTGAACACGTCCATCGAGACCTGTAAAGTTTGACGCTCTAGCCGATGGGCGGCGTTGGTCAGCAATCGCGTGCAATAAGCCGACAAGAAATACCAACGGAACACCTGAAAAACCTGACCGTTGGACGCCGCCATATCCGGCGCGCGACCCGCAACAGCGGTCAGTTCGGAAAAGGCAGCTTCGGCCAATTTGGCCGCATCGCAAATCTGACGCTCGCGACTGGCACGAGAAACCGCGCCGTTGGCGAAGCGGGAGTCAGATTTACCGATTTCCAAGTGCATTGGTATCCTCCACCGTCAAATTGTGATGAAGATATAAAATCTGACGGCATCGCCCGCATGGGAATTGCGGTCAGAATTTCCCGATTTGTCGTCTTTTTTGGCCAACTTCAGAGTCTGTCTATACATTTCACCCTAAAGTTGGCCTGTTTTGAGCCATTTGGTCAACTGGTGAACACCGCAAACGTTAATGTTTTAAACAAAAAGCACACATATCTGACACGATCTTGTAATAGTTATGCCCACTTCGATATGTATGAATACTCAATCCTGCTGACCAGTTTACCAGTAAAGTTTTAACGAGGGGGTACGAAGCAGGATCAGGGGGTGAGCGCCTGTTCAGCCAGGCTCGCCTTAGGACAGAGACGCTCCCCCCGTCCTTATCACTTAGTCTATCTTGTTCTTTTGAGCATGTGGCGTCACACCAAAACTCGACCGGTAAACGCGCGAAAAATGTCCCGGATTTTCGAACCCGCAGGCCATTGCCACTTCGGTCACGGATGCCTCGGTTTGCAATAACAGCTTCTGAGCGCGCTCCAGCCGAAGCTCCATAAAGTACTTCTTGGGCGACGTGTTGAGGTATTTACCGAACAACCGTTCCAACTGGCGTGTTGAAATCCCCAGATCCCCGGCAATATCAGATGGGGAAACCGGTGCCTCGATGCAGTCCTGCATGATATGAATTGCCTTGGCGAGATGCGCGTTACGCATCCCGTTGCGCGATTGAAGGGACACGCGCTGTTTGGCTGTGGCATTGCGCACGGCGTTGTAGACCATCTGGTCAGCAACCGCGATGGACAACTCTTCGCCGTGGTCCCTTTCAATCAGGTGCAACATCAGGTCGGCGGTCGCCGTGCCACCCGAGGCGGTGATGTGCTTTTCATCGGCGACAAAGACACTGCGCACCAGATTCACCTCGGGAAAGGCCTCCATAAAGGCATCGTGGTACTCCCAGTGAATGGCGGCCTGCATCCCGTCCAGAAATCCTGCCTCGGCCAGCAACCACGCGCCCGAACACAAGGCGCCGATGGCCGTACCTCTCGCCCGCTCGCGCCGCAGGGTTGCAAGCAAAGGGCGCGAGACATGGTTGCGCATATGAATACCTGACAGCACGAACAGTTGGTCGGTCTTTGGCAACGCGTCCAGTCCCCCATGAACCAAAGTCACCGACCCGTTGGAACAGACGGCCTGCTTGCTGTGTTCGGATACAAAAGACCACTCATACAGATCTTGACCGCTGACGAGGTTGGCAATGCGCAGCGGCTCGACCGCGCAGGAAAAGGCGAGATGCGAGAATTCCTCGATCAGGATGAAAGTGATGTGGCGGGGTTGGCGCATAGACGTCCGATTCAGTTTGACGTGGTCGACGGCCTATGCTGCACGATTCTTTTCTGTATACAACTTGTATTTTTTTAGAATACAGAGAATGAACGAATTAGCCGACACGATTCGCGCAGCGACTGTTGGAGGAACGGATGAAAGACGACGCCAAATCCCGTAAGGCAGAGTTGATGGAGCACCTGAAGGTGTCGATCCTGACGCTGCGCCTGCAACCAGGCACAGATTTGGACGAAGCGCATCTGTCCGACGCTTTCGGCTTGTCCCGGACACCGTTGCGCGAAGTGTTCCGGCAACTGGCGGGCGAAGGCTATCTGGACTTACGCACCAACCGCAGTGCCCGGGTGTCTGAGATGTCTTATACCACCCTGCGTGACTTCTTTCTGGCTGCACCCATGGTCTATGGCGCGGTTTTGCGACTTGCCGCGCAGAACGCCACACGAACTCAGATCAACGACTTGAAAGACGCGCAACAGGCGTTCAAGGCTGCGTTGCAGTCCGGATCCGCCGAAGATCGGGCATTGGCCAATAACCGCTTTCATGATGTGACCGGAGAGATGTCAGGCAATGTCTACTTGCGGCCATCATTCAACCGGTTGCTGATCGACCATGCCCGGATCGGGATGACCTTCTACAGACCCCAATCCGTGCACAAGGCCGAGAATCTGTCTGAAGCAAGTCGCCAGCATGACGCCATCATCGCCGCCATCGAGGCGGGCGATGAGGCGGCTGCTGCGCAGCTGGCCGAGGATCACTGGAACCTGTCACGCGACCAAATCGAACTGTTCGTGATGCCTGCTGCGCTGGATATCCCGATGGGTATCCCGCCCCTTTCAAAACCTGCATGAGGACGGAATGAACCCGATTTTCAGATTTGAGGGGATCTATACCCCGGTGGTCACGCCCTATCACCAAGATGGCCGCGTGAACTGGGATGCCCTGTCCCACGTGATCGAATACCTGATTGAGAATGGTGTGCACGGGCTGATCTCGGGCGGGTCAACGGGTGAGAACTATGCCCAGACCGTCGAAGAACGGCTGGAAGTGGCGTCGTTCACGCATAAGCAGTTGAAAAGTCGGTTGCCTTTGGTGGTCGGAACCGGCGCGATGCTGACGCCGGATTCTATCGCGCTGGCCTCGGGCGCGCGTGAGATTGGCGCAGACGCGATCCTGCTGGCCAGCCCACCCTATTCGGTGCCGACCGATCGGGAAAACGCCCTGAACGCGCTGGCCATCGACAAGGCCGCTGACTTGCCGGTGATGTTGTACAACTACCCGCACCGCACCGGTACAATGATGGGGGAAGAATTCCTTGACCGCGTGGGGCGCAGCCGAAACTTCTGCGGCATCAAGGAAAGCTCAGGGGATATCAACCGGGTGCATTTGTTGGCGCGGGATTACCCGCATATCCAGCTTGGCTGCGGCATGGATGATCAGGCGCTGGAATTCTTCGCCTGGGGCGCACCGTTCTGGGTCTGCGGTGGGTCGAACTTCCTGCCAGCCGAACATGTAGCACTATATCAAGCCTGCGTTGTCGAAGGGAACTTCGCAAAGGGCCGCCGCATCATGTCCGCCATGATGCCGTTGATGCGGGTGCTGGAACAGGGCGGCAAGTTCATCCAGACCATCAAGCATGGCGTCACCATGAACGGGATCAACGCAGGCGCGATGCGGCCCCCGCTTAAGGGGCTGAACAAGGATGACAAACGCGCTTTGGAACAGGTGACGCGCGTGCTGAAGAAAACAATCGCAGATATCGTGGCGGAGGGCTAAGGCATGGAATTGCTGACACAGGACGAATACAAATCCATCGCTGCGGGCCTGACCTTGCCCACCGGCGCCTTCATCGACGGCGCTTTCCGCCCGGCTGTCTCTGGCAAGACTTTTGAGACGGTGAACCCCGCTACAGGCGAGAAACTGGCCGATATTGCCGCTTGCGACGCGGCGGATGTGGATTTTGCCGTCGAAAAAGCGCGCGAGGCGTTTGACGATGGACGCTGGTCCAGGATGCACCCCTCGGATCGCAAGGACATACTGATCCGACTGGCCAAGTTGATGACTCGCAATGCCCGTGAATTGGCAGTGATGGAGAGTATCGACAGCGGCAAGACCATCTATGACTGCGAAACCGTGGATATCCCCGAAACGATCCACTGCCTGAAATGGCATGCCGAGGCGATCGACAAAATCTATGATCAGGTCTCGCCCGCCAGCGACGACCACATCGCCATGGTGGTGCGCGAACCCATCGGAGTTGTGGGGTTGGTGCTGCCGTGGAACTTCCCGCTGCTGATGCTGGCGTGGAAGATCGGGCCAGCGCTGGCGGCGGGCTGTTCCGTCGTGGTGAAACCGGCGACCGAAACCACGCTGACCGCCCTGCGCCTCGCGGAACTGGCGATGGAGGCGGGCCTGCCGCGCGGCGTTTTGAACATCGTGCCCGGTGGCGGCGCTGATGTCGGTGAGCCGATTGGTCGACACATGGATATCGACATGGTCTCTTTCACCGGCTCGACCGTCACTGGCAAACGGTTCCTGACTTATTCGGCGGAAAGCAACGCCAAAGAGGTTGTGTTGGAGATGGGCGGCAAGAACCCGGCCATCGTGATGGATGACGCCGAGAACCTTGACCGCGTGGCGGCCCATGTCGTGAATGGCGCGTTCTGGAATATGGGTGAGAATTGTTCCGCCTCGTCCCGTCTGATCGTGCACAAGGACGTAAAGGCCGAGTTGCTGGAGCGGATCGCCCATCACGCGAAGCAGTGGAACATCGGTGATCCGCTGGACCCGGAAACCCGAATGGGTGCGTTGGTCAGCGAAGGCCACTACAACAAGGTCTGCGGCTACTTAGAGCAAGCCGAAAACGTGGTGATTGGTGGCAATGCCAACAAGGGTTTTGTCGAAGCGACCGTGGTCGAAGTGCCCGGCAATCACAGCACTTTAGCGCGCGAAGAGATCTTTGGTCCCGTTCTGTCGGTGATCGAAGTGTCTGGCTTTGACGAGGCCATCAAGATTGCCAATGACACCGACTATGGCCTGTGTGCTTCGATCTTTACGGCTAACGCCAAGCGAGCCATACGCGGCGCGCGGGCGATCCGCGCCGGAACCGTGACGGTGAACAGCTTTGGCGAGGGTGACATCACCACCCCCTTCGGCGGCTACAAACAATCCGGTTTTGGTGGCCGCGACAACTCGGTCCATGCCCACGACCAGTACACCCAGTTGAAAACCATCTGGATTGATCTGGCCGATGACGCGGACGAGGCGATCGATTGACGGCCTATACTGCAAAACGGCTGCCACGACAGACCGGGCCGGCGGGGTGGAACGCCATTTTGCCGCCCCAAACATCGCTACCCCGACTTGAACAGAACATCTCAGCCGATGTCACAATTGTCGGTGGCGGGTTTACCGGGCTGAGCGCCGCGCGCAGGCTGCGCCAGCTTGACCCGGCGCTCAAGGTTGTTCTGCTAGAGGCCGGTCGTTTTGCCGAAGGTTCCGCTGGCCGCAATTCGGGCTTCATGATCGATCTGCCCCATGATCTGGCCTCGGACAATTACGCCGGAGGCGGGCTGGAAGCGGACCGCGCAACCATAGCCCTAAACCGCCGCGCAATAAGGTTTGCGACGAGCGTGGCAGATGAATGCGACCTGCCGCAGGAAATGTTCGACCCCTGCGGTAAGTTCAACGCCGCTGCCACACGAGCCGGGGACAGGCACAACCGCGAATTCGCCGCACATCTGGATCGGTTGGGAGAGCCTAGCACGCTTTTTGACCGCCAACAGATGCAAGAGATCACGGGCAGCCCGCACTACAGCTCGGGCCTCTACGCACCCGGCACAGTGATGATCCAGCCCGCCGGCTACATTCGCGCTCTGTCCTCTCACCTATCGCCACATATTGATCTGTTCGAAAACTCTCCTGTTACCGGCTTTGAAAAACAAGGCGTGGGATGGCTTGTGAAAACACCTGAAGCGCAGGTTTCGACGGGCCGCATAATTCTAGCCAATAACGGCCATCTGGAGAGCTTTGGCTTTTACGAACGCCGACTGATGCACATCTGCCTTTACGCGTCGATCACCGAGCGTTTGACGCCTGAACAGATCACGACATTGGGCGGTCAATCCCGCTGGTCGGTCACTCCGGCCGATCCGATGGGCACCTCAGTCCGGCGGGTCTCAGGCAGCTATGGCGACCGGATTTTGATCCGGTCCTGTTCAACTTTTCATCCGACAATCGAGACCAGCCCAATGCGCCTGCGCAATGCAGGCTGGGTGCACGACCGCAAATTTCGCGAACGGTTCCCGCATCTGCCCCAGGTGCAAATGGAGCATCGTTGGGCCGGAATGCTTTGCCTTAGCCGAAACGGATCAGCAGCATTCGGAGAGTTGGATGAGGGCGTCTTCTCGGCCTGTTGTCAGAACGGCTTGGGAATTTCCCGAGGGACATTGCAGGGCATGGCAGTGGCGGAATTGTTCACGCAGGGCGGATCGGACATCGCGGATCATTTCCTGACCCAACCGATGCCGTCGCGCCTGCCGCCAGAGCCGTTCGCATCATTGGGTGCAAATAGCTATCTGATTTGGAAAGAGTGGCGTTCAGGAAAGGAATGACCTGTCAGGGCAGGCTGAGCTTGGACATGCGACCCCCATCCACCGTGTAAATCTGACCGGTGACAAAGCTTGCGTCCTCGGACGCAAGAAACGCTACCACTGCCGCGACCTCCTCTGGTCGGCCAGTCCGGGCGACGGGATGAATGCGGCCAATGTCGCGGCGAAATGCATCCGGATCCGGCTGAGCGTCGATGAAACCCATGTTCAGTTCAGTGTCGATCCAGCCGGGCGCCACCGCGTTGCACCGGACCCTCTCCGCCCCGTGATCCACGGCGACGGCACGGGTCAATCCGTGCAACCCGGCTTTGGTCGCACAATAGGCCGCATGGCCAGGATTACAGCCCAATCCTTCGATTGAGCCGATATTGACGATGTTCCCTTGCGTCTGCCGCAGATGGGGCAGCGCCGCCTTGATCAGCAGAAAAGGAGCCGTCAGGTTGACTGTCAGGTTGCGCTGCCAATCCTCCAGGCTCATGTCTTCGACAAGGACTTCCTGCATCATGCCCGCGTTGTTGACGAGGATATCCAGACGCCCTGCCCGCTCAACGACCTGATTTACCACAGATTGCGGGCTGCTCGGATCACCAAAATCTGCCTCGATCCCTTCGAACCTGGGATTTTGCCCGCGCTGCGCGGTAAACACCTGCGCCCCGTCCTGACACAATCGCTCAGCAATAGCCCGACCGATCCCGCTGCGTCCGCCGGTGACAAGGGCGGTTTTGCCTTCAAATCGGGTCATGATACTGGCTTGCCTCCGTTCACCTCAAGCACCGCGCCGCAGATATAGCGCGACGCATCCGAGGCCAGAAACAGGATTACATCAGCAATGTCTTCGGGTTCAGCAATTCGCCCCAAGGGAACAGTCTGCCCCAGCTTGGCGACAGCTGTGTCCGGGTCGAAGCCACGCTTGGCAAAACCGGATCGCAACATAGGCGTGTTCACCTCGTTCGGGCAAACCGCGTTGATGCGGATGCCCTGATGGGCGTGGTCCATCCCCATGCATTGAGTCAGAGAGGCAATCGCGGCCTTGGTCATGCAATAGACAGCGTGGTTTGGACCGGGGCGCAGGCCCCAGCAGGATGCGGTGTTTACGATCGCACCGCCTCCGTTGGCAGCCATAATCGGGATCGCAGCGCGGCAAATGCGAAAGGGGGCTTCGACGTTCACGCCCAGAGACAGAGACCAATCCTGATCCGAGGTTTCAGTGACGGCACCCCGCGTAATGACACCTGCGTTGTTAACAACAATGTCCAACCCGCCCAGCGCATCTGCTGCCCTTTGCGGAAGTGCATCGGCATAGGTCGGGTCCAGCAGATCACCAGGCAGATGGGCCTCGGCCTCGATCCCGTCAGTCAGGCGGTCAGCAACGGCAACCTGCGCGCCGGCGGCACGTAGGCGGCGCACCAGAGTGGTTCCGATCCCCCCTGCAGCGCCCGTGACCAAAGCTGATTTTCCCGCAAACTCCATGATATGCTCCATCAGAAAGATGCGACCGGCGCGCCAAAGCGGGTTTCGTCGGGAACGACGCCCAACCCCGGCCCGGTTGGAACTTGGATATGCCCGCCTTCAATGCGAATTCCATTCTGGGGATCGTAATTGCCTTCGATGTATGGCGCAGCCAGCCAAACGCCTTCCAGCAGATCGGGTCGAACAGTCGCGCCGATATGTGTGCATGCTGCGGCAATAATGTCCCCTCCCCAACTGTCGTCGCAGGTATGGGGCAGATTCCGCGCTTCGCAGAGATCTCGGAACGCGCGCATGGGCTGCAGGCCACCGATCCGCGTGACTTTCATGCCGAACCCATCCACCAGACCAGTGCCCACCGCAGTGATAACCGTATTCAGATTGGTGGCATTTTCGTCCATGTAGATCGGGTGGCTCACTTGTGACCGTATCTTTTGCAGATCTTCGATCGTATCGCAGGGTTGTTCCATGACAAACGGAATGTCCGGGCATTCGCGGCTGACACGCAACGCATCACGGGTTGTCCAGCCGCGGTTTCCATCCACGGCCAGCCGCATGCCTGACCCGCCGATTGCCTCCCACACTTTGCGGATGGTTTCGATATCGATTTCAACCGGTCGACCACCAACTTTGATTTGCAGGCGCAGGTAACCTTCAGCCAATTTTTCCCTAGCCAGAACGGCTATATCGTCGGGTGCCCCAACCCCCGTCGCATAATATGACGGAACCTTGTCTACTTCTGCACCGCCAAGAAGCTCCGACACGCTGATCCCAAACTGCTTGCCCAGCAGATCATGTGCCGCGATGTCGATAGCCGCCTTGGCATAGTTGTGTCCGTTCAAAATGCCATCCATCCGTCGGTGCAGCCCAAGCAGAGAGACCTCGGCACCCAGTAAACCCTTGGCCATCTGAGCCAACGCAGCCCGAGCACCAGCGGCGTGGGCCTCAGCATAGGTGGGGCCAACCGGGCAGGTCTCGCCCCATCCGACTAACCCGTTGTCGGCCACCATTTTGACCAATGTGGTGTCCAGCGCCCAGACCTCGGCATTGGCCATTGTGTACGGGCCGTTTTTGACAGGCAGATCGTGGCTATAGATGTGAATTTCAGCGATTTTCACGGCTTGTGTTCCGTACTGCTATTGAAGGGACAAACCCGCCCAACTGGTCAGGCGGGTGGAATACGGGGGAATTACTTCAGTAACTTTGGTTCAGTTCATCAGCGGCCGGGATTTCACGCTCACGTCGCGCGATGTAGTCCAGCAGGGCCTCGTTTTTCGCCTCATCCAGTTTGGGTTCTTCATACTCGGCCAGCAACGCGCGTGCGCGGTTCAGGGCGCGCGCGGTGATTTCAATGCTGCCTTCTGCCTGCCATTGTTCGATCGAGTTGTTGTCGAACAGCTCGGGCATGAAGAACGCACTCTGGAAATTGTCCTGTGTATGGGGGTGACCAAGATAATGACCACCGGGCCCAACATCCGGAACCGCTGCGAGGGCTTGATCGAAATCGTGCCACTTTGGCCCCTCGGCCATGCGGTACGCCATCGCACATTGTTCGGCGTCGACGATAAACTTGGCCACGGAACAGTGCATCCCGGCCTCATTCCATCCGGCCGAGTGCCAGATGTAGTTGGCACCCGCATGCATGACTGCCTGCAAGGTGGTGGCAGATTCATATCCGGCCTGAGCATCAAAGGTTTTGGCCCCACCCAACGTGTTCGAAGTACGCCAAGGGACGTCATAATGCCGTGCCATCTGGCCAATCATGAAATTCATCAGGCTGATCTCGGGTGTACCCGCCATCGGCGCACCGGACTTCATCGACACGGTCGACAGGTAGTGACCATAGATCGCCGGAGCCCCCTTGCGGATAACCTGCGTGTAGGCCAGTGCGCTCAGCGCCTCGGCATTCAACTGGGCTACCGTGGCCGGAACAGATGCGGGCGTGTTAGCCCCCCCCAGAACGAAGGGTGAGCAGAGCACCGGCTGATTGCAGCGGCAAAAGGCCCGCAACGCACCCAGCATGGTTTCGTCCCACACCAGTGGCGAGTTGCCATTGCAATTACCGGTAGTCACCGGGTGATCTTCAAGGAATTCCTCGCCAAACAGGATCGCGCACATGTCCATGACATCTTCGGCGTTCTTGGGTGAGGTCGTCATGCCCATGAACGTCTTGTCCGAGTGTTTCATCGACGAGTAGGTGATGCGCAGGTGCCGTTGACTGATCGGATGGTCGTAGGGTTCCACGATGTGATGCGCCGAGGAATGCAGCGCAGGCATCATGTGGCTGAGTTTGTGGAACATCGCCAGATCTTCCAGCAACGGATTTCGGCGCACGTCGTCCAGATCGCGCAGGAATGGAGCGCCGGTCATAGGCACAAAGATCGAGTGCTTACCGCCCAGCCGCACATTCTTTTTCGGGTCCCGCGCGTGATATGTGAAATCGCTGGGTATGGTGGCAATCAACTCGCGCACCAAACCACGGTCGAGGTAAACCAGCTCGCCATTGACCTTGGCACCGGCCTTGTTCCAGTCTTCTAGCGCGATGGGGTCTCGGAACTGAACGCCAACGTTCTCAAGGATGTCCATCGAGGCACTGTCGATGCGTTCGACCTGGGCACCATCCATCACCTCACACAAGGGGATACCTCTGGTCAGGCCGGGCAGCATTTCAAAGTTCGGGGCAGTGCGCAGGGCGCGACGGGCAGAGCGTCCGCCCGAGCGTGTCGCAGTACGAATGTTCACGGGGCAATCCTCCAATCTTACTTTTCAGATTGACGGATTCGGCGGCGGCGCGCCTCACTGATTGCGATATCTGTTTGCAGGAAACGACACGGGAACCCGGAACGAAAAACGCCGCCCCAACTGGGGCGGCGTCTGTTTTGGCATTAAGACCTGCGCTTATTCAGCGGCCTGCGTGCTTGCATCAGCATGCTTGTCGCGCCGACCATCACGATAAAGCGCCTTGGTCAGCGAAACCATCATCAGCCCCATAACAACAGTAAAGGGCAGAGCACCAATGATCATCGCATTGCGCAACGCGTCCATCGGGTTGTTTTCACCAGCGGCCAAGATCAGCGCACCGATCACGGCGGTCAGGATAACACCCCAGATGATACGGTGCTTGACGCCGGTTTCCTGGCTGCCACCGGACATGATGGTGTTCATAACCAGAATGCCCGAGTCCGCAGAGGTCACCAGGAAGGTCATGATCAGGATCACGCACATGACGTTCAGCATGGACAGAAGCCCACCGTCGATCATGTAAGACAGCGTCACGAACAGCTTGTTGGTGTTCGACGCACCGATGATCGCGCCTTCTGCTGCACCAGCCAATTCCAGATCAATCGCAGTACCACCCAGAACAGTCATCCAGGCAAAGCAAACCAGCGCCGGCGCCAGTACGCAGCCCAGAATGAACTCACGCACTGACCGACCCTTGGAGATGCGCGCCAGGAACAGGCCCACAAACGGCGAGAACGCAATCCACCAAGCCCAGTAGAAGGTGGTCCAGCCCGACTGCCAGCCAAACTGACGGCCTTGCTCACCTGCTGCATAAACAGCCGCCAGCGTCTCGTCACTCAACTCAGCCGCAGCACCTTCAAGACCGCTCTTAAAGCCGTCAAAGCTGCCCCATGCGTTGGTTGCGCCACCCACCAGATCAGCCGCATGCGCCTGCGCTTCTGCAGGCAGAGCCGCTGCAAACGCTTCGGTCGACAACGGACCGTATGCACCAAAGCTCAGCGAGAGGAAGTGCAGAAGGTAGTCAAACAGTGCTGTGCCATAGGTTGTCATGGCGAATACGAACGAGCCGAAGATCACAAAGGTGCCCAGCAGGATGATCGACAGAACAAGGTTCAGGTTCGACAGGTATTTAACACCGCGACCAACACCCGAGACCGCCGAAATAATCGACAGACCCATGATGACAACCAGACCCGCGATCAGACCAACCTTGCTTGGCGTGGGTACTTCACCGCCAAAATCCATGATCCATTCCATGCCGGTGATTGCATACAGACCGTCGATGAACTGGCTGACACCAAACCCGATCGTAACGGACACACCCAGGATCGTTGCAACAACGCCCAGAACGTCAACGACGTGGCCGAGGAAACCGTTCATCAGACGACCGAAAAGCGGGGTAAGAGCCGCGCGAATGGTCAGAGGCATGTCACGAGTATAGGCGTAGTAGGCCAGCGACAAGCCGGTCACCACGTAAATTGCCCAGGCATGAAAGCCATAATGCAGGAAGGTATACCGATACGCGGATTGAACGGACTCTGGATCATTGCCTGCAACTGCACCGGCCACGACCTCGGGGTTCGATCCCCACAGACCCAACGGTTCAGCGGTGGCAAAAACCATCAGGCCGACACCCAGACCTGCTCCGAACATCATCGAGAACCAGGAGAAGTTCGAAAACTCGGGTTTTTCGCCCGCTGTTCCCATAACCCGCTTTCCGGTCGTTGGAAGGATGGCAACAATGACGAGGAAGATGACAAACAGGCCGACAATGACCACGTAGAAGCTGTTGAAGATTTCCAGCAACTTTCCATTCCAGCTGCCAAGTGTGCTGTTGGCATTGGCCGGGAAGACAAGTGCCCACAGTACAAGGGCAACCATGATGCCCTTACTGATTAGGGCGATTGGGACGCTGTAATTTTCATAGAATCCGGCATCGGCCGTTTCTATTTCTAGATCCGTAAAGGGTTCGGGTATCGACATGTTGCTCCTCCGTGGTGCTGTATCAATTGCGAAACTGTCTCTGCATTTCACGCAATTCGCCCAATCGCCTCGAACGATGGGGAAGGTGCTGCAGCAGACGTATCGGCTCTTTCTTGTTTCGTTTCTGTGTTTCAGAAATGCGGCACCGCCGCATGGTCTTACGCCTTCTGAGTTGCATTGAATTCAACACACCGTGCAATCAGGCGATACTCGGTCTTACCAACTGGGAATGGGTTCGCGCCTCCTTCACGTCCCCTTTCGACCTTTCCCGTTTGTCAGTTCGGGACATCATTGTGTCGCAGTACCGTCTTGCGACGTCCGGAAAATTCTCTCGAAAAGCCCGAAAAACACAACGTTTGTTGGTAGAACTGACTATAGTGGCGCTCCGTTCAAAATTCGGCCAGAACCGACGCATTGACGAAAAATGCGACATCCGCCTTTAACTTGAGCCAGAAAAACATCAAATCATCAAAAGCGCTATAGCTTTCACCTTCAATAAAACTAAAACTGAGTTGATAAAAATTAAACTAAACCGAAAAACGATTCACCAGCTTCCATGTCCAGACGCCACTACAACCTGCCGCCGCTGACAACCTTGTCAGCTTTTGAGGCCGCCGCCCGCCACCTGAGCTTTAAGAACGCCGCCGTTGAACTGTCTGTCACACCCGGCGCGGTCAGCCACCAGATCAAGGCGCTTGAAGGCGATCTGGACACACCGTTGTTTCAACGCAAGCATCGCGGCGTTGATCTGACCGAGGATGGCAAGGCGCTTTATGACGCGCTGTCCACGTCCTTCGGGCGCATCTCGAAAACGCTGAGCATGATCCGCGACCGGTCCACGGCCGGAAAGGTGACCGTGGGATCGACAACAGCAGTTGCCGCGTTGTGGTTGTCTCCCGCTGTCATTCGGTTCTGGCGGGACATGCCCGAAGTCAATGTTGATCAACTGTCACAGGATCGCCCCTTTCGCGATCGGCCTGACGTCGACTTTTTCATTCGCTATGGGCGGGACAGCGATCCTAACCTGTCACACACTCCGCTGTTTCGCGACCAGCTAGTCCCGGTCGGAAGCCCAGAAATGGCAGAAAGGCTTGCGGATGCCGGTCTTGAGGATCTGACCTCTGAACGGCTGATCCATTTGGAGTCAGAAGACCGCACCTGGACCACCTGGCCCGAATGGTTCCAGCAGTTGGGATATAATGGCACAGTGCCCATTGAATCCCGCGTCAACAGCTATTCCGTCGCGCTGCAGCTTGCGCGCAAGGGTGCCGGGCTGGCGCTGGGTTGGCAGCGGCTGATCCAACCCATGCTGCAATCAGGCAAACTGGTTCCTATTGGCACACACCAAGTGCCCGCTCCGAACCAGTTTTACCTGGTCGGACGCCCGGACGAAGAGCTCTCAGATAGCGCCCGCGCCCTGAAGAACTGGATCGTTCAAGAGGTTCAAGAAGGTTCGGTTTAGGTGAAATCACTCTCTGATGAGCTTTTCTGATATTGAGACCAACAGGTTCAATCCGCCAATAGGGATTAATAGCATCCAGCAAAACCTCAGGAGAGCCCGATGAACAAGCATAGCGCGCTGTCTTCCGTTCTGGCCGATGTAAACGTCGCAAATGGCCTGCCGAACGAACATTACATCGATCCGACCGTTTTTGACGAAGAAAAGCGTTCTGTGCTGTATGCCAACTGGTCCGGGATCGGCTTCGGCAAGGATGTTCCGGAAGAAGGCGATGCAAAACCAGTCGATTTTCTGGGCATGCCGCTGCTGATTGTCCGGGACAAAGACGGCGAGGTTGGCGTTTTTCAAAACACCTGCCGCCACCGCGGGATGATTCTGGTAGACACGCCGCGCAAAATCGGCGGCGCAATCCGCTGCCCCTATCACAGCTGGTGCTACAGCCTGAAAGGCGAGCTGCGCGCAACCCCGCATGTGGGTGGTCCCGGCCAGAACAAGCACGAAGACGTCAATCGCGAAGACCTGGGTCTGATCCGCGTGCGGTCCTACGTCTGGCGCGACGTGATCTTTGTGAATGTTGACGGCACAGCACCGGAATTCGAAGAGGTACACGGCCCCCTGCTGGAACGTTGGAAGGAATTTGAGAAACCCGTCTTCCACGGCGGTGAAACGTCCTCATTCAAGCTTGAGGTCAAGACCAACTGGAAGCTTGCGGTCGAGAACTATTGCGAAAGCTATCACCTGCCATGGGTGCATCCCGGTCTGAACAGTTATTCGCGGCTGGAGGATCACTACAACATCGAAGAGCGCGGTCAGTATTCGGGTCAAGGGACCCTGGTTTACCGCCAACTGACAGATCAGGACGGCGCAACCTTCCCGGATTTTGACGGGCTGAGCGACAAGTGGAACGAAGGCGCAGAGTATATTGCGGTTTATCCAAACGTTCTGCTGGGCGTGCAGCGCGATCACGCATTTGCCATTGTGCTGGAGCCGGTCGATCAGGAAAACACCGTCGAACATATCGAGCTATACTATGCCAAAAGCATTGATGACACTCCGCAGCAGGATGGACTGCGTGCTTCGAACGCGCAGCTGTGGAAGACGGTATTCGAAGAGGATGTCTTTGTGGTCGAAGGCATGCAGAAAGGCCGACACGGGATGTTGTTCGACGGCGGACGGTTTTCGCCTGCTATGGACGGGCCGACGCATAACTTCCACCATTGGGTCGCGACGCAAGTCGAAAACGGTCGCGCGGATTAACCTCTTTTAGTCGGTCGGTTGCCAAGTGGCCGACCGGTTGATCTTAGAAGGGGACGCCCATGGACAAACAGGAACTGGATCGCCTTTTATTGGACGCACATGATCGCAATGATCATGCCAATCTGATCCGCTTATACACCCTGGCCGCGGATGAGCACGAAGCGGCGCAAGACATTGACGCGGCCTGTTTCTACCTCACGCATGCTTTTGTTTTCGCGCTGGAATCCGGCGCGCCCGAGGCTAACGCGCTGAACCAGCGGCTAGTCGCATATGACCGCGCCCAAAAGCTGGATTTCTGAGTTTAGCCTCAGATTAAACTCACTCAACCCAACATGAAATTTATGTCCGTTGCCGGTGCCATCGCGATGATGACACATGGCGACGGGACCAACTTTGATACGGCAGGCTCATGAAAACGAATGCACAGGCGGTGGTGATTGGCGGCGGGGTGATCGGGTGTTCGATCCTCTATCATTTGACCAAACTGGGATGGTCGGATGTGGTTCTTCTGGAACGGGATGAACTGACATCCGGGTCCACTTGGCACGCCGCGGCGAACATCCACGGGCTGCACGACAGCACCAATATCAGCCGCATTCAGCACTATACGATGAACCTGTACAAAGAGCTTGAGGCCGAAACCGGCCAAAGCTGCGGCGTGTTCCAGCCCGGCTCGCTTTACCTCGCTCAAACCGAAGAACGCGAACATCAGCTGATGCTGCAAGCCGCTAAGGCCAAGCTTTACGGCATGAACTTTTATGAGATCAGCATCGAAGAGGCCCAGCGACTGAACCCGCTGGTCAACTACGATGGCATCCGCTGCGTGATGTACGAACCAGACGGTGGCAATGTGGATCCATCGGGCGTCACAAACGCCTATGCGGTGGGCGCCCGGCAACGCGGAGCCGAGATCCATCGATTTACCCCCGTCACGGCGACTGACCAGCAAGAAGATGGCACTTGGATCGTACGAACACCCAAGGGCGACATCCACACCCCTTGGGTCGTCAATGCCGCCGGTCTGTGGGGGCGCGAAGTCGCCAAACTTGCCGGAATTGAGCTGCCCCTACAACCGACTGAGCACCAGTATTTCGTGACCGAAACAATGGCGGACGTGGCAGCGCATAGCACCCGGCTGCCCTCGGTCAGTGATCGTGACGGCGAGTATTACTTGCGGCAGGAAGGTCAGGGCCTGCTGGTTGGCGCCTATGAAAAGGACATGAAATTCTGGGCCGAGGACGGCACGCCACTCGACTTCGCGCATGATCTCTTCCCCGACGATCTGGAACGGATCGAAGAAAATATGATGAACGCCATCGAACGTCTGCCCGCCGTGGGTGAAGCCGGTATCAAGCGGGTTATCAACGGGCCGATGATCTGGTCGCCCGACAGCAACGTGCTGATGGGACCAGTGCCCGAGGTCGACGGCTATTTCTGTTGCAACGGTATCATCCCCGGCTTCTCACAATCTGGCGGCATGGGCCTGATGGCGGCGCAATGGATCATCGAGGGTGAAACGCAGTACGATATGTTCGCCTGGGATATGGCTCGGTTCGATGACTGGGCGACGAAAGAGTTCACAATGACCCGCGTTCAGGACCAGTACGCCCACCGGTTCGCGATCCACTTCCCGAACGAGGAACGCAGCGCAGGCCGCCCAGCGCGCACGCGCCCCATCTATGACACGCAAGCTCAAATAGGCGCAGTGTTTGGCCTGAACGCAGGGTGGGAGCACCCCTTGTGGTTCGCGGATACGCCAGGAACCAAAGACACTAATGGCTTTACCCGTCAGAACTGGTGGGAACCCGTGGGTGAGGAATGCCGGATGCTGCGTGAGCGCGCGGGGATCATCGATATCTCGAACTTTGCCAAATATGTCTGCAAGGGACCGGGAGGCGAGGACTGGCTGAATGCTGTTTTCACCAACACCATGCCCAAATCGGTCGGCAGGTCCTGTCTTACGCCTCTGATCTCGAAACGCGGGGGCATCGCCGGGGACTTCACTGTAACCCGTGTGGCCGATGACGAGTTTTGGATCATCGGATCCGGATTGGCCGAGCGGTATCACAAACGGTTCTTCAAACAGGTCCCCCTGCCCGATGGCACCACATTCAAAAGCCGGACCGAGGCCGTGTGCGGGTTCAACGTCGCTGGCCCAAAATCGCGCGAGTTATTGCAGCGCCTGACCAATACCTCGCTGGCCACCGAGGATTTCCCCTTCATGCGATCCGCCCAAATCGAACTGGCCGGAATCGAAGTACTGGCCCTACGGGTTTCGTTCACGGGTGATTTGGGGTGGGAGGTTCACTGTGCCACCGAAGATCAGGCCCGCCTGTATGACGCCCTGCTTCAGGTCGGTCAGGAGTTTGGCGCAGGCCCAGTGGGCAGCCGGGCGTTGATGTCTTTGCGCGTCGAAAAGGGGTATGGTTCGTGGAGCCGCGAATACAGCCCCGAATACTGGCCGCATGAGGTAGGTCTGGATCGGTTGTGCAAGTTCAGCAAAGATTTTCTGAACAAGAACGCAGCCGAGCCCGTTTTAGCCAACCCTGCCCGCGAACAGCTTGTCCTTTTGCATTTGGATGAGGCTGACACCAGCGCGTCGAACGCCGACGCGACCGGCGGTGAGCCAATCTTCAAAAATGGTCAGGGTATCGGCCGCGTGACCTCTGGCGCTTATGGTTATTCCGTCGGCATGTCTCTGGCGCTTGGCTTTGTAATCGATGCCAAAGCAGGGGATGAGGTCGAGGTGATGGTATTGGGACATCCGCACAAGGCGACCATTCTGTCCGAGCCGCCCTTTGATCCAAATGGTGAAATACTGCGCGGCTGAATAAACCGAGATCGGCGCCTGACCCTACGGGAGGCTGTTCTCACGCATTTCAGCGCCTATAGTCTGACCCAACCATATCGGTCGTTTTGGGAGGGACGGGCGCATGGAATATCAAACCGATATGCTGATCGTCGGCGCTGGATTTTCCGGCCTGACGATGGCGATTGAGGCCCGCAAACGCGGCATCAAGGACATTGTGATCCTTGAAAAAGCGAATGAGATTGGCGGGACGTGGCGTGAGAACACCTATCCCGGTGTCGCGTGTGATATCCCATCGCACCTCTATTCCATGGCAACGCATCTGAACCCGGACTGGAGTCGGGCCTACGCGGGCGGCGCTGAAATTCAGGCCTATCTGAAAAAGGTCTGCCTTGATGAGGGGATTTACCAGCTTTGCCATTTCGGTCAGCAGCTGAAATCTGCCCGCTGGGACGGCATGCGCTGGCAGGTGGAAACCGAAAGTGGGCAGCGCTGGTCCGCGCGGTTTCTGGTCTCGGCCATTGGGGCGCTGCATCTGCCCAGCATCCCCGATTTACCCGGTGCGGACAGTTTTCCCGGGCCTTGCTTTCACTCAGCCGAGTGGGATCACGACACGCCGCTTGAGGAAAAAAGCGTCGCAGTTGTCGGAACCGGCGCATCCGCTGTCCAGTTTGTTCCAGAAATTGCGAAAACTGCTGCACACGTCACAATCTTTCAACGCAGCGCGCCCTATGTCCTGCCCCGCCCGGATGGCCCAATCGCGCCCCGGTTACGCCGCCTTTATCGCAGCATCCCGGTGTTACCTTGGGCACGCCGGAAACTGATTTACATGGTCTTCGAGTATCGCCACCGCGTGTTCAGCGGCGAAAAACGGATGGTAAATTTTGCCATGAAGATGTGGCGCAAATCGTTGGAAAGCGCGATCGCCGACCCAGGCCTGCGCAAACAGTTGACGCCGGACTATAGGATCGGTTGCAAACGCATCCTCAGCTCGAACGATTGGTACCCGGCACTGGCGCGTGAAAACGTGACAGTTCTCCCGCACGGTGTGGCATCAATTGAGGGCGATCAGATCATTTCATCTGACGGAAGCCGAACACATGCTGACGTTCTGATCTGGGGCACCGGGTTTCATGTCACAGATGTCGTCGAGCGCCTCGACATAACGGGATCCGATGGACTGACATTGCGCCAGGCATGGTCGGACGGAATGAAAGCGCATTTGGGTACTGCCATCGCAGGTTTCCCCAATTTCTTCATCTTGCTCGGGCCACATACCGGCCTCGGTCACAACTCGGTTGTGCTGATGATCGAAGCACAGGTTCGCCACATCGGCCGAGTGCTGGACCAGATGAACCGCGACGGGTTGCAGATGATAACCCCGCGCCCGGACTACCAGGAAGCCTTCGAACAGGAGATGCGCGAGCGGCACGAAGACAGCGTATGGCAGGTGGGTGGCTGCGCCTCATGGTATCAGGATGCACAGGGCCGGAACACGACGCTTTGGCCCGGGACAGTTTCAGAGTATGAAAAGCGCATGGCGCAATCCGGGCTGGAACAATACCAACCTACCCCTTCCTCATGCGGAAAGTGATGAGATGACCACAATTCTAGTTATCGCCCTTCTGGTCGGCGGCTTCTTTGTCGGCATGAACCTGTGGACCCGGCGACTGACCCGGCAGGGGTTGCAGCGCGTCCCGCAACTTGGACAGATTGTCCCGGTGCGCGGCGGCAGCATTCATTACGTGGAAAAGGGCGACCCCACTAAGCAGACAATCATCATGATCCACGGGCTTGCGGGGCAGCTGCAGCATTTCACCTATTCTCTGATGGACCTGTTGGCGGATGACTATCACGTCATCGCAGTCGACCGCCCAGGCTGCGGATACTCAACCCGCGATAGCGCCGATCTTGGGCGCCTGCCCGAACAGGCCCGCATGATTCAAGAGTTTCTGGACACCAAAGGCATTTCCAACGCCGTTCTGGTCGGGCACTCATTGGGCGGGGCCGTATCGCTAGCCATGGCGTTGGAACACCGGGAGAAAACCAAAGCGCTCGCTTTGCTCGCCCCGTTGACGCAAAAGCTGTCGAATACGCCGCAAGTTTTCAAACCGCTGGAAATACGTACCGAGTGGTTGCGCAACTTTATCGGCAACACGATCGCTGTCCCCATATCGGCTAAGACCGCCCCGCATACATTGGGAGCCGTTTTCTATCCGGAACCCGCGCCAGATGACTTTCTGGACCGCGCCGGCGGTGCGCTGGGGTTGCGCCCTTCGGCCTTCATTACCGCGTCGCAGGATGTTGTAGGGGTGGATGAAAGTATCGGAGCCCAGGTAGACCGCTATACCGACTTGTCCGTACCCGGCGGCATTCTGTACGGGGCACAAGACACCATACTTTCACCCACCGCCAACGGTGCCCCCATGACCCGGTTCGGGCTGAGCGACGAAAAGATCGAAGGGTTGGGCCATATGATCCCGATCACCGCACCCGACGCCTGCGCGGCCTTCATTCGTAGAATTGCTGATACTGCTGGGGTCGCTGCACAACAGGCAACCAAAGCAGATTGATCGGGGCAAAAATAATCTCTGTAAGGCGGTGTTTCCCCCTTGACCCTTTCCGGCCCCTCGCTTAAATCGCCTCTCACTCATGGCGGAGTAGCTCAGTTGGTTAGAGCAGCGGAATCATAATCCGCGTGTCGGGGGTTCAAGTCCCTCCTCCGCTACCAAATCCCCATTCAAATTAGACCGTCGCAATCACAGGCCCAAACACTTCTTGTGATCTTGTCGCTGTGGCTGAATTGGGCTGCATCCCGGCGTATCAGGAAACTCGTTAGTCGGACCTTGCATGGTCGAGATATCAATTACTCTCCGAAACCATCCTCGCAAAGTTCAGTTACTTTATAAGGGCAGTAGTCATCGCCCCATCGTCGCTAACCTTCCCGCAATAGTGCGACAATTTTTTCAAGTTCCGCGCGTCGCCTCGATGGATGCGGAAGGTTTATCACCAGCGACCGGCCTGTTTCGCAGGCCTGCGTCGATACCCGCACCAAATGCCCGGCCTTGAGCGCAGGTTCGATCAGACATCCATGCGCCATCAAGGCACCAGCTCCGGATTTCGCCTCTTCGACTGCAAGACCGTAAAGCGAATATTTCGGCCCTTTGTTAGGATCGCTGATAATTGTCCCCGTCTCCTCGGACCACCGCCGCCAGTCATCATGCCATGTCTGATCGTGCAGCAGCGGTGTGGATTCAAAGTCGAAACTCTCGGCCAATTCCGGCGCGCAAACCGGGAAAATGACGTCCTCCGCGATTACAATTTGATCAGCCGCCCCGTCAGGTTCGGCAATGAAGACCGAAAGATCAAACAGATCACGTGATAGGCGAGGCGATGTTTCCATGGCCGTTACCGAGAACTTCATGTCCGGCCACGTGTTTCGGATTCGCCCCAAACGCGCCGGCAGCCAAAGCTGTGCGACCGAAGGCAGGGCGGCGATGTGGATCTCAACGCTCGGGCTCAGGTTCCGCAGGTTCTGTGTTGCGGCCGCAAGCTGATCGAAAGCCAGGGTGAAATCACCGGCCAGTTGGCGCGCAGGCGCGGTCAGATCAACCCCTTGCGCGTTTCGCCGGAACAGCGGCACATCCGCCCACGCTTCAATTGTCTTTATATGTTGCGAAATCGCACCGGGAGTGACGCTCAGCTCTTCGGCAGCAGCTACGAAACTGCCCAGCCTTGCCGCAGCTTCAAAAGCGCGGAGTGCGTTAAGAGGTGGCCCTTTCGGGCGTCTTGGGAGAACAGCCATTGCCTTAGACTCAGTTTTTCTACGCCAAGAAATAGCAATTCTGATTTGCGATGTCGCCTCAATTGTTCAATCTGGTGACAAGCAGGAGGTCACAGACATGACAATCACACACCGAAATTGGGTCCCGGATCAGTGCGAAACCCGGGTTCAACAAATCGCCGTTAAGGCGTCTCAGGCCTCGTCTGATGAACTGATCAAACGGATCGATGATCTTGCGACCCGAAACCGCGAGATCCACGAGCGAGAGTGTTTCAACCTAAACCCCGCAACCAACGTGATGAACCCAAAGGCCGAGGCCCTGTTATCGTCGGGCATCGGGTCGCGGCCATCGCTGGGCTATCCCGGCGACAAATATGAGATGGGGTTGGAGGCCATTGAAGAGATCGAAGTGATCACTGCCCAGCTCAGCGCCGAGGTCTTTGATGCCAAATTCGCCGAAATCCGGGTGCCGTCGGGCGCGATTGCCAACCTTTATGGTTTTATGGCCACCTGCAAACCTGGCGATACAATAATTGCGCCCCCAGCCTCCATCGGTGGGCACGTGACCCATCACTTAGCGGGATGTGCCGGTCTCTTTGGTCTGCGCACGATTGAGGCGCCGACGGATGCTGACGGTTATACCGTCAATCTGGATCAGCTACGCGCATTGGCTCTGAAAGAACGGCCCAAGCTGATCACCATCGGGGGCAGCCTCAATCTGTTCGAACATCCCGTAATAGAGGTCCGGCAGATCGCTGATGAGATCGGGGCTAAGGTCATGTTCGACGCTGCGCACCAATGCGGGATCATCGCAGGCAAAGCGTGGTGCAATCCTTTGGCCGAGGGCGCGCATTTCATGACGATGAGCACTTACAAAAGCCTGGGCGGCCCCGCTGGTGGTTTGATCGTCTCCAATGACGCAGAAATTGCGCAAAAGCTCGACGCGATTGCCTTTCCGGGAATGACGGCCAACTTCGACGCGGCCAAGTCCGCAGCGTTGGCCGTAACAATGCTGGACTGGCGCGACTTCGGCAAACAATACGCGGTCGAAATGATCTCGATGGCGCAAGCGCTCGCAGAACGATTGGACGCTCGTGGCGTTCCCGTCTTTGCGGGTCGGGAAGGGTTTACCAACTCGCACCAGTTTGCTGTGTTGGCAGAATCTTACGGCGGCGGGCAAGCGGCGTCCAAAACGCTGCGCCGCGCTGGGTTTCTTGCTTGCGGAATTGGACTGCCTGCACCCGAAGTGAAAGGGGACATGAACGGCCTGCGGTTCGGGACGCCTGAACTGGTCAGATGGGGGATGACGTCGCAGGACACTGATCGGTTGGCGGCATTGATCACCTCTGGATTGGCGGGCGCGGATATCGCCGCCGAGGTTGCAGAGTGGCGGCAGAGTTTTTCAGAACTGCATTTCGTACACTGACGGCACTTTGGGTGCCGTCCATGGCGCTTTCGTCACGCTTGCATGATTGCGCCCTTTGCATCGTATATGGGCGCGGGCCGTCCGCTATGGCCCGCGTTATGGCGTTTCACATTGCCAGATCCGGTTGGTTCCGAGTTATCTCATACGTTTGGGTTTGACCGGATCGGGTCACCTGCAAGATCAACGTCTGCGCATTTTCGAACCGCTCGAAATACGCAAACCTTATATTCACCAGCGCTGTAATATCCTGGCACTGAATCAGGTAATCGGCCAAAAAATCGCTATGTTGATCTTGATCAGCAGACTTGGTGGTATTGTCCTGCCCCAATCCTTCACCCGTAAGGGTGACATTGGCTGATGCGGTAACGCATCCGGCCTCTTCCGGCAGCACAAACAAGCCCAAAGGTTTGGACAGGTCTGAGACCGCAACCGCCACCTGCGCGCGATCGTCATCGGTTTCGGCCGGCCCTTCAAAACCAATGATGTCTGCAGATGGCACATTGAGGGACAAAGTAAATGCCTGATCAGAAAAGGCGATATCCACATATCCCGTACCATGTTCATGGGCAGGGCCTTGCACCTGCGATAGAACAATCGCCGGTGTCAGCATCAAAGCAATGGCTGCACATTTCATAAACAAAGCACCATCCAACAAGGAATCACGTCGTCCATTCTAATGTGATTAATACCCCGTGCAATCGCGGCTTCGGCCCACCTACCCCGCTAATTATGGGGAAAGGGTGCGACATTTATTTCCGACAATAAGACTCAGGTTGACTTAACTTACTAATTCACTCAGTTTTTAGCGCATGCGCGTCGCTGAGGCGGCGCTAGTGAGTTTTTTTGACAGGAAAGTGTCACCTCCATGACCAATTTTTTTGCCGCCACCAGCGTATTGACCCTTGGGATCGCGACTGCAGCGTTTGCGGACGCCCCAGCGAAGATCGACGTTCTGACCACCTACGCGAACATCGCCGAAGCCAAATATGACGACAGCCTGATCGCGGCAAAGTCGCTGCAGGCCGCCGTAAATGCGCTGATTGCTGATCCATCAGACGCCACACTCAACGCAGCACGCGCCGCTTGGGTTGCCGCACGTGTTCCTTACCAGCAGACCGAGGTTTACCGTTTCGGCAACGCGATCGTTGACGAATGGGAAGGCAAGGTAAACGCATGGCCGCTGGACGAAGGGCTGATCGACTATGTGGACGCAGCCTATGGCGGTCCGACTGACGAGAACGAGTTCGCCGCGCTGAATGTCATCGCCAACCCCAGCTTTGAGCTGTCGGGCAAAATCATCGACGCCAGCGAAATCACCCCGGAATTGCTGGGCGAAACCCTGCACGAAGCCGACGGGATCGAGGCAAACGTTGCCACAGGCTACCACGCAATCGAGTTCCTGCTGTGGGGCCAGGATCTGAACGGCCATGGCGCGGGCGCCGGCGACCGTCCGTATACCGATTACGTTCAGGGTGACGACTGCACCAACAGCGATTGCGACCGCCGTGCACAATACCTGAGCGCTGCAACTGACCTGCTGGTCAGCGATCTGGAATGGATGGCCGCGCATTGGGCCGAAGGTGGCGAAGCACGCGCCGCCTTGACGGCCGACGAAACCGCTGGCGTCAGCGCCATTCTGACCGGCATGGGTTCGCTGTCCTACGGCGAGCAGGCCGGTGAACGTATGCGTCTGGGCCTGATGCTGAACGACCCCGAAGAAGAGCATGATTGCTTCTCGGACAACACCCACAACAGCCACTACTACGATGGTCTGGGCGTTCAGAACGTCTATCTGGGCAGCTACACCCGCATCGACGGCACTCCGGTTTCCGGCGCATCGCTGTCGGATCTGGTTGTTGCCAACGATCCGGCTCTGGATGCCGAGATGAAGGTGAAACTAGCCAACACCATGCAGGCCCTTGGGCGTCTGAAATCGACCGCAGAGGCCGGTTTTGCCTATGACCAGATGCTGGAACGCGGCAACGAAGGCGGCGAAGTGCTGATCATGGGCGGCGTAAACGGTCTAGTTGATCAGACCAAGACGATCGAGCGCATTGTGACTGTATTGGAACTTGACCAAATCGCGTTCGAAGGTTCGGACAGCCTGGACAACCCAGACGCGGTCTTCCAGTAAACACAAGGTTTGCGCCAAACGGAGGCGGCTGTTTCACGCCGCCTCCAAATCTTGTGAGGTACCTTTGATCTGTTGCCTCTGGACGTTTCCAAATTAACTTACTAATACAGTAAGAAATACAACTCAGAGCCCTGATTGCTATGATCGTATGCCACTGCACAAACATCTCGGATCACGATATCCGCGCAGCTATCGACTGGATGCGCACGTCTGATCCTTACACGGTCATTACCCCCGGTAAAATCTACCATGCCCTTGGAAAATCAGCAGATTGTGGCGGGTGCATGCCGCTTTTCCTAGACTCGATGCGCTCCAGCGATAAGTTGGAGTTCCCGATGCAGCTTCGCGCACTTCGCAGCGAGGCAACACAGGAGAATGCAGATGAAGGGCGACCCCAAGGTCATAGAATATCTAAACAAATCACTGCGGCATGAGCTAACGGCAGTCAGCCAGTATTGGCTGCACTACCGCCTGCAGGAGGATTGGGGCCTTGTTCATATGGCCAAGAAAAGCCGTGAAGAGTCCATCGAGGAAATGGAGCACGCGGACAAGCTGATCGAGCGAATCATTTTCTTGGGCGGTCACCCGAATTTGCAACAACTTGACCCATTGCGCATCGGCCAGACCCCAAAAGAGACGTTGGAATGTGATCTGGCCGCAGAGGTCGACGCCCGGGCCTTGTACAAGGAAGCGCGCGAATACTGTCAGAGCGCTGGCGACTACGTCACTATGTCTCTGTTTGAAGGATTACTGGCGGATGAGGAAGGGCATATCGATTTCCTCGAAACACAGCTGGACCTGTACGAAAGGATTGGCGAAGCCAATTATGCGCAACTCAACGCATCGAAAATGGACGAAGGCGCGTAAGCTTTCGCTGGTGACGGTGGCCGCCATTGCGGCCACCCAATCCCTGTCGGCCGAGCTGCGGGATTTTCACCTGAACTACCTTCCCAGAACCGAAGACGAACAAGCAAGGATTGCGCGCGTAACCGCCGCACCTGACGATTTCAGCGCGCCGCAGCGCTTTGAAGAGTTGCCCGGTGGTGCCGCAACTGTCCGCGTGCGCACCGACGCAGAGGCGTTTTCGCAGCCCTCGGGCAACCTGAGTTTCGAGCAGGAGCTGGACTTCAAAGTCGGCAACGGCCTGTTCAAGAAAATCTGGGTGTCATCTCCGTCATCCACACTGGCCTCAGATGGGTTGGGGCCGCTCTACAACGCACGATCCTGCCAACGCTGTCACACCAAAGACGGGCGCGGGCATACGCCCAACGGGCCAGATGACAACGCGATTTCGATGTTCTTGCGCGTGTCCATCCCTGGCACACCCGAAGACGGGTACGCCGAGATCGAAGACTACATCGCCACCCTGCCCGAGCCGAATTACGGCGGGCAGATGCAAGATCTGGCCCTGCCCGGCCACCCGGCGGAATACAGGCTGGATATCACTTACGAGGACGTTCCCGTCACGTTGGCTGATGGGGAAACCATTACCTTGCGCCGCCCGACCTACGAGGCTGCGGATCTGGGTTATGGCCCGCTGCACCCCGACGCCATGATAAGCCCACGCGTAGCCCCACAGATGATCGGTTTGGGTCTGCTCGAAGCGATCCCAGTTAAAGACCTGCTGGCGAATGCGGACCCCGAAGACGAGAACGGCGACGGAATATCCGGCCGGCCTAACATCGTATGGGCAATTGAATATGGCGCGCCGATGATGGGCCGGTTTGGCCACAAGGCAGGCATGCCCACGATCATGGAGCAATCCGCGGCGGCCTTCGCCGGGGATATAGGCGTTTCCAGCCCGCTCTATCCAGCGGCGCACGGCGATTGCACTGATGCGCAAGTCGATTGCGTGAACGCGCCGCATGGTGATGGTGACGACCGGACCTTCGAGATCGATCAAATCGGCATGGATCTGGTCGCCTTCTACAGCCGGAATCTGGGTGTTCCGGCCCGGCGGAATATGAACGACGCTGACGTGTTGCGCGGCAAGCAGGTGTTCCACGACACCGGGTGTGCATCGTGCCACACGCCCTCGTTCGTGACGCATCGTATGGAAGACCGTCCCGAGCATAGCTTTCAGCTGATCTGGCCCTATTCGGACCTGCTGCTGCACGACATGGGCGAAGGTTTGGCCGATAATCGGCCCGAAGCGCGCGCCACGGGTCGTGAATGGCGCACGCCGCCGCTTTGGGGAATCGGCATGACCCAGCAGGTGTCAGGACATACGCAGTTTCTGCATGACGGGCGCGCGCAGTCGTTACTTGAGGCGATCCTGTGGCACGGCGGTGAGGCGCAGGCAGCGCGTGACGCCGTCGTCGAGATGCCAAAGCCTGACCGCGATGCCCTTATCCGTTTTCTGGAAAGCCTTTGACCCATGCGCGCCTTCGTACTTGCTCTTTCCCTGACATTGCCTCTGGGCGCCAACGCACAAGATCGTGGGCCGATCCTGTCCGACGCCATCGAGGCTCATATCCTACCTGGCTATGCCGCCCTGTCAGATTCCACCAATGCTTTGGCTAATGCTGCACGGGCGGATTGTGACCCGAACTCGACCCCGCTTCGCAATGCATACAACGATGCGTTTGACGATTGGATTTCGGTTAGTCATCTGCGCTTTGGCCCATCCGAAGCCGAGGACCGCGCCTTTGCGTTGGCGTTTTGGCCCGATACCAAGGGATTCACCCCCAAAGCCCTGTCCGGCCTGATTTCTGCTGAGGATACAGCCATTCAATCCCCGGATGCCTTTGCGGAAACCTCCGTGGCCGGACGCGGTTTTTTCGCGCTGGAACTGATGCTCTACGATCCACGGTTCACCGATCTGGGCAGCGCCGAGTATCGCTGCGCACTGATGCAGGCCATAACCGCAGACATCAACCGCAATGCCGGGGCAATTGATGCAGACTGGGCGGACTACGCACGCGCATTGGCAAGCCCGGGTGAGAACAGTCCATACCGGTCTGAAGACGAAGCCATGCAAGAGCTTTACAAGGCCCTGACGACCGGTCTGGAATTCACCGCCGAAACCCGCCTTGGTCGCCCAATGGGAAGTTTCGATCGCCCCCGCCCCAAACGCGCCGAGGCGCGGCGTTCAGAACGTTCGTTGCGCCATGTGGAGTTGTCTTTGATCGCCCTGCGTGACCTTGCCGCGCGTCTGTCGGCAGATCACCCGGACATCGCCGCCGATCTGGATGACGCATTCGCCGCCGCCATCGATCGGGCGCAGTCGCTGTACGATCCGGCATTTGCCGGGGTGGCAACCCCACAGGGAAGATTCCGCGTTGAGGCGCTGCAACAATCCATCAACGATATCCGCGCCATTGCCTCGACCGAGCTTGGCCCCACGCTGGGCATCAATGCCGGGTTCAACTCACTGGACGGGGATTGAACCGTGACAAGCCGTCGAAGCTTTCTCGCTGGGTTGGCTGCTGCCAGCCTTGCGCCTTTGCGTGGATGGTCCGCTGTCGGCGCACCGGATTATCTGGCCGCCGCACTGTTCCCGGATGGGGCTTTTCGGCTGGCCGGGTTGGATACGGGCGGTGACATCCTGTTTTCTCTGCCGTTGCCCGCGCGCGGGCACGCGGCGGCGGCGCATCCCTACCACGCGCAGGCGGTGGCCTTTGCACGCCGTCCGGGAACATTTGCAATCATCATCGATTGCACGACCGGCACACAGACCGCTGTGTTAGAAGCCCCAAAAGGCCGCCATTTCTATGGGCATGGCGTGTTCTCAACCGATGGAACACGGCTGTTCACCACTGAAAACGATTTTGAGACCGGTCAGGGCGTGATTGGTGTCTGGAACACGGATGGCTACACACGAATTGGCGAGTTCGCTTCGGGCGGTGTCGGTCCCCATGATATGCGTCTGATGCCAGATGGCCGCACATTGGTTGTGGCAAATGGCGGGATCGAAACCCATCCAGAAACAGGAAGAACCAAACTCAACCTGCCTGTGATGCAACCGCGCCTGACCTATCTGGACCAAAACGGCGGGGTTCTTGAGCAGGTGGAACTGCCACAAGAGCTGCACAAAAACTCGATCCGCCATCTGGCGGTGCGACCTGACGGTTTGATCGGCTTTGCGATGCAATGGCAAGGCGATACATCGCAACATCCTCCCCTTTTGGGTTTGCATCGCCGTGGCGAAAAGCCCCTGCTACTCAGAGCGCCCGACGCTGACCAAAGCACGTTGCAGGGATATGCGGGCAGCATCGCCTTTTCCGGTGCAGGCGAAACAGTCGCTATCACCTGCCCCCGCGGCAATGCCGTGCACCGTTTTCGGGTCGCGGACGGACAGCTTGATGGCGTCTTCCTGCACGAGGATGTTTGCGGCCTTGGCACCGCATCAAACGGGTTTGTGTTCACAACCGGGACTGGAGTCATCGGGCAATTGTCCACAAACAAGGCCCAAATATCCAACCGGGCTGATTGCCAATGGGACAACCATTTGATCCCAATTCGCACAGCTGCATGAATTCGGAAAATTCCGCCTCATAGATTACACTTGGAAGAATCATATAGCTGCCGTATTGGCGGGCGCGAAACTGGCACCCTGACTTAAAAGGACTGACTTGATTGAAACACACGCCCGACGCACCGCATTCCATCTACGGAGTTGAGAAATGGGGCAAAGGTCTCATTGAGGTGACGGAGCAGGGCGAAATCGGTCTGCGCAATCCGATGGCCCCCGAGGCCGAAGCGATCAGCTTACCGGGTATTCTCAGTGATCTAGATGAACGCGGCATCAAAGCGCCGATGATACTGCGCGTCAGTTCTTATCTGGAACACGAGATTGTCCACATTAACGAGAGCTTTCGCGATGCGATTGCACGCACCGGCTACAAGGGCAGCTATCGCGGTGTTTTCCCGATCAAGGTGAACCAGCAAGCGCAGGTAGTCGACCGGATTGTCGAGTTCGGCAAGAAATACAACTATGGGCTTGAGGCCGGATCAAAGCCTGAACTGGTAGTGGCCTTGGCGCATCGTCTGGCCAGCGAGGCGCTGATTGTCTGCAACGGCGTCAAGGATGCCGAATTCATTCAGTTGGCCATCCTCAGCCGCAAGATCGGGTTTAACACGGTCATTGTTCTGGAAAGCCCGAAAGAGGCTGACACGGTGATCGAAGTCTATAACGAGCTGGGCATCGAACCCCTGATCGGCGTGCGGGTAAAACTGACCAACCAGATCAGCGGCAAGTGGGAAGAAAGCTCGGGTGATCGATCGGCCTTTGGCATGAACACCGATCAGCTGGTCGCCACGGTGGATAAGCTGAAAGAGGCAGGTTTGCTGCATTGCCTAAAGCTGCAGCATTCGCATCTGGGCTCTCAGGTGCAGGACGTCAACGACGTGCGCCGTGCGGTAGGCGAGGCCTGCCGCTACTACACCGAACTGACGCGCGAAGGCGTGCCGCTGACCCATCTGGACCTCGGTGGTGGCATGGGCGTGGATTACACGGGTGAAAAGAAGGCCGCCGAGAACTCGATCAACTACACGGTCGAGGAATATTGCGCCAATGTCGTGGAAACCGTCGCCTATGCGATGGATGAGGCAGAGGTGAACCATCCCACGCTGGTTACCGAAAGCGGCCGCGCCGTGGTGGCGACATCATCGATGCTGGTGTTTAACGTGCTGGAAAGCACGCTTTACGATGCGCCCAACGGCCCCGAGGTCGAAGCGGACGATCACCATCTGGTCTCAGATCTGGCGGCAATCAACGGCTATCTCAGCAGCGACCGCCTGCAGGAATGCTGGAACGACGCGAATTTCTACCGAAACGAACTGCGCGCGCTGTTCCGCCGCGGCTATGTGGACCTGCGCCAGATGGCCCGCGCCGAACGGATCTACCTGTCGCTGATGACCCGTCTCAAGGCGCTGGCCGCAAGCGATGATCTGGACACGGATGTGGATGATCAGCTTGAGAAAGTGGCCGATATCTATCACTGCAACTTCTCGTTGTTCCAGTCGTTACCTGATGTCTGGGCCATTGACCAACTGCACCCTATCGTGCCGTTGCAGGGCCTGAACGAGACGCCAGATCGTCGCGCGGTGCTGTCGGACATCACCTGCGACAGCGACGGCAAGATCGACCGGTTCATCCTGGCCGACGGTGTCTCGCCCAGCCTGCCTGTGCACTCCCTGCCCGAAGATCGGGAATACCTCATGGGTGTTTTCTTTGTCGGGGCCTATCAGGAAACACTGGGCGATTTGCACAACCTGTTCGGCGACACAAACGTCGTCACCATCGACCTGCGCGCGGACGGCGGCTTTGACTTGCTGCACGAGCAAGAGGGCGACACGATCAGCCAGGTTCTGTCGTATGTCGAGTTCGACCCCAACGATTGTGTCGCCGCGTTCCGTAAAATGGTGGACGAGGCGATCTCGACCGGTACTCTGAAAGCCAGCGAACGCAAAACCCTGATGAGCGCCTATCGCGACTCCATCAATGGCTACACCTATTACGAATAACTCCAGAGAGGAGATGACCCCCATGGGAACTTTGAGTGGCAAAACACTGGTTGTCGGCGCAGGCGGCGTATCGCACGCGGCCGTGCACAAGATGGCAATGAATTCGGATATCTTCACCGAAATCACTCTGGCCAGCCGCACGAAATCAAAATGCGATGCCATCGCCAAGGCGGTGAAAGATCGCGTGGGCGTTGACATCGCCACGGCGGAGCTGGACGCCTATAAGGTCGAAGATACCGTCAAGCTGATCAAGGAAACCGGGGCCGAACTGCTGGTGAACCTCGCCCTGCCCTATCAGGATCTGGTGCTAATGGATGCGTGTCTTGAGGCGGGCATTCATTATCTCGACACTGCGAACTATGAACCCGAAGACGTGGCCAAGTTCGAATACCACTGGCAATGGGCCTATCAGGACCGGTTCAAAGAGGCTGGCCTGACCGCCATCCTCGGCTCGGGCTTCGATCCGGGCGTGACCAGCGTGTTCGCCAAATGGCTGAAGAAACACAAGCTGGACACCATCCGCCAGATCGACGTGTTGGACGCCAATGGCGGCTCGAACGATCAGGAATTCGCCACCAACTTCAACCCTGAGATCAACCTGCGCGAAGTGCTGGCCGAAGTGCGCCACTGGGAAAACGGCGCATGGCATACCAGCCCGGCGATGACCACTAAAGTCGAATACGATTTCCCCGCCATCGGCCAGAAAAACATGTACCAGATGTATCACGAGGAATTGGAGTCGCTTACGACCCACTTCCCCGAGATTGAGCGCGCCCGCTTCTGGATGACCTTTGGCGATGCCTACATCATGCATGCCAAGGTGCTGGAAAACGTCGGCATGACCCGCATCGATCCGGTTATGCATGACGGCAAGGAAATCATCCCGATCCAGTTCCTGAAAACTCTGCTGCCCGATCCCGGCGATCTGGGTGCCGAAACCAAAGGCAAAGCCTGCATCGGCGACATCGCCACGGGTCAGGCCAAGGACGGCTCCGGCGAGAAGACCTATTACATCTACAACATCTGCGATCACGAAGAATGCTACGCAGAAGTCGGCAGCCAAGCCGTCAGCTACACCACCGGCGTCCCCGCCATGATCGGTGCGGCGCAGGTGCTGAAAGGCAACTGGTCCGAGCCCGGCGTGTGGAACATGGAACAGCTGGATCCGGACAACTTCATGGACATGCTGAACGAACACGGCTTGCCATGGCAGGTCCACGAACTCGACGGTCCGGTCGAGTTCTAATTTCATCTTTTCCCAAATACTCCGGGGGTCCGGGGGCAGAGCCCCCGGCCTCTCCACAATTCGGAGGCGCCGGACATGTCCGACATGATGACCACACAGGCCGGAGATGCCGGATCTTTTCGCAGCTTTGACCTGAGCCGCGTGCCAAGCCCCTGCTTCGTGGTTGATGAAAAGGCCGTCGAGCGGAACCTGACCATTCTCTCCGATATTGGAACCCGATCCGGCGCCCATGTGCTGAGCGCTCTCAAGGCGTTCTCGATGTTCTCGCTCGCCCCGCTTGTCCGCCAACATCTTGGCGGCACATGCGCGTCCGGCATTTTCGAAGCACGGCTGGGTCGCGAAGAATATGGTGGTGAGGTCGCGACCTTCTGCGCCGGGTACAAGGACGCGGACGTCGATGAAATTCTGTCGCTGTCAGATCACGTCATATTCAACTCACCAGCGCAAAAAGACCGGTTTCTTGCCAAAGCTCGGAACGCTGGCGTTCAGGTCGGTCTGCGCATCAACCCGGAACATTCCGAAGGCGAGATCCCAAAATATGACCCCTGTGCGCCCTGCTCTCGCCTTGGCACCCCAATCAGTCAGTTGACGACCGGCGAACTGACCGGGGTTGATGGCCTGCACATGCACACGCTCTGCGAACAAGGGTTCGCGCCATTGCAGCGCACTTGGGAAGCCGTCCTGCCAAGCCTCAAGCCCTTCCTCGGCCAACTCAAATGGCTGAACTTTGGAGGCGGTCATCATATCACGCGCGACGACTATGACCGCGATGGGCTCGTGGCTTTCATCCGGGACATCCGCGAGACATACGGCATCGATGTCTATCTCGAACCCGGTGAGGCGGTCGCTCTGGACGCAGGTATCTTGGTCGGCGAAATCCTCGACCTGCCCACCAATGGCATGAACCTTGCAATCACCGATATCTCCGCAACTTGCCACATGCCTGACGTGATCGAAGCCCCCTATCGTCCCGCCCTGATGGATGAGGCCGAAGCAGGCCATACTTACCGTCTGGGCGGCCCCTCCTGTCTGGCCGGTGACGTGATCGGGGATTACACGTGGGATCGGCCACTGGAAATCGGCCAACGCTTTGCCTTTCTGGATCAGGCGCACTATTCGATGGTCAAGACCAATACATTCAACGGCGTACCGTTGCCCACCATTGCCCTGTGGAATAGCGAAACGGACGAGCTGAAGATCATCAAGCAGTTCGGCTATGACGACTTTAAGGACAGACTCTCATGAGCATTTTCCTCGACAGTGAACTGACCGCATTTGAGCGCACCCAAGATGCCCGCTTTCGCATAATCCCGGTGCCGCTAGAGCGCACGGTCTCTTACGGCTCGGGCACGGCCAAAGGGCCTGATGCCATCATCGAAGCCAGCAATGAGCTGGAACGCATCACCGGACACGCCGAGCCATGCGTCGAGGGGATCTTCACCGAAGAACCGGTGGATTGCGACGCCGCCCTGTCCGAGATCATGGAGCGCCTTGCCCAGCGCACCGAAGCCGCTGTTCGCGCTGGTAGGGTTCCAGTGACTTTGGGCGGAGAGCATTCCCTCAGTTACGGCGCCGTCATGGGAGTGGCCCGCGCGTTAGGTCAACCCATCGGCATAGTTCAGATCGACGCCCATGCTGACCTGCGCAACGCCTATCAGGGGGAAAAACACTCCCATGCTTCGGTCATGCACCTGCTGGCCGAAGAAGGCGTTCGATTGGCTCAGTTCGGTGTCCGTGCCTTTTCGACTGAAGAGGCACAGAGCCGCCTGAAAAACCACATCTTCCACGTGGATGCAGAAGATCTGGTCACAAGCAATATCCACGCTGTCGACCTGCCAGAGGATTTCCCCGAGCTGGTCTATGTCAGTTTCGATGTCGACGGGCTGGACCCGGCGATCATGCCCGCCACCGGAACTCCGGTGCCCGGTGGCCTGGGATATTATCAGGCGTTACGGCTGGTAGAACACACCCTGAAAGGCCGCAAATGCATAGGCTTCGACGTGGTGGAACTGGCCCCGAACGGCAATGCCGCCTGGGACTTCACCGCCGCGCAGATCGTTTATCGTCTGATGGCCGCCTGTTAACCCTCGGACGTTTCATTCAGTTCCATATGGCCTTCGCCCTTGTTCAGGACGCGGCGCAGCATGGGTTCAAAGAACTCAAGCGGTTTGGTCGGGTAGTCCGGATCAAACGCCTTCTGATCGTATTCATGGCAGAAGTAACGGCAGTCCTCCCAATAGGGGCTGTCGCGGTACTTGTCGCGGGCGTTGCGATCACCACCCAGGTGGTGATTGTAGTAATAGCCTTGGAACACGCAGTGGTGTTTTAATATCCAGTGGGTTTTCTCGCTGACATAAGGTTTCATCATCGCTGCCGACAACTCACCGTGGTTATACGGTGACAGAATATCTCCGGTGTCATGGATCAGTGCCGCGACCACCAGTTCTTCATCCGCACCATCCTCATAGGCACGCGTCGCGGCCTGAAGGCTGTGCTGGTAACGATTGACCGGGTAAGGCGTCCACGCCTCGTCCAGGGAACGGATCGCGTCCAGGATTCGGTCTGGAAGGGCGGCGTTGAACGCCTCTTCATACTCCATGACGGCGTCCCAATCGGCTTTGGTCGCCTCTTCAAAACTGGTCCAGGTGGGTTTGTGGCTTTTGTCCAGCATGATGTTTCCTCTGGCTGATCTGCTACGGCCAGCATATCCGAAGGCAACAGCTGAAAAAAATGAATTGATTTTATCGCTTCGATCAAAAAATACTTTCGATATGCAAATCAAAGCCCTTGAGACATTTTTGTGCGTTGCAGACACCGGTGGCTTCCATGCCGCTGCGCGACACCTCAACATCACTCAGACAGCGGTCAGCGCCCGTATCAAACTGATCGAAGAGGAAACCGGAAAACTCTTGTTCACTCGGGGCGCAGGCGGCACCAACCTGACAGAATTCGGACGGCAGTTTAGACCCTATGCCGAGCAGATGTTGTCATTGTGGTCCTTCGCCTCTCGTGACCTACCGGGGCAGACACCGCACCGAATAGCCCTTCGCCTTGGTGCACAGCTCAGCGTTTGGGATCCATTACTGGTCGATCTGGCCGTTCGCTATGAACAACGCCATGGCCAGCTATTACTGACGCTGAACTACGATCATGACCTCAACATGGTCGAGGCCGTGGCGACGCATGTATTGGATGCCGCACTGACCCACGAAAAACCATCTGATCGGCGCGTTCTATATCACGAACTGGCACCGGAACGTTTATTGTTGGTCGAAACCCTGGGCGCGGGCAAAGACCCAGTTTTCGTAAATCTCGAGTTAGGCGAAGTTTATCAGGACCACGTGCGGTCAGCAGCGCGCAAAGCGGTAGGACAGACGCTTTTTTTGGGCAATTGCATGATGGGCCTGCGGTATGTTTTGCAGCGCGGCGGCACGGGGTACTTCCCCGAATATGTTATTCGGGATCAATTGAACGAAGGCACCTTGGTGCCGGTTGCCGAAGCGATAGACCTGATGTTGCCGCTTTACCTGGTGACCCGGCGGGACAGCGAAGCCTTCGACGACGTGGTGGCCTGCCTGACCGAACTGCGTGCGGCGGATTAAGCTTGGGACAAGGCTCCATTCGCCCCCCGCGATCGGGTGCGCAGCAATGGCCGCCCGGCGATCAACAGGAACACGCATGAAATCAAGACGCCGACAATCGCAGGAAGATAAAGCAAAATCCACAGGTTTGGATCATCAATCACGACCGGGGACACAAAGCCCCGGACCCCCTCCAAAAGGACCAAAATCGTGAAGGCTCCGAATATCTGTGGCCACAGCCCAAAGCGCGAAAAACTGCCCAGCATCAGCGTTGAAAAACCAGCCATCGCCACCGCGATACAAATAGCGATCCATGAAAAACGCTGATGCAGCTCTTCGATCAGTTCCCCTTCTGAGAACTGCTCGGTCGCCAGAATACTTTCCCGGCCCTGCAAAAGCTCGAGCGTTGGGATCGCCTCAAGACTGCGCATGGCGTTGGTGTCTGAATTTGTCAGTTCCGAGATGTCATAAGAGGCATCCGCAAAAAGCGTCGAAGACAGCGTCCTACCTTCCGGGTTCAGGCGCAATGCGATCCCGTCCACCATCACCAGATGAATGCCGGTGCCATTGTTGACCAGATAGGCCGTCTTGCTGGAATAGCTGACCGGGCTCTCTTCATCCCGACGATCCGAGACAAAAACCTCGGACAAAGTGCCATCCAGATCAATTTCCCCGATATAAACCGTAACGCCCTGCGCGGGATGCAGAAATTCACCCTCATTCAAAAGCTGGGCGGTGACATCCCCCGCGACCTCGGCCTGACGCTGTTCCAATTGTTCAACTGACGCGGGGCGCAGGAAGACACTGATCGCGGCCATCATCAGGCCGGTTATGATGCCAAATACGAACACTGCGCGCGCCAATCTCCAGGGGCTGGTCCCGGTGGCCAGCATCACTGTCATCTCGCTTTCACGGCTCAGGCGGTTGGTGGCATAGACGGCTGCAGCAAACACCGCCATTGGCATCACGGTGCGGATAAGGGTCGGCAACGTCAGTGCGGTGAATTCCAGAAACACCATCGCGGGTTGGCCGCCGCTGATCACCCGGTCAAACAGGCTGACGGAACGGGTAATCCAGAATACACCCACCAGAACCAAGGTGAAAAAGCCGAACAGAATCAGCAGTTGCCGCAGGAAGTAACCATCAAAGCGCGACATGAACCCTCTTCCGCCTGTCTGTTGTGGGCAGGACCATAGGCCATTCTACTGGCGTAGGAAACCGGGATTGACCCTTTGACAGCAGGGCGCGGGAAGAACGATGTCTGGACAAAGTAAGATTGCGAACTTCACTCCCCAAAAACAAGGCAGGTAAAGGTCAAAATTCTTTATTTCTGAACTACTTAGAAGATCACGTAGTGATGGACACCGGTCACGACAACGACAGACGCGGCAATGACTACGACAGACGCATAGTCGGTTAGTTTGAACTTGCGCTTCTTAGGATGCATCGTCCATTCGGCCCACTTCTTTTGGTCTTCCGTCAGTTCCGAACTTTCACCATACGCCATCACTACTACCTCAAACTTGACATCGCTAAGTCGACAAACTTTCGCCAGTATTTTGACACAAACCGAATAAATCAAGTAAAAACACTGGGTTCTTACCGGGTTAACCTAACGGCAGGCTCGGCGCCTGGGCTCTGAAAAGCATTCATAAACATCCAATCTCTCGAAAATCCTCGCTCGTCTGACCATAGCGATCCGATAATTTTCCATGAAGCGGCCTGCAGTCGTGCGCCCCGACGAACGAGAGCAATTCACAAGGCTTCCACCGATTCTAGGTTTTCATTGGAGAAATGGCAGGGGCAGCAGGGTTCGAACCCGCGACCTACGGTTTTGGAGACCGTCGCTCTACCAACTGAGCTATACCCCTAAGGTGCGCATCAAATATGCCAGCCGCGCAGCGGACTCAAGAGGCTTTTTCAAATTCCGCGCGACTAATGCACCCGACAAACAAGTTGCGTGCAGCGTTTAGTTCTATAAGACACGGTTTGGTCAGTACGAGGGACCCAATCCGTGAGTATCCGCAAAAAGATCGCCGACAGCGAAGCCGTTTTGAACTGGGCCGCGCGCCGCATCGCAAGTTATATCCGGATGGTCAATCGCAACACCAAATGGCAGCGTATCGGATACGAAGAACTGGATCAGTTGGCCGAACAAGGTGAGCCGGTGATCGTGGTGCTGTGGCATCAAAGGCTGGCGCAGTCGCCGTACTTCTTCCCGCTGGACAAAGGACGCATCTGCTCAATCACTTCGTCTGCGCGCGCAGGCAGCATGGTGGGTCGGGTGCAGAAATTGTTCGGAATGGACACGATCGCCATGGCCAGCAAACATAAAAGCAACGTTGCCGTCTCGCGAGAAGTGATCGGTAAGATCAAACAAGGGATTTCCATCGGCATCGCTGCTGACGGACCACGTGGACCCGAGCGTGTGCTTTCCACGGTGCCATTGGTTTGGGCGCGCACATCTGGCAAACGAATCTTCGGGATAACCTTTTCTGCACATTATGGCAGCGAAGCGGGTACATGGGATCGTCTTTTGATGCCCCGCCCCTGGCGAAACAAGGGAGTCTTTCTGTGCCGCGAGTGGACCGAGACCGTGCCTCGCAAAGCATCCGAAGAGGAAATCGAGGAGCTGCGCCAAAGCCTTGAGCAGCATATGAACGATATCACTGCTGAAGCCGACCGCATGGTCGGGCGCGAACCGTGGTCGCCAGAGGCCTAACCGCCCCTTAACCGCTGCATCAGGTAAACTTCGCTGCCTTCAGGGATTGGCTCGGTCAGCCCTGTGGCTATAACACGGCCATCAATTGCAATAGACACCCCGGCATCAATAGGGCCTTGAAGCTGTGGGTGGGCGAGCACCAATGCGCGTAACAGATCTCCGGTCGTCTTGGCTTCAACCTCGACGACCTGCTGGCCCCCGGTCAATGACCGGAGGCCGGACCAGAGATGAACTTCAACCATCGTCCTTGAGCGCGGCCAGAATACGCGGCGGCGACATCGGCAACTGACGCATGCGCACGCCAGCCGCATGGGACACGGCGTTGGCAATGGCGGCCAGAGGCGGCACGATGCCGGTCTCGCCGACGCCTCGTACACCGAAGGGGTGACCGGGGTTGGGCACTTCGACAATCACCGTGTCGATCATCGGCAGGTCACTGGCGACGGGTATGCGATAGTCGAGGAAGATCGAGTTCTGCAGGCGACCATCCTCGCCATAGATGTATTCCTCGTTCAGCGCCCAGCCTATGCCTTGCGCAGCACCGCCCTGATACTGCCCTTCCACATAGGTTGGGTGGATCGCCTTACCGGCATCCTGGATGACCGTGTAGCGGGTGATCGCAGTCTTGCCGGTTTCCGGATCAACCTCGGCATCGACGATATGGGTACCAAAGGACACGCCTGCGCCTTCCGGGGTCGCTTCGAAATGGCCTGAGATCGGTCCGCCTGTCGAGCCCATATGAGCCGTGATATCAGCCAGTGGCCGCGGATCGAAATCACCGGCATTGGGGCCAGAGGGCACCGCACAGCCGTTTTCCCATTTGACTGCGTCCGTCGGAATTCCCCAGCTGGCCGCCGCGCGTTCGCACAGTTTTTCGACCGCGTGTTTGGCTGCTTTGATGGTCGCCAGACCGGAGGCGTACGTCACGCGAGAGCCGTGGCTGACGTCGTTGTACCCAAGCGTCGCTGTATCGGCGATGGTCACCCGGATGTTTTCGTAGGGAATGCCCAGCACCTCAGCCGCCATCAGCGCCATAGATGCACGCGAGCCGCCGATGTCCGGCGTACCGACCATCAACTGGGCCGAACCGTCCTCGGACAGAGATAGCGAGACCGAAGTTTCACCACCGTGGTTAAACCAGAACCCGCAGGAGATGCCGCGCCCCTGCCCCGGTTTCAGCGGCGCCGAGTAGTGCGGATGCGCCTTGGCGGCTTCCAACGTCTCAACCAGCCCGATGCGCTCGTAACGCGGGCCATAGCTGGCTTTGGTACCCTCATGCGCGGCATTCTTCAGACGCACATCAACAGGATCGAGGCCCAGCTTTTTGCACAGCTCGTCAATCACCGATTCAACCGCAAAAGCCCCCATCGGCGCACCGGGTGCACGATAGGCCGCCTGTTTCGGGCGGTTGGCCATCACGTCATAGCCGATCTGTTTGACGTTGGTCAGGTTGTAGGGCGCAAAGGCGCACATGGCGGTCATGTCACCAGGCGCTCCGGGGAAGGCCCCACCCTGCAGGCGGAAAACGCCCTGCGCGGCAGAGATGGTCCCGTCCTTCTTCATCCCGATCTTGATGTCCATCGACGCCGACGAAGTGGGACCGGTTGCCCGAAACACTTCGGATCGGGTCATCACAACCTTGACCGGGCGGTTGGCCTTGCGGCTCAGCGCCAGCGCAACGGGTTCGATAAAGACGGTTGTCTTGCCGCCAAAGCCGCCACCAATCTCAGACGCAGTCACGCGCAGCTGTGAGGTCTCAATGCCCAACAGCGCTGCACAGGTTTTCTGCGCGATCCAGTGGCCTTGGGTCGTGCACCACAGCTCACCCTTGCCATCATTGCCCAGCATACCCAGGCAGGCATGCGGTTCGATATAGCCCTGATGGGTCGCCTCAGTGACAAAGCTGTCTTCGATGATCAGGTCAGCTTCGGCAAAGCCGGCCTCGACATCGCCATGACCACTTTCGTGGTACCGCACGACATTGGGGTGCATGCCCTCGGGCACCGAATAGTCCGCAGCACTTTCGCGAATGACTGGAGCATCCGAGGCCATCGCTTTGTCCACATCAGTGACGTGGGGCAGCACTTCGTATTCGACCTCAATCAGCTTTAGCGCATCACGCGCTGCAAGGGCAGACGTAGCAGCAACAGCGGCAACGGCGTGACCGTCATACAGGGCCTTTTCGCCCGCCATAACGTTTTCCAGAACGTTCCAGAACTCGCCTTCAAGCCCGGGCTTGAACGGCACATCGGCAAAATCCGCGCGGGTCACGACGGCTTTGACGTCCTTGTGCGCCTCGGCCATTGACGTGTTGATCTTCACGATCCGCGCATGGGCGTGAGGCGAGCGCAGGATCGCGCCGTGTAGCATACCGGGTGCCGACATATCGGCCCCGAACTTGGCGCGGCCCGTAACCTTGTCCAACCCATCGGGACGGTTCGGTCGCGTGCCAACAAAGGTGAATTCAGATTTGCGATCGTCGAGTGCCATTACGAAGCCTCCCGCAGTTCTTCGGCTGTTTCCATCACAGCGCGAATGATCTTGTCATAACCGGTGCAGCGGCACAGGTTCCCTGCCAGCCAGTACCGGGTTTCTTCTTCTGTCGGGTTTGGGTTCTTTTCCAACAGAGACTTGGCCGCGACCAGAATGCCCGGTGTGCAGATGCCGCACTGAAGCGCGGCGTGTTCGATAAACTTCTGCTGCAGCGGGTGCAGAACGTCGCCATCCGCGATGCCCTCGACCGTTTCGATCTGCTTGCCATCGGCCTCGACGCCCAGCATCAAGCAGGAACAGACCAGGCGCCCGTCGACCGAGACGGAACACGCGCCGCAGTCACCAGTACCACAGCCTTCTTTCGCGCCGGTCAGGTTCAGCTTGTCGCGCAGACAGTCCAGCAGGGTTTCGCGCGGGTCGCAGAGGTATTCAACCGAGTCGCCGTTTACAGTGGTGGATACGTGGAACTTGCTCATGCTTGTTCTCCCTTCGCACGGGCATAGGCGATTTTCGCGGCGCGCTTGGCCAGAACGCCAGCGACCTCGGTGCGGAACGCGATGGTGCCGCGCTTGTCGTCAATCGGGTTGCACGCAGCGGATGCCGCAGCAGCCAGCGCATCAAGCGCGGCGTCGTCCAGTGTACTGCCGACGATGGCCTTGGCACAGTCTTCGACCAGCAGAACGGTCGGGGCGACAGCACCCAACGACACGCGGGCTTCGGTGACAGTGTCGCCGTCCAGACGAAGGTTTACACCCACGCCAACGACGGCAATGTCCATTTCGGTCCGTGGTATGAACCGCAGATAGGCGTCGCCGCCATCCTCACCCCGTGCGGGAATGTGCACGGCCGAGACCAGCTCACCCTTGGACAGCGACGTTTTGCCGGGGCCGGTCGGAATTTCTTCGACAGCAACCTCGCGCGTACCTTCGGGTCCTGTGACAGTAACGGTCACTCCGGCGGCGACCATAGCAGGCACAGAATCGGCCGCAGGAGAGCCATTGCACAGGTTCCCAGTCAGCGTTGCGCGACCCTGCACTTGGGTCGAACCGATCAAGTCCATCGCCTCGACCACGCCGGGCCAATCGCCGCCCAATTCGGAATGTTCGCTCATCTCGGCACCGGTGGCCGCGACGCCAATCGTCCAGCTGCCATCGGCATTGCTGATGATGTCGCTGACGCCGTCGATCTTTTTGATGTCGATCAGCGTGTCGGGGGTCACAAGTTCCGAGCGCAGCTGCACCAGAACATCGGTGCCTCCTGCCAGAAACCGGGTAATGCCCGTCGCATTCGCGGCCAGAGCCGACGCCTCGGCAAAGCTGGCGGGGCTGTGATAATCCATGAAAATACCTCGCACCTGTTGATCAGGATTCACTGGGGTTCGCGGGGGACGTTAGTGCAGCAGCCCCACGGCGTCCATGGCTGGAACGACCAATTTTTGTGTTAATCGAAGTCGTTTTCAGACCTCAGATCAGAGGTCGAGTTCAATCACACCGTCAGGTTCAGCCGCGCGGCTTTGACACAAGATGATCGCGCCCTCGCGCTGTTTGTTGGACAGAACGAAATCACGATGCTCAATATCGCCGGAAACCACACCGCATTTGCAGACGCCACATATGCCGTCGGCGCATTTCACATCCACATGAATACCCGCCTCGTTCAATACCTGAGCGGCATCTTTGTCTTTGGGGACGGTCAGTTCCCTACCCGACTTCGCCAGCTTCAACGTGAAGGAGTGATTTTCATATTCCGGCTGTTCGGGGACTGAGAAATACTCCAGGTGCCGCGCCTCTTCGGGAAATCCCTGCCGGTCGGCCGCTTGTATGACACCGTCCATGTAGCGATCCGGTCCGCAGGTATAGACGCGCCACCCTTCCTGATAACCCGACAGGACTGCATCCAGATCGGCGCGCGTTCCTTCATCCGAGAAATGAAAATGCACGTGGTCGGCCCAGGGCATCGCCACCAGATCGTCCAGGTACCCGGCCCCAGCACGGGTGCTGGCGGAATAGTGTAATGCGAACGGCTTGCCCAGCGTATGCAACCGATGAGCAAATGCAATCATCGGGCTGATGCCGATCCCACCACCCATCAGGAAGGTCTTTGTTGCAGTTTCATCCAGTTCGAAATGGTTGATCGGTTTCGAGATGAAGACCTTGCGCCCCTCGCTGAAGATTCGATGCAACAGGGCCGAACCGCCGCGTCCTTCATCCTCGCGCAGGACGCCAATCTGATAGACTGACCCGTCCGATGGGTCCCCTGACATAGAATACTGACGCAGAAACTCAGGCGCGACCAGCACATCCAAATGCGCCCCGGCGGTCCAATCCGGTAACGGCGCGCCATTCAGGGCCGAGAATTCATACTTGGTCACATCCGCCGTCATCTTGTCGACCTTGGTCAGCGCAACTCGCATCACCGGCGCATCGCCCGCGATCGAGTACCGATGCACGATCGACGTATCCCCTGCTGCCTTGCGGTTTTTGTATTCTTCGGCTGACACCATCGCCTGATAGGCCGCAATCCCGGCCTCGCGGTCCATCGCAAAAGGATATGGCCACGGATGGGGGGCCAGATAGGCAGGATAGACGGCTAAGGTCTGATCTTCGAACTGCAGGTCCAGATCCGTTTGCAGGTCACGCCGGTTCAGCGGATGTTTCGTCGGGCGGTAAGCTCCATCCGCCTGCAATTCGATATCCCACCACCATTTCTTAGTGTCGTTCAAACCGCCATTACCCACGGCATCGTCCAGTTTCGCCAATGCCGGCGCGGCTTTCGGGATGTTCATCGCGGCCCAGCGGAATGGGCGTTCCTTGAAGATGCCCTCAAGGTTCCACGGGCACGTCTTCATGCAGCGCCCGCACATCGCTCCGCCGGGTGTGGTCACACGATAGGTCGCGCATTTCTGGCTGTCGGATTTCCAGATCTCATAGCCGTTGAACATGAGTTTCGGCCCCGCGGTGATTGCCCCCGACGGACATTCGCGCGCGCATTTGTTGCAGCTTTCACAGAAAGTCTGCAGGCCAAAATCAATCGGTTTGTCGTGCTCCATCGGCATGTCGGTCGTCACTGCGCCGGACTTGAGCCGGGGCCCGAGATAAGGGTTCAGGATGACCTCGCCAATCCGGCTGACCTCGCCCAATCCAGACAGCAACAAAAGCGGCGGCTGAAGCACTTCGCCATCCATGACTGTATGCGCCTTGGCTTTGAAGCCAAGGTTGCGGATCTGCTGCGCGATCACACCGCCCAAAAGTGAAAACCGCAGATAGGCGCGCATCGATTGGGCAACTGCGATCCAGTCATCGCCACTGGACCCCTCCATCGTTTCATAGCCCTGGTCGATGATCATGCTGATGGCCTGATCGTGGGTCGGGTTGATCTCTTCTCCGGTCGCGTCGTGAGAGTACCACGCCCATTCAGGACAACGGCTGAGGCCCACGGCATCGCCTCCAATGAAATAGGTCGCAGCCTTGATATTCGCGGCATTTCGGGCGGCATCGGTCGGGCGCGGGCCATCCGCGCTGTCGCCATCCTGCAAAAGCACAAATGCGCCCAGTGAACGGCGTTGCGCGAAACTGGGGGCGGCCTTGCGCACGTAGTGCCCCCCCCTGGCTGCATCCTGCAGCGGTTTGCCCATATCCCCGAATTGTGCGCGGGCAAACATGTCGGCGCGTTTGGGAACGCGGGCCACGTTTTCTTCGTCGATGTAGGTAGTCGGGTCCTTGACGCGCTTAAGCTTCTCGAACGGATGCGCCCCGTCCACGTAGCGTCGTTTGGCGTAAGCATCCCGGTTCAGCGCGTTCTTGGCGAACCCCGTTCCCAGCCACCACGCCGGACCCTGAGTGCGAAACCACGGTTGCTGCGCCATGGATTGCAGGGGTCGATCATGCGCAATCTCCATCTCGGTCGTAACAGCTGCCAGACCAAACCGCGTACCTAGCCACGGCACAACGACGTCGCCGTTCTCGACCGAGGCCAAACCAGCCGCCACCGCCAGTTTTCCAAGATCAAACTCAGAGGACATCGCGGTATGCGCCCGTGCATCGAACCCCAACAACCGGATGTAATTGGCAATCACCACCGCATTTTCGGTCGCCAGCAAACAGGAACGGTGGTCCTGCGCATCCATGATCCATTCAGAGCCGGGCTCATCCGGGTTCGGATCACGGTTGTGTTCATAGACAAAGACGATGGCGTGGCGGTGGGTGTCCATCGGCTTGGGGGCCGCCTCCATACTTTCCTTAAGGTCGGCCATAATGACATCAATACCCGACGCCAGCGTCTTGGTCTGCCGGGTCTTCAGCGCATGGGCCAGTCGATCTATGTCGGGGTTACGACGCGGATGGGGCAGCATCGACTCGGCAGGCAAAGGCCCACACCCCATCATCGACGCGTCATTGAAATAGCCAAAAGCCTTCAAGTGATGGGCGCGCGCGGTCGGATCAGCCGGGATTTCAGAGGGCACAGCATTCACGAATCCATCACGAATAGCGTCCATCATCGCCTGAAACTCACCCATGGCGTTGACGATGCTTTCAGGCTGATCCGGCCGGTGAAAACTGAGTACGGGCATCGGCGGCACGGCAGATAGGTCCGGCACAACGCTCTGACGTGCCAACCGCTCCAACGGATAAGGCCCCATGTGGACCGGCCGGTTCTTGTCCGAGAAAAAGCGGATCCCCATCGTGCGCCTCCTGATTTCTAGGTCTCACCTAATGCGGCGTGGACAGTAAATCCATTCATGAATAATCATAAGCGATATGAGCAAAATAGATTTTATGGATCTGGACGGGAAAGTCCTGAGGGTCTTTCTAACCATTCTCGAAGAAAACTCGGTGTCCAAGGCCGCAGATCGGCTTGGCGTGACGCAATCGGCCATCAGCCACACCCTGTCCAAACTTCGGGTGGTTCTGGGCGATCCGTTATTTATCAGATCAGGGCAAGGTCTGACCCCTACTGAGCGCGCCTTGTCCCTGAAAGACCCCGTGCAGCAGGTTCTGGACAATATGCGCGCACTGACCGAGGACCGCCCGTTCGACCCGCTGTCCGAAGAGATGGTCTTTCACATCGCCACAAACGACATGCCGAGGGAATTGATTTTCCCGCAATTGCTGCAAAAGGTTCGGACCGAAGGCGTGCGGCTGGGGTTGGGGTTTATCCCATCAGGTGTTCCAGACCCTGAGCTGCTGCGCAGCGATCGGTGTCAATTGATGCTGACGCCTTTGCCGCCGGATGGGCCGGACATCTTTCAAAAGCGCATCCTCAGCAGCCCGTTGATGATCTACTATGATGGCACGCGACGATCTCCTCCGGACAGTTGGGAAACCTATTGCGAAACCGAGCATGTCGAAGTGCGCTTCGCGGATGGCCGCAGCTCGCGCGCTGTTATGCGGGGCGTCGATCAAAACCAGATCAGGCCACCGACGGTTACCCTGCCGCATTTCAATGCCATTACCTCATTTGTGAAAGGCGGCGACCTGATTTCAACCGATACGGCGTTGATGAAACACGGGCCGCTACATGCGTTGGATTGTGCACCTCTGCCCTTCGCGTGCGACCCTGTCTCTATCTACATGGTCTGGCACCAAAGATCTTCCAATGACCCGGCACATCGCTGGTTGCGTGACAGGATCGAAGCCATCGCAGCGACGCTTCAGGATTGAGACAGCAACCAGTCTTTCATCACTGCGACCAGCGCGGGTTGGCGTGGCTGTTTGGGTGTTACGATGTAAAAGCCCAAGTCCTCGACCAGCTCGTCCGGGATCGGGCGCACCAACTGACCGGCGGCCAACTGGGCAGAAACAAGCGGTTCGTTAGCAAGCGCAACACCCTGGCCCGACACGGCTGCGTCGATGGCAAGGCTGGTCTGGCTGAAATTCATCATCTTTGGCTTGCCGGTGATCCCTGCCCGCTGCAGAAACAAAGGCCACAGCCCATGGGTGTCGTTCAGCAGAGTGTGCTTTATCAGGTCAGCAGGATGCGCAATTCTGGCCGCCATCTCAGGACCGCAAACCGGAACGAAAGTTGTGGAAAACAGAGGCGTAGCGACCACCCCCGGCCCAAAAGGCGCGCGCCCTTGCCGAACGGCAATGTCGACACCGTCCCCCTGGAAATCCGCCAGCCGTTCCCGCGCGTCAACCTGCACGGCAATATCAGGGTGGTGCCGCGTAAAGTCCGGAAGTCGTGGAACCAGCCATTTCGAGGCAAAGCTGGGCGTGACAGAGATAGTAATTTGTCTGTCCCCAGAAAGATCCTCGACGGCCTCTTCGATCAGACGGAAGGCCCGGCGCAAGGGCGCATGGAACCTGCGCCCGGCCTCGGTCAGCGCAAGGCCACGTGGCAAGCGGTCAAAGAGCGTCACAGCCAATCGTGCCTCAAGCCCGCGCACCTGTTGCGCGACAGCACCTTGGGTAACGCCCAGGTCCTCGGCAGCCAAGCGAAAGTTCAGATGCCGCGCCGAAGCTTCGAAGGCCCGCAAAGCGTTCAAAGGGGGAAGAGCCGCCATCGTAGCACCCTGTAGTTTTTCTACATCATAAGGCCAGCAGAACTGATTGGTCAATCAGATCGCCAAAGCGCATCTTCATGCCATCAATGAATGGAGAAATCACATGACCAAAGTGGCGCTGATAACAGCGGGCGGCAGCGGAATGGGCGCAGATTCAGCCCGACGTCTGGCCGCAGACGGGTTCAAGGTCGGCATCCTGTCGTCTTCTGGCAAGGGTGAAGCACTGGCGCACGAACTTGGTGGCGTTGGTGTGACCGGGTCAAACCAGTCGACGGATGATCTGCAAAAACTTGTCGATACCGCAATGACCCATTGGGGGCGTATCGACGTGCTGGTCAACTCGGCCGGTCATGGCCCGCGCGCGCCAGTGCTGGAGCTGTCGGACGAGGATTGGCACACCGGTATGGACGTCTATTTCCTGAACGCCGTCAGACCAACCCGGCTGGTGACACCAATCATGCAGAAACAAGGTGGTGGATCGATCATCAACATTTCAACCTTTGCCGCGTTCGAACCCGACCCTGTTTTCCCAACTTCCGGCGTGTTCCGCGCAGGTTTGGCCGCTTTCACCAAGCTGTTCTCGGATCATTACGCGGCTGACAACATCCGGATGAACAACGTCTTGCCAGGGTTCATCGACAGCCTGCCAGAGAAAGAGGAATTCCGCGCGCGCATCCCGATGGGCCGCTATGGACGCAGCTATGACGAGATCGCCTCGGTCGTGGCGATGCTTGCGTCAGAAGGCGGCGGCTATATCACCGGTCAAAACATCCGGGTTGATGGCGGCATCACCCGCGCGGTCTGAGGTCAGAACCGCGCTTTTACAAAATGAGTCAGCGCCGCGCCGGTTTCAAAATAGGCGCGGCGTAGCCCTATCCACTTTTCCTGATACTCTGGGACTGCGGGCACCGGCAAAAGGCTTGGATCGTCCTGCAACAGACTTTGGGCAACAAGGCGGCCAAAGACAGTGCCTGGCCCGATTCCACGCCCCGAAAATCCATGAACGGACAGAGCATTGGGACCGATCTGCGTAATCTTCGGGATGTGGTCTGACGTCATGGCGATGCGGCCATGCCACCCTTCGACCAATGGCTGATCGGCCAGTTGCGGATACAGCTGTGCCAGTTTGCGCTTGATCCAGCTCTTGTGAATCCCGCCGCCTGCCTGATCCAGATCACCCATGGCACCGATGATAAACCGCCCCTCTTGATCCATTCGGAACGAGGTCATGATCAGGTCTGTGTCCCAGCACCCCTCATCCCCCGGCAAAACACTAGCGCGCAGATTATCGGACAATGGAGCCGTGGCATATTGGAAATAATAGACCGGCACATAGGCGGGGGCCGATGCGGTCAGATCACGGTGATAGGCATTGGTCGCCTGAATGACCCATTTGGCGCGCAACGTGCTCCGAGCAGTCTTCAACACCCAGATTCCATCCATTTGCTGCATGGACAGAACCGGATCTTGCGTGGAAACCAACGCGCCAGCCTCAACCCCGGCACGCGCCAATCCGCGCACATATGCCAATGGCTGGATGGTTCCGGCGCGCGGATCGAACAGGGCGCCACCAAAGGCCGCACTGCCGGTGCGCTGCGCTGTCAGTTCTGCAGACAGCAACTCAACCGGTGCGCCAGCAGCGCTGAGTTGCGCGTGGCGGACCTGCAGGTCCCGGAGACCCGCAGCCGAATGCGCACAGTGCAAAGTTCCGTTGCGCACAGGTTCGCAGTCTATCCCATGTTGGTCGATCAGGCTGAACACCTCTGATGGAGCAGCAGCCAGAAGGTCAACCAGCCGATCCCCAACCATGTCACCCAGATGCGCGCGAATCTCAACGGGCGGCAACCAAAGCCCCGCATTCGCCAGCCCGACATTGCGGCCCGATCCGCCGTGACCGACATCATGCGCCTCAAGCAGACAGACCGAGGCACCAGCCTTGGCTGCAGTCAGGGCCGCAGAACAGCCGGTGTACCCACCACCGATCACCGCCAGATCAACAGTGATATCACCGGTCGAAACACTGGGTTCGACAAGTTCGCGGCATGTGTTCAGCCAAAGGGACTGGTTGTGGTCGCTCACGTCGCGCTCCTTGAAATTGCGCGGATCATCAGGGCAGTGTCAGCCGGTTGCAAGCGCTCTTTGATCCTCGCGCCCCATAGCGATCAGGAAGGGTTGCGCATCCTGTTTCGCTTGAAAATCAGCCTTATTATCCATGCCACGCCAGTTCGCCAGAACAAGGGATTGCGCCACTGCGCCACCTAAGGTCACGCCGGGGCCGGTAACAATGAACATATCGGGTGCGAACTCATGCGCGGCGGTCTGGATCGCACGGGTAAAGTCATAGGGTTCGGTCACTTGGTGGCCCAGGGTATAATCCCAAAGCCCCTGTGTATCCGTGGCACCCGGCCACCAAATCTTTCCGCGACCGTCGATCAGGGGGCGTTCAGGCTGTCCGAACAAATCCGCGCCCAGGCGCGCACGCCCTTCGGCAGCGACCGGTGCCTGCAAGGATGTGTGAAACGCGGCGTGGTTTGGCAGGCGCATCGGAAAACGGTCCTGCACGTTGGGTTGTGACGCCTCGAACGCCTTCAGCCCCATCTCATTGCCTGCCAGAACCAGCATTCCGCCCAGATCAATGGACAAAGCAAGGTCGTGACCTGCCATCGCATTGATGCGTTTTACATCCGCCAGCAGCTCTGCCTTGCGAACAGCGTCGTCCGCCCAACCGTCGTCGGCAAAGGGATAAACCAGTTGACCACCGATCAGGTGATCCTGCATCAGTGTTCCCATCGTGTTCACGACGCGGAACCCGTGGTCAGGCGACAACGCCCCGGCAGCGGCCAGCGCAATATACCACCCCATCGAGTTCCCGGTGACCGCGACCACTTCGATATCATCGGCTAGCGATTGCGCGTCTGCCAGCGAAGCTGCGTAGATGAGCGGTGAAGCAATATCGCCTTTTGAATACTTGGAAACTGTGAACCGCGCTGCGCCATCCAATGCGGTAACGGCCTCTTGTCCTGCTTCCGCACGTATCGCGTCGAAGCGCCTAAACATCGCAGTCTGCTGCGCGTGATGGCGATGCAGATAGCCAAGCTCGGGCTTGTTGTATGTACCCCGACCAGGGCAGATGACGACCGCTGTGCGGGTCATGAGCGGCCTCCGGTCAGTTTAAGCGCAGCGGTGATAATCCCGTCCTTCGATGGCAGCGGAGCGGCATAGGCGGGGCCAGTGGCGATAAAACAATCTTCGGCCACGACGCGCGCAATTGGGGTCGTGGGACTGTTTTCAGTGAAAAAGGTCATCAGCGCCTCGGACTGGCTGCCAGTGCGGCGGCATTCGTCGACGATCAGGACGTGTTTGCAACCCTTTGTGGCCTGACGCAGCGCTTCAATCGGGAGAGGTGCCAGCCAGCGCATGTCGATGATACGGGTTTTCACGCCTGCTGCCTCCAACTTGGGCAGAGCCTGTTTCGACAGATAATGCCCGTTTCCATAAGTGACGATGGCCAGATCTTTACCCTCGCCATGCACGCCAACCTCACCCAGCGCGATACTCTGGTCGGGCGACGGATACGTCGTCATCCAGCCTGCGTCCTGAGCATTGTGCAGATCGCGCATCGGATAAAGGGCAATAGGTTCCAAAAAGACCACGACCCGCTGTTCTTCACGCGCCAGCCGTACGCATTCGCGCAGCATCTTCGCCGCATCCGCGCCTGTCGACGGGCAGGCAATGATCACGCCCGGAATGTCGCGCAGGACTGCCAGCGAGTTGTCGTTGTGGAAATGACCACCGAAGCCCTTCTGATACCCAAGCCCCGCAATGCGCAGAACCATCGGATTGGTGAACTGCCCGTTCGAGAAAAAGGGCAGGGTCGCGGCCTCGCCTCTGATCTGATCCTCTGCATTGTGCAGATAAGCGAGGAACTGGATTTCGGGGATCGGGATGAACCCGTTATGCCCCATACCGATGGCCAATCCCAGAATGGACTGCTCATCCAATAGCGTGTCGATCACCCGATCCGGGCCAAAGCGCTGCTGCAGTTTCTGGGTCACGCCATAGACGCCACCCTTGCGGCCGACGTCTTCGCCCATACAGACGACCTCGCCGTGCTCCAGCATCAGATCGGTCAGGGCCCAGTTGATCAGACGGCTCATGGGTTGCGGATCATCCATTGCCCGCGTGTCGCCGCCAAAGGCCTTGGCGCGCGCTTCAGCGCTGGGACCGTTAGTGGGCTTACAAGCCCGTTTTGGCGGGATCAGGCTGGCCATAACCTCGGACGCGGTGGCCAGATGCGGACGGGTTGCGGATTCCGCCGCGATGCGATCAGTACGGGCGCAGGTATCTTCGTAGATATTCAACGCCTGTTCCGGCGCCAACGCCCCGGCCTGTTCCAGCAAGCGCACCGAGTGCAGCAGGGGGTCGTTGGCCTCATCCGCCTCAACCTCGGACTTCGGCAAGTACGTGGTCGGCACATCTGCGCCCGCATGGCCGTAAAGACGCACGGTTTTCAGATGCAGGAAGGCCGGTTTCCGGCGGGTACGGACATACTCGGCGGCGTCTTGCGCCACCGCGAAGGTCTCATAGATATCCAGACCGTTGGCCTGAAAATACTTGATCCCGGGGCGATGCTCCATCGACGCCTGTATCCAGCCCTTGGGCGTTTTGACCGAGATTCCGATCCCATTATCTTCACACACAAACAACAGCGGCAGAGGTGTCGACTGCACACTGGTCCAGCCTGCGGTGTTGATCGCGCCCTGCGCGGTGGAGTGGTTGGCCGAGGCGTCCCCGAAGGAACACATCGCAATCCCGTCCAAGGGCAGTTCACGGTGTTCAGGATCGTGTCTCCGCGCTGCGCCTAGCGAATACGCAGCGCCCACCGCCTTGGGCAAGTGGCTAGCGATAGTCGAGGTCTGCGGCGGGATCGTCAACGCTTTGGACCCCAGTACCTTATGCCGCCCGCCCGAGGTCGGATCCTCTTTCGAACAGGCAAAGCTCAGCAGCATGTCCCACGCGATCTGCTGGCCCGGCACCTGCTCAGCCCGCGCGATCTGGAACGCCGCGTCCCGGTAGTGAAGAAAGGCGATATCGGTCGGGCGCAAGGCATGCGCCACGGCGGCCATCCCTTCGTGGCCGGATGATCCGATGGTGTAAAACCCCTGCCCCGCCTTCTGCATCGCCCGGCTGGTCCTGTCCAACGCTCGGCCAAGGACCTGTGACCGGAAAAGCGACACCGCATCGGTATTGCTCAGACCCTGCCGCGGCTTTGCTCCGTCGGGAAAGTCGCGATTGGCGACCCGGGTCAGGAAATTCTCGTGAACGATCTGGGCGCGGTCCATTGGGTGTCTTCCGGTCTTATTGGTTACAACTTGTCGGTAGCGTCCGCGATACGGCGCATACCTTCTTGCAGGCTTTCAGTGGCATAGGCAAAAGAAAGCCGCAAATGCCCCGGCATCCCAAACGCACGCCCTGGCACCAGCGCCACACCCGCCTCATCCAGCAGAAAGCGACAGAATTCATGGTCTGTGGCCATTTTCGCATGAGTTTTGGGAAAGACGTAAAACGCGCCATCCGGCACGGCACATTCCAGACCAGCGGCGTTTAGCCCTTCGGCGACGAGATCGCGGCGCGCTCGCATTGCCCGACGGCGTTCTGCCAGCAAGCCTTGCGGCCCGGTGATGGCCTCCAATGCTGCAGCTTGGGCAATCGAACACGCCCCCGACGTGATTTGCCCCTGCACAGCCACCATCGCCTTGATCAACTCAGCAGGGCCAATTCCCCACCCGATGCGCCAGCCTGTCATGGAATAGGCCTTGGACACGCCGTTTACGATCAACGTTCGTTCCGCTAATTCGGGAACGGCCTGCACAAAGGGCGTGAAAGGCACAAAAGACAGGTGTTGATAAATCTCGTCAGAAATCACCCAGACTTGAGGATAGTTTTGCAATACCGCGCCCAGCGCCTGCAATTCCGCCTTGGAATAGACCGCGCCAGTTGGATTGGACGGGGAATTCAGCAGCAGCCAACGCGAGCGCGGGGTGATCGCGGCTTCCAATTGATCCGGCGTCAGTTTGAATTTCTGCGTCGCCGGACAGCTGACGACTACGGGGACACCGCCAGCCAAACTGACCATATCCGCATAGCTTGTCCAGAATGGCGCAGCCATAATCACTTCATCGCCGGGGTTCAGAGTTGCCATCATTGCGCAGGACAAAACCTGCTTGGCACCCGTCGAAACGACTACGTTCTCGGGATGCGCGCCAGCCTCAGTCGCGATCGCTGATCGCAAAGTGGGCGTTCCTGCCGTTGCGGGGTATCGCGTCTGCCCGTCAATAGCTGCGCGGTGGGCCGCCTCAACAACATGCGACGGCGTTGGGAAATCAGGCTCGCCAGTGCTGAGCGCAATCACGTCGACACCCTGCGCCCGAAGGCGCGCGGCCTGTTCGGAAATGCGAACGATCTCTGACAGCTCAATACCGTCCAGCCGATCGGCGGGCTGAAACTCTTGAATACTGGTCGTTAGGGTCATTGATCCACATCCACATTGGATTCCACGCCTCTGTATCGGGCTGGTGCACGGCAATTGCCAGTGATATTCCGTGTGAAAGGTATGAGGATTTGTAATATGATTGCGCCCCGTCGGTTTCTACCCTCGATCCCCTCACTTCTGGCACTGGAGGCGGTTGATCGCCTCGGCAGCGCCTCGGCTGCAGCCGAGGAGCTGTCATTGACCCAAAGCGCGATCAGCCGACAGTTGAAGTCCATGGAGGACCAACTGGGCGTCGCGCTCATTCAGCGAAACCAGATGCGATTGCACCTGACCCCCGCCGCGAAAGATTATGTTCAGGTGGCGCGCACAGCGCTAAACCAAATTGCGCAAGCGTCACTGAAACTGAAGGCCAACCCAACAGGCGGGTCGCTGAACCTGTCCATCCTGCCCGCCTTTGGAATGCACTGGCTGGCGCCGCGCCTGCAGGATTTTGCCCGTCGCCACCCCGAAGTGACCGTAAACCTGAGCACATGCCTCAAGCCGTTTGATTTCGAGACCGAACATTTTGATGCCGCCATCCACTTCGGCCAAAAGAACTGGCCGGGCGTCAACTACCTGCCGATCATGCGTGAAGATGTGGTTCCGGTCTGCGCGCAGGGCCTGTTGCCCGATCAGGAGCAGGACTTGGGCTGGCTGATGACGGCCCCATTGCTACATCTAGAGACGCGACCGGACGCTTGGGAGCGATGGTTTGCGGCACAAGGGCGTGACGTATCAGGGATGCGGGGAATGCTGTTCGATCAGTTCTCGACCATGGTGCAGGCCACGATTCACGGGCTGGGAGCGGCGCTATTGCCCAGCTATCTGATCGAAGACGAACTGAAAACCAAAAGATTGGTTCCAGCATGGAAAGGGCCCCATATCAGCCTTGGGCAATTCTTTCTGGTCTGGCCACAGACTCGACCGGAATCCGAACCGCTACGGTCATTTCGGATATGGCTGCAAGGTCAGGTTGGCCCATTCTGATCCAAAACTTCGCAGCCTCCGGCTTTGCGTCCTGCGGACAGCAGAGAGGTCGGGCAGGTGCGGGCTGCGCCCGCACCTGCCCGACCCAACGGGATGAGACGTTTTCCAGAAACGTTGGCGACAGGCGGGAGCCCTTTGGGTGCGTTACTTGTCCAGAGAACGGGCGATCAGTTCCTTCATGATCTCGTTGGTGCCGCCGTAGATCATCTGCACCCGCGCATCTGCATAAAGCCGTGCAATCGGGTATTCCATCATGAACCCGTAACCACCGAACAACTGAAGGCATTCGTGCATGATCTCGTTCTGCACTTCTGAACCCCAGTATTTCACCATAGAAGCCGTCGCCGCATCTAATGTACCAGCCTCGAGTTGTGCGATGCAGTCATTGACGAAACTGCGCAGAACTTCGGCTTTGGTTTTGCACTCAGCCAGTTTGAAACGCGTGTTCTGAAAGTCCATAACGCGTTGGCCAAAGGCCTTGCGATCCTGCGTATAGCGTACAGTTTCGGCAATCGCGAAGTCGATCGCGCCCAGCGCCATGATACCGATGGTCAGGCGTTCCCACGGCAATTGCTTCATCATCTGATAGAAGCCCTGACCTTCCTCAGGTCCGATCAGGTTCGTCATCGGAACCTTGACGTCTTCAAAGAACAGCTCGGCCGTATCGTTGGCCTTCATCCCCAGTTTCTTGAGGTTACGGCCCCGGCGAAATCCTTCTGCGCCTTCGGTTTCTACTGCGATCAGCGATACGCCCTTAGATCCTTGCGATTTATCCGTCTTTGCGGCCACCAGGATCAAATCGGCGGATTGTCCGTTGGTGATAAAGATCTTGGATCCGTTCAGGCGATAGGAATTTCCGTCCTTGTCTGCCGTAGTGCGAACGGACTGAACGTCCGAACCTGTTCCCGGCTCAGTCATAGCCAAAGCACCAACCATTTCACCGGATGCCAAACGGGGCAGCCATTTGTGCTTTTGATCCTCGCTGCCATAGGCGTTCAGGTAATGGACAACAATCGACTGAATTCCAAAACCCCAACCCGAGTCACCGCGTGCGGCTTGCCCGTACATCGTGACCGCGTCGAACCCAATCCCGCCGCCAACGCCACCATATTCCTCAGCAATAGCGCCGGCCATCAGCCCCATGTCCCCGGCCTTGTTCCAGAATTCGCGATCGACCATGCCGTTTTGGTTCCAGCGTTCGATATTGGGCACAAGTTCGTCGTCCATGAACCGGTTTGCCATTTCGGCAAACATCTGATGTTCGTCAGTGACCCAGTTGGCGGTTGGCTTGAATAGCGACATGTAGGCTTCTCCCAAATCGAATTTCGATAAGGGTAGCGTTGGGCATCGCGCAAACCAACCCATCCACCGGATTGCTACGCAACGTCTTTTTCGCACAAGACCTTACGTTCACAGGTTTAAACCTAGTCAAGCCAGGGCATTATCCAGCAGAACCTGTGCCGCTGCCTTTGCATCTCGCGCAGGATCGCAGCTTTTTACCAGGACGGCCGTTACGATTGCGCCCTCTTGCAAGAGCAGCAGCTGGCATCCCAATGCCTCGGGATCACGTGCGCCTGCCTGGCGGGCCAAATTGGTGAGAAATTCGAGCATCAGATGCTTGTGTTCGGCTGCCTGCACATGGATCGGGTGATCTTGTTCCTGATACTCTGCGCCCGCTTTGATGAACATGCATCCGCGAAAGCTGTCCTCCAGGAACCATTCGCCCAGCACATCGAAACTGGCGATCAGCCGTTCGGCCGGTGTATCGGCTAGCTCATCTACCCGCTGCAGGAACCATTTGCGAAAGTTCTCATCCCGCAACTGTAAAGCCGCCAGGATCAGCTCTTCCTTGGTACGGAAATGTTTGTACATCGACGTTTTCGACACGCCCGTCTCGACCACTAACTTGTCCATGCCGGTGACGTGAAATCCGTCACGATAGAAGACCTGCAATGCCTTGCGGACCAGCTCGTCACGTTTGTTCGGGCGCATCTGTCAGCTCCTGTATGTACTGATCGGTACATAGTGCGCCGCAGCGATGGCTGCAACAGACACAGCCTAACCTTCTGTTTTTACATACTCCCCTTAGGAGACGAAAATGTGGGTTCAAAAAAAACCAACTCAACACTTGAAAAAGGTTACCGATCTGTACACATTCAAGGCACAGTGTACCGATCAGTAAACTCAGGAGCGAACATTTGAGACCCCGCACCAGACCTCTCTCGCACCAGTACATCCCCCTTCTCTTGACTATCGCCTTGATGGCGGCTTCTCTGACCTGAAAGACCAGCGCATGAACCGTCCTCCTCTGCCCCCGTTCACCCTGGAAACCGCAACGCAAAAAGTGCGATTGGCGGAAAACGCCTGGAACAGCCGTGATGCGGACGTCGTGACCCCGGCCTATACCGAAGACAGCCAGTGGAGAAATCGGGCAGAATTCCTTAGCGGCCATGCAGACATCCATGCCTTTCTGACACGCAAGTGGCACAAGGAACTGGACTATCAGTTGATCAAAGAGCTGTGGGCCTTTTCCGGTGACCGCATTGCGGTTCGTTATGCATATGAATGGCGTGACGACAGCGGTCAGTGGTTCCGGTCTTATGGCAACGAAAACTGGCGGTTTGCCGAAGATGGTCGAATGGCCGAACGCCACGCATCGCTGAACGACCTGCCGATTGCAGAAACCGAACGTCTGTTTTTCTGGCCGCAAGGCCCCCGCCCCGACGATCACCCCGGCCTGTCCGATCTGGGACTTTGAAAGGACATCTCATGCCTCGTGCCTTTTCCGAACTGACCTTCACCCCTGCCGTCCGCGCCCATCAGGAACGGATGGGGTCTGCCAAGACCTATGCCAAATTCATCGAAAGTGGCCCGCAGCAAGGCCACGTAATCGGCGAGCCTGAAAAGGCCTTTATCGAAGCGCGGGACGGGTTCTATCAGTCCACCGTGTCCGAAACGGGTTGGCCATATGTGCAATACCGTGGCGGACCGACCGGGTTTCTCAAAGTTCTGGGACCGCAGACAATCGGTTATGCCGACTTTTCGGGCAACAAGCAGTATATCTCGCGCGGTAATCTGGATGGAAATGACCGGGTTGCAATGATCCTGATGGATTACGCCAATCGGCGGCGCCTGAAAATCCTTGGCCGGGTCGCGTTCACCGAGGGCGAAGATGCCACGACCAGCCTATATCCTGACGGTGCCGATGCCCCGGCTGAACGCGCCGTCATCATCCGGGTCGAAGCGCTGGACTGGAACTGCCCGCGCCACATCACGCCCCGCTTTACCGAGGCCGAGCTTCGCCCACATCTGAATTCGCTAGGGCAGCAATTGGCGCAACTTCAGGCCGAAAATGACAGGTTGAAGCAAGAGCTGGCAAAACAGTCCTGACCCAACAGCGCCTGATGAACCTCTCGAACCAGGACTTTGCCCATGTCGCGATCTTCATTGAATACGGCCGGTTTCATTCTTGTAGGCATTGCGCTGACCACGGCCGCAATGTCTCTTGCGTTCTTTGCCTCCCCCGAGGCCGTCAGATCGCCGCCACCGGATACCTACAACTCTCTCTTGCTAGAAATGTTTGCGAACAGGTGACGCCGACGCGCGGGTTGCAAAAAAGAAAATCCGCGATACCTCTTGACCTTCCCGTGACTGGAACCCCCATTTGGAGGGCAGACAACACATCGGGACGAGTCGCATGGCTACGCCGCAAACAACACAACTCAAAATCTCGGGCATGTCCTGCGCGTCCTGCGTGGGGCGTGTAGAAGCCGCATTGCAATCGGTGCCAGAAGTGACCGACGCCTCGGTCAACTTTGCGACCGAAACGGCGCAGGTCACACATACCGGGCCGATCAACGCACTGACTGACGCCCTGAGCAACGCCGGGTACCCGGCGGCCAGCAAGCAGACGACCCTGAAAATTGACGGGATGACCTGCGCCTCGTGCGTGGCAAAGATCGAGAACGCGCTGACCGCTGATCCTGCGGTCGTCGACGCACAAGTCAATCTTGCGACCGAAACCGCTGTGGTCACGTTTATCGGCGGGGCCACCGACCCGCAAAAGCTGGCCGGTTTGTCTGAGGCCGTAGGATACCCTGCGCGCGTGGCAGACAGCATGACGGCTGACCAAACAGACCACACGAAATCCGACGAAGCGCATGCGATGACCCGCACGACGATCTTCGCAGCGGTATTGGCACTGCCTGTATTCATTCTGGAAATGGGCGGGCATATGATCCCGGCCTTCCACCATTGGGTCCAGGCCACGATCGGCACGCAAACCAGCCACCTCATCCAGTTCGCACTGACCTCGGCCATTCTGATTGGCCCCGGGCGCGTGTTCTACGCCAAAGGTATTCCGTCACTGATGCGCGGATCGCCCGATATGAACGCGCTGGTCGCCTTAGGAACGGGGGCTGCCTATTTGTTTTCCGTCACTGCAACCTTCGCCCCGCAGATCCTGCCGCAGGGTAGCGCCAATGTGTATTTCGAGGCCGCCTCTGTCATCGTGGTTCTCATACTGCTGGGCCGGGTCATGGAAGCGCGGGCCAAAGGTCGGACCGGGGCCGCGATCCGCAAGCTGGTTGGGCTGCAGCCCAAAACAGCGCGGGTCGAACAGGACGGAAATTTCATTGAACGCCCCATCGCCGACATAACAGTAGGCGATACCCTGCAGATCCGCCCGGGCGAACGAGTTCCCGTGGATGCCGAGGTTCTGGACGGCACCTCTTATGTGGATGAAAGCATGATCACGGGCGAACCGGTGCCGGTGGGCAAGTCGCCATCGGATCAAGTCGTTGGTGGTACGGTGAATGGCACCGGAGCGCTGCGGGTACGCGCAACGCGCGTTGGTGCCGATACGGTGTTGGCGCAGGTGATCCACATGGTCGAACAGGCGCAGGGGGCGAAGCTGCCGATCCAAGGGCTGGTCGACCGGATTACTGCGCGATTTGTGCCCGTTGTAATGGCTGTTGCGCTGCTGACGATCGCCATTTGGATGTTCGTCGGCCCGGAACCGGCATTGCCATTGGCGCTGGTCGCCGGTGTCTCAGTTCTGATTATCGCCTGCCCCTGCGCCATGGGCCTTGCGACACCAACCTCGATCATGGTCGGCACCGGCCGCGCGGCAGAATTGGGTGTGCTGTTCCGCAAAGGCGATGCGTTGCAGCAGTTGCAGCAAGCCAAGGTGGTCGCGCTGGACAAGACCGGGACACTGACGCTGGGCCGGCCGGAACTGGAGAGTGTTACGACTGCAAACGGCTTTGACCGCGACAGTGTTCTGCGTTTGGCCGCCGCCGTCGAGGCAAGGTCAGAGCATCCCGTTGCCACTGCCATCACTCGTGCCGGACCATCTGAATTGCCCAAGGTATCAGAATTTGAGTCTCTCACAGGGCTGGGAGTTCGGGCTGTGGTCGAGGGGCATAAGTTGCTGATCGGTTCGGCCAGATTGATGGAGCAGAACGACATAACCGTCACGGACCTGATGGCCGAGGCCAACCAGCGCGCCGAAGAGGGCGCAACCCCTTTGTTTATAGCGATCGACGGTCAGGCCGCTGCAATGCTTGCGGTCGCGGACCCGATCAAGCCCGGCACTGTGCAGGCGCTAGGGCGGTTGCACGAAATGGGGCTAACGTTGGCGATGGTGACAGGCGACAACGCCCGGACGGCGCAGGCTCTGGCGGACAAGCTGGGCATAGATCATGTCACGGCCGAGGTACTGCCCGATGGTAAGCTTGCCGCGATCAATGCGCTGCGCGACACGTTTGGTGCACTGGCCTTTGTCGGGGATGGCATCAACGATGCCCCGGCACTGGCTTCGGCGGATATCGGCATCGCCATCGGAACCGGCACAGACGTAGCGATTGAAACTGCGGATGTCGTGCTGATGTCGGGCGATCTGCGCGGCGTCGCAAACGCGGTCGAGATCAGCCGCAGAACCATGCGCAACATCAAGCAGAACCTGGGTTGGGCGTTCGGCTATAACATCTTGCTTATTCCGGTTGCCGCTGGGGTTCTTTACCCCTTTGGCGGCCATCTGCTGTCCCCAGCGCTTGCCGCTGGGGCCATGGCATTGTCCAGTGTTTTCGTGGTCTCGAATGCGCTGCGTTTGCGACGCGTCCGGGCCAGCCTGCCTGACACCCCGCAAGGCCATGCAACGCAAACGGTGACCTCATGAATATCGGCGATGTTTCAAACCAGACCGGCCTACCCGCCAAGACGATCCGGTATTACGAAGAAATCGGCCTGGTAAAGCCCCTGCGCGATGACAACGGATACCGCAGGTTTCGCAGTCAGGACGTGCACAAGTTAAATTTCCTGGGTCGCGCCCGCGCCTTAGGATTCACGATCGAGGATTGCCGGACGCTGATGGCATTGTACGAGGACGAAACCCGTGCCAGCGCCGATGTCAAAAAGGTGGCCCGCGCGCATATGGCTCAGATCGAAGCCAAGATCGCTGACCTGAACGCCATGCGGGACACTCTGAGCCATCTGATCAACGCTTGCGCAGGGGACGACAGACCCGATTGCCCGATCCTGCAGGATTTGGGTGGCAAAGCGTGACGCGGGGTTGCCCTTTGGGCGCAGCTTTGCTTTGTCTCTGCTAAACAATCCGGCCCGCTGAAAGAAACGGGTACCGGACAGCAGAGAGGATCTCCAAATGGCAAAAGTCGCGTTTCTGGGTCTGGGCGTCATGGGATACCCCATGGCCGGTCACTTGCAGGCCGCAGGTCATGAGGTGACCGTTTACAACCGCACCGCCACTAAGGCCGAAGCTTGGGTCGCGCAACATGGTGGCGCCATGGCGACGACGCCCCGAGAGGCCGCGCAGGGTGTAGATTTCGTCATGGCCTGTGTCGGTAACGACGACGACCTACGGATGGTTTGTACAGGTGAAGACGGCGCATTCAGCGGCATGTCCAATAGGGCGACCTTTGTTGATCACACCACTGTTTCGGCCAGTGTGACACGCGAGTTGTACGAAGCTGGGCAAACAAAAGGCATCGCTTTTGTGGACGCTCCGATCTCGGGCGGTCAGGCAGGGGCAGAAAATGCGGTTCTGTCGATTATGTGCGGTGGGGATCAGGCGGCGTATGACGCGGCTGAACCGATTATGCAGGTCTATTCCAAGATATGCCGTCGTATCGGCGACAGCGGTGCAGGTCAGATGACCAAGATGTGCAACCAGATCGCTATTGCCGGTCTGGTGCAGGGCCTCAGCGAAGCGCTGCACTTTGCCGAGAAGGCGGGCCTTGATGGCCGCGCAGTCGTTGAAGTTATCAGTCAGGGCGCGGCAGGCAGTTGGCAGATGGCAAACCGATATGAGACAATGCTGGATGACCATTTCGAACATGGGTTTGCGGTGGACTGGATGCGTAAGGATCTTGGCATCTGTCTGGATACGGCCAATGAAACAGGGGCTTCACTGCCTGTGACCGCTCTGGTCGATCAGTTTTACAAAGACGTTCAGAAACTGGGCGGCGGACGCTGGGACACATCCTCGCTGATCAAACGCCTGCGCGCGCTGGATTAAAGGACCGTCGCACTGATGACCGAGTTGACCGAATTCTGGGCCCGCGCCCTGCGCACCCATTGGGGGCTTGAGACCAAACTGAACCGGCTGGACGGCGAATATGACCTCAACTTTCTGGTCAAGGCCACCAATGGTCAGGACTACGTGCTGAAAGTCATGCGTGCGGATTGCGAGGCAGAGTTCATTGACCTGCAGATCAAGGCGCTGAAACACATCGCCGCCGAGGCGCCGGGACTGCCCTTTCCCAGTGTTTTTCCGGATATCAACGGTGCGCTGCTGCCGGAAATCTCTGATCAAGATGGGCAGCTCCGACTGGTTTGGTTGCTCGAATGCCTGCCCGGCCAATGCTATGCCAAGGCTGCGCCGAAATCCGAAGAACTGATCCTGAAACTGGGCCGCATTCTGGGGGCAACCGACCGGGCAATGGAACGGTTTACCCATGACGGGCTGCACCGCACGGAATTCAAATGGGATCTGACACAAGCGGGCTGGATTTCGGACAAGCTGGATGCCATTGCCGATCCTGCACGGCGGGCGATGTTGTCAGAGATTTGCGTTGAATTCGATGCCATCTCGGGCCCTCTGGCTGGATTGTCAAAACAAGCCATCCACAATGATGCCAACGACTACAACATATTGGTCGACGGTGAACTGGGTCAGCGGCAAACCGTCTCTGGCTTGATCGATCTTGGTGATATGTGCGCCGCACCGCGTATCTGCGATCTGGCAATTGCCGGGGCGTATATCGTTCTGGACCACCCAAAACCCGAGCGGGCATTGACGGCGTTGGTGCGTGGTTATCACGCCGCCAATCGCCTGCGTGCTGACGAGGTCGATCTGATCTGGCCGCTGCTGCGGATGCGGCTGGCCGTGTCCGTGGTGAACTCGACCTTGATGGCCGCGGACAATCCGGACGATCCTTATGTAACTATCAGTCAGGCCCCTGCGTGGCGCTTCCTAGAGAACGATACGATGAATGGCGGCTTGATGTCCGCCCGGCTGCGCGCCGCCTGCGGGTTGCCGGTGACCGACGGGGCCGAACGCATCCACGCCTATCTGTCCGAGCATCGCGGACAATTCGCGCAGATGTTCGAGCAGGACCTGAGCGATGTTCCGATGGGATCGCTGTCGGTTGAAAACTCGACCTGGCCCCAGAACCCGTTCCACATGCCGCTAGACGAAGCCGCGCGCGTGGGCGAAGAGTTCGGAGAAGGCCTCTGGCTGGGCTATTACAACGAACCGCGCCTGATCTATGCCGAGCCTGCGTTCCGCAAAGGACCGTGGAAGGCCTCTGACAGGCGAACGGTGCATTTGGCCGTAGACGTATTCGCCCCTGACGGAACTGTTTTGCATGCACCGATGAGTGGCCGGATCGAGGCAGTCGAAAACCGCGATACGCATCTGGATTATGGCGGCGTAGTGATCCTGCACCATGAAACACCCGAGGGTGATCCGTTCTATACGCTCTACGGTCATCTCGACCCCGAGGTCTGTGACCGGCTGAAACCGGGCGATCCGGTCGCGCAGGGTGCGGCCTTTGCACGGCTGGGGGACGCCACGCAGAATGGCGGCTGGGCCCCGCATGTGCATTTCCAACTGGCCCTGACAACTGACGGGATGCAGAACGACTGGCCCGGTGTCGGCGACCCAGACGAGATGGAGTTGTGGCACGCCGTTTGCCCGAACCCGGCGGCGCTGTTGAACCTGCCGGACGACAAAGTGTTCTATCGCCCGACCGACAAGCAGGCGATCCTGCAAGGGCGGCATGACCATTTCGGTGGCAACCTTAGCCTGACCTATGATGATCCGGTCATGCTGGTCCGCGGTTGGAAGCATCATCTGTTCGACGAATGGGGGCGCCCCTATCTGGACGCCTATAACAACGTCCCCCATGTGGGCCACGCGCATCCGCGCATTCAGGCCGTCGCGGCAGATCAGCTTAAGCGGATGAATTCCAACACCCGCTACCTGCACCCGGCGCAAACAGCCTTTGCTGACAAAATCCTGTCCAAGCTACCGGATCATTTCAAGGTGTGCTTTTTCGTCAACTCGGGCACCGAGGCCAACGAGCTGGCCTTGCGTCTGGCGCGCGCGCATACCGGGGCCAAAGGCATCGTAACGCCTGACCACGGGTACCATGGCAATACGAATGCGGCGGTGGCGATCTCTGCCTACAAGTTCAACAAACCAGGCGGGATTGGTCAGGCCGATTGGGTCGAACTGGTCGAGGTTGCAGACGACTACCGGGGCTCATTCAAGCGCGACGATCCTGACCGGGCACAGAAATTCGCCGATCTCGTGGATCCGGCTATTGCCGCGCTAGAGGATAAAGGCCAAGGGTTGGCTGGCTTCATCGCCGAGACCTTCCCTTCGGTTGGCGGCCAGATCATCCCACCCAAAGGGTATCTGCCAGCCGTCTACGAAAAAATCCGCGCGGCCGGCGGGGTTTGTATCGCTGATGAGGTACAGACGGGTCTCGGTCGCCTTGGTGACTACTATTTCGGCTTTGAACACCAGGGTGCGTTGCCGGATATCGTTGTCATGGGCAAACCCATCGGAAACGGGCATCCGTTGGGCGTACTGGTCACGACCAAAGCCATCGCCGACAGTTTCAACAACGGCATCGAGTTCTTTTCGACTTTTGGCGGCTCAACCCTGTCCTGCCGAATCGGTAAAGAGGTACTGGACATCGTCGATGACGAAGGCCTGCAAGATAACGCCCGTGCCATGGGTGGGCAGCTGATGGATGGGCTCCGTCAGATCGAGGCTGATTTCGCCTGTGTCGGTGACGTGCGCGGCATGGGCTTGTTTCTTGGTGTGGAGCTGATCAATCCAGACGGATCCGAGGGCACCGAAATCTGCAGTTACGTCAAGAACCGGATGCGCGATCACCGTATCCTGATCGGCAGCGAAGGACCCAAGGACAACATCCTGAAAGTCCGCCCTCCTTTAACCATCGAGGCGGAAGACGTCGACATGATCCTTTGGACCCTGCGCGAGGTTTTGTCCGAAGTCGGTGACTTTGCCCCTGCCCCGACTTGCGATCATGATCATCATCACGCGGGCTGCGGGTGCTGCTGAAACAACAAAACCCCGGCTCGCCAGAGTCGGGGTTTTGAAGCCGCCTGCCGCTTAATGCAGCACGGCCGAGGAGGTTTTGTGCCCGGTTGTCGGCAAGGGTACTGACGCAGTCATCCGACGCAGCACCATACCCATCTCTTCGGACAGTGACGCCAGTGCCGGGGCAAAGTCTGGTCGAACGATCAGCGTTGCCATCATCATCGCGTCTTCACGCGCTCCTTCCGAGGCGGCAGCAATCATCTGGGCGAAACAGTTTTCATCTGCACCAAGGCAGGAACAGCCAAGACCATGCCGCACCAACGGGCGACGGCCGTGAAGGGCACACAGCCCGCACAAACGATCCAGCGTCATCATTGCCGCCCGCCCCTGATCCAGACCAAGCGCAATTTCGAAATCGCTTGCAGCATCCGCACGGGCCTCGGGACTTTCGGTCCACAATCGCAGATACATCACAGCACCGGCTTCGATTGGGCTGAGGTCGGACAGACGCCCAACCGCAGCGCCACCGCGCGAGGAATGCGTGCTCATTTTGTCAGGATCAGCTTGCCGGCGCGTGTGATACGCAAGGTATATAGTTGATCGCCCAGTTCGATATGGGCCAGGTTGCCACCCTTGGTCAGATCTTCGGCCTTATGTGCCGGAAGCATGGACACCGCATAGGACTGGCTGGGATTCGGGGTCTGCACATTCATCAGGACAACTCCAGTAGGTTCTCGGGCGAAGGGCCTTAATTTGTTCGCGCTTTCAACAATATGGCTGACCCGAACTGGGTTGGCTGAGGGGGTCTTTCCGTTAATCTGATTAATTTAGTCAGGTATGTCAACCCTATTCGATGGAAACCGCGGATGTGGGGTGATTGCGCAAGGATTTTATGCAGGTTAGGTCTGACTCACGCGCATTAACCGACGGGGAAACCGATGACGGCAACAATCATGTTCGACCTGGACGGAACGCTGGTGGACAGTCTTCCGGACATTGCAGCGGCCGCCAACCGGACATTGCTGGATATCGGCATCGCCCCGTTGCCGGAAAGCACGATCAAACAATTTGTGGGCAACGGCCTGCCAAAACTGGTCGAACGCATGATCCGCCATCACGACCTGCCGATCGAACAGCATAGCGAATTGACCGAACTCACACTCGCCCATTACTCTGCCGCCTCCAGCGACAAAACAATCCCTTACCCAGGCGTCCCGCAAGCTCTGACGCAACTGCGCGAATTGGGCTGCGTTCTGGGCGTATGCACAAACAAACCTGAGGCACCCGCACGTCATATTCTGGACGCACTGGATCTGGCGCATCACTTCGAAACAGTGTTTGGCGGCGACACACTACCCGTTCGCAAACCAGACCCCGCGCACCTTGAGGCAAGCTTCAACGCGGTCGCGAACGCTGGACCCCGGCTCTATGTCGGAGACAGCGAAGTGGATGCCGAAACTGCGCGCCGTGCAAACGTGCCATTTCTTTTGTTTTCGGAAGGCTACCGAAAAACTCCGGTGGAAGAGATCCCACACAGGTTGAGCTACGATGACACGCATAAACTACCCGCACTCGTCCTGGAGGCATTGCAGGGATAGGGGAGAAATTTGCTGGCAGGGGGACTTGGGAAGGCGGTTGAGGGGCCGGCCGAGGGGGTAAGTAGCCAGCCCCTCATCGGGGAAAAGTGGTATTGTCCGCAGTAACTCTTTGGATGATTTAACATTAACGAATCGCCCTACCTTCAGGAATTGGGGGTTTCCCGTAGGTGAATGTAACTAATTGAAATTTCTATTATTTTTAGGACAAAAAATACCCAAAATATAAAATTCGCGTTTTGACACATGGCTGACCCCAAGAATCATCCATCTGAGGGGCAAAAACTCTACTCCAAGCCAAAACTGCCACAAAAATTAGTCAGCCCTTCCACAGAAAGCGGTCTGAGCTCGCAGACCGATCAGGGTGACGCTGGATTGCGCCGGATTCAGCAATGGGTTTTCGAGGAACAAAAAAGACGGTGTGATCTGCCGGCCGCATCACCAGTTCCCAAATCGGCATTCGTGGATTGCGTCAATGGCAGATCGTCGAAACTGACCCAAAACCCGTACCCGATCAAACTATCCTTCCAACGAAACCATCACGGGATGTCAGTGCGTGGAAAGTGCAAGCGGTACTACGGATTCGTCAGGCCTTCACCGGAATCCAACGCGGCCTCAACGGATGAAGGTCCGGACAGCCCCTGAACCAAAGCGCCGCCTGCGTAAACAGAGGGCACAAGGGTGACAAAGCGACAGCCGTGTCATTCGGACGTCTTAACGCCCCCGGTCTTGCGATTGCCTGCGGCGCGAAGGCGATCGGCAACGCTTTGGGTCCATTCTAGGCGGTCACCACGGGTTTCCAATGTCTCGGCGTTATCGGCATCCAATTGAAAGGTTGCGCGCATGGGCATCAACCCATCCACAACCATCATACTTTGATCCGTCGGATCAATGGTCAGTGTTCCGGTCAACCGCACTGGCTCGTGGAAATAGCTGGGGGTCCAGTCCCCGTTCAAACGCACCCGGATCATCTGGTTTGGCGGCGGCGGAGGCATGTGGCTGCACATACCCCGTTCCGGCACCAGATAGACCACGGGCCGGCCATCCGCATCTGCCGGTGCCGGAATTGCAAACCCGGCCAATGTGACCGTCTGACCATCGAATTTCTGATTGCCCGCGGTCGCAGCCATTTTGCGTCGCTCGGTTACGACCTGCCGCTGATCCAACAACCAGTCGACATTAACTCCACTGTCTACCAGGGCGTCTTCAGTCTCGGTCAGAAGCTTCTGCCATTCGTGCCGTTCCACTGCGGTTCCAACATCCTGCTGCAGCCTGCTGCGCATTCGAACCACGAAAAGAACGTCGTCAAATTGTTCCGGACTGAGGTCCCGGTATGGGTCTTCATAGACTTGAACCGACGGTTCAGGCAGATCTGACCAATCAAGCGCAATGCCCGGAGCCGCAATTGCGGTAGGACTGGTCAGGGCCAGCGCAACCACAGTAGCAATCCCATACAAAGTTCTCATTTACAGATTCCGTCACATCGCCCAATTCGATGCATCCACTATAATTCACTCCAACGTGTTTTTGTAGATGACACCGTCTTTCATGATCTAGCGGATAGTTTTTCGCCCCGGAATTGCCGGAGAAATCCAGATGCGAGTTGAAGAGCTTTTACCAGGGAAGGGAAACCGGAAAGTCTTCCTTCAAGAGTTTACCAATGGCTTAGCCATCAGGAGATATGCTTTCAAAGATGCTGCCGACTTACTGCTAGGACAAAAGCGAGCAATATCACCGATCTTGGGTAGGTACTTTAGTCCGTCTTCAAATTCATCTTCCTCATAGCACCCGAATGGTCGGAGCTTTGGCCTTCGCGTGAACAGCTTCTCGTTGCTTCCAACTTCGTAATTTTTTTCATCCAAGTATTCACCTTAGACGATGCAGGCGATCTCGCGAGAAATGTACGAAATGCATACGAGCTCCCCAATTGACATGCCCTTGAACTTCTTACCTTGATAGAAGGGGCCTCATGGTATGAATTCTCGAAAGCTCTTACTGAAATCTCGACCCCTATGACTGGCGGGATATAGGACCTCGCAGCCACTGCGCTTGAAAATGTTGTTTTCTGACTCGGCTGTGGCAGCTTGCTCACGTGAGCTGACTTTAATCTCCTCAAAGGGCTGCTGAGATTTGGATTCTAGTGTTGAATGAGGACCCGAAACCTTTTTCTCGGACGTTTTTTTCCACCTGAAGGCGGTCTCATGTTTGAAACCACATGTCTTTGCAACTTCGCCAACAGATAAACGGCCCGACTTCATTTTTTGCCCCATTTAATCTTTGAACCTTCGGGTCCACAGACGGCGGCCGTCTTTCCCAACGGGAATTGAGTAACAGTGGGCGTGGAAGACGTTTTTGACTTTCTGGTCATTTGCGAGCTCACCTAAAGCTTGAGAATTCATGATGCCTGTATCCTTTTGGAGACATCATAGACTTCTAGTTGTTGGCTGATGAGGTGCTCATTTAGGGGGTCAGATGCAACGCTTACAGAAGGGAAGTATGCGATTGAGTTGGTTGGGGAACTGTTGGGATTGCTGGCGCTAGGGGCGCCCCAGAACGACGAAA